>NZ_JBIWGA010000007.1:100345-446142 GCF_044763345.1 Streptomyces sp. NPDC096132
GGGGTTGTCGCGGGGTCAGGTTCTGACGTCGGCTCGTCGGTGGGCGCAGCCTCTGGCATCCGCGGGCCGGCGGGCGCAGTTTCTGGCGCCGGGGTTGTGGAGTGTGCAGGCTCTGGCGTCGGTGCCATGGGGGGTGGCGTTGGATGCCGGGGTTGTCGCGGGGTCAGGTTCTGACGTCGGCTCGTCGGTGGGCGCAGCCTCTGGCATCCGCGGGCCGGCGGGCGCAGTTTCTGGCGCCGGGGTCGTGGAGTGTGCAGGCTCTGGCGTCGGTGCCATGGGGGGTGGCGTTGGACGCCGGGGTTGTCGCGGGGTCAGGTTCTGACGTCGGCTCGTCGGTGGGCGCAGCCTCTGGCATCCGCGCGCCGGCGGGCGCAGCTTCTGGCGCCGGGGTCGTGGAGTGTGCAGGCCCTGACGCTGGCGCGGTGGCGGGCGCAGTCTCTGGCGCCCGCGCTCCGACGGGCGCAGCCTCTGGCACCGGGGCCGTGGAATGCAAAGCGTGGCGTCCGACGCCGGGGCCATCGCGGGCAGCCTCTGATGCCGGGCCATGGCGTGTGCAGACTCTGACTCCCGCGGTCATGGCGGGCGTGGCGTCCGGCGTCGGCGGTTCGGTGGGTGCGGTCGGCCCCGGGGCCCTCACAGTGGCGTGAGATGTCCTGGTTCGGATGTCGGCCGGGGCAGTAGTGCCGGTTCCGCTGATGCCGTTCCCGGGCGCAGGGCGAGTACCGCTGCGACGGGGTGTTCCTCGTCGTAGGCGGGCAGGGGGTCGGGCTCGGGTGTCGCCCGGGACAGCAGCACCACGCCCCACCCGGCGAGTCCCGCGCCCGCCAGGGCGAGGAGGACGCCGGCCGCCCCGCCCTGGAGCCGCTCGCCCAGGAGGACGACGCCGATCGCCGCGGCGGCCACCGGGTTGGCCAGCGTCACCATCGCCAGCGGGGCGCCGAGCCCGCCCCGGTAGGCGGTCTGCGACAGCAGCAGCCCGCCCGTCGCGAATGCCGCGACCAGCACCGCCACCCCGATCACCTGCACGCTCAGCAGGGAGCCCGAGCGGTCCGTCGCCGCCACCGTCACCGTCTGGGTGAGCGCCGAGGCGACCCCGGAGGCGAAGCCCGACGCGGTCGCGTGCCGCAGCCCGGGCCGGGTGCCGGGCCGCGCCAGCAGCCCGATCACCGCCGCCGTGGCGCCCGCCACGGCGACCGCCTCGGAGGCGCTCAGCACGTCCTCGGGGGCCGGACCCGACGCGGTGACCAGGATCGCGCCCAGACCCGCCAGCGTGTAGAGGGTGCCCCGCCACTCGGCCGCGGTGACCCGCCGCCCCGCGACCCGGGCGCCCATCGGCACCGCCGCGACCAGCGTCAGCGCGCCCAGCGGCTGCACCACGGTCAGCGGACCGTACTTCAGCGCCACCACGTGCAGCAGCGCGGCCGAGGCGTTCAGCCCCACCGAGGCCCACCAGGCGCCCCGGCGCAGCATCCGCGCCAGCCCCGCCCCGGGGGACCGGGAGGCGAGCCGCTCCTGGGCGACGGCCGCGGCCGCGTAGGCGACGGCCGAGAACAGGGAGAGGACTATGGCGACCAGGGTGGCGTTCATCGACCCGCTCCCACCAGGACCTGGTCCCCGGTCTTCGCCCGGGCCGGCCGCAGGACCCCGCGTCCGGCGGTGGTGTTCGTCCGCGCGGGCGCGTGGACCACCGCGAGCACGACACCGAGCAGGGCGCCCGCCACGACCGCGTCCAGCCAGTAGTGGTTCGCCGTCCCCACGATCACCAGCAGCGTCACCAGCGGATGCAGCAGCCACAGCCAGCGCCACCGCGACCGGGTCGCCACGACCAGCCCGATCGCCACCATCAGGGCCCAGCCGAAGTGCAGGGAGGGCATCGCCGCGAACTGGTTCGACAGGTGGTCGGTCTGCGGCGGCCCGTACACCGAGGGGCCGTAGACCCGCGCGGTGTCGACCAGGCCCGCCGCCGCGAGCATCCGCGGCGGGGCGAGCGGGAACGCCAGGTGCAGCACCAGGGCGGCGGCGGTGACGGCGGCCAGCACCCGGCGGGCCCACACGTAGTGCGCCGGACGCCGGAGGTACAGCCAGACGAGGAAGGCCAGGGTGGCCGGGAAGTGCACGGTCGCGTAGTAGGTGTTCGCGACCCGGACCAGGGTGTCGCCGTGCAGCAGCAGGGACTGCACCGCGCCCTCCCCGGGGAGGTGCAGCCACCGTTCGGCGTGCCACACGTCACCGGCGTTGCGGAAGGCCTCGGCGGTGTGGCCCGTGGCCAGCTGCCGCCCGAACTTGTAGACGAGGAAGAGTCCTGCGACGAGCAGGAGCTCGCGGACTATGGGCGGCCGCGCCGGCGGCGCCGGCTCCGCTTCTGCAGGCTCGGTGCGGGCATTCATACCCCGGCCCCTTCACTGGCGGTGGTGCGTGTGGGTGGTGCGTGTGCGTGCGGTCGTGCGTTTGATCGATCGATACGACATCGTACCGATACGGCAGTGTACCGATACGCGCGAGTACCGGTACACTGGCGTATCGATTGACATACGACACACTGGAGTGAGGGCCCGCACGGGCCGCGCACCAGGCGAACCGGAAGCGAGGAGAAGAGAAGATGACGTCGCAGGCCGCGGACGGACCGGAGCAGGTCACCGCCACGCGCCGCTCCAAGCTCACGCCCCAGCGCGAGCAGGAGTTCTTCGACGCCGTCCTCGAGCAGATCCGCGAGTGCGGATACGAAGCGGTCACCATGGAGGGCGTCGCCGCCAGCACCCGCTGCAGCAAGTCCACGCTCTATCGGCAGTGGAAGACCAAGCCCCAGTTCGTCGTGGCCGCCCTGCGCTCCCGGCGTACGGCGCGGCTCGCCGGGATCGACACCGGCTCGCTCGCCGACGACCTGCGCGAGGCCGGACGGTGCGCGGGCCGCTGGTCGATGACCGACACCCAGCTGCTGCAGGCCCTCGGCCACGCCGTGCACGGGGACGAGGAACTCGCGCGGGCGCTGCGCGAGGCGCTGATCGACCCCGAGATCGAGGCCCTGCGGGAGATCCTGCGGCGCGGGGTCGAGCGCGGGGAGATCCCCGCCGACCACCCGGCGCTGGAGTACATCCCGGCGCAGATGTTCGGCGTGGTCCGCGCCCGGCCCGTCGTCGACGGGGAGTACGCCGACCCCTGCTACCTGGTCCGCTTCGTGGAGGCCGCCGTACTGCCGGCGCTCGGGCTCGGTCCCCCGCAGGGCCCGGACTCACCCTGAATTCCATACAGGCTCAGGCCGCCGTCCACGGGATGACCGGACGGTGACCTGCTCGCGCCGCACCGTGGGGACGGGGGCGGCGCGCACCCCCCGGCCGGGTGGGGTTCCCCTTGAGCGGAGGGGCGCCCCACCCGGCCGACTGCTGTGCCTCACACGTCCTGGCCGCTGCCCCCGCCCGACGCCACCTTGATGCCCTTGGTGATGGTGTCGATGACGGACACGCTCTGGTCCGCGTCCACGCCGAAGCGCAGCACCACCAGCCGCTTGGTGTTCGCCGGCGCCGGGAACACCAGCGACTCGACATAGCCGTCGGCGCCCTTGCTGGTGACCGCCTTCCAGCGCACCAGGTAGCCCTTCTGCCCGGCCACGGTCACCGCCTTGGAGGCGAGCACGCTGTGCGAGGTGATCGCGCCGTACGTCGTACCGCCGTAGGACTGCTCGGCGTTGGCCGCGATGTCCGCCTTGGCGACCTCCTCGGCGGTGTCCCCCTTGGTGCCCAGCACCTCGACGGGCGAGGAGTACACCCCGCCCTTGGTGCAGGTCTTGGAGGTGTCGCCGGGGCACTTGTAGGAGGACTCGGACGTCACCGCCGCGCCCCCGCTCCCCTCCTGCCCGTACCAGCCGTCCGGGATCGGGATGCTGATCCCGTTGAGCGCGTCGGTCACCGACCCGCTCTTGATCTTCGGCGCCTCGGACTCCTCGGGGGAGGGCGAGGCCCCGCCCGAACCACCGGAGCCCCCCGAACCGCCCGAACCACCGGAGCCACCGGACCCGCCCGAGCCGCCGAAGGGACCGCCCGTGCCGCCGTTGCCGCCCGGTCCGCCCTGGCCGCCCGGCCCCTGGGCCGTACCGCCGCCACCGCCGCCGTCGTCCTTGGACAGCGCGTACACGCCGACCCCGATGCTGGTGAGGACCGCGACCGCCGCCGCGACGGCTATGCCCGTCCGCAGTCCGCGCCGCGGGCCGGTGCCCGCCGGCGGCGCCGGATACGCCGGATACGTCGGGTACGCCGCGTATGCGCCGTCGGTCGGCGCCTGCGCCGGCGGCCCCCATGCGGCGGCCGAGCCCGCGGGGCGGGTCTGGTCCGTCCATGCCCTGCCGTCCCACCAGCGTTCGGTGGCGGGACCGTCACTTGTCTGCCCCGGGTCGGGGTACCACCCGGGAGGAGTCACCTGCGTCATGACCCCACCGTATGAGGCATCGGTGAAAGGCGGATGAGAGGGGAGGGCATTGCGTCGAATCCGGCGGCGCGGGCGGCCGCCCCGGAGGTCGTCCCGGATGGCGGGAAACCGACGTCAATTCGATACGCGTCGACCGCCGTTGACGTTCCGGGGCCTCAGACGCAGGCCCGTCCCGGCGCACCGGGGTCCGCGCCGTCACCCGTGCAGGCAAGACCTGCCCGGACTGCCTCCACGGCGCGGTCCGGACGGCTACGCTCGAGTTCTGTACGTCGTCCGGGCGACATTGGGGAGGTAGCGGGATGACGGAGGCACGGCCGGCGGGGGCCGCCTCGGCTTCCCTGTGGGAGCGCGAAGAGGAGGTCGCCGAGATCGCGCGGGCGGTGGACGCGCTCTGCGCCGACCGGTCCTCCTCGGGTCACCTGCTGGTGCTCCGGGGCGAGGCCGGGGTAGGGAAGACCGCGTTGCTGGCCGAGACACGTCGCATCGCCGAGGAGCGCAACTGCACGGTCTGGGCGGCGCGCGGCGGCGAGACCCTCAGGTCCGTTCCCTTCAACGTGGTACGGCAGCTGCTGCAGCCCGCGCTGCTGTCCCTGCTGCCGGAGGAGGCCCGCGAATACCTCGGCGACTGGTACGACATCGCGGGCCCCGCGCTCGGCATAGCGGAGCCGGGCGAGGGCCAGGCCGACCCGCAGGGCGTGTGCGACGGCCTCGTCGCCGCCGTGACCCGGCTGGCCTCCCGCGACTACCCGCTCGTGCTGCTGATCGACGACGCGCACTGGGCCGACCAGGAGACCCTGCGCTGGCTCGCCGCCTTCGTCGAACGCCTCGACCACCTCTGCGTCCTGGTCGTCGTGGCGCGCCGCCCGGGCGAGGTGACGGGGGAGCAGGGCCGCTACCTCGACGCGATCGGCGAGGCCGCGGGCCGCTCCGTCACCAGCGTCAGCACCCTCACCCCGGCCGCGGTCGCCGGACTGACCCGCGCCAGGCTCGGGGAGCACGCCGACGCCGCGTTCTGCCGCGAGGTGTGGGCCGTCACCGACGGCAACCCCTACGACACCGTCGAACTCCTCGCCAAGGTCAAGGACAAGGGCCTGGAGCCGACCGAGTCCTCGGCCGTCGAACTGCGTCCCCTGAACCGCGCGGCGCGCGGCGGCGGACTCGTCGACCGCCTCGAGGAACTGGGCGTGGAGGCCACCCGGTTCGCCATGGCGGCCGCCATCCTCGGCGGCGTCGGCATCTCCATCGACGAGGCGTCCCGGCTCGCCGTCATGGGCCGTGACACCGCGGTCCGCTGCGCCGAACTGCTGCGCACCGCCCGCATCCTGACCGAACCGGACCCGGCGGCCGTCCCCGCCGCCGGCGGCGACCTGGAGTTCGTCCACCCGCTCATCGCCACCGCCGTCTACGACAACATCCCGCCGAGCCTGCGCACCGCGATGCACGGCATCGCCGCCCGGATCGTCACCGAGGCCGGCAAGGGCCTCGCGGCCGCCTCCCGGCACCTCATCCAGGTCCACCCGGAGGGCGACCAGGAACTCGTCGAGCAGCTGCGCGGAGCCGCCGGCGAACACCTCGCGGTCGGCGCCCCGGACGCGGCCCGCCGCTGCCTGGAGCGCGCCCTGGCGGAACCGCCCGACCCGGAGGTCCACGCGCGCGTGCTCTACGACCTCGGCTGCGCCACCCTCCTCACCGCGCCCGCGAAGACCGTCGAACACCTGCGCACGGCACTCGCCATGCCCGGGCTCGACGGCGACGAGCGGATCGACGCCGTCTACCGCCTGTCCCAGGCGCTCCTGCACAACGACCAGATGGAGGAGGCCGTCCGCACGGTCGAGGCGGAGGCCGCCCGGCTCGGCCCCGGCCCGGCGAAGATGCGGCTGCAGGCCGTGCAGTTCATGTGGGAGGGCGTGCACGCGGGCGAGGCGACCTCACCGGGCCGCTCCGAGCGGCTCGCCGCGCTCGCCGCGACAACGCCGAACGCGCCCTGCTCATCCTGCGCGGCTTCGACGCCGTGACCCGCGGGGAGAACGCCGAGGAGGTCGTCGAGTTCTGCGACCGCTCCCTCGTCAACGGCCGCCTCGCCCCCGGCCTCGGCTGGACGGACCAGGAGTGGGGCATCGAACTCCTGATGATGCTGTCCAGCTCCTACGCCTACACCGACCGCCTCGACCGCGCCGACGCCCTCTTCAACGAGGCCCTGCGCACCTACGAGTCGGCCGGCTGGAGCGGCGGCCACCTCGCGCTCGCCCACGCCTACCTCGGACTCGGCCTGCGCCGCCGGGGCAAGCTGAAGGAGGCGGAGGAGTCCCTCAGGAAGTCCCTGCTCATCGCCGAACGCGTCGGCCGCGGCCTGCCCCTGTACTGGTCGGCCACCTGCAACCTGGTCGACGTGCTGCTGGCCCGCGGTCATGTCGACGAGGCCTGGGAGGTCGCCGAGGAGTGGGGCTTCGCCCCGCCGTACCCGTCCACCATCGTGCTGCCCGACCCCCGCTCGGTGCGCGGCCGGCTGCTGCTCGCCGTGGGCCGCACCTCCGAGGGCGTCAACGAACTGGAGGAGGCGGAGAAGGCGGCGGCCGTGCGCGGGCACCTCAACCCCGTGATGGTGCCGTGGGCGGTCGACCTCGCCCGGGCCCTCGCGACCGAGGACCCGGCCCGCGCGGCCCGGCTCGCCGCCGACGCCCGCCGCCGGGCCGAGCGGTTCGGCACCGACACCGCGATCGGCGAGGCCCTGCGCTGCGCCGCCGCCCTGGAGACCGGCCAGCGCGCGGTCCGGCTGGCCCATCAGGCGGTCACCCTGCTGGAGTCCTCGCCCAGCCAGTACGAACACGCGGCCGCCCGCATCGAGTACGGCATCCTGTCCCGCTCGGTGTCCGAGCTGAACCGCGGTCTCACCCTGGCCCGCACCTGCGGCGCCGACGGCCTGGTGACCCAGGCGGAACAGGCCCGCGAGGGACTGCTGGCACTGGACCCCCGCTAGGGGGTCAGCCGGCCAGCAGTTCCTCGGTGAGCCGGGCCAGGCGGTCGCGCACCTTCGGGTCGTAGGTGTCCTCGTGGGCGCGGGCCGGGCGCGTCCCGTCGAAGTAGCGGCCCGTGCCCAGGTCCTCGGTGGCCAGTGCCAGGACGCCCGGTGCGCCGTCGGCGACCGTGGACCAGGGCGCGACGCCGCCCTCGCGGACCATCGCCGTGTCCATGAACGTGGCCGGGTGCAGCACGTTCACCGCCACCCCGCTGCCCGCCAGCTCCTCGGCGAGGCCGAACGTATGGGCCGCGAGGGCGAACTTGCTGCGGCAGTACGCCGGGAAGCCGCCGTAGTCGCGGGTGAACTCCGGGTCGTCGGGGTCGACGGGCTCCTGGCCGACGGAGCCGACGTTGACGATCCGTGCCGGCGCGTTCGCCCGCAGCACCGGCAGCAGCGCGCGGGTCAGCGCCACCGGCGCCAGGTAGTTGACGGCCAGCCGCAGTTCGTGCCCGTCGGCGCTCACCTCACGGCCCGAGCCGGGCGCACCGGCGCCCAGGCCCGCGTTGTTGACGAGCACGTCGAGCTCCGGATGGGCCTCGGCGACCCGCGCGCCCAGCTCGCGCACCCGCGCCAGCGAGGCCAGGTCGGCGACGAACCCCTCCGCCTCGCCCTCCGCCCGCAACTCCTCGACCAGGGCCGCGGTACGGTCCGGATCGCGGCCGTGGGCGAGGACGAGGTGACCGGAGCGGACCAGCTCGAAGGCGACGTACCGGCCGAGGCCGGAGGTGGCGCCGGTGATCAGGATGGTGGACATGCTTCCACGGTAGGCACGGGGCCCGGCGGTGTGCGAGACACCGCCGGAGCTACGACCACCGGGATCACCCTTCCTCCTCCAGCACCCGCTGGGCTGTCGCGAACGCCGAGTTCGCCGCCGGGACCCCGCAGTACACGGCCGTCTGCAGCAGGACCGCGCCGATCTCGTCCGGGGTGAGCCCGTTGCGCCGGGCGGCGCGGACGTGCATGGCCAGCTCGTCGTAGTGGCCGTGCGCGACCAGCGCGGTCAGCGTGATCATGCTGCGCTCGCGGCGGCTGAGCGTGGGGTCGGTCCAGATCTCGCCCCAGGCGTAGCGCGAGATGAAGTCCTGGTAGCGGGCGGTGAAGGGGGACTGCCGCGACTGCGCCCGGTCCACGTGCGCGTCGCCGAGCACCTGGCGCCGCACCTCCATGCCCCGCTTGGCGCCGCCGGCTGCTCCGTCGAAGTGGGCGCGCATCGAGGTCAGCACGGCCTCCGGCTGCTCCGCGGGCGCCAGATGCGAGGCGCCCGGGATCTCCACGAGCGCGGCTCCCGGCACCGCGTCCGCGATCTCCCGCAGATGAGCGGGCGGAGTCGCCGGATCCTGCCGCCCGGCGATCAGCAGCGTCGGTACGGAGATCTCCGCCAGCCGCTCCCGCAGATCGAACGCGCCCAGCGCGTCACAGCAGGCCGCATAGCCGTCGGGGTCGGCGTTCCGGTGGTCGGCGACCAGCTCCGGCACGGTGAACCCGGGCGTGAACCACCGGGCGTCGGCGGTCTCCGCGAGCTTGTCCAGCCCCTCGCGCCGCACCTGCGCGGCCCGCTCCTCCCACGGCCTGCTGCCGTTGAAGTGGGCCGAGGAACAGATCACCGCCAGCTTGGACACCCGCTCGGGGTGGTGCAGCGCGAGGTGCAGGCCCACCGCGCCGCCCAGCGACACACCCGCGTACGCGAACCGCTCCAGGCCGAGCGAGTCGGCGAGCGCCAGCACCAGGCCGGCGAGGTCGCCCATGGTCGCCCCGGGCCCGATCAGGTCCGCCGGGGAGCCGCCGTGCCCCGGCAGGTCGTAGCGGACCACCCGGTGGGTGATGGACAGCTCGGGCGCGACCTTGTCCCACAGGGCGTACGAGGTGCCCAGCGAGGGGCCGAGCAGCAGCGCGGGCGCGGAAGCCGGGCCCTCGGCACGGTGGTTGAGCAGCTTCTCGGTCAACGTCGCTCCAGCGCACGGTCGGTGAGGGCTCCGGCGGAGCCGGTGTAGCGGGCGGGGTCGGTGAGGTCGCCGAGGTCGAGGTCCTTCAAGTCGGGCTCCTCGGCCAGGAGTTCGGCCAGCGAGCGGCCCTCGGTGTAGGTGCGCGGGGCGAGCCGGGTGAGCAGCTCCTTGGCACCGGCACGGCCCAGCACGCCCGACAGCTCGGCGGACAGCCGCTCGGAGACGATCAGCCCGTGGGTGAGGTCCAGATGCGCGCGCATCGCGTCCGGGTGCACCCGCAGTCCCTCGGTCAGTTCGGCCGCGTCCCGGGCGGCTCCGCCCGCCAGCCGCAGCAGGTCCCGCAGCGGCTCCCACTCGGCGTGCCAGGCCCCGGCCGGACGTTCGTCCTCCGCCGCCAGCGACCCGTACAGCACGGCCGCGAGCTGCGGGGCGCGCCGGGCGGCGGCCGCGATCAGCGTCGAGCGCACCGGGTTCGCCTTGTGCGGCATGGCCGAGGACCCGCCCCCGCTGCCCTCCGCCACCTCGGCGATCTCGGTGCGGGCCAGGGTGAGGACGTCCGTCGCGAGCTTGCCCAGCGCCCCCGCCGTGAAGGCCAGGCAGGCGGCGAGGTCGGCGATCGGCGTCCGCAGGGTGTGCCACGGCAACAGCGGTGCCGCGAGGCCCAGTTCACGCGCGTACGCGGCGGGCAGCGCGGTCGCGTCCTCGGCGCCGTACGCCGTGAAGGCGGCCAGCGTCCCGGCGGCGCCGCCGAGTTGGGCGGGCAGCGCGTCCCGTACGGCCGTGATCCGCTCCCGGGCGTCCAGGACGAGGGAACGCCACCCGGCGGCCTTCAGCCCGAAGGTCGTCGGTACGGCGTGCTGGGTGAGCGTCCGTCCCGGCATCGCCGTGTCCCGGTGCTCGGCCGCGAGCCGGGCCAGCGCGCCCTGCGTGCGGTCGAGGTCGGCCAGGACCAGGTCCAGGGTGCGCACCGCGACCAGCATCGTCGCCGTGTCCATGATGTCCTGGCTGGTGGCGCCCCGGTGGACGTACGCCCCGTACTGCGCGCCGGCCGCCCTGGTGAGGTCCCCGACCAGCGGGATCACCGGGTTGCCGCCGGCGCGGGCGCGCTCGGCCAGCGAACGGACGTCGAAGTCACCGGAGGCTGCCTCGGTGACCGCCGCCCCGGCCCCCTCCGGGGCCAGCCCCAGCGCCTCCTGGGCGCGGGTCAGCGCGGCCTCCGCGTCCAGGAGCGCCCGCAGAAAGGCGCCGTCGCCGGTCGCGGAGGCGGCGGGGGAGCCGGTCCACCCCGGGGAGAGCAGACCGGACTCGGGCTGAGCAGAAGTCACTGGAACTCCAGGAAGACCGTCTCGCCTTCGCCCTGAAGGCGGATGTCGAAACGGTAGGTGCCCAGCGGGCCGTCCTGGGCGATCAACGTGGCGTGCCGCGCCGGGTCCAGCTGCCGCAGCAGCGGGTCGGCGGCGAGGGCCGCGTCGTCACCGGGCAGGTAGATCCGGGTGAACAGGTGCACCAGCAGCCCGCGCGCGAACACACAGACACTCAGGTACGGGGCGCTCTGCCCGCGCGCGCCCGGGCGCAGCGTCCGCGCCGACCAGTGCCCGTTCGCGTCCGTCTGGATGCGGCCCCAGCCGGTGAACTCCACGCCGTTGCGGCCCAGGAAGCCGCCGGACGACGCGTCGCGCCGCATCGAGCCGTCGACCCGCGGGACGTTGCCGTCCGGGTCGGCGCCCCACAGCTCCACGAACGCGTCCGGCAGCGGGTTGCCCTCGCCGTCGTAGACGTACCCCTGCAGGGCGATGGTGTCCGGGTGGCCGATAGGGGCGATGTCGCCGCCGCCGGGGAACGGCAGGGCGTGGCCGTAGAACGGGCCGACCGTGTGCGACGGGGTCGGGAGCACGGTCTCCGGACGGCTCGTGTCGATCTTCGTCATGGCAGGTCAGCGTCCTTCTTCGATCCAGGTGGCGTTCGGTCCGTCGAGCACGATGTCCCAGTGGTAGCCCATCGAGAACTCCGGCACGGACAGGTCGTGGTCGTACGTCGCGACCAGCCGCTGGCGCGCCGCGTCGTCCGTCACCGACTGGATGATCGGGTCGTACGGGAACAGCGGGTCGCTCGGGAAGTACATCTGCGTCACGAGCCGCTGGGTGAACGCCGTCCCGAAGAGCGAGAAGTGGATGTGGGCGGGCCGCCAGGCGTTGAGGTGCTGGCGCCACGGGTACGGGCCCGGCTGGACGGTCGTGAAGTGGTACTGCCCGTCGTCGTCGGTCAGGGTGCGGCCGACGCCGGTGAAGTTCGGGTCCAGCGGGGCGTCGTGCTGCTCGCGCTGGTGGGCGTAGCGGCCCGCCGAGTTCGCCTGCCAGATCTCGACCAGCTGGCCCCGGATCGGCCGGCCGTCACGGTCGAGCAGCCGGCCGGAGACGGTGATGCGCTCGCCGATCGGTTCGCCGTTGTGCTGCCGGGTCAGGTCGTTGTCGATCTCGGTGATGTCACGCTCTCCGAAGGCGGGGGAGTGCAGCTCCACCAGCTCCGGGTCCTTCGTCACGTCGATGGTGATCGGCGGCTGCTTGGGGTGGCGCAGGACCGAGGAGCGGTACGGCGCGTAGTCGCGGCGCGGCTGGTGCTCGACGGGCGCGCCGTCGGCGATCCGCTTCTCGTACGCGGCGTGCTCGGCCGCGATCTCCTGGTCGATGTCGTGCTGGGTGAGAGTCATGGCGATTCCTGGAGGCCTAACGTTCGAGGACGAGGGCGAGGCCTTGGCCCACGCCGATGCAGAGGGTGGCGACGCCGACGCCGCTGCCCTTGCGGGCGAGCTGGTGGGCGACGGTGCCGGCGAGACGGGCGCCGGAGGCGCCGAGCGGGTGACCGAGGGCGATGGCCCCGCCCTGCGGGTTGAGGACCGCCGGGTCGAACTCGGGCCACTCGGCGACACAGCCCAGCACCTGGGCGGCGAACGCCTCGTTCAGCTCGAGCACCGAGAGGTCGTCGAACCCCTTGCCCGCCTTGGCGAGCGCCCGGTTGACCGCCTCGACGGGGGCGAGCCCGAAGTAGTGCGGGTCGATCGCCGAGACCCCGGTGGCGGACACCCGGGCCAGCGGCTCACGGCCGGTGGCGGCGAGGCCCTCCTCGTCGACGAGCAACAGCGCGGCGGCACCGTCGTTGAGCGGCGAGGCGTTGCCCGCGGTGACGGTTCCCTCGGAGGTGCGGAAGGACGGCTTCAGCTTGGCCATCGCCGCGAGCGAGGCATCCGGCCGTACGCATTCGTCGGCGCCGTACACCACCGGCTCGCCCTTGCGCCGCGGGATCGGCACCGGCGCGAGCTCGGCGTCGAACAGCCCCTCCGCCTGGGCCTTCGCGGCCTTCCGGTGGGAGGCGAGGGCGAACTCGTCCTGCTGCTCCCGGCCGATCTTGTGCTTGTCGGCGATCAGCTCCGCCGACTCGCCCAGCGGGATGGTCCACTGCGGGTCCATCTTCGGGTTGACCATCCGCCAGCCCAGCGTGGTCGAGTACAGCTCGGCATGCCCGGCGGGGAACGGCCGGTCCGACTTCGGCAGCACGTACGGCGCCCGGGTCATCGACTCCACACCGCCGGCCACGGCGACGGAGGCGTCGCCGACCGCGATGGCGCGGGCCGCCTGGATCACGGCCTCGAGGCCGGAGGCGCACAGCCGGTTGACGGTGACGCCCGGCACGGAGGTGGGCAGGCCCGCCAGGAGCGCGGCCATCCGGCCGACGTTGCGGTTCTCCTCGCCCGCGCCGTTGGCGTTGCCGAAGTACACGTCCTCGACCCGGGCCGGGTCGAGGTCCGGCGTACGGGCGAGGAGCTCGCGCACGGCGTGCGCGGCGAGGTCGTCGGGGCGCACGCCCGCCAGGCCGCCGTTGTAGCGGCCGATCGGGGTGCGCACGGCGTCGACCACGTACACGGTCTTCATCACTCGACCTCCTCACCGATACGGAGCGTGGCGGCGGTCCTCGTCACGACGTCCTCGACACTCACCCCGGGGGCGGTCTCCACCAGCACCAGCCCCTCCTCGGTGACGTCGAGGACACCGAGGTCGGTGATGATCCGGTCGACACACGCCTTCCCGGTGAGCGGCAGCGCGCACTCCTCGAGGATCTTCGGCGAGCCGTCCTTCGCGGTGTGGGTCATGACGACGATGACCTTACGAGCCCCGTGGACGAGGTCCATGGCGCCGCCGATCCCCGTGACCAGCTTTCCCGGAATGGCCCAGTTGGCCAGGTCGCCGCCCTCGGACACCTGCATCGCGCCGAGCACGGCCACGTCGATGTGCCCGCCCCGGATCATGCCGAAGGACAGGGCCGAGTCGAAGAAGGAGGCGCCGGGCAGGACGGTCACGGTCTCCTTGCCGGCGTTGATCAGGTCGGGGTCGACCCGGTCCTCGGTCGGGTAGGGGCCGGTGCCGAGGATGCCGTTCTCGCTCTCCAGCACCACCTCGACGCCCTCGGGGAGGTAGTTGGGGATGAGGGTCGGCAGTCCGATGCCGAGGTTGACGTACTGGCCGTCCTGAAGTTCGCGCGCGGCGCGGGCGGCCATCTCCTCGCGTGTCCAGGCCATCAGTTGCTCACCGTCCGCTGCTCGATCTTCTTGTCGGCCGCCTGCTCCGGGGTCAGCGCGATCACCCGCTGCACGAAGATCCCCGGCAGGTGCACCGCGTCCGGGTCGATCTCGCCGGGCTCAACCAGTTCCTCGACCTCGGCGATCGTCACCCGTCCCGCCATCGCCGCGAGGGGGTTGAAGTTGCGGGAGGACTTGTTGAAGACCAGGTTGCCGTGCCGGTCGCCCTTGGCCGCCCTGACCAGCGCGAAGTCGGTGCGGATGCCGCGCTCCAGCACATACTCCGTGCCGTCGAAATCGCGCACCTCCTTCGGCGGCGACGCCAGCGCGACGCCGCCCTCACCGTCGTAGCGCCACGGCAGTCCGCCCTCGGCGACCTGGGTGCCCACTCCGGCGGGGGTGTAGAAGGCGGGGATGCCGGCGCCGCCGGCCCGCAGCCGTTCGGCGAGGGTGCCCTGCGGGATCAGCTCGACCTCGAGCTCCCCGGCCAGGTACTGGCGGGCGAACTCCTTGTTCGCGCCGATGTAGGAACCGGTCACCCGGGAGATCCGCCCGGCGGCGAGCAGGACCGCGAGGCCCGACTCCATCGCCCCGCAGTTGTTGGAGACGACCGACAGGCCGGTGACCCCCCGCTCGTACAGGGCCTGGATGAGGACGTTCGGCACGCCGCTCAGTCCGAAGCCACCCACCGCCAGCGACGCGCCGTCCGGCACGTCGGCCACCGCCTCCAGGGCCGTGGCGACCACCTTGTCCATCCGTTGAGCCCCATCTCTGCGAATTAATCAGCGCACTGAGTATTTCAGCGAGGTGTCCCACGCTGCCACCGGAGGGTGAAGGCGTCAAGAGCTGGGACGACGAGGTGGCGCTCACGGAGACAGGCGCGGGGATGGCGAGTATTGTTCAGTGCACCGACTAATTCGGACGGGGAGTGCACATGGCCGCGCTGGACCTCACCACCCACCCCGGGCACCTCGCCCGGCGGCTGCAGCAGGCGCACTACCTGCTCTGGAACACGATGGTCTCGGAGGAGATCACCTCGCCGCAGTTCGCGGTCCTGAACACGCTCGTCGCCGAGCCGGGGCTGGACCAGCGCACGGTGGGGGAGCGGGTCGGCCTCGACCGGTCGACCATCGCCGAGGTCGTCAGCCGGCTCGGCCGCCGCGGGCTGCTCGACAAGGTCCGCGACCCCCAGGACGGCCGCCGCTCCCTGCTGCGCCTCACGGACGACGGCCTGCGCACCCACCGCAAACTGACCGTCCGCACGGCCCGAATGAACCAGGTCTTCCTCGCCCCGCTCTCCGCCGCGGAACAGGCACAGTTCTTCGACCTCATCCGCAGGGTCTCGGACGCGGCGGAAGACCTGCGCAACCCCACGGAACCGCTCGTACCCCAAGGCTGACCCCCTGGGCCGTGTCCGACCTAGGGGGCCTCCGGCGGCGCCTTCGCGAAGACGATCCACACCTGGCCCTCGGCGAAGTCGACCGGGTTGCCGTCGTCGGTGGTGAAGTCCGTGCCGTCCCGCACCGTCGGCCGCTTCCAGCGCACGTCGTAGACCCGCCCGTCGCGCAGCACCTCGGCCGTCCCCGAACCCACAGTCTCGGTGTACGGCGTGTTGTTGCCGAGGACGTCGTGGAAGCCCGACTCGCGCACCTTCACGTACTGCACGACCACCGTGGCCGGAGCCACCCGCTGTCCGTCGGCCGTCACCGTCGGCGTGCCGTCCGTGGAGACCAGCCAGCGGGCCCGGTCCGCCGACCAGGTGAAGGTGAAGCGCGCCGCCGGATAGCGGACGGTGTGCGAGGCCTGCGCCCGGCCGCCGGAGGGCGCGGGGCCGTAGTGGAAGCCGGTGGTGAGCGCGGCCGCGCCCGGCGCCGAGGTCAGCAGCCGGTCCGGGCGGAGGTAGAGGTTGTGCGGGGCGGCCCGGTCCGCGCCGCGGTAGTAGGCGCCGGACGCGTCGCCCGGTGTCACGGCGTCCAGCGGAGCCCGGTCGATCAGCGGCAGCAGTTTGCTCTGCGCCCCGGAGAAGGCCAGCACCGGCCGACGGAACTGGCCCAGCAGCTCCAGATCGGACTCCCGGGCACTGCGCACCGGCCCCACGGACCGCGGCAGCCTGCTCGCGTACACCGCCATCAGCCGGCTCAGCCCGCCCTCGACCTGCTCGACGTACACCAGGTCTGCGGCGTCCACACCGGTCTGGGGGCGGGCCGCGTCCGCGTTGTCGATCTTCACGGCGAGGACCGCGCCGAGGGCTGTCGCGGGCGGGCTGACACCGTTCGGTCTTCCCGACGTGCTGCGTCCGTCGTCGGGGCTGGGGGAGCGGGTCGTCGTACAGCCTGCGGCAAGGGCGAGGGCGGCGGCGAGTGCCGCGGCGACCGCCGGTGCCCTGGTCGTCCTGGCCCCGGCCGCCGTCGTGGAGCGTCTCGCGCGTCGTGTACCCACCATCGCCACCCCGTTCCGTGTCTCGATTGTGCGCTCGTCTGTTCGGTCACGCCTCTGCGTGACCGGGATCGCGCCGGTGCGAGCGGGCCGTGTGACGGAGGCGGCGCCCCGGGTACCCGGAGGGGCACAGTCAGGACCGGGACCCCCGGACCCGCCGGGACGGACCGGACCGGCGGAGGGAGTGCGGCACCATGAAGGCAGTGACCTGGCAGGGGAAGCGGGACGTCCGGGTGGAGACCGTGCCCGACCCGGGGATCCAGGAACCCACGGACGTCGTCATCCGCATCACGTCCACCGGGCTGTGCGGCTCCGATTTGCACCTGTACGAGGTGCTCACCCCGTTCATGACCCCGGGCGACATCCTCGGCCACGAGCCGATGGGCATCGTCGAGGAGGTCGGCGCCGGGGTGCCCGACCTCATGGCCGGCGACCGGGTCGTGGTGCCGTTCCAGATCGCCTGCGGCAACTGCTGGATGTGCCTGAACTCCCTGCCCACGCAGTGCGAGACCACCCAGGTCACCGGCGAGGGCATGGGCGCCGCCCTGTTCGGCTACACCCGCCTGTACGGCGCGGTGCCGGGCGCCCAGGCCGAGTATCTACGCGTCCCGCAGGCCCAGTTCGGCCCGATCAAGGTCCCTCCGGGCCCGCCCGACGACCGGTTCGTCTATCTCTCCGACGTCCTGCCCACCGCCTGGCAGGCCGTCGCCTACGCCGACGTCCCCGAGGGCGGCAGCGTCGCGGTCCTCGGCCTCGGCCCCATCGGTGACATGGCCTGCCGCATCGCCCAGGTGCGCGGCGCCGGCCGGGTGTTCGGCGTCGACCTGGTCGGCGAGCGGCTGCGGCGGGCCCGGGCGCGGGGCGTGGAGACGTACGATCTGCGCGCCTTCGACAGCGAGAAGGAACTGGTGGCCGCCATCCGCGACCAGACCGACGGGCGCGGACCCGACGCCGTGATCGACGCCGTCGGCACCGAGGCTCACGGCAGCGCGGCCGCCCGCCTGGTGCAGAACGCCGCCGCGCTGCTGCCGCGCACCCTGGGCGGCCCCCTCGCGGAACGCTTCAGCGTCGACCGGCTCGCCGCCCTGCACACCGCCATCGAGCTGGTGCGGCGCGGCGGCACCCTCTCCCTGGTCGGCGTCTACGGCGGCACGGCAGACCCGCTGCCCATGATCACCCTGTTCGACAAGCAGCTCCAGATCCGCATGGGCCAGGCCAACGTCCGCCGCTGGAGCGACGACATCCTGCCGTACCTCACCGACGAGGACCCCCTCGGCGTCGACGACTTCGCCACCCACCGCCTGTCACTGGCGGAGGCGCCGCACGCGTACGAGATGTTCCAGCGCAAGCAGGACGGCGCGGTGAAGATCCTGATGACGCCGTGAGTCACGGGGTCACCGGGGGCGTCCCGAGGATCTCCGCGAGGTCGTAGCGGACCGGCTCCTCCAACTGCGCGTACGTGCAGCTGGCCGGGGTGCGGTCCGGGCGCCAGCGGCGGAAGCGGGCCGTGTGCCGGAAGCGGGCCCCGTTCTCCATGTGGTCGTACGCCACCTCGGCCACCCGCTCGGGCCGCACCGGCACCCACGACAGGTCCTTCTTGCCCAACCAGCGGCTCGGCGCCCCCGGCAGCCGGGCCGTCTCGTGCGCCGCCTCCTCGGTCCAGGCCGCCCACGGATGCCCGGTCGCGTCCGCCATCCGCAGCGGCTCCAGCTCCTCGACCAGCTCGGCCCGGCGCTTCATGGGGAAGGCCGCCGACACCCCGACGTGCTGCAGGGCCCCGCGCTCGTCGTACAGGCCCAGCAGCAGGGAGCCGACCACGGGACCGCTCTTGTGGAAGCGGTAGCCGGCGACCACCACGTCCGCGGTGCGCTCGTGCTTGACCTTGAACATGGCCCGTTCGTCCTGCAGATAGCGCAGGGCGAGCGGCTTGGCGATCACACCGTCCAGGCCGGCGCCCTCGTACCGCTCGAACCACTGCCGGGCCACCTCGGCGTCGGTCGTCGCCGGCGCCAGGTGCACGGGCGGGGTCACTCCCCCCAGCGCCCTGGTCAGCAGCTCCCGCCGGCCGGTCAGCGGCACGTCGAGGAGCGAGGTGTCCGCCAGCGCCAGCAGATCGAACGCCACGAACGACGCCGGGGTCCGCTCGGCCAGCGTGCGCACCCTCGACTCCGCCGGGTGGATGCGCTCGGTGAGCGCGTCGAAGTCCAGCCGCCCCTCCCGGGCGATCACGATCTCCCCGTCCAGCACGCACCGCTCGGGCACCCGCTCCTTCAGCGCCTCCACCAGCTCGGGAAAGTACCTGGTCAGCGGCTTCCCGGTACGGCTGCCCAGCTCGACCTCGTCCCCGTCACGAAACACGATCGCCCGGAACCCGTCCCACTTCGCCTCGTACTGCATACCGGGCGGAATCGCCGCCACCGACTTGGCGAGCATCGGCTTCACGGGTGGCATCACCGGCAGATCCATGCTCCGATTCTGCGCCCCACCCGTGCGGATCGCCCGGTATGCGCGCCATGGGCGTTACGCCTACCGTGGCTCGCATGGGTGACGCGGTGGAACTGGAGGCGGGCGGTCGGACCGTACGGCTGTCCAGCCCGGACAAGGTCTTCTTTCCGGAGCGCGGCTTCACCAAGCTGGACCTCGCCCGCTACTACCAGGCGGTCGCCCCCGGCATCCTGCGCGCCCTGCGCAACCGCCCCACCACCCTGGAGCGCTATCCCGACGGCGTGACCGGCGAGTCCTTCTTCCAGAAGCGGGCCCCGAAGAACATGCCCGACTGGATCCCGACCGCCCACATCACCTTCCCCAGCGGCCGCAGCGCCGACGAGATGTGCCCCACCGAGGAGGCGGCGGTGCTGTGGGCCGCCCAGTACGGCACACTCACCTTCCACCCCTGGCCCGTCCGCCGCGACGACGTCGACCGCCCCGACGAACTGCGCATCGACCTCGACCCGCAGCCGGGCACCGACTACGACGACGCCGTCCGCGCTGCCCACGAACTGCGCGCCGTCCTCGACGAGTTCGGCGGCCTGCGCGGCTGGCCCAAGACCTCCGGCGGCCGCGGCCTGCACGTCTTCGTGCCGATCGAGCCCCGCTGGACCTTCACCCAGGTCCGGCGCGCCGCCATCGCAGTCGGCCGGGAGATGGAACGGCGCATGCCGGACCGGGTGACGATCAAGTGGTGGAAGGAGGAGCGCGGCGAGCGCATCTTCGTCGACTACAACCAGACCGCCCGCGACCGCACCATCGCCTCCGCCTACTCCGTACGCCCCCGCCCGCACGCGCCCGTCTCGGCGCCGCTGCGCTGGGAGGAGGTCGGCGAGGCCCACCCGCGCGACTTCGACATCGCGACCATGCCGGCCCGCTACGCCGAACTCGGCGACGTCCACGCCGACATGGACGACCACGCCTTCTCCCTGGAAGCCCTCCTGGACCTCGCCCGCCGCGACGAACACGACCACGGCCTGGGCGACCTCCCGTACCCCCCGGAGTACCCGAAGATGCCGGGCGAACCGAAACGGGTCCAACCGAGCAGGGCCCGCGACGAGAACAACCCGCCGCCGCCCCGCTCCCGGCGCGAGGGCGACCCGTCGGCACCCTGAGCCACGCGCCCCACTGACACTCGGTCACCGACGGCGTCGGGCGACGCGACGAGAGCGCTCTCACCGCCGCTCGTTCCCGGAGCTATCCTGAGCCGCACCCGGCGAGGAGGAGCCCCGACGTGACCGAGACCGCGCAGCGTCCCACCCTGGAGGCCGTGGCCGCGCGGGCCGGGGTGTCCAGGGCCACCGTGTCGAGGGTCGTCAATGGTGGGGACGGGGTCCGGGAGCCGCTGGTGGAGCGGGTGCGGCGGGCCGTGGAGGAGCTCGGGTACGTGCCCAACCAGGCCGCGCGGAGTCTGGTGACGAAGCGGCACGGTGCCGTGGCCGTCGTCATCGCGGAACCGGAGACCCGGGTCTTCGCCGACCCCTTCTTCGCGCTCCAGCTCCGCGGCATCAGCAAGGAGCTGACGGCACAGGACAACCAACTGGTGCTGCTGCTCACCGAGGGCCGCGACGACCACACGCGCGTCGCCCGCTATCTCGCCGGCGGGCATGTCGACGGCGCGCTGGTCTTCTCCCTGCACCTGGACGACCCCCTCCCCGGCCTCATCCAGGGCGCCGGCGTCCCCACCGTGTTCGGCGGCCGCCCCGGCTGGAGCGACGGCAGCAGTGGGGTGGTGTACGTGGACAGCGACAACCGAGGCGGCGCCCGCGAGGCCGTACGGCATCTCGTCGGCCTCGGCCGCACCCGCGTCGCGCACATCACCGGCGCCCTCGACCAGACCTCCGCCGCGGACCGGCTCGACGGCTACCGGGACGTCGTGGGCGAGGCGGCGGACCCGCGGCTCGTCGTGGAGAGCGACTTCACGCCCGGCGGCGGAGAGCGCGCGATGCGCGAACTCCTCGACCGCTGCCCCGACCTCGACGCCGTGTTCGCCGCCAACGACCTCGCGGCCTCCGGCGCGCTGCGCGTCCTGCGCGAACACGGGCGGCGGGTGCCCGAGGACGTGGCCGTGGTCGGCTTCGACGACATGCTGCCGGTCGCCGAGGGCACCGACCCGCCGCTGACGACGGTCCGTCAGGACATCGAGGAGATGGGCCGGATCATGGCTCGCCTCCTGCTGCGCCGCCTCGACCCGCGTGGCACGGACGAGGCCCCGGCCGGGGTGGTCCTGCCGACCACCCTGGTGCGGCGCGCCTCGGCCTAGGGGGTGTTCGAAAGTCCCGTGCGGGCATGCCTCACACGTCGTCCGGGGTCGCCCTCAGGTCTGCTGCGGTGCGCTCCTGATCACCGCGAAGCGGGCCCCGTACGGGTCGGCGAGCCTGGCCATGCGGCCGACGCCCTCGACGTCCGTCGCGGGCATCCGGACCGTGCCGCCCCGCCGCTCGGCCTCGGCGACGACCGTGTCCACGTCCGTGACCTCGAAGTACGGCAGCCAGTACGCGCCCGACCCCGCCTCCACCGGATCGTCGGCCAGCGGGACGACCCCGCCGAACATGGCGTCCTCGCCCGCGCCGGAGGGGTTGACGCACGTGTAGACGCCGCCGGGGAAGGACACCGCGGAGGTCTCCAGGCCCAGTGTCGTGTAGTAGAAGGCGGCCGCCGCGGCGATGTCCGGCGTGTACAGCTCCACCCAGCAGAGAGAGCCGGGCTCGCCCGCCACGTCCACGCCCTTCGTCAGACCCGGCTGCCAGAGGCCGAACGGCACCCCGGCCGGGTCGGCGACGATCGCCATGGTGCCCTGCCCCATCACGTCCATGGGTGCGAAGAGCACGCGGCCGTGGGCCTGTTCGGCGGCCTTGGTGGTGGCGTCCGCGTCCGCCGTACGGAAGTACACCGTCCAGGACGGCGGGCCCTGCTCGGGTGGGTTCTGCATGCCGCCCGCGACGGTCCTCCCGTCCAGCTGGAGGAAGCCGTAGCCACCGGCCTCGGGCCCCGCCGACCGGAAACTCCAGCCGAAGAGGGCGCCGTAGAAGGAGGTGGCGCCGTCGATGTCCGGCGTACCGAGGTCGATCCAGTTGGGAGCACCGTCGACGAAACGGGTGGTGAGCATGATCGCCCTCCTCACAAGGGTCCCCTTGCCTGCACTGCCGAGTCTTGCACCGCCCACTGACAATCGCTGCCGGAGTGCGGCCCCGGCGCGGCGGCCCCCCTTCCGGTTACCTGCGGTTACTTTTCGGAGTCCCTGTGTTTCCGCGCGCCGCCGTGCGCGACGGCCCGGCCCCGGTCATCATCGAGGCGGCCGGACGGCCCTGCCGTGCCGCGTATATCTGGCGTTGATCGAACGTTTTTCGCCGCGCGCCACGATCCTGGCCATGCATACCGACACGATCCCCACACCCGACCTCGGCTGGCAGCGCGAGGCGCTGTGCGCGCAGACCGGGGCGGACTTCTTCTTCCCCGAGCCCGGCAGTTCGGTGCGGGAGGCCAAGCGCATCTGCGGCATGTGCGAGATGCGCGTGGCCTGTCTCGACTACGCCCTGGCCAACGACGAGCGCTTCGGCGTCTGGGGCGGCCTGTCCGAGAAGGAGCGCCTCCAGATCAGGCGCACGTCCCGCTGAGCCGTCACCACGCCACTGAAGGCGGCCCGAAAATCCGAGCGACCGCATCGCGGGGGTGCGGTTAGGATCCGGGAGCGCCTCCGGACGTAGCGCAGAGGCAGTCGCGCCGGCTTGCCCAGCCGGATACGCCGGTTCGAATCCGGTCGTCCGGGCGCGACGGGGGTCCCGTAGAGCAGAGGCAGACTCGCCACCCTGTCAAGGTGGATACGCCGGTTCGAATCCGGTCGGGACCGCGGTACGGCGAGCGCGGGGGCGGGGACGGATGGGCGAGGAGAGCACGGCGGCGGCGGTCACCTCGCCGGTCACCGAGGCGGAGATGGCCGCCTTCCACCAGGTCGTGGGCAAGCTGCGCGCCCTGCCCGTCGACGATCTCGTACGGCTGCGGGCCGAGCAGGTCGCCGCGTCCTTCGCGCGCGACGGACGGCTCAGGCGGCGCAAGGCCCGGGGCGCAGAGGTGTCGGCCGCCGACGCCGCGGCGATGGCCGCCACCGTGACCGGCGCCGTGGACCGGCGCGAGGACGCACCCCTGGCGGGCTCCGGCACCGGAGGCGTCTTCCAGCGGCCGCGCACCTGCTACGTCTGCAAGTCGCCGTATCGACACATCGACACCTTCTACCACCGGCTCTGCCCCGCGTGCGCCGCCGACAACACCGCGCGCCGCGCCCTGAGCACCGATCTCGGCGGGCGCCGGGTCCTGCTGACCGGCGGACGCGTGAAGATCGGCTTCCAGCTGGCGCTGATGATGCTGCGGGACGGCGCGGAGGTCCTGGTCACCTCCCGCTTCCCGCACGACACCGTGCGCCGCTTCCACGCCGAACCGGGCAGCGGGACGTGGCGGGACCGGCTCACCGTCCTCGCCGTCGACCTGCGCGACCCGCGCCAGGTGCTGGGCCTGTGCGAGGAACTGCGCGCCGAGGGCGAGCCCCTCGACATCCTCGTCAACAACGCGGCCCAGACGGTGCGCCGTCCGCCGCAGTCGTACGCCCTGCTGGCGGCCGACGAGTACGACGCGCTGCCCGAAGGAGCGCGGCAGGCACCGGGGTTCGCGCCGATGCGGATGCTCGAGGGCGGTGCCGCCTCCCTGCCGGCGGCCCTGCGCGAGGCCGACGAGGCCGGACTGCTGCCCGACCCCTCCCCGGAGAACTCCTGGTCGGCGACGCTCGGCGCGCTCGACCCGGCCGAGGTCCTGGAGACCCAGCTCGTCAACGCCCTCGCCCCCGCCCTGCTGTGCGACCGGCTGCTGCCGCTGCTGCTCGCCTCCCCGCACCCGCGCCGCTACGTCGTCAACGTGACCGCCGTCGAGGGCCGGTTCGCCGTGCGCAACAAGATGCCGGGCCATCCGCACACCAACATGGCCAAGGCGGCCCTCAACATGCTCACCCGCACCAGCGCCGCCGAACTCGCGGGACAGGGCGTCCACATGTGCGCCGTCGACACCGGCTGGATCACCGACGAGAACCCGGCACCGAAGAAGGCCCGTATGGCGGGCGCCGGCTTCCGCACCCCGCTCGACGTCGTGGACGGCGCGGCGCGGGTGTACGACCCGATCGTGCGCGGCGAGGCCGGCGACCCGGTGTCGGGCGTGTTCCTGAAGGACTACCGGGAGGCGGAGTGGTGAGCGAGGAGAACCCGGCGACCGTGCCCGGGCCGACGACCGTGCCCGGGCCGACGGCCGGGCCCGGGCCGACGACCGCTCCCGGGCCGGCGACCGGGCGGGCCGGCTTCGCCGGAGTGCCGTACGTCGTTCCCCGCCCCGTCGCCGATCTCGCCCCGCTGCTCGACTGGCTGCGCGCCGGCCGGCCGGCGGGGGAGCGGTTGGACTTCGCGGCCGGGACGGCGCTGCCGGACGGCCGCCTGGACCTGTGCAAACAGGGGCTGGGCGCGGAGGGCGCCGCGCTGATCGCCGAGGCCCTGGCCGACGGCCCGTCACCGGTACGCCATCTGCTGCTGGGCACCGACGCCCTCGGCGACGACGGAGCCGCCGCCGTGGCCGCCACGGACGCGCCGGTCGAGACGCTCTACCTCGGCTGCAACGGCATCACCGCCGGCGGCGCCTGCCGGATCGCCGACCAGCTGCGCGCCTCGCCGCAGGTCGTCACCGGCGTGTGGCTCAAGCGCAATCCACTGGGCGGCGCAGGAGGCCGGGCGGCGGCCGAACTCATCGACTCCGCCCGGACGTTGCGCACCCTCGACCTCGTCCAGACCGGCCTCGACGCGGCGGGCCTCGCCGTCCTGGCCGACGCGTTGCGGGCCGCCGCCGGCAACGGACGCCGTATCGAGCGGCTCTTCGTCGGCGGCAACCCGCTGGGCGAACCGGGCGCCGAGGCACTCGCCGCGGTGATCGCCGCCGGCGCGATCGACGAACTCTACGTGTCCGCCGCCCGGTTGGGCGACGCCGGCGCCCTCCGCCTCGCCGACGCGCTGGCCCGGGCGCCCTACGGGCGGCTCACCCGGCTGTCGGTCGCCAGCAACGGCATCGGACCGCGGGCCGCCGCCGAACTGGTGTGCGCGGCCACCGCGGCCGGGGTCACCCTGCTGGACCTCGGCCGGGTCCGGGCCGCCGCCGTGCTCGGCGCGGCGGACAACCGGCTCGACCTCGCGGCCGCCGACACCATCGGACGGACGCTGGCCGCCGGCGAACACCGCCTCGCCCATCTGTTCCTGCGCCACACCGGCCTGCGCAGCCGCGAGGCCCACCGCCTCCTCGACCACGCTCCCCGGGCCACCACGCCCACCCGCTTCGTCCTCGGCCAGTCCATCGCGACCAGCGTCAAACGCCGCCTGACGGCCCTCAGCGCCCAGGTCCCGCCCCCGACCGTGTCCCCCGACGTCGCCGCCGTCCGCAGCGTGCACCGCACGGCACCGGCCCCACCGACGTCGTCGGAAGAGGACTGATGTCACCTCCCCCTGGCCTCACCGTCCTCCCTGCCCCGTGAACACCTCCATCCAGAACCGCTGTTGCTTCTCCGACGCCCCCACCAGGTATGTGGCCCGCAGCTTCGGCGGCAGATGGACGACCAGCCGGGCCACCACCGCGCGGTGCCTGCGCAACTGGGACAACTCCGCGTTGGCGAGGATCTGGTGGACGACGTCACTGTCGTTGCCGCCCTCGTCCGACCGCGCGGCCGCACGGCGCAGCCGGGCCTCCCAGGCGTCCGCGTCCCGGGCCAGTTCGCGCAGGCCGGTGACCTGACGGCCCTGGAGCCGGTCGATCAGGGCCGTCAGCGGCACGGGCGCGTACTCGCCGTCGCCGAGGTAGACCGTCGCCATCTCCAGCGGCAGCCCCCGCCGGTGCAGCTTGATCAGCCGCTCCAGGGTGCGCTTGGTGATCCAGGCGCGGCCCTCCTCGTCGATGTCGTGCTTCCACCACTCCAGGACCGTCTCGGCGTCCGCCCCGTACCGCTCCAGCAGCCACTCGTTGGCCGGGATGTCCTCCGGCGCCACCTCCAGGGAAGCCGTGAACCGGGTCGCCTGCGCGATGTTGTTCCGGGACACCAGCAGCTTGCGGCCCAGGTGGTACGGCGGGTTCTGCACGGCTATCTGGGCCCGCAGGTTCTCGATCCGCCGCCCGGCCAGCGACCACTCCTGGGTGATCTCCATCAGCTTCGCGAACGCGGCTCTGTCCTTGGGCCGGTTGTACTCGTCCCACACGATCGCCTTGGGCTCGGGCCCGGTGAACCGCACGGCGAGCAAATTGTCCAGGGTGCCGTCCGGCGACGGCACCGGCGCGCACAGGTCCTCCACGTTCGTCACCGGCAGCGAGAAGTACAGCGCGTCCCGGCCCAGCCCCTCCCGGACCGTCTCCCGCACCAGCTCCGTCTTCCCGCACCCGGGCGGGCCCTGCAGCAGCACCGTCCAGCGGTTGCGCAGTGCCGCCCGCACCACCTGCCGTACCGGGTCGGGGATCGTGGCCGGGTTGGGCACGCCCAGCGCCCGCGCGAGCCGGTCCAGGATCTCGGCCGTGCGGTTCTGCCCGGGCCGGCCGTCCGGTCCCGGCTCGGCGAGCCGCAGCCGCTCCCCGTCGACCAGGGGCAGGCCCCAGCGCAGCGGGAAGCCCTCGCGCGCGTTGGCGAGGACGTGGTCGAGGGTGCGCGGGGACAGCAGTTCACGCAGGGCGGGGGAGAGCGACGCCCACAGCGCGAACACCGGACGCAGGTCCCAGGGGCGGTACGTGGCCGCGAGGTGGCGCCGCCACGACGTGTCGTTCGCCGTGATCCGCAGCGTGACCATCCGGTCCAGCAGCGCGAGGTCGCCGCGCCGTGCCGAGGTCTCCGCGAGCGACTCGTTGTCCGTGAGGAAGACCCCGACACAGCCCAGGGCCCGCAGGTCGTGCTCGCCCAGCGTCCAGTTGCAGGCGATCTGCATCAGCTGCGACTGGATGGTGTCGCCCGCCTGCAGCGAGTCGTCGATGAGCAGCACGAACGGCCGGCCCGGTTTCAGCTGGCTCATCACCAGCTGACGCAGCACCAGTTCACCGGAGTGCGGGTCGCGCACCGGCGCGTTGACGAGCAGGTCGTCCGGCGTCAGGTTGGCCGCCGGCACGTACACCAGGGTGGTGTCCGGACGGGTGCGCGTGATGTGGGAGAAGAACGTCGCCGTCTTGCCGATGCCGTGTTCGCCGAAGATCTGGCCCGTCTGCCCCAGGTCGATCATCGCGTCGATGAAGGACTCGAGGCGTGAGGTGGTCGACTGCTGTGCTTCCGTGGTCATCTACCGCGATCCTGTGGTCACGCGATGGCAGGCCATCGCAGGGGTGTGCGTCTCGGGCCACTCACTGCCGCGCTCGGTGATCAGCCAAATCCATTTGTCCGGCTCGGCGGGCGTGATCGGCGGCGCGTACCCGTCGGTCAGGACGAGGACCGCGTCCGGGTTCTCGTCGAAACGGCGGCCGTTCACCTCCGTACGCCCCTCCACGTAGTCCGCCACCGCCTCGAAGCTGGTGCCGCCACCGCCGTAGACCTTCCCCCAGACGTCGTCCGGGGGCACCCCCATCTCGCTTCGCTCGCCCGGCTTGAAGGGCATCACCACGCCGTCGAAGGACAGCCAGTGCGCCTCCACCCCGTCGATCCGTCCGACCAGGTCGGTGAGCCAGCCGATCACATGGTCCGGCATCGACCCCGACGTGTCGTACGCGATCACCAGGACCTTCTCGCGGACGGGGCCGCGCCGCGCCAGCATCGGGTCCTGGCCGAGCGCCGCGAGCAGCGCGCCCCGCTTCTTGGGGTACACCAGCCGCTCGCCGTCCCGGAGTTTCGAAGCGAGCACGTCGACGAGCCAGCGCTGCCACCAGTGGACCGTACGCGTGCGCGTGGTCCCGCCGCGCAGCGCACCCGCCCCCAGGGTGCCCCAGAGCCGGGCGGCCCGCGCCGAGTCGCCCTCGGTGCGGCCCATCAGCTCGAGCAGTTCCCCCTCCGCCCCGGCGTGCCCGCGCCGGGCCGCCAGCAGGGAGTTCAGCAGCGCCGAGGACGTCACCGCGTCGACGGTCTCCTGGTCGGCGGGGACCCCGCCCAGCAGGTGCACGCAGAGCCGCCGCTCGACGACGGGCGGGTGGTGCATCCGCTTCAGCTCGCCGTACACCCGCATGTCCGTCTCGGCGAACGTCTCGTACGCCACCGGCTCCAGCCCATGGGCCGTCAGGTCCTCGACGTAGGCGTCGTACACCTGCCTCGGGTCGATGCCCGTGGGACGGCCGTCCAGCAGCGGCAGCCCCGCCCGCTCGAGCCGGACCAGGGCGACATGGTTGACGGCCACCTCGGCGGCCAGCTCGAACACCGGGTCCTCGCGCAGCTCCGGCTCGGCCAGCAGGTGCCGGTGTACCAGATGCCGCGCCTCGTGGAAGAGGACGAACTTCACGCCGTCCAGGCCCAGTCGGACGAAGAAGTCCGGGTTGTACAGCAGCAGGCAGGTGCCGTCGCCGGAGGCGACCACGGCCGCCGTGTCCACAACCGTCGTCGGGATCTGGTGGTGGCACTTCGCGTACAGCCAGGACGCCACCGCCGACTCCGTCAGCCCGAAGTCCAGCAGCGCGGCCTCCTTCAGCCGCCGGGCCTCCTCGACGACCTCCGGATCGGCCGGCCGGTACGCCTCCAGCGCCCTGCGGTCGGCCAGGTCCACCACCGGCGCACGCCGCCCCTGCTCCCCGTACCCCATGCTCACGCCCCCCGTGCCGTGCTTCCCCCGGTGCCTCATTGGTAGCAGGCCGCACTGACAACGGGCCAAGGCATTACGCTCTGCGGCAAGGGCGGGGCCGTAGCGCAGAGGCAGGCGCACCGGTCTCCAAAACTGGAACACGCTGGTTCGAATCCAGCCGCCCCGTCCCCTCGGCCGTGGTCATGCGAGGGCGCCGGCCGTCACCACCAGCTCGGGTGCAGTCCCGTGGAAGGTCTGGGCGATCTGGGCCAGCACGGCCCAGGCCTCCTCGCGCCCGCCCAGGTGCTTCCGGACGAGCGGGCGCAGCGCGTCCTCGGCGTCGTGGACGCGGTGCGGGAACATCAGCCGGCCCATGGCCAGGACTTCGAGGACCCGGACCGCCGGGCGGTGCGCGGTCGCGTACTCGGCGGGGCCGTCGAGTACGCCCGCCTCTCGCACCCGGTGGGTGAACCTGGCGTGCGAGCCGAACTGGGCGCGCAGCGCGGGCGGGCAGTCCGGGCGCACGGACAGGACCCAGCGCGTGTAGCCGGGCAGCGGTTGCTCGGAGTCGGCTGCGGTGACCGTCTCCCAGTCGTCCCGGGTCAGCACCATGGAGCCCGCCGCGCGGGCGCGGGTCAGGGAGTCCGCCGCGCGCAGGGAGCCGACGAGGCCGAGGCGGACGTAGCTCTCCGGGACGTCGGGTTCCTGCTCCCGCAGCGAGCGATCCACCGGTACGGGCTCGGTGCGGCCGGGACCGAAGGGCACCCCTCGGGCGACCGCCCGGCGCAGGCCCGCGTTCTGGCCGAGGCGCGGCCAGGCCAGGACGTTCAGCTCAGGATCGTCCTGTTCCAGCACCCACAGTGCGACGGACGACGGTACGGGGGACCAGCCCCAGGCACGCCTGATCCGTCGCCGGTCCAGTCCGGGGGCCTCGTCCTGGGGCAGCCCGACGCGCGCCCGGACGCGCGCGGAGGTGTCCTCGTCGGCCAGGCCGACCAGGAAGCCGACCGCCAGCCGTGTCGTGTCGTCCAGCATGGCGGCATGATGCCGCAGCGGACCAACAGGACGCACCGCCAATTCGACGCGCCCCACGCGCGGCGCTACGGGCCCCGGCGCACGCCGCAGATCACGTCCCGGCGCCCGCCGCGGACCAGGCTCCGGCGCTCGCCGCAGATCATGTCCCCGCGCCCGCCGCGGAGCTGGCTCCGGCGCGGCGTGCGCCGTGTGGATCAGGATCCGGCGCGTGCCGCGGTTCAGGCCCGTGCAAGCCGCGGACCAGGTCCCGGCCCGCGCTGCAGACCGGGTCGGCGCTCGCCGCAGATCATGTCCCGGCGCCCGCAGGGGAGCTGGCTCCGGAGCCCGCGCAGGGCGGGTCGGCGCACGCCGCAGATCATGTCTCCGCCCGCGCCGCGGACCAGGCTCCGGCGTGGCGTGCGCCGTGTGGATCAGGCTCCGGCGCGGGCCGCCATCCGGGCCTTGCGTGCGGCCAGCTTCTCGTCGAACTTCGCGGCCTCCGAGTCCAGGCCGCCCAGGAACAGGCCCAGCTCCTCCTGGGCCTGGCGGCCCTCGGCGCCGAGGCCGTCGATGTCCATGACCTTGAGGTGGCGCAGGACGGGCTGGAGGACGTCGTCGTGGTGGATGCGCAGGTTGTAGACCTCGCCGATCGCCATCTGCGCGGCGAACCGCTCGAAGCCGGGCATGCCGTGGCCGGGCATGCGGAAGTTCACGATGACGTCCCGCACGGCCTGCATGGTGAGGTCGGGGGCGAGCTCGAAGGCGGCCTTCAGCAGGTTGCGGTAGAAGACCATGTGCAGGTTCTCGTCGGTCGCGATGCGGGCCAGCATGCGGTCGCAGACCGGGTCGCCGGACTGGTGGCCGGTGTTGCGGTGCGAGATGCGGGTCGCGAGCTCCTGGAAGGCGACGTAGGCGACCGAGTGGAGCATCGAGTGGCGGTTGTCCGACTCGAAGCCCTCGCTCATGTGCTCCATCCGGAACCGCTCCAGCTTGTCCGGGTCCACCGCGCGCGAGGCGAGCAGGTAGTCGCGCATCACGATGCCGTGCCGGCCCTCCTCGGCGGTCCAGCGGTGCACCCAGGTGCCCCAGGCGCCGTCCCGGCCGAACAGGGAGGCGATCTCGTGGTGGTAGCTGGGGAGGTTGTCCTCGGTGAGGAGGTTCACCACGAGCGCGATACGGCCGATCTCGGTGACCTTGGACTGCTCCTTGTCCCAGGCCTCGCCGTCCTCGAAGAGCCCGGGGAAGTTGCGGCCGTCGCTCCAGGGCACGTACTCGTGCGGCATCCAGTCCTTGGCGACCTTCAGATGCCGGTTGAGTTCGGTCTCGACCACTTCCTCCAGCGCGTACAGCAGCTTGGCGTCGGTCCAGACGGCGGGGCTGCCGAGGTGAGGGGAGGTGATCGTCACGAGGTACTCCAGGGGGACAGGGAAAAACGGAGCAGAACACTCCGGCGCGCGGCACCGGAACCTACGGGATCGTAGGCTACGAATCCGTAGGTTACGAAGCCGTAGGTTAAGTTCGTTGTAAAGATCGCTGATCAGCCAGGCTTCGCAAAGGAATTCGGGACATCCGGAAGAGCCCCGGGATCCGCAGGTCCCGGAGCTGAGAAGGTGATCCGCTCACCCACTCAGGCGTACAGCTCCCGCAGCCGGACCGAGAGGCATGTCACACAGCCCTCGAGCTTCTCGAACTCGCTGATGTCGACCACGACGGGCTCGAACCCGAGATCGGTGAAGAGCTCCGCCGTCTTCGGCGCGCTCGCCGCCATGAGCAGCTTGGGACCGCCCAGCAGCACCACGTGCGAGCCGGCCTCCTCGGGCACCGACAGGAACCGCGGGAACAGCGAGGGCCGGTCCACCTTCGGGATGTGCCCGATCACCGTGCCGTCGGGCAGCGCGGTGACCGCCGACTTCAGGTGCAGCACCTTGCTCACCGGTACGCCGACCACCCGCGCCCCCAGCGGCTCGAACGCGGCCCGCACCTGCTGCAGCCCGGCGGCGTTGGTCCGCCCGCCCCGCCCGACGTAGATCGTGTCGCCGATCTTCAGCACGTCCCCGCCGTCCAGCGTGCCCGGCTCCCAGATCCAGTTCACCGAGCAGCCCAGCCGGGCCACGGCCTCCTCGACCCCGTCGGTCTCGTCCCGCCGGGACTCGGCGCCCGAGCGCGCGATCAGCGCCACGTTCCGGTACATGACCACCGTGTCCTCGACGAACACGGAGTCCGGGCAGTCCTCGGCCGGATCGACCTCGATGGTCTCCCAGCCGTGCGCGCGCAGCGCCTCCCCGTATGCCTCCCACTGCTCCAGGGCGAGCTCCGGATCGACCTTCTCCCGCTCGATGTGGGTCACCAGACCGTCGGCGAGGCGGGGGCCGGGGCGGCGGACGAGGGCCTTCTTGCTGGGCACGGACGGGTCTCCGAATCGGCGGTGGCTCGGGCCCGTACCGGCGGATCGCACCGCGGGCCCGACCGGCGCCCCTGACAAGGCGCCGGTCCGCCATCATGCAGCGCCGGTCCACCAGGACAAAACCCCTGTCGCCCGGCTGTGCCCCTCCTGAGACCGCGGGCCTAGGCCGGACCGGCCACCTCCTCGAGGCTGCTCTCCCGCACCTCCCCGTCCAGCAGCAGCCAGCGGGTGATGCCGATCGACTCCAGGAAGGGCAGGTCGTGGCTGGCCACGACGAGGGCACCCTCGTAGGACTCCAGGGCCGTGGTGAGCTGCCGGACGCTCGCCATGTCGAGGTTGTTCGTCGGCTCGTCCAGCATCAGCAGCTGGGGAGCCGGCTCGGCGAGCATCAGCGCCGCCAGGGCCGCCCGGAAGCGTTCCCCGCCGGAGAGCGTGCCCGCCTTCTGGTCGGCGCGGGCGCCCCGGAACAGGAAGCGGGCGAGCCGGGCCCGGACCCGGTTGTTGGTGGCGCCCGGCGCGAACCGCGCCACGTTCTCGGCGACGGTCGACTCGTCGTCGAGGACGTCCAGGCGCTGCGGCAGGAACCGCAACGGCACGTGCGCGTGCGCCTCGCCCGCGAGCGGCGCCAGCTCCCCGGCGATGGTGCGCAGCAGGGTCGTCTTGCCCGCGCCGTTGCGTCCGACCAGCGCCACCCGCTCCGGGCCGCGCAGTTCCAGACCGCCCGCCACGCGCGCGCCGTACGCGAGCTCCAGGTCCCGCAGGGTGAGGACGTCCCGGCCCGGCGGGACGGCCGTGTACGGCAGGTCGACGCGGATCTCGTCGTCGTCCCGTACGGCCTCCACGGCCTCGTCGAGCCGCTCCCTCGCCTCGGTGAGCCGCTCCTCGTGCAGGATGCGGTGCTTGCCCGCGGACTCCTGCGCCGCACGCTTGCGCGCCCCCATGACGATCTTCGGCTCGCGCTTCTGGTCCCACATCTTCTGCCCGTACCGCTTGCGGCGGGCCAGTTTGACCTGGGCGTCGGCCAGTTCGCGCTTCTGCTTGCGGAAGTCGGCCTCGGCGACGCGCACCATGCGCTCGGCGGCCTCCTGTTCGGTGGCGAGGGCCTCCTCGTAGGCGGAGAAGTTGCCGCCGTACCAGGTGATCTCCCCGGCGCGCAGGTCGGCGATCTGGTCGACGAGGTCCAGCAGTTCCCGGTCGTGGCTGACCACGACCAGCACGCCCGGCCAGGACGCGACGGCCGCGTACAGCCGGCGCCGGGCGTACAGGTCGAGGTTGTTGGTCGGCTCGTCGAGCAGCAGGACGTCCGGGCGGCGCAGCAGCAGCGCGGCCAGCCGCAGCAGGACGGACTCACCGCCCGACACCTCGCCGACGGTGCGGTCCAGACCGACGTGGCCGAGGCCGAGTTCGCCGAGGGCGGCCAGGGCGCGCTCCTCCACGTCCCAGTCGTCGCCGACGGTCTCGAAGTGCTCCGCGCAGACGTCGCCGGCCTCGATGGCGTGCAGGGCGGCGCGCTGTACGGCGATACCGAGGGCCTCGTCGACCCTCAGCCCGGTGTCCAGCGTGACGTTCTGCGGGAGGTAGCCGACCTCGCCCGCGACCCGCACGGTGCCGTCGGAGGGGCTGAGCCGTCCGGCGATCAGCTTCAGCAGGGTCGACTTTCCGGAGCCGTTGACGCCGACGAGCCCGGTGCGGCCGGGGCCGAAGGCGACGTCGAGGTCCTCGAAGACGGCGGTGCCGTCGGGCCAGGAGAAGGCGAGGGAGGAACAGGTGATGGATCGTGTCATGAGGGGCCTCGCGGTGGCGTGTGCGGTCAGGGGCAGACGCGTGTCGAGACACCGGAGGGCGGCGACCACCGCGGGAGCGGGGAGCGCGGGGGCATGCAGAAAGCCCTGTTGCGCAAGGACGGCTCGAACGCCGAGGTCGCACGCAGCGCCCACACGTGGGTGGGGCGAGGTGTCTCAGGACCTCAGACGAGCAACGTCCTTCTCCAATCGACGGCAACAGGACCGCTTCAGACGATAGGAGGGGCCGGCAGCCCCGTCAAAGGATTAAAAAGGCGCCGCAGCAAGGGAGTCGACGCGAGGGAGCCGCGCGGGCGACGGGAAGGGCCGCCGAGGATCAGCAGGCGTCCCGCATGAGCTCCGCCAGGTCGTGGTCGAGGTCGAGCTGGAGGTGCTCCAGACCGACCGGCACCAGCTCGCCGGCGGCCCGCAGGAAGCGGCGGATGTCCGCCGAGTGGACGTGCACGACGGCGGTGCCCTCGGGGGCGTGGAACTCCAGCACCGTGCGGTCGTACCCGTACGGGCGGACGCGGACGTCGCCGTGGCCCTCGGCCTCTTCGAGGCCGGCGGCCAGCAGTTCGCGGGCGAACGTCCAGCAGACCTCGACGCCCTCCAGGGTCGCCGGCGCCGGGAAGGTCATGCGGACGGCGAAGGGATCGCGCCGGTCGTAGTGCAGCATGGCGGGGATGCTCGGCATCCGAGGCGCGGCGGCGACCAGGCGGGCCTCTACGGGCTGCTCGATGACGGTGGACAACGCCTTGCTCCCTTGCTGAGGACGGTCGGGACTTCCGGGCGGGTGGGGCCGGACACAGGAAGAGACGCTGGAACCGGCCGATCCGTGCACACCGATTCCGAGTGACCTCGGTCACCGCCTTTCATGCACGGGAGTGACGCATCTCTTCTGCCGTGTCCGGTAGGGCGGTTGAGGCGAGCGAGGGCCTCTGGACGCCACCGGTGCCGTGGGCTAGCTTCCCCCGCCATGAGGCGCTTGGGGAAGACGCGACGCACGGTAAGGACGGTAAGAACAGCGCGGGGGAGGGCGTGGGCGGCCGCGGCGGTCGCCGCGGCGGCACTGGCCGCGCTGACCGCCGTCCCGGCACAGGCCCACGGCGATCCGCACTGGGCGCTCAAGGACACCGGCAGCGCCTCCGTGCGCTTCCGGGGGCTGTCCGCGGTGGACCGGCACACCGCGTGGGTGTCCGGAACCCAGGGCACCGTGCTGCGCACCACCGACGGTGGGGCGAGCTGGCGGAACGTCTCTCCGCCCGGCGCGGCCGACCTGCAGTTCCGGGACATCGAGGCGTTCGACGCGCGCCGCGCGGTGGTGCTCGCGATCGGCGAGGGCGAGGCCTCGCGCGTGTACCGCACGGAGGACGGCGGAGCGACCTGGACGGAGTCCTTCCGCAACACCGACGCGAAGGCCTTCTACGACTGCCTGACCTTCTTCGACCGCCGCCACGGCCTCGCCATGAGCGACCCGGTGGACGGGAGGTTCCGCATCCTGTCGACCAGTGACGGCGGCCGTTCCTGGAAAGTGCTGCCGGACAAGGGCATGCCGGCCGCGCTGGACGGCGAGGCGGGCTTCGCGGCCAGTGGCCAGTGCCTGGTCTCCTCCGGCCCGAAGGACGTCTGGCTGGCCACCGGCGGAGCCGCACGCGCGCGTGTGATGCACTCCGCCGACCGCGGCCTGACCTGGACGGTCACGGACACCCCCGTCCCGGCGGGCGATCCCGCGCGCGGGGTCTTCGCCCTCGCCTTCCGCGACCGCGCCCACGGCCTCGCCGTCGGCGGCGACTACCGCGCCGACCAGCCCTCCCCGCGGTCCGCCGCCGCTACGGGCGACGCAGGCCGCACCTGGCGCCCCGCGGCCACCCCGCCGCCCGCCTACCGCTCCGGCGTGACCTGGCTCCCGCACAGCCGCACCGCCGCCCTCGCCGTCGGGCCCACGGGCACCGACCTGACCACCGACGCCGGCCGCACCTGGCGCACCGTCGACACCGGCTCGTACGACACCGTGGACTGCGCTCCCGACCTCGGCTGCTGGGCCGCCGGTGAACAAGGGCGGGTGGCACGCCTGGAGAACTGACCGAATTCGGGGTACCCGGACCGCGGACAGGAAGCGCACCCGGAAGGAGTGAGCGCACATGCCACGCGGTTCCAGCCCCAAGCGGGAGCGCCAGTACGAGCACATCAAGAAGAGCGCGCAGGACCGGGGCGAGAGCACCGACCGCGCGGAGGAGATCGCCGCGCGGACGGTCAACAAGGAACGCGCCCGGTCCGGCGAGTCGAAGACCGCCAGCCGCACCTCCACGCAGGACATGTCGTCCGGCAGGCGGGGCGGCCTGCGGTCCGGCAAGGGCTCCCAGGGGCCCACGTACGACCAGCTCTACGAGGAGGCCAAGCAGCGAGGCATCAAGGGCCGTTCGGACATGAACAAGAGCCGGCTGCAGCGCGCCCTGGGCGGCAGGAAGAGCTGACGGGGCGCCGGGAACCCGATCGCGGGCCCGCGCGCGGGAGCCGTACGCTCGTCCCCATCATGACGACTGTAGGCATTCCCGCGGGCTGGCCCGCGACCGAGGAGGAGGCCCGCGCCGTCCAGGACGAGCTGCGGGCCGAGGTGGTGCTCGACGAGCCGGGGCCGCCGCCCGGCACGGGACAGGTGACGGGGGTGGACGTCGCCTACGACGACGAGCGGGACGTCGTCGCGGCCGCGGCCGTCGTGCTGGACGCGGCGAGCCTCGACGTCGTCGCCGAGGCCACCGCCGTGGGACGGATCTCGTTCCCCTACGTGCCCGGCCTGCTCGCCTTCCGGGAGCTCCCCACCGTGCTGGCCGCCCTCGACGCCCTGCCCTGCCCGCCCGGCCTGGTCGTCTGCGACGGCTACGGTCGTGCGCACCCGCGCCGCTTCGGTCTCGCCGGCCACCTCGGCGTCCTCACCGGCCTGCCCACGATCGGCGTCGCGAAGAACCCCTTCACCTTCACGTACGACGACCCGGACGCACCGCGCGGATCCTCCTCGTCGCTGCTCGCCGGGAGCGAGGAGGTGGGGCGTGCCCTGCGCACCCGGGCGGGCGTCAAGCCGGTCTTCGTCTCCGTCGGCCACCGCGTGTCCCTGGAGAACGCCTGCGCCCACACCCTCGCCCTGACCCCGCGGTTCCGCCTCCCGGAGACGACCCGCAGGGCCGACTCACTGTGCCGCCGGGTGCTCCAGGAGGCGACGACCCGCCCCTGACCCGTCTCCGGGGCAGGGTGCCGAGTACGCCGTTTGAGTACGTCGCCTGAGTACGTCGTCTGAGTATCCGTACGGATGTGCGCCCCGCCCGCCGCCCGCGAGGCTGTGCCCATGACGACCCACCGCATGACCACGCACCGCATGCCCACGCACCGTGCCCCGAAGCCTCTCGCCGACCCGAACCGGCCCGTCGAGCGCGCCGTGAACGCCGCCCTCGTCCTCGCCGTCCTGGCGGGCCTCGGCTGGATCGTCGGGATGGTCTACACGCTCGTCCAGTGGCCGATGTGAGCTTCGCCCTCCAGTCGGCTGAAGGCGAAGTCGATCCCTCGGATGCGGAACATCGCCACATCCACCCGGCCACCCGCGCCCATGGGGCGCCATCGCTTTCCTGCGACTTGGTCCGCCGGGCAGGCCCTACCGGCTCGCCGCCACCCGGAACCGGATGCCCGCGCGGATCAGCCGCTCGGTCAGCGCGTCGCCCATCGCCACCGCCGTGGTGACCTGTCCGGCCGTCGGCGGAAGATCGTCGCAGGCCAGGGCCAGTGCTCCCTCGGCGAACATCTTCGCCGTCTCGTCGTAGCCGGGGTCGCCGCCCGAGACCTCCGTGTACACCCGCCGGCCACCGCCCTCGCCGACGAACCTGACCGAGAACCAGCTGCGGGCCCGCTTCTGCGCGCTCGGCCCCTCCCCGGGCTTGAGCCGGTCCGACAGCCAGCGCCGGGCGGGGGGCAGCTGGGCGGCCGCGACGAGCGTCCCGACGGCCGCGACCCCGCCCACGGCGACCGGCAGCCGCCGTACGGCCGCGTAGTGGCGGTAGCGGAAGTCGGGGCCGTAACGTTCCAGCGCCTTCGCCGACCGGCGCACGATCTGCGGGTCCACGGTCGGCAGCGGCAGTGCCCAGGCGCCGACCTCCGGGGCGAACCGGGGCGCGCCGACCGGCGCCGAGGCCCGCCGGCCCACCAGGCGCGGCTCGTGCCGGCCCCGGTCCCGCGCTGCGGCGGCCATCTGCCGCCCGCGCGCGAACTGGCCCAGCGCGGAGGCGAACGTCCCGCCCGAGAAGGTCGCGTCGACCGTCACGAACCCGTCCACCGTCAGCGGCACGCCCTGCGGCAACTGTCGGACGGTGAAGTACACGCCCAGGTCGTGCGGGACGGAGTCGAAGCCGACGGCGTGCACCAGCCGCGCACCGGTCTCCCGCGCGCGTGCGTCGTGCCGGACGTACATCAGGTCCAGGAACTCCGGCTCGCCGCTGAGGTCCAGGTAGTCGGCGCCGGTGTCCGCGCAGGCGGCCACGAGCTCCTCGCCGTACTCCACGTAGGGGCCGACGGTCGTGGCCACCACGCGCGCGTGCTCCGCGAGGGCCCGCAGCGACGCCGCGTCCGAGACGTCGGCCGTCAGCACCCCGGGCGCCCCGCCGAGCCGTTCGCGCAGCCGCTCCAGCTTCTCCTCGCTGCGGCCGGCGATCGCCCAGCGCAGATCCTCGGGCGCGTGGGCGGCGAGGTACTCGGCGGTGAGCGTCCCGACGAATCCGGTCGCACCGAAGAGCACGATGTCGTACGGACGATCCGTCCTCTTTAGCCTGCTCATGACACCCCTTGCCCGTTCATGACACCTCTTGGTCCCGCAGCCCGCGCCGCTGTCGGTGGCTGAGGCTAGCGTGAGGAGTGCGGAGGCCGACGACGAGCCCGGAGGCAGCAGGTGGCCGTGGACAGGAACGCCCTGAAGAAGTGGGAGAAAGTACGCGAGTTCGCGCTCGGGATGCCGGGCACGACCGAGGAGTTCCCGTGGGGCGAGACGGTCGCCAAGGTCAACAAGAAGGTGTTCGTCTTCCTGGGCGTCGACGACGGCAGCCACCCGCTGGGCGTCACCGTCAAGCTCGGGGACGAGACGGCCCACGCCCACGCGCTGGCCTCCCCGGGCGCCGAACCCGCAGGTTACGGCCTGGGCAAGGCGGGCTGGGTGAGCGTCCCCCTGGAGCAGAAGGGCGCCCCGCCGGCCGAGCTGCTGTGCGACTGGGTCGAGGAGAGCTACCGCACGGTCGCACCCAAACGGCTCATAGCGGAGCTGGACGCCCGCTGAGCAGGCGCTCCTCGGAGGCTTCGCGTCTAGACTGGCTAAGCGCTTGCTCGCTCAGCTCTTGTGCCCACTGGAACACGTTCTTAACATCACGGGTGTTACATCGGTTGTGTCACAGCAAGGGGGCTGGATGACGACGGCACGCACGTCCGGGCACGGCCCGCTGGCCGGGGTGCGCGTGGTGGAGCTCGCCGGGATCGGTCCCGGCCCCTTCGCCGCGATGCTCCTCGCCGACCTCGGCGCCGACGTCGTACGCGTGGACCGCCCCGGCGGCCCCTCCCTCGCCGTCGACCCGGCCTACGACATCACCAACCGCAACAAGCGCTCGGTGGTCGTCGACCTCAAGGCACCGGACGGCCCCGCGCGCGTGCTCGACCTGGCCGCCCGCGCCGACGTGCTGATCGAGGGCAACCGGCCCGGTGTCGCCGAGCGGCTGGGCGTGGGCCCCGAGGACTGCCACGCCCGCAACCCCCGGCTGGTCTACGGCCGGATGACCGGCTGGGGCCAGGAGGGCCCCCTCGCCCACCGCGCCGGCCACGACATCGCCTACATCGCGCTCACCGGCACCCTGGGCATGATCGGCACCCCGGACACACCCCCGCCGGCCCCCGCCAACCTGCTCGGCGACTACGCCGGCGGCTCCCTCTACCTCGTCGTCGGCGTCCTCGCCGCCCTCCACCACGCGCGCGCGACCGGCACGGGCCAGGTCGTCGACGCGGCGATCGTGGACGGCACCGCCCACCTCTCGGCCATGATCCACGGCATGCTCGCCGCCGGCGGCTGGCGCGACCGGCGCGCCGCCAACCTCCTGGACGGCGGCTGCCCGTACTACGGCACCTACGAGACCGCCGACGGCGGGTACATGGCGGTCGGCGCCCTGGAACCGCAGTTCTACGACGAGTTCACGGACCTCCTCGGCCTCGGGGACTTCCGCGACGCCCGCCGGGACTGGACCCGCTGGGGGGAACTGCGCGAGGCCGTCGCCGCCCGCTTCAAGGCCCGTACCAGGGACGAGTGGGCGGCGCTCTTCGAGGGCTCCGACGCGTGCGTGGCGCCTGTGCTGTCGCTGCGCGAGGCCCCGCACCACCCGCACCTCGCGGCCCGCGGCACCTTCACCGACCACGGCGGCATCACCCAGCCGGCCCCCGCGCCCCGCTTCTCCGCCACCCCCACGGCCGTACGCTCCGGCCCCGCGCAGCCCGGCGCCGACACCCGCGAGGTGGCCCGGGACTGGGACCTGCCGGGGCTCACCGGCGACCTCGCGCAGACCCCCGTGAACGACCTCCCCCAGCAGGGCGACCGACCCGGTCCGGCCCACCCTCCCCGAAAGGCTTGACCAGTGAGCACCGAAGCGTACGTGTACGACGCGATCCGCACCCCGCGCGGGCGCGGCAAGGCGAACGGCGCCCTGCACGGCACGAAGCCCATCGACCTCGTCGTCGGCCTCATCCACGAACTGCGGAGCCGCTTCCCGGGCCTCGACCCGGCCGCGATCGACGACATCGTCCTCGGCGTCGTCGGCCCCGTCGGCGACCAGGGCTCCGACATCGCCCGGATCGCGGCGATCGCCGCCGGACTGCCGGACACGGTGGCGGGCGTGCAGGAGAACCGCTTCTGTGCCTCGGGTCTGGAGGCCGTCAACCTGGCCGCCGTCAAGGTCCGTTCGGGCTGGGAGGACCTCGTCCTCGCGGGCGGTGTGGAGTCGATGTCCCGGGTGCCGATGGCCTCCGACGGCGGCGCCTGGTTCAACGACCCGATGACCAACCTCGCCGTCAACTTCGTGCCGCAGGGCATCGGCGCCGACCTCATCGCCACCATCGAGGGCTTCTCCCGCCGTGACGTCGACGAGTACGCGGCCCTGTCGCAGGAGCGGGCGGCGACGGCCTGGAAGGAGGGCCGTTTCGACCGCTCGGTGGTCCCGGTCAAGGACCGCAGCGGTCTGGTCGTCCTCGACCACGACGAGCACCCGCGCCCCGGCACCACCGCCGACTCCCTCGCGGCGCTGAAGCCCTCCTTCGCCGACATCGGCGAACTGGGCGGCTTCGACGCGGTGGCGCTGCAGACGTACCACTGGGTGGAGAAGATCGACCACGTCCACCACGCGGGCAACTCCTCCGGCATCGTCGACGGCGCCTCCCTGGTCGCGATCGGCTCCAAGGAGGTCGGCGAGCGCTACGGCCTCACCCCGCGCGCGCGGATCGTCTCCGCCGCCGTCTCCGGGTCCGAGCCGACCATCATGCTCACCGGCCCCGCGCCCGCCACCCGCAAGGCCCTCGCGAAGGCCGGTCTGACCATCGACGACATCGACCTCGTCGAGATCAACGAGGCGTTCGCCGCGGTCGTGCTGCGGTTCGTGAAGGACATGGGCCTGTCCCTGGACAAGGTCAACGTCAACGGCGGCGCCATCGCCCTCGGCCACCCCCTCGGCGCCACCGGCGCGATGATCCTCGGCTCCCTCGTCGACGAACTGGAGCGCCAGGACAAGCGCTACGGCCTCGCGACCCTCTGCGTGGGCGGCGGCATGGGCATCGCCACGATCGTCGAACGCATCTGAAATCCCCGGCGGAACCAACAGACTTCTACGGAGACCCTGTCATGACCGAGAGCACCACCATCCGCTGGGAACAGGACCGCACCGGCCTCGTCACCCTCGTCCTCGACGACCCGAACCAGTCCGCGAACACCATGAACGCGGCGTTCCGCGCCTCCCTCGCCGCGGTAACCGACCGCCTGGAGGCCGAGAAGGACACCATCCGGGGCATCATCTTCACCTCGGCCAAGAAGACCTTCTTCGCCGGCGGCGACCTGCGCGACCTGATCCGTGTCACGCCCGAGACGGCCCAGGAGCTGTTCGAAGGCGGCCTGGAGATCAAGCGCAACCTCCGCCGCATCGAGACCCTCGGCAAGCCGGTCGTCGCCGCCCTCAACGGCGCGGCCCTGGGCGGCGGCTACGAACTCGCCCTCGCCTGCCACCACCGCGTCGCCCTCGACGCCCCCGGCTCCAAGATCGGCTGCCCCGAGGTCACGCTCGGCCTGCTCCCCGGAGGAGGCGGCGTCGTACGCACGGTGCGCCTGCTGGGCATCGCGGACGCCCTGCTGAAGGTCCTCCTCCAGGGCACCCAGTACAGCCCGCAGCGGGCTCTGGAGAACGGCCTGATCCACGAGGTCGCCGCCACCCCCGAGGAACTCCTCGCCAAGGCCCGCGCCTTCGTCGACGCCAATCCCGAGTCCCAGCAGCCCTGGGACAAGCCCGGCTACCGCATCCCGGGCGGCACACCCGCCAACCCGAAGTTCGCCGCCAACCTGCCCGCCTTCCCGGCGACCCTGCGCAAGCAGACCAACGGCGCGCCCTACCCGGCCCCGCGGGGCATCCTTGCTGCGGCCGTCGAGGGCGCCCAGGTCGACTTCGAGACCGCGCAGGTCATCGAGGCCCGCTACTTCGTCGAGCTCGCGGCGGGCCAGACCTCGAAGAACATGATCCAGGCGTTCTTCTTCGACCTCCAGGCCGTCAACTCCGGCGCCAACCGCCCCAAGGGCGTCGAGTCCCGCCAGGTCCGCAAGGTGGCCGTCCTCGGCGCCGGGATGATGGGCGCCGGCATCGCCTACTCGTGCGCCCGCGCGGGCATCGAGGTCGTCCTGAAGGACGTCTCGCTCGAGGCCGCCGTCAAGGGCAGGGGCTACTCCGAGAAGCTGTGCGCCAAGGCCGTCTCCCGGGGCCGTACGACCCAGGAGAAGGCGGACGCCCTGCTCGCCCGCATCACCCCCACCGCGGACCCCGCCGACCTGGCCGGCTGCGACGCCGTCATCGAGGCCGTGTTCGAGGACACCACCCTCAAGCACAAGGTCTTCCAGGAGATCGAGCACGTCGTCGCCCCCGACGCCCTGTTGTGCTCCAACACCTCCACCCTCCCCATCACGGCTCTCGCCGAGGGCGTCGAGCGCCAGGACGACTTCATCGGCCTGCACTTCTTCTCGCCCGTCGACAAGATGCCGCTCGTCGAGATCATCAAGGGCGAGCGCACCGGCGACGAGGCGCTCGCCCGCGCCTTCGACCTGGTCCGGCAGATCAAGAAGACCCCGATCGTCGTCAACGACTCGCGCGGCTTCTTCACCTCCCGGGTGATCGGCCACTTCATCAACGAAGGCGTCGCCATGGTCGGCGAGGGCATCGAGCCCGCGTCCATCGAACAGGCGGCGGCCCAGGCCGGCTACCCCGCCAAGGTGCTCTCCCTCATGGACGAGCTGACGCTCACCCTTCCGCAGAAGATCCGCCGCGAGTCGAAGCGGGCCGTCGAGGAGGCCGGCGGCACCTGGTCCGCCCACCCCGCCGAGGCCGTCATCGACCGCATGGTGGACGAGTTCGGCCGCACCGGCCGCAGCGGGGGAGCGGGCTTCTACGAGTACGGCGAGGACGGCAGGCGCGCCGCCCTGTGGCCGGGCCTGCGCGAGCACTTCACGCGCGCGGGTGCCGAGATCCCCTTCCGGGACATGCAGGAACGCATGCTGTTCTCGGAGGCCCTCGACACCGTCCGGCTCCTCGAAGAGGGCGTCCTGACGTCCGTCGCCGACGCCAACATCGGCTCGCTGTTCGGCATCGGCTTCCCCGGCTGGACCGGCGGTGTCCTGCAGTACATCAACGGCTACGACGGAGGCCTCCCCGGATTCGTGGCACGCGCGCGTGAGCTCGCCGAACGCTACGGCGACCGCTTCGCCCCGCCCGCGCTGCTGGTGGAGAAGGCGGAGCGGGGGGAGACCTTCACCGACGCCCGCTGACCGCACTCCATGAGCCGGACTCCGTAACCCCTGCCGGGCTTGCGGGGTTCGGCTCGTGGGCCCCGCCGCGTAACGCTCCTCGCGCTCCGGTCCAAGAACAGCCGTAGGACCTCCCGGGAGAAAGAGACGCGAGTGAACGGCGCGCAGCGGTCACGGTTGGACTGGCTCGACGCGCTCCGCGCCGTCGCGGCACTCGTGGTGGTCCTCGACCACGCGTCCCGCACCTTCATGCCGGAGTTCCGGCGGGACCTCATGCCGCACTTCAACACCAGCCGCTACGGGATCATGGTGTTCTTCTTCGTGAGCGGCTACATCATCCCCGCCTCACTGGAGCGCCGGGGCTGCGTCCGCAGCTTCTGGACCGGCCGGATCTTCCGCCTCTACCCCCTGTGGGCGCTCGCCGTCGGCGCGGTCCTCGTCCTCGACCTCGCGGGTGTCGCCCGGGTCCGTGGCGACTTCGGCGGGGAGAGCACGGTGAGCGTGGCCGTCGCCCATGTCACCCTGCTCCAGGAACTGCTGGGGACGCCCAACCTGCTGCTCGTCCTGTGGACGCTGTCCTACGAGATGGCCTTCTACCTGCTGGTCGTCGCCCTCTTCACGGTCCGCCGGCACGACCGGTCCGCATCGGTCGCCATGAGCCTGGCGGTACTCGCCGCCGTCGCCGCGGTGGCGGGCGCCGGCCTGCCGGTCTCCGCCCTCGCCGGCCTGATCGGCACCGGTCCGCTGATCGCGCTCACCGCTGCCGCCATGGCCCTCGCCCTGTGCTGCGCGAGCGCCGGACCGCCCGCCCTGCGCGTGGCCGGGGGAGTGCTGGGCGGGATTCTCGCGCTCGCCCTGGTGGCGTTCGACAGCACGGTGCCGCAGTGGGAGAGCCTGGTCGTCCTCGCCGTGATGTTCCTCGGCACCGCCGTCCACCGGGCGGAACACGGCGGGAGCACCTGGCGGGTCGCGGCCCGTACGGCGGCCGTGGTGCTGGTCTGCGCGGTGGGCAGCGCCTGGTCCTACGGCGACGGCGCCTACTTCACCCGGCGCGGCTGGATCACGGCGTTCCTGCTGGCCGCGCTCACCTTCGGCGCCGGACTCGCGGTGCGCAGGCGGCGGATCCCGCGGGCCGCGGCCGCGCTGGGTGTGATCAGCTACTCGGTCTACCTGCTGCATCCGGTGCTGCTCGCCGCGGTCGACGGCACGATCGGCCGGGAGCGGCGGGACCACCCCTTGCTCCTGGTGTCCTTCTTCGCCGTACTGCTGCCGCTGTGCGTACTGACCCACCGCTGGGTCGAGGTGCCGGGCCAGTCATGGGGCCGCAGACTGACCCGCCGCATGAACCGTCACTGATCCCGGGAGCCCTGTCCGTCCTGTCCGTCCCGCCCCGACCACTGGCGCAGCTCGTCCCTGAGCGACCGCTGGAACGTCGTCAGCAGGGCCTGCACCACCAGGGGATGCATCTGGGCGGTCAGCGACCGCACGTCCTCCGTGTCCCGCTCGGCCACCGCCTCCCGCAGCAGCCCGGACAGCTCCTGCGCCGCCACGCGCGCGTGCTCGATCAGCGCGGTGCGGGCCGCGAGGATCACCTCCTGCGACAGCGCTACGTCCAGCAGCCGCACCCCGAGCGGCAGCAGACCGGTGTCGACACGGAACGAACCGGCCCCGTCGGCCTCGACGATGTCCATCGCCACCAGGCGCGCCACGTCCTCCTCGGACAGCGGCCGCCCCGCCCGCCGCCTGAGCTCCTCCCCGGACACCGTCTCGACGGTGTCCGGGGCCCAGGAGGCCACGACCGCCCGGTGCACGGCGAGATCGTGCGCGTCGAGACCGGGCGGCAACTGCCCCAGATAGCGCTCGATCGCCGCCAGCGTCATGCCCTGCCGCTGCAGTTCCTCGATCAGCGCGAGACGCGCGAGGTGCTCCGGGCCGTAGTGCCCCACCCGGCGCGGACCGATCACCGGCGGCGGCAGCAGCCCCTTGGTGCTGTAGAAGCGGACGGTGCGCACCGTCACCCCCGCGCGGGCGGCCAGCTCGTCGACCGTGAGGGGCGGCCCATCGGTGTCGATCGTCATGCGCAGCAGTATCGCCGCCGCGGCGGCGGCCGTGTGAGAAGTAACGCTCTGTGACGCGGGACACGTGTGATCGCAGAGGGCTCTGGGAAGCTGCTGCCTTGGTCCGCGCCCCTACCCGGGAGCCGCCGGCCACGACAGTACGGACACCCGGACGCACAACGCCCGGGCGCACCAGAGAACGGAACCACCCGTGAGCAAGGACGCCGTGCACACGGCCGAAGTCGCCGCCCACCCCCAGGCGACCACGACGCCCGCGGACGCGGGCGACGCCGGTTACAGCAAGGACCTCAAGCACCGCCACGTCAACATGATCGCCATCGGCGGCGCCATCGGCACCGGCCTCTTCCTCGGCGCGGGAGGACGCCTGCACAACGCGGGCCCCGCGCTCGCCCTCGCCTATCTCGTCTGCGGCGTCTTCGCCTTCTTCGTCGTCCGCGCCCTCGGCGAGCTGGTCCTGTACCGGCCCTCCTCCGGCTCGTTCGTGTCGTACGCGCGCGAGTTCCTCGGCGAGAAGGGCGCCTATGTCGCCGGCTGGATGTACTTCCTGAACTGGTCGACGACCGGCATCGCCGACATCACCGCGATCGCGCTCTACACGCACTACTGGAGCATGTTCACCAGCATCCCGCAGTGGCTGCTCGCGCTCGTCGCCCTCGCGGTGGTCCTGGCGGTGAACCTGATCTCGGTGAAGATCTTCGGCGAGATGGAGTTCTGGTTCTCCGTCGTCAAGGTCGCCACCCTCGTCGCCTTCATGTGCGTCGGCATCTTCCTGCTCGCCACGCGGCACGAGGTCGGCGGCGGGACCCCCGGTCTGCACGTGATCAGCGACAACGGCGGTGTCCTCCCGCACGGCCTGATGCCCGTCGTCCTGGTCATGCAGGGCGTGATCTTCGCGTACGCCGCCCTGGAACTGGTCGGCGTCGCCGCCGGCGAGACCGCCGAGCCGGAGAAGGTCGTCCCGCACGCGGTGAACTCGATCATGTGGCGCGTCGGCCTGTTCTACGTCGGCTCCGTCGTCCTGCTCGCCCTGCTGCTGCCCGGCTCGGTCTACTCGGCCGACGAGAGCCCCTTCGTCACCGTCCTGTCGAAGATCGGCGTCTCGGGCGCCGGTGACGTGATGAACCTGGTGGTCCTCACCGCCGCCATGTCGTCGCTGAACTCCGGCCTGTACTCCACCGGCCGCATCCTGCGCTCCATGGCCATGGCGGGCTCGGCCCCGAAGTTCACCGCCCGCATGAACCGCAGTCAGGTCCCCTACGGCGGCATCCTGCTGACCTGCGCCGTCTGCGTCCTCGGTGTCGGCCTGAACTTCGTCATGCCGAGCCAGGCCTTCGAGATCGTGCTGAACATCGCCTCCCTCGGCATCATCAGCACCTGGGTGATCATCATGGTCTGCCACCTGGTCTTCGTCCGCCGCGCCCGGGCGGGCCTGGTCGAGCGGCCCTCCTTCCGGCTGCCCGGCAGCCCGGTCACCGAGATCGTCACGATCGCCTTCCTGCTCGCCGTCCTCGGCCTGATGTGGAACGACCCCGAGGTCGGCCGCAAGACCCTCCTGCTGATCCCGGTGATCGCGGCCGCCCTGGTCGGCGGCTGGTTCGGGGTGCGCGGGCGGGTGTCCCAGGCGGCGGACCGGGAGCTGGCCGACCTGACGAAGTAGCAGGTCAGGGCCACTGTCAGTGGCATCGCCTACGGTGGCGTCATGTCGGAGGAGATCACGTATGTCCGGGGTGACGCCACCGTTCCGTCGGTGAAGGGCGTCAAGGTGATCGCCCATGTCTGCAACGACATCGGGGGATGGGGGAAGGGCTTCGTCCTGGCGCTCTCGCGCCGCTGGCCGGAGCCGGAGGCGGCCTACCGCGCCTGGCACCGTGAGCGCGCCTCCAACGACTTCGGTCTGGGTGCGGTCCAGCTCGTCCAGGTGAAGCCCGACGTGTGGGTCGCCAACATGGTGGGCCAGCGCGGCATCCGCACGGGCAGCAAGGGCGTCCCCGTGCGCTACGAGGCGATCGACACGGCCCTGTCCCGCCTGGCCGACCCGGTGATCGAACTCGGTGCGTCGGTGCACATGCCCCGGATAGGCTGCGGCCTGGCCGGCGGCAAGTGGTCCCGCGTCGAACCGCTCGTCACCGAGCGGCTCGTGCGACGGGGCATCGCGGTGACGGTGTACGACCACGGGGAGGGCGGGAGTTGAGCCGTGACACGGACGTCCTGGTGCTGGGCGGCGCGGGCGTGGACACCGTCATCCCGGTGCCGGAGCTGCCGCTCCCGTACGCCGACAGCTACATGATCGACAGCGGGATCCGCACCCGCGCCGGTCACACCGGTGACTTCGTCGCCGTGGGCCTGGCCGCCCTCGGCCTGCGCACCCACCACCTGGACTTCCTCGGCGACGACCCCGAGGGCGACCTGGTCCGCGCCCTGCACCGGGAGAAGGGCATCGCCCTCACCGCGATCCCGCAGCCCGCGGGCACCAAGCGCGCCGTCAACCTGGTCGGCCCCGACGGCCGACGGCTCTCCCTCTACGACACGAGCCGCGCGCACGACGGAGACCGGCTCCCCGAGTCCGTGGTCCGGTCCCTGGCCGAGGCGAGCCGGCACGTCCACGTCTCCATCACCCACCCCTGCGCCTTTGCCCTGCCCGTGCTGCGCGAGACGGGCGTGCCCCTCTCCACCGACCTGCACGACTGGGACGGGGAGAACCCCTACCACGAGCCCTTCGCGTACGCGGCGGACGTCGTGTTCGTCTCCGCCGCCGCCCTCACCGACCCCGAGGCCACCATGCGCCGCATCGTCGAGCGGGGCCGCGCCGAAGTGGTCGTCGCCACGGCCGGCGCCGAGGGCGCCCATCTGCTGGCGGACGGCGAGTCGACCCGCATACCGGCCGCCGCGCCTCCCGCGCCGGTGGTCGACTCCAACGGCGCGGGCGACGCGTTCGCCGCCGCCTTCCTGTTCGGCCGCCTCAACGGCGAACCGCCGTCGCGGTGCGCACAGTACGGCGCGGCGGCCGGGGCGTACGCCTGTACGATCCCGGCCGCACAGAGCGCGGCCCTGTCCCACGAGGCGCTCCTGGCGGCGCTCGACCGCTGACCCCGTCGGCGGACGTCCCGGCTACTTGCGCCGCGCGGCGGTCAGCCCGATCACACCGACGATGGCGAGAGGAGCTCCCAGCAGGCCCAGGACGGGTACGCCCGCGATCAGGCCGATACCGACACAGAGCGCGCCGATCCCGGTCAGCACCCGCCACACTCCCTCGTTGCCGTTCTGCGCGCCTGCCATGACCTCTCCCCTCGGTCTCCATGACTCCTTCACGCCTTGTTACCCAAAGCCGCCTCGGGTCAGACAGGAGTTCGGGGAGCGGGTGTCCGCCGTCGCGCGGTGCCGGGTGACGGAGACTCAGGGCGCACAGCGGACCCTCAGATGCCCTCTTCTGCACGGGAGTTGACCGAGGTACCGTCCCGCGCATGCCGATACGCATGCGCTTCACGATCTGGAGACCGCTCGCGACCGTCGCCATCATCCTTCTGCTGGCGACCTTCCTCACCCCGGCAGCCGCCCACGGCACCCCGCGCGAGAGCCGGCCCGTCTACTCCTACGCGAACGCGATCCGCGAGGCCGTCTGGGTCGACACCGGACTCGACGGCGACGGGGACGGCAAGCGGGACCGCGTCGCCGTCGACATCGTCCGCCCCCGCGAACCCGCCGCACAGGGCCGCAAGGTGCCCGTCATCATGGACGCCAGCCCCTACTACTCCTGCTGCGGCCGCGGCAACGAGAGCCAGCGCAAGACGTACGACGCCGCCGGCAACGTCGTCCGGATGCCGCTGTTCTACGACAACTACTTCGTCCCGCGCGGCTACGCCTTCGTCGGCGTCGACCTCGCCGGCACCAACCGCTCCGACGGCTGCGTCGACGTCGGCGGCCGCTCCGACATCCTCTCCGCGAAGGCCGTCGTCGACTGGCTGAACGGCCGCGCCAGGGCGTACACCACCCGCACCGGCACCACCACCGCCAAGGCGCGCTGGACCAACGGCAGAACCGGCATGATCGGCAAGAGCTGGGACGGCACCATAGCCAACGGCGTCGCCGCCACCGGCGTGAAGGGCCTGAAAACCATCGTCCCGATCGCCGGCATCTCCTCCTGGTACGACTACTACTTCGCCCGGGGCGCCCCGCTCTACGACTCCGGCCCCGACTGGCTCTCCGACTACGTCGACAGCCCCGACGCCCGCGCCAAGTGCGCCGCCGTCCAGCGGAAACTCGTAGACGAGGCACCCCGCACGGGCGACTGGACCTCCCTGTGGACCGAGCGCGACTACGTCAAGGACGCGCGCAAGGTGAAGGCGAGCGTCTTCCTCGTCCACGGTCTGCAGGACCTCAACGTCCGCACCAAGCACTTCGGCCAGTGGTGGGACGCCCTCGCGAAGAACGGCGTGGAGCGCAAGCTCTGGCTCTCCCAGACCGGTCACGTCGACCCGTTCGACTTCCGCCGAGCCGCCTGGGTCGACACCCTCCACCGCTGGTTCGACCACGAACTCCTCGGCTACGACAACGGCATCGACCGTGAGCCGATGGCCGACGTCGAACGCCACCCCGACCAGTGGGTCACCTCCGAGGTCTGGCCGCCGCGCGGCACCCAGCCCACCACCCTGCGCCCCGCCACCGGCAGCCGGCCGGGCGTCGGCACCCTCGGCCTGCGCGGGGGAACCGGCACCGAGACCTTCACCGACGACCCGCGGCTGAGCGAGACCGACTGGGCCGCGCGGATCGACACCCCGACCCCCGACAAGGCCGGATTCGTCACCGGGCCGCTCACCCGCGACCTGCGCCTGTCCGGCTCCTCCGAGGTCACCGTCACCGCCACCCCGACCACCGCGACCGCCCACCTCAGCGCCGTCCTGGTCGACCTCGGCCCCGACACCGTCCGCGACTACGCGGCGAGCGGCGAGGGCATCACCACCCTTACCGACCGCACCTGCTGGGGCGAGAGCACGGCCGGCGACAGCGCCTGCTTCAAGGAGACCAGGGCGAAGACCGCGGACGTCGACTTCACCGTCCTCAGCCGGGGCTGGGCCGACCTCGGCACGTACGCCGACCCCGGCAGGGGCGTCCCGCTCACCCCGGGCCGGGCGTACACCCTCACCCTCGACCTGGCCGCCACCGACCACGTCGTCCCGGCCGGACACCGCCTCGCACTGATCGTCGCGGGCACCGACAAGGACCTCATCGACCCGCCCGCCGACACGGGGGCGCTGACGCTGGATCTGGGCCGTACGTCTGCGCGGGTGCCGGTCGTCGGCGGTAGTGCCGCGTTCACCGCGGCGACTGCGGGGGCGGCGCCGGGCAGGTCCGACTCCGGTCCGCTGGACGGTGTACGTACGCCGCACGGCACGTATCGGATTCCGTAGGGGGTGCTGGGGGTCGTCGGCCGGACGCGGGTTCGTCGTGACTGGTCGCGCCCGCGCGGCGGAGCCGCACATCGACACGGCCCCGCGCCCCTTTCAGGGCGTCGCTGCTGAGGAGGTGGCCAGATTCGCCGCCTCCTCGGCGCAGCCCCAAGCCACCGTCACGCCCGCGCCGCCGTGGCCGTAGTGATGCACCAGGACGCGCCCGTCCGGCAGGTCCTCCCGCTCCAGCCGTACCTCCGGGCGCACCGGCCGCAGCCCCACCCGGTGCTCCAGGATCCGCGCCCCGGCGATCTCCGGCCGCAGCGCCGCGCACCGCCGTACGATCCCCTCGGCCACCGTCGGGTCCGGCTCCAGCGACCAGGCGTCGTCGTCCGCCGTGCCGCCCAGCAGCAGCCGCCCCGGCTGGGGGAACAGGTAGGCCATCGCGCCGTCCGGGGCGGTGGAGACGAGCCAGGTGTCGACGCCGGGGTTCTCCACCACGACCAGTTGCCCCCGCTGGGGCCGTACCGACGCGTCCGCCACCAGGTCCCGCGCGCCGAGGCCCGTGCAGTTGACGACGACCGGCGCGTCGGCCTCCGCCAGATCGGACACCGTCCGCTCCTCGACCGCGCCGCCCGCCCGCAGCAACCGCTCCCGCAGCCACGGCAGATGCACCGCCATGTCGATCAGCGGCAGCCGCGCCCAGACGCCGCTCCCGGCCCCGTACTCCCGCGCGGTGGCCCGGCGCAGTCCGGGCAGCCGGCCCGCCGCCCAGCCCTCGACGTCCGCCAGGTCGGTCTCGCCCATCACCCCGTCGACCAGCCGCACCCCGGTCACCCCGGGCCGCTCGGCCAACTCCTCGTACACCTCCAGCGAGCGCAGCGCCCAGGTCCACGCGGACACCATGGGCTCGATGTGGTACGGCCACCACAGCGCGCCCGCGACGGCCGAGGTGGTCCGCTCGGCCGGCTCCCGCGTCCACACCCGCACCCGCCGGCCCCGCTCGGCGAGCACCACCGCCGTCGCCAGCCCGATGACCCCGCCGCCGACCACCACGACCTCGTCGTTCCCCTGAGAGTCCACGCCCGGACGGTAGCCGACCGCACCCCCGGACGGCGACGGGGAGAAACCGCGGCGACCCGGACACCGCACGCCGACTAGGATCTACGACCTGTGACCGCCATCCTCGTCGCCAAGAACCTCGCCGCCGGGCACGGCGACCGCTCCCTCTTCTCCGGGCTCGACCTCGTCGTCGCCCCCGGTGACGTGATCGGACTGGTCGGTGCCAACGGCGCGGGCAAGTCCACCCTGCTGAAGCTGCTCGCCGGGCTCACCACGCCCGAGCAGGGCGAGCTCAGGCTCTCCCCGCCGACCGCGACCGTCGGCCATCTGCCCCAGGAGCCGGAGCGCCGCCCCGGCGAGACCGTCCGGGAGTTCCTCGCCCGCCGCACCGGCGTCGCCGAGGCGCAGCGCACCATGGACGAGGCGACCCAGGCCCTGGTCGACGGGGCGCCGGGCGCGGACGACGCGTACGCGACGAGCCTGGAGCGCTGGCTCGGCCTCGGCGGCGCCGACCTCGACGAACGCGCCGAGGAGGTCGCCGACTCCCTGGGCCTGGGCGTGGACCTCGACCAGCCGATGACGTCCCTGTCCGGCGGCCAGGCGGCCCGCGCGGGCCTCGCCTCCCTCCTCCTCTCCCGCTACGACGTCTTCCTCCTCGACGAGCCCACCAACGACCTCGACCTGGACGGCCTGGAGCGCCTGGAACGCTTCGTGACCGGCCTGCGGGCCGGCACGGTCGTCGTCAGCCACGACCGCGAGTTCCTCACCCGCACCGTCACGAAGGTCCTCGAACTCGATCTCGCCCAGCAGCGGATCAACCTCTACGGCGGCGGCTACGACGCCTACCTGGAGGAGCGGGACGTGGCCCGCCGGCACGCCCGCGAGGACTACGAGGAGTACTCCGACAAGAAGGCCGCCCTCCAGGACCGCGCCCAGATGCAGCGCTCCTGGATGGACAAGGGCGTGAAGAACGCGCGCCGCAAGGCGGGCAACGACAACGACAAGATCGGCCGCAAGTTCCGCAGCGAGGCCAGCGAGAAGCAGGCTGCGAAGGCCCGGCAGACCCAGCGCATGATCGAACGCCTGGACGTCGTCGAGGAGCCCCGCAAGGAGTGGGAGCTGCGCATGGAGATCGCGGCCGCCCCGCGTTCCGGCGCGGTCGTCGCCACCCTGCGGGACGCGGAGGTACGGCGGGGCGACTTCACCTTCGGCCCGGTCACCCTGCAGATCGACTGGGCCGACCGGGTCGCCGTCACCGGCGCGAACGGCGCGGGCAAGTCGACCCTGCTCGGCGCGCTCCTCGGCCGGATCCCGCTGGACGCGGGCCACGCGGCGCTCGGCTCGGGCGTCCTGGTCGGCGAGGTCGACCAGGCGCGCAAGCTGTTCCACGGCTCCGAGTCGCTCCTGGACGCCTTCTGTGCCGCCGTCCCGGACACCGAACCGGTCGAAGTCCGCACCCTGCTGGCCAAGTTCGGTCTGAAGTCGGACCACGTCCTGCGTCCGGCGGCCACCCTGTCACCCGGCGAACGCACCCGTGCCGCCCTCGCCCTCCTCCAGGGCCGGGGCGTCAACCTCCTCGTCCTCGACGAGCCCACGAACCACCTCGACCTCCCGGCCATCGAGCAGCTTGAATCGGCCCTCGACGCCTACGAGGGCACCCTGCTCCTGGTCACCCACGACCGCCGCATGCTGGACGCGGTCCGTGTGACCCGCCGCCTGGAGGTCGCGGACGGCAAACTGACGGAACGCTGACGCCGGGGCACCGGGCCGCAGGGGCGTCAGGCCGGCCCGGCGGCCTCCTTCGCGGCCCTTTCCACCCGCTCCCGGTGGGCCGCCCACCACACGGCGTCCCCCTCGGGGGTGTTGACACCGGCGGCCCGCTGTCCGGCCGCCCCGTCGATCAGCTCCCGCACGATGTCGGCGTGTCCGGCGTGCCGGTGCGTCTCGCCGACCATGTGGGCGAGGAGCTGGTGCAGCGTCACCTCGCTGCCCTCGCCTCCCGGGATCCGGCCGACCGCGTCCAGCGGCAGCGCGGCGATCGTCTCGTCCGCGTGCGCGCAGGCCCGCCGGTACAGCCCTACGACGTCCTCGCGGCTCTCGTCGGCCCGCGCCCACAGGTCCGCGTTCGGTTCGGCGTCCCCGGTGATCCACAGCGGCGGGCCGGCGAAGGGCCGCCCGAAGGACGCGCCGAAGTACAGCGCCTCGGCGCCGGCGAGGTGCTTGACCAGGCCCAGCAGATTCGTGCCGGTCGGTGTCATGGGCCGGCGCATGTCGTAGGCCGACAGCCCGTCGAGCTTCCACAGGAGCACGTCACGGGCGTCCTGCAGACACCGCTGGAGGTTGGCCTTGGGATCCGATCCGCTCATCCGGTCAGTCTGTCGGCCACACGATCCCCGGCAACCGCTTTTCAGCGCAGGCGCGTTGCGAGCCCCGGGTAGTCGACGACGAACCCGTCCCCGTCGAACTCCACGTCACTGCGGAAGGTCCCGGAGACGAACCGGACCCGTGCGCCCCGCTCGCCCGGCCCGAGATACGTGTACGTCTGCCACGACGGCCGCACGGTCAGCGCCGGCACCGACACCCAGGCCATCAGCAGCCGCCGTTCGCCCGGTGCCCGGTGCAGGCCGTGCCGCAGCACCGGCATGGTGTTGGTGAGCGGGCACAGGCCCAGATCGCAGTCGACGGCGTCCCGGAAGCCGGGCAGCCGCTCCCCGTCGGCCGTCCAGCCGCCGTGCCCGTCGTGCCGCAGATCCAGCGACCTGGTCCGCTCGGCCGTCTCGACCGTCACCCGCAGCCGCCGCGTCACGAACCCTCCGGCGGTGTCGAGGTCGTACGACACCCAGTACGGCTCCGGCACCGTCCCGACCGCCCGGCCCCGGGCCCGCAGCATGTCGTCGCCCGTCTCGGTCCACGCGGTCTCGTAACCGCCGCTCGCCGTGACGTGCCAGGTGAGGACACGGGAAGTGGTCACCCCGTCACTGTACGAGCGAACCGGGCACCCGGCGCCCTGCCGGGCCCCGGCCCGCTCGTCCCGGCTACGGCCCGCCTCGGCCGGCCGTCCTCAGCCGCGCCCCTTCTTCGGGTCGAGCAGTCCCGCCCGGCGCAGCGCGTCGGCCATCGCGCTGTTGGCCGGCGGGGGAGCCTGCCGCGCACCGCCGCCACCGCGCTGACCCTGACCGCCGTTCCCGCCGCGCCGGTCGCCCTGCTGCCGCTGCTGCGGCGGACGCCCGCCGCTCCGCTGCGGCCTGCCCCCGCCGGAGGACCGGTCCTGGCCCTGCGGGGCGGCTTCGTCGTCCAGCCGGAGCGTCAGCGAGATCCGCTTGCGCGGGATGTCGACGTCGAGGACCTTCACCTTGACGATGTCACCGGGCTTGACCACGTCCCGCGGGTCCTTGACGAACGTCTTCGACAGCGCGGAGACATGCGCCAGACCGTCCTGGTGGACGCCGACGTCGATGAACGCCCCGAAGGCCGCGACGTTGGTCACGACCCCCTCCAGGACCATCCCGGGCGCCAGGTCGGAGATCTTCTCCACGCCCTCCTTGAAGGAGGCCGTCTTGAAGGCGGGCCGAGGGTCGCGCCCCGGCTTCTCCAGCTCCTTCAGGATGTCGGTGACGGTCGGCAGACCGAACGTCTCGTCCACGAAGTCGTTCGGCCGCAGCGAACGCAGCACGCCCGTGTTGCCGACGAGGGACGCCACCTCCTGACCGGAGGTCTTCACCATGCGCCGCACCACCGGGTACGCCTCCGGGTGCACGCTGGAGGCGTCCAGCGGGTCGGAGCCGCCGCGGATCCGCAGGAAGCCCGCGCACTGCTCGTACGCCTTGGGGCCGAGCCGCGGCACCTTCTTCAGCTCCGTACGGGACGTGAACGGCCCATTGGCGTCGCGGTGCGCCACGATGTTCTCGGCGAGGCCGGAGGTGATGCCGGAGACCCGGGCGAGCAGCGGCGCCGACGCGGTGTTGACGTCCACTCCCACGCCGTTCACACAGTCCTCCACCACCGCGTCCAGCGAACGCGACAGCTTCACCTCGGACAGGTCGTGCTGGTACTGGCCGACGCCGATCGACTTCGGGTCGATCTTCACCAGCTCGGCGAGGGGGTCCTGCAGCCGGCGCGCGATGGACACCGCGCCGCGCAGCGAGACGTCCATGTCGGGCAGCTCCTGCGAGGCGAACGCGGAGGCCGAGTACACGGAGGCGCCCGCCTCGGACACCATCACCTTGGTGAGCTTCAGTTCCGGGTGCTTGGTGATCAGGTCACCGGCGAGCTTGTCGGTTTCCCGGGACGCCGTGCCGTTGCCGATCGCGATCAGGTCGACCGCGTGCTCCTTCGCCAGCCGCGCGAGCTTGGCGATCGCCTCGTCCCACCTGTTCGCCGGGACGTGCGGGTAGATCACGTCCGTCGCGACGACCTTGCCGGTCGCGTCCACGACGGCGACCTTCACACCCGTACGGAAGCCGGGGTCCAGGCCCAGCGTCGCGCGCGTGCCGGCCGGGGCGGCGAGCAGCAGGTCGCGGAGGTTCGCCGCGAACACGTTCACCGCCTCGTCCTCGGCGGCCGTGCGCAGCCGCAGCCGCAGGTCGATGCCGAGGTGGACGAGGATGCGGGTCCGCCAGGCCCAGCGGACGGTGTCCGTCAGCCACTTGTCGGCGGGGCGGCCGCGCTCGGCGATGCCGAACCTGGACGCGACGATCGGCTCGTACGACGACGGGCCGGGCTGCTCGGAGGGCTCCTCCGGCTCCAGGACGAGGTCGAGGACCTCCTCCTTCTCGCCGCGCAGCATCGCCAGGATCCGGTGCGAGGGCAGCTCGGTGAACGGCTCGGCGAACTCGAAGTAGTCGGCGAACTTCGCGCCCGCCTCCTCCTTGCCGTCGCGCACCTTGGCGGCCAGCCGGCCGCGCACCCACATTCGCTCGCGCAGCTCGCCGATCAGGTCGGCGTCCTCGGAGAAGCGCTCGGTCAGGATCGCCCGCGCGCCGTCCAGCGCGGCCTGCGGATCGGCGACGCCCTTGTCGGCGTCGACGAACGCGGCCGCCGCGGCGATCGGCTCCACGCCCGGGTCGCCGAGCAGACCCTCGGCGAGCGGTTCGAGACCCGCCTCGCGCGCGATCTGCGCCTTGGTGCGCCGCTTGGGCTTGTACGGGAGGTAGATGTCCTCCAGCCGCGCCTTCGTCTCGGCGCCGCGGATCTGCGCCTCCAGGGCGTCGGTGAGCTTGCCCTGCTCGCGGACCGACTCCAGGATCGCCGTCCGCCGCTCCTCCAGCTCCCGCAGATAGCGCAGCCGCTCCTCGATCGTGCGCAGCTGCGCGTCGTCGAGCATCTCGGTCGCTTCCTTGCGGTAACGGGCGATGAAGGGCACCGTCGAGCCGCCGTCCAGCAGCTCCACGGCGGCCTTGACCTGCCGCTCCCGTACGCCGAGCTCCTCGGCGATCCTGCCTTCGATGGACCCTACGAGGGGTGTGGTCACGACCCGTACCGCCTTCTCCACTGAGGTTGCGCCGCAATTGTGGCAGGTGGCACCGACAACCCGCCGCTGCCCCGACGACATCACCCCTCATGGCAGGAAAGGTGGGGTACTCGTCATTGCCGCCCTCCGCGTGTCCCGCGAAGAATCGTGCCCATGGCGCAGCGCACCGTTCCCACCGTCCGCACCGTCCTCTTCGTTCTCTTCGACGACGTCCAGAGCCTCGACGTCACCGGCCCCCTGGAGGTCTTCACGGGCGCCGAGCGGCACACGCCGGGGTCGTACCGCATCCGTACGGCCTCCCTGGACGGCGCACCGGTGCGCACCTCCAGCGGGCTGACGCTGATCCCGGACGAGGCCCTCACGCGTGCGCGTGTCCCGCACACGCTCGTCGTCCCCGGCGGCCGGGGCACCCGGCGGGACGATCCGCGGCTCACCGACTGGCTGCGGACCCACGCCCCGCGCGCGGAGCGCCTCGTGTCCGTGTGCACCGGCGCGATCCCGCTCGCCGCGGCCGGGCTGTTGGACGGCCGCCGGGTGACGACCCACTGGGCCTACAGCGACACCCTCGCCCGGCACCACCCCGCCGTCCGGGTCGACCCCGATCCGATCTACGTCCGCGACGGCAGCGTCTACACCTCGGCGGGCGTCACCTCCGGCATCGACCTGGCTCTCGCCCTGGTCGAGGAGGACCTCGGCCGGGACGCGGCGCTGGCCGTCGCCCGTCATCTGGTCGTCTTCCTGCGCCGACCGGGCAACCAGGCCCAGTTCAGCGTCCAGCTCACCGCCCAGACCGCACGGCGGGAGCCGCTGCGGGAGGTCCAGCAGTGGATCACCGAGCATCCCGCCGCCGATCTGAGTGTGGAGGCGCTCGCCGCCCGCGCCCGGCTCTCGCCCCGCCACTTCGCCCGTGCCTTCCTGGCCGACACCGGCACCACCCCGGGCCGCTACGTCGACCGGGTCCGCCTCGAACACGCCCGCCGGCTCCTGGAGGACACCACCGACGGCGTCGAGGAGATCTCCCGGGCCAGCGGCTACGGCACCCCCGAGGCGATGCGGCGCGCCTTCGTCAAGGCACTGGGCACGGCCCCGGCGGAGTACCGCCGCCGCTTCCACCCGGCCTCCGCCCACTGAAGCCCCCTGAAAGGACCCCGATGCAGATCGCGATCGTCGTCTACGACCGTTTCACCGCCCTGGACGCCGTGGGCCCCTACGAGATCCTCTGCCGGACCCCGGACGCGGAGACCGTCTTCGTGTCGCTGAGCAGCGGCCCGGTCCGCACCGACCGCGGCAGCCTCGCGGTGACCGCCGACAGGGCGCTGGCCGAGGTGCCCAACCCCGATGTGCTGGTCGTCTCCGGTGGCCCGGGGCAGAGCGCGCTGATGGACCACGAGCCGCTGCTGGAGTGGCTGCGCGCCGCCGACGCCACCAGCACCTGGACGACCTCCGTGTGCACCGGATCCCTGTTGCTGGCCGCCGCCGGACTCCTGCGGGGCCGCCGGGCCACCTCGCACTGGCTGGCCCTGGAGCAGCTGGCGGCGCTCGGCGCCCAACCCACGGGTGAACGCGTCGTCTTCGACGGCAAGTACGTCACCGCGGCCGGCGTCTCCTCCGGCATCGACATGGGGCTCGCCCTGCTCGGCCGGATCGCGGGCGACGACCACGCCCGGACCGTACAGCTGGCCACGGAGTACGACCCGCAGCCGCCCTACGACGCCGGCGCCCCGCACAAGGCGCCCGGGCACCTCGTCGACGCGCTGCGGTCGCGCAGCCGCTTCATCCTGACGCAGTCCAGGTGAAGCGGGGCTCCCTGCGCTCCAGGAACGCGGCGACGCCCTCGGCGGTGTCGCCGCTCGCGCGCGCCGCCGCGGTCCAGTGGGCGTCCCGGTCGGTGCGGCCGTTCGCGAACTCCTTCGCGGCGGCCTGCGTCAGCTGGGAGCGCGACGCCAGGATCCGGGTGAACTCCGCGACCCGCTTGTCGAGTGCGTCCGCCGACAGCACCTCGTCGACCAGACCGGTACGCAGCGCCCGCTCCGTGTCGATCAACTCGCCCGAGAACAGCAGGTACTTGGCGGCCGCCGGACCGACCAGCGCCACCAGCCGCCGGGTGGCGGAGGCCGGGTAGACGATGCCGAGCCTGGCCGGGGTCACCCCGAACAGCGCGCCCTCCTCGGCGAACCGCAGATCGCACGCCGCCGCGAGCTGTGCGCCGCCGCCCACGCAGTGCCCCTTCACGGCCGCCAGCGTCGGCTTCGGGAACGCCGCGAGCGCCTCCTCGGCCCGTACCGCGAGGGCCTGCGCCTCCTCGGCGGATCCCCGCAGCGTGGAGATGTCGGCGCCCGCGCAGAAGGTGCCGCCCGCGCCCGTCAGCACCAGCGCCCGCACCTCGGGATCCGCGCCCAGCGCCTCCAGCAGCGGGGGCAGCCCGCCCCACATCGCGGCCGTCATGGCGTTGCGCTTCGCCGGGTGGTGCAGGACGACGGTGGCGACCCCGTCGGTGACGCCGTGCAGCAGTTCGGGCTCCATGGCCCGGATGCTAACCCTGGGCCGTACAACCCGAATAATGCGGGAAGGAGGCACCCACCGTGACAGGAGCAGTCGCGAATGTGGCCAGGTCATAGGCAAACGGTCGGAAACGCTCGATAATTGCTGACTTCTGTTCAGTCATCCGGAGCGAAGCGTCTCGTTACCAACACTCGAGGTGTGGTGACAATCGAGCGCGAGGGTGGCGACCGGACGATGGACAACCACGGGCGCGGGCCCGACCCACGCCCAGAGGGCGGCGCGGACGCACCTCTCGAGTCCGTGGAGAACCCGGGGCCGCGACCGCTGCCCTACGAAGGCGTCTGGCGGTTCACCGCACCCGCCGTGGACGCCTCGGTCCCGCAGGCCCGGCACGCCGTACGGGACCTGCTGTTCCGCCAGGGGGTGCCCGTGTCGGACGACCTGATCCAGGGGCTCCTGCTGATCGTCTCCGAGCTGGTGACCAACGCCGTCCGGCACGCCGCGCTGCTGTCGCCGGTGCTCGCGGTGGAGGTCGCCGTCGGGGCCGAGTGGGTACGGGTGGCCGTGGAGGACAACCACCCCTACCGCCCGACCGCCCTGGAGGCGGACCACGACGAGACCAACGGCCGGGGCCTGCTCCTGGTGCGGGAGATCACCAGGGAGGCGGGCGGGGTGTGCGACGTCGAGCACACCGCCGGCGGCGGCAAGGTGATCTGGGCCGCCCTGCCGCTCAAGCCCGTACGGGTGCTCTGAGGGTCACCAGCCGGCCGACGGCCCCGTCAGCTCCCGCACGGCGGGCCGGGCCGCGTCCAGCACGGTCATGAACCAGGAGGAGAAGGTGTCCTTGGCGTGCCGCTCGGCCAGCTCGGCGGGTGTCACGAAGGCGGTGTCGCCGACCTCCTCCGGATCCGGTCCGAGCGGCGACTGCACGAGCCCCACGAAGAGATGGTTGTACTCCTGCTCCACCAGCCCCGACGCCGGGTCCGGATGGTTGTAGCGGACCGTGCCCGCCTCGGCGAGCAGCGACGGGGACACTCCCAGCTCCTCGAACGTGCGCCGGGCGGCCGCCGCGAACGGCGCCTCGCCGGGGTAGGGGTGACCGCAGCAGGTGTTGGACCACACACCGGGGGAGTGGTACTTGCCGAGCGCCCGCTGCTGGAGCAGCAGCCGGCCCCGCTCGTCGAAGAGGAACACGGAGAACGCGCGGTGCAGCCGGCCCGGCGGCTGGTGGGCGGCGAGCTTCTCCTCGGTGCCGATCGTCACACCGTTCTCGTCGACCAGTTCCAGCAGAATCGCGTCCGCGGTGCCGCTCGACGAGCTGTGCGTCGCGGTGGCAGGTGTGATCGGCATACCCATCCTTAGCATCGGTCCTCGCATCCCCAGTCTGCCGTACGAGCCCGGCGCTCTTGGCGCTTCGTGCAAACGCCGCGCCTGTCCCGCGCGGGGCGACCGGCACCCCCGGGAGTGATCTTGCCCGGGGCTTCGGAGGGGAAATCGTCCTGAACGGGTGTGCGAATTTCTGAGCGGCTCGGCCCGGCGGACGCGTGGGTCCGGCTCAGTGGCAGAGCCGCGCCTCGTGCTCCGCGTGGCCGCTCGGCTCCAGCTGGAAGGTGCAGTGCTCCACGTCGAAGTGATGGCCGAGGCAGCCCTGCAGTTCGTGCAGCATCTTCTCGTGGCCGATCGCGTTCAGCACGTCCGAGCGCACCACCACGTGCGCCGACAGCACCGGCATCCCCGAGGTGATCGTCCAGGCGTGCAGATCGTGCACGTCCTCCACCCCGTCCAGGGCGACGATGTGTGCCCGCACCTGCGCCATGTCGACGTCCTTGGGCGCCGACTCCAGCAGCACGTCGAGCGTCTCGCGCAGCAGCTTCACCGTCCGGGGCACGATCATCAGGCCGATGACCAGCGAGGCGATCGGGTCGGCGTACTGCCAGCCGGTGGTCAGGATCACGGCCGCCGAGATCAGCACCGCGACCGAGCCCAGGGCGTCCGCCGCCACCTCCAGGAACGCCCCGCGCACGTTCAGGCTCTCCGCCTGGCCCCGCATCAGCAGCGTGAGCGAGATCATGTTCGCGACCAGGCCGATCGCGCCGAACCAGAGCATCAGCCCGCCCTCGGTACCGGCCGGCGTGAAGAACCGCTGCACCGCCTCGTACAGGACGTAGCCGCCCACCCCGAGCAGCAGCAGACAGTTGGCGAGCGCGGCCAGGATCTCGGCACGCGCGTACCCGAAGGTGCGGTTGGTGCTCGCCGGACGGTTGGCGAAGTGGATGGCGATCAGCGCCATGCCCAGGCCCAGCGCGTCCGTCGCCATGTGCGCCGCGTCCGCGATCAGCGCGAGGGAGTCCGCCAGGATCCCTCCGACGATCTCGACCACCATGACGGTGAGCGTGATCGACAGCGCGACGCGCAGCCTGCCGCGGTACGCCGCCGCTGCCGTGCCGGTGGTCGGCGCATGGGAATGCGCGTGGCCGTGGTCGTGCCCAGCCCCCATGGGAAGCACCCTCCTGTGGTCGCCCGGGATCACAGTGAACTACGGGTGGGGGGTATCCGGCAACGCGGCACTGAACACCGTTGTCATGTGCCCTGACCTGCGGAAACGAAACGCAGGTCAGGGCGCCCTCACCGGGTGCTCAGCGGTGGTGGAGCCGCCAGCCCCGCCAGGCCGAGTCCACCATCTCGCGCACCCCGAGGCGGGCCGCCCACCCCAGCTCCCGCCCGGCCAGCGCGGCCGAGGCGACCGCGCGCGGCGCGTCCCCGGGGCGCCGCCCCTCCACGACCGGGGGCCGGGTGTCGCCGGTCACCTCGCCGATCAGCGTGACCAGCTCGCGCACCGAGACGCCCTCGCCGCGCCCGATGTTCACCGTCAGGTCCCCGGACACCGCCGGGTCCGCCAGCCGCCGGGCCGCCGCGAGATGCGCCTCGGCCAGATCGGCGACATGGATGTAGTCCCGGACACAGGTGCCGTCCGGCGTCGGATAGTCGTCGCCGAAGATCCGCGGGGCCTCGTCGCGGGTCAGCCGGTCGAAGACCATCGGGACGATGTTGAACACCCCGGTGTCGGCCAGCTCGGGCGCCGCCGCCCCGGCCACGTTGAAGTAGCGCAGACACGTCGTCGCGATGCCGTGCGCCTGCCCGGCCGCCCGCACCAGCCACTCCCCGGCGAGCTTGGTCTCGCCGTACGGGTTCACCGGGGCGCACGGGGTGTCCTCCGTGACGAGGTCCACGTCCGGGTTGCCGTACACGGCCGCGGAGGACGAGAACACGAACCGCCGCACCCCGGCCTCGGCCACCGTCTCCAGGAGCGTGGCCAGACCGCCGACGTTCTCCCGGTAGTAGCGGGTGGGCTGCGCCACCGACTCGGCGACCTGCTTGTGCGCGGCCAGGTGCACCACACCCGTCACCGCGTGCTCGGCCAGGACCCCCTTGAGCAGGGCGGCGTCCAGCGACGAGCCCCGGACGAGCGGCACGTTTGCCGGCAGCCGGGCCGGGACGCCGGCCGAGAGGTCGTCCAGGACGACGACGCGCTCCCCGGCCCCGGTCATGGCACGCGCCACATGGGCCCCTATGTATCCGGCTCCGCCGGTGATCAGCCACGTCATGGCCGCCCACCCTATGCCGCCGCCCCGCGCCGCCCGCAATGTCCCCGATGTCTGCTCCGGGGGTGCGCGGTTTGTGGGGCGGGCCGCCGATCGATGATGATGATCTCGGCAAGGGCCGGTGCACACCGTGCCGCCGAACCGCGTTGATCGGAGCTGAACGGCCGGTGAACACGGCCTTCCCGGCATCCGATAGCCTCTGCCGACATGCCGCCCGCCCGGCCCCGACCGGGGCAGGCCAAGGGTGCCCCCACCGCGTACACGACCGGCGCTGACGCGTCGGGACCCAGGGAGTGAGTTCGGTTGCCGACCGCCATCCTCACCGGTCAGCCGGTCCCCGGATCGTCGATCGAGGGCGATCTGCGCTCCCTCGGCTTCGACGTCCGGCCGGCCGCCGACGCCGCCGACACCGAGGCGCTGCTCGCCGCGGTGCCGGTCCAGGAGCGGGTCGCCGTCGTCGACGCCCGGTTCGTGGGCCACGAGCACGCCCTGCGCCTCGGCCTGACCGACCCGCGTTTCCCGCTCGCCGCGATCCCGGGCGCGCTCACCGCGCAGCCCGAAGGCCGGCAGGCCCTCACCCGCGCGCTGGCCCGCGAGAACTCCTCCGGCGGCGGCACCGCCCCCGGGGGTGCCCCGGCGCGGACGCAGTCGAGCGTGGAGGACGTCGACAGCCTCGCCGACCGTGTCGTCACCGCGCTCGACGCCGAGGGCGCCGACGTCCACCGCCCCGAGCTGGGCAGCCTGGTCGCCGTGGTCCCCGCCGATCCGCAGGCCCGCAACGAGGCTCGGCAGGCCGTCGCCGCCGTCGACGACGAGGCCGTACGCCTGAAGTCGGCCGTGAAGGCCCGGGACGGCTTCTTCACCACCTTCTTCATCAGCCCCTACTCCCGCTACATCGCCCGCTGGTGCGCCCGCCGGGGCCTCACCCCGAACCAGGTCACCACCGCCTCCCTGATCACCGCGCTGATCGCGGCCGGGTGCGCGGCCACCGGCACCCGGGGCGGCTTCGTCGCGGCCGGCGTCCTGCTCATCGCGTCCTTCGTCCTGGACTGCACCGACGGTCAGCTCGCCCGCTACTCCCTGCAGTACTCCACACTCGGCGCCTGGCTGGACGCCACCTTCGACCGGATCAAGGAGTACGCCTACTACGCCGGACTCGCGCTGGGAGCCGCCCGGGGCGGCGACGACGTCTGGGCGCTGGCGCTCGGCGCGATGATCCTGCAGACCTGCCGGCACGTGGTCGACTTCTCCTTCAACGAGGCCAACCACGACGCCACCGCCAACACCAGCCCCACCGCCGCCCTCTCCGGCAGGCTCGACAGCGTCGGCTGGACGGTCTGGGTGCGGCGGATGATAGTCCTGCCCATCGGCGAACGATGGGCCATGATCGCCGTCCTGACGGCGGCCACGACTCCCCGCATCACCTTCTACGCGCTGCTGATCGGCTGCGCCTTCGCGGCGACGTACACCACCGCAGGCCGGGTCCTGCGGTCGCTGACCCGCAAGGCCAAGCGGACCGACCGGGCGGCGCAGGCGCTGGCGGAACTGACGGACAGCGGCGCGCTCGCCCAGTTGTTCGCGCGCTTCCTGCCGAGCCGGCTCCCCGTACTGGCGCCTGTCCTCGCCGCCATCGGCGCGGTGTGTCTCGTGCTGGCGGCCTGGATCGACGGGCCGGGCTGGTCGGTCGTCGTGTGCGCCGCCGTCTACGTCCTGCTGTCCGCCGACGCCGTCTCGCACGCTCTCAAGGGCGCCCTCGACTGGCTGATCCCGCCGATCTTCCGCGCCGCCGAATACGGCACCGTCCTGATCCTGGCAGCCAGAGCGGACGTGAACGGAGCCCTTCCTGCGGCTTTCGGGCTGGTGGCCGCCGTCGCCTACCATCACTACGACACGGTGTACCGCATCCGCGGCAACGCCGGCGCGCCGCCGGCCTGGCTGGTGCGCGCCATCGGGGGGCAGGAGGGGCGGACGCTGCTCGTCGCGGTGCTGGCCGCCCTGCTCACCGGCACGCAGTTCAAGGTCGCGCTCACGGTCCTCGCCGTGGCCGTCGCCCTCGTGGTGCTCGTCGAGAGCATCCGCTTCTGGGTGTCCTCCGGGGCCCCCGCCGTACACGATGAAGGAGAACCCGCATGATCGGCCTCGTGCTGGCGGCCGGCGCCGGACGGCGTCTGCGCCCCTACACCGACAGCCTGCCCAAGGCTCTGGTGCCGGTGGGCCCCGCGGGCATAGAGGGCGAACCCACGGTCCTGGACCTGACCCTCGGCAACTTCGCCGAGATCGGTCTGACCGAGGTCGCGGTCATCGTCGGCTACCGCAAGGAGGCCGTGTACGCGCGCAAGAAGGCGCTGGAGGCGAAGTACGGCCTCAAGCTCACCCTCATCGACAACGACAAGGCCGAGGAGTGGAACAACGCCTACTCCCTGTGGTGCGGCCGTGACGCCCTCAAGGACGGCGTGATCCTCGCCAACGGCGACACCGTGCACCCGGTCTCCGTCGAGAAGACGCTGCTCGCCGCCCGTGGCGAGGGCAAGCGGATCGTCCTCGCCCTCGACACCGTGAAGTCACTGGCCGACGAGGAGATGAAGGTCGTCGTCGACCCCGACAAGGGCGTCCAGAAGATCACCAAGCTGATGGACCCCGCCGAGGCCACCGGCGAGTACATCGGTGTCACCCTCATCGAGGGCGACGCCGCCCCCGAGCTGGCCGACGCGCTGAGGACGGTGTGGGAGACCGACCCGCAGCAGTTCTACGAGCACGGCTACCAGGAGCTGGTCAACCGCGGCTTCCGGATCGACGTCGCCCCGATCGGCGACGTGCAGTGGGTGGAGATCGACAACCACGACGATCTCGCCCGCGGACGGGAGATCGCGTGCCAGTACTGACCCGGCTCATCCCCTCGCCGGTCGTCGTGGACATCCGCCCGGGTGCCCTCGACGACCTGGTCGGGGTCCTCGCCGACGAACGCATCTCGCACTCCGGCAAGCTCGCCGTCGCCGTCAGTGGCGGCTCGGGCGCCCGGCTGCGCGAGCGGCTCGCGCCCTCCCTGCCCGGCGCCACCTGGTACGAGGTCGGCGGCGGCACCCTCGACGACGCGGTGCGGCTCGCCGGCGACATAAAGGCCGGCCGCTACGACGCGGTCGTGGGCCTGGGCGGCGGCAAGATCATCGACTGTGCCAAGTTCGCCGCGGCACGCGTCGGCCTCCCGCTGGTCGCCGTACCGACGAACCTCGCGCACGACGGCCTGTGCTCGCCGGTCGCCACCCTCGACAACGACGCGGGCCGCGGCTCCTACGGTGTGCCCAACCCGATCGCCGTCGTGATCGACCTGGACGTCATCCGCGAGGCCCCGGTGCGGTTCGTGCGCGCCGGCATCGGCGACGCGGTGTCGAACATCTCGGCCATCGCGGACTGGGAGCTCGCCAACCGGGTCAAGGGCGAGAAGATCGACGGCCTCGCCGCCGCGATCGCCCGCCAGGCCGGCGAGGCCGTCCTGAGGCATCCCGGCGGCATCGGGGACACCGGCTTCCTCCAGGTGCTGGCCGAGGCGCTGGTGCTCAGCGGCATCGCCATGTCGGTGTCGGGCGACTCCCGCCCGTCCTCCGGGGCCTGCCACGAGATCAACCACGCCTTCGACCTGCTCTACCCCAAGCGCGCCGCGGCCCACGGCGAGCAGTGCGGCCTCGGCGCCGCCTTCGCGATGTACCTGCGCGGAGCCCACGAGGAGTCGGCCTACATGGCCGAGGTGCTCAGGCGGCACGGACTGCCGGTACTGCCGGAGGAGATCGGCTTCACCGTGGACGAGTTCGTCCGCGCCGTGGAGTTCGCCCCCGAGACCCGGCCCGGCCGCTACACGATCCTCGAACACCTCGACCTCAAGACCGAACAGATCAAGGACATCTACGCCGACTATGTCAAGGCCATCGGTAGCTGAACTCAGACCGGTCGTCCACCCCCCGGGGGTGAAGGACCGGCGCAGCGGTGAGCACTGGATGGGACGCCTCTACATGCGAGAGGTGTCCCTGCGGGTGGACCGCTACCTGGTCAACACCAGGGTCACGCCCAACCAGCTCACGTACCTGATGACCGTCTTCGGCGTCCTCGCGGCCCCGGCCCTGCTGGTGCCGGGGATCTGGGGCGCCGTGCTCGGTGTGGTGTGCGTCCAGCTGTACCTGCTGCTGGACTGCGTCGACGGCGAGATCGCCCGCTGGAAGAAGCAGTACTCGCTGAACGGCGTCTATCTGGACCGGGTCGGGGCGTATCTCACCGACGCGGCCGTCCTGGTCGGCTTCGGGCTGCGCGCCGCCGACCTCTGGGGCAGCGGCCGGATCGACTGGCTGTGGGCCTTCCTCGGCACGCTGGCCGCACTCGGCGCCATCCTGATCAAGGCCGAGACCGACCTGGTCGGGGTCGCCCGCCACCAGGCCGGGAAGCCGCCCGTCAAGGAGGCCGCCGCCGAGATGCGCTCCTCCGGCATGGCGCTGGCCCGCCGGGCCGCCGCCGCGCTCAAGTTCCACCGGCTGATCCTCGGCATCGAGGCGTCCCTGCTGATCCTCGCCCTGGCGATCGTCGACCAGATCCGCGGCGACCTCTTCTTCACCCGGCTCGGCGTCGCCGTCCTCGCCGGCATCGCCCTGCTGCAGACCCTGCTGCACCTGGTGTCGATCCTCGCGTCGAGCAGGCTCAAGTGAGCGCCCCGAAGGTCGGCGCGGTGATCATCACCATGGGCAACCGCCCCGACGAGCTCCGAGCCCTGATCGACTCGGTCGCCAAGCAGGACGGCGACCCGGTCCAGGTCGTCGTGGTCGGCAACGGCTCGCCCGTCCCGGACGTCCCCGAGGGCGTCAGGACGGTCGAGCTGCCCGAGAACCTGGGCATCCCCGGTGGCCGCAACGTCGGCATCGAGGCCTTCGGCCCCAGCGGCCGCGACGTCGACATCCTGCTCTTCCTCGACGACGACGGCCTGCTCGCCCACCACGACACCGCCGAGCTGTGCCGCCGGGCCTTCGGGGCCGACCCGAAGCTGGGCATCGTCAGCTTCCGCATCGCCGACCCGGACACCGGCGTCACCCAACGCCGGCACGTCCCCCGGCTGCGGGCCTCCGACCCGATGCGCTCCTCCCGGGTCACCACCTTCCTGGGCGGCGCCAACGCCGTTCGTACGAAGGTCTTCGCAGAAGTGGGCGGACTGCCGGACGAGTTCTTCTACGCCCACGAGGAGACCGACCTGGCATGGCGGGCCCTCGACGCGGGCTGGATGATCGACTACCGGTCCGACATGGTGCTGTACCACCCCACGACCGCGCCCTCGCGGCACGCGGTCTACCACCGGATGGTCGCCCGCAACCGGGTCTGGCTGGCCCGCCGCAACCTGCCGGCCGTGCTGGTCCCCGTCTATCTCGGGGTCTGGCTGCTGCTCACGCTGGCGCGCCGCCCCTCGCGGTCCGCCCTGAAGGCGTGGTTCGGCGGCTTCCGGGAAGGCTGGACCACATCGTGCGGTCCGCGCAGGCCCATGAAGTGGCGTACGGTGTGGCGGCTGACCCGACTGGGCCGCCCCCCGGTCATCTGACAAGCTCGTCCCTGAGGGCTCCCGGACCTGACCGCGAGCCCCCCGGCTCATGCCGGCCCCGTCAAGGCCGCGCATCCCGAAGACGAAAGTTTCCTACTTGTGAGTGAGACAACGCATGACGGCGGAGTCGCGGTGAGTGCGCCTCCGTCGCCCGACGAGGGCCTCACGGCCGCGCAGCTGGCCGCCAAGTACGGGCTGGCCGTGAGCGGCGCCCGGCCCCCGGTGCGGGAGTACGTCCGCCAGCTCTGGGGCCGGCGCCACTTCATCCTGGCGTTCTCCCGGGCGAAGCTGACCGCCCAGTACAGCCAGGCCAAGCTCGGCCAGCTGTGGCAGGTGGCGACGCCGCTGCTGAACGCGTTCGTGTACTTCATGATCTTCGGCGTGCTGCTCAACGCCAGCCGAGGGATGTCCAAGGACGTGTACATCCCGTTCCTGGTCACGGGCGTCTTCGTGTTCACCTTCACCCAGAGCTCGGTGATGAGCGGCGTACGGGCGATCTCCGGCAACCTCGGCCTGGTGCGCGCCCTGCACTTCCCGCGCGCCTCGCTGCCGATCTCCTTCGCGCTGCAGCAGCTCCAGCAGCTGCTGTACTCGATGCTGGTGATGTTCGTCGTCGTGATCGGCTTCGGCAGCTACCCGGACGCCTCCTGGGCGCTGATCGTGCCGGTGCTGATCCTGCAGTTCGCCTTCAACACCGGACTGGCGCTGATCTTCGCCCGGGCCGGCGCGAAGACCCCCGACCTGGCGCAGCTGATGCCGTTCGTGATGCGGACCTGGATGTACGCGTCCGGCGTGATGTTCTCCATCCCCGTCTTCCTCGCGGACAAGCCGCAGTGGGTGGCGAACGTCCTGCAGTGGAACCCGGCGGCCATCTACATGGACCTCATGCGCTTCGCGCTCATCGAGGAGTACGGCGCCGAGAACCTCCCCGACCACGTCTGGGCCGTCGCCGGCGCCTGGGCCCTGCTGATGGCGGTCGGCGGCTTCCTGTACTTCTGGAAGGCGGAGGAGAGGTACGGCCGTGGCTGACCAGATTCCGGGGCAGCGCATTCCCACCGTCATCGCCGACGACGTGCACATCGTCTACCGCGTCAACGGCGCCAAGACCGGCAAGGGCAGCGCCACCGCCGCCCTCAGCCGCATCCTCAAGCGCGGCGAGGAACGCGGTGTGCGCAAGGTCCACGCGGTGCGCGGCGTCTCCTTCGTCGCCTACCGGGGCGAGGCCATCGGCCTGATCGGCTCCAACGGCTCCGGCAAGTCCACCCTGCTGCGCGCCATCGCCGGTCTGCTGCCGCCGGAGAGCGGCAAGGTCTACACCGACGGGCAGCCCTCGCTGCTCGGCGTGAACGCGGCGCTGATGAACGACCTCACCGGCGAGCGCAACGTCATCCTCGGCGGCCTGGCCATGGGCATGGCCCGGGAGCAGATCAAGGAGCGCTACCAGGAGATCGTCGACTTCTCCGGCATCAACGAGAAGGGCGACTTCATCACCCTGCCGATGCGCACCTACTCCTCCGGCATGGCGGCCCGGCTGCGGTTCTCCATCGCGGCCGCCAAGGACCACGACGTCCTGATGATCGACGAGGCGCTGGCCACCGGCGACCGCAAGTTCCAAAAGCGCTCCGAGGAACGCATCCGGGAACTGCGCAAGCACGCGGGCACGGTGTTTCTGGTCAGTCACAGCAACAAGTCGATCCGCGACACCTGCGACCGCGTCCTGTGGCTGGAACGCGGCGAACTCCGCCTCGACGGACCCACGGAAGAGGTCCTCAAGGAGTACGAGAAGTTCACGGGCAAGTAGCCGGGATCGACCTGGGCCCTGCCGGAACTGCCCGGTGGGGCCCCGCGTCTGCAAAGGAAGCGTCAACTCCTGGCCGCCGTAGGAATCTTGACACCAATCGGTGTGTTGTTGTGATCTGCGGGACACCCGCGCGAACCTCGCTGCGTTGTACAACGTAAGCTGTGACAGGTCCCGAAACGCGTCAAGTGGGGCGATAATGCGCGACACCCTTGGTCGGGGCTGCCGTGCGGACGGCCGGGCGGCGTGTCCGAAATAGTGTGTCTTGGGTCGGCGGTGTAGAACGGGAGATGTGACGGCAATGGCTACGGAAACTCCCCAGCTCAACGCAGCATGTGCCGTCCCTGCCCCGGGCAGTAAACGATGACGGCGCCGACCGTGTCCCGCACCGGCGACGTGGAGCGCGGCACCCTCGACAAAGCCGCGGACGAGAACTTCCCGGTGGCCCCGTTCTTCCTCCCCAGGGCCTGGCGCGAGGACCTGACGGCCGTCTACGGCTTCGCCCGCCTCGTCGACGACATCGGCGACGGCGACCTCGCCCCCGGCGGCACCGACGCCCGCCTGCTCGGCGTTTCGGCCACCGACGCCGAGGACCGGCTCCTCCTCCTCGACGCCTTCGAGGCCGACCTCCGGCGCGTCTTCGACGGCGAGCCCCGCCACCCCCTGCTGCGCCGCCTGCGCTCCACGGTCCACCGCCGCGCCCTCACCCCCGAACCGTTCCTCGCGCTGATCGCAGCCAACCGCCAGGACCAGCTCGTCAAGCGCTACGAGACCTACGACGACCTCCTCGCCTACTGCGAGCTCTCCGCCAACCCCGTGGGCCGCCTCGTCCTCGCCGTCACCGGTACCGCGACCCCCGAGCGGATCCGCCGCTCCGACGCGATCTGCACCGCACTGCAGATCGTCGAACACCTGCAGGACGTGGCCGAGGACCTCGGCCGCGACCGCGTCTACCTGCCCGCCGCGGACATGAAGCGCTTTCACGTCCAGGAGGCGGATCTCGCCACGAAAAGCGCGGGCGCATCCGTGCGCGCCCTGGTTGCGTACGAAGCGCAACGCGCCCGCGAACTCCTGAATGAAGGCGCCCCCCTGGTGGGTAGCGTCCACGGCAGGCTGAGGCTGCTGCTCGCAGGTTTCGTGGCGGGGGGAAGGGCGGCAATCCACGCGATCGCCGCCACCGAATACGACGTACTTCCCGGCCCGCCCAAGCCCGGCAAGCTCCGGTTGCTGCGCGAGGTGGGCGTGACCCTGCGAGGAGAGGGGTGATCCGGACCGTGGAGTCGTCACCGCACGTGTCCGCACCGGTACTCGCCGCCTACAGCTACTGCGAGGCCGTCACCGGGCAGCAGGCCCGGAACTTCGCCTACGGCATCAGGCTGCTGCCCACCGCCAAGCGCCGCGCGATGTCGGCGTTGTACGCGTTCTCACGCCGCGTCGACGACATCGGCGACGGTGCCCTGGCGGCCGACGTCAAGACCGCCCGGCTCGAGGACACCCGCGCGCTGCTCACCCGGATCCGGGCCGGTGAGGTCGACGAGGACGACACCGACCCCGTCGCGGTCGCCCTCGCCCACACCGCCCGCGCCTTCCCGGTCCCGCTGGGCGGCCTGGACGAACTGATCGACGGCGTCCTGATGGACGTACGCGGCGAGACCTACGAGACCTGGGACGACCTGAAGGTGTACTGCCGCTGTGTGGCGGGCGCCATCGGACGCCTCTCGCTCGGCGTGTTCGGCACCGAACCGGGGGCGCGCGGCGCCGAACGCGCGCCGGAGTACGCGGACACGCTCGGGCTCGCACTCCAGCTGACCAACATCCTCCGGGACGTCCGCGAGGACGCGGCGGGCGGCCGGACCTATCTGCCCGCCGACGACCTCGCCAAGTTCGGCTGCTCGGCCGGGTTCGACGGGGCGCGCCCGCCGGAGGGCTCCGACTTCGCGGGGCTCGTGCACTTCGAGGTGCGCCGGGCCCGCGCCCTGTTCGCCGAGGGCTACCGGCTGCTGCCCATGCTCGACCGGCGCAGCGGCGCCTGTGTCGCCGCCATGGCCGGCATCTACCGCCGCCTCCTCGACCGCATCGAACGCGACCCCGCGGCCGTACTGCGCGGCCGGGTCTCGCTGCCCGGCCGGGAGAAGGCCTACGTCGCCGTGCGCGGCCTGTCGGGCCTGGACGCCCGGCACGTCTCCCGCCAGACCGTCAGGAGGCACGCCTGATGGACGCCCTGGGAGACACAGTGGACCAAGGTGATGCCGCCGGAGAAAACGCAGGAACCACGGAAAAGCGGCACGCAACCCTCCGCAACGGCGCGGCGTCCCTGACTGCAACGACCCGCCGTGCAGAGTTCACCTACCACGGCGGGACCGCAGGGGAGGGTGCACGATGAGCGAGGAGCGGCAGGCCGCGGACGGGCGCCACACCGTCGTCGTCGGCGGCGGGCTCGCCGGCGTCACCGCCGCGCTCGCGCTCGCCGACGCGGGTGTGCGCGTGACGTTGCTGGAGGGCCGGCCCCGCCTGGGCGGTCTGGCCTTCTCCTTCCGGCGCGGCGAACTGACCGTCGACAACGGCCAGCACGTCTACCTGCGCTGCTGCACCGCCTACCGCTGGTTCCTCGACCGCGTCGAGGGCAGCGCGCTGGCACCGCTGCAGGACCGTCTCGACGTGCCCGTCGTCGACGTCGCGAAGCCCGAGGGGCGACGGCTGGGCAGGCTGCGGCGCGACGCGCTGCCGGTGCCCCTGCATCTGGGGCGCAGCCTCGCCACGTATCCGCACCTCTCGCTCGCCGAACGCGCCAAGGTGGGCCGGGCCGCGCTCGCGCTCAAGGGGCTCGACCTCGCCGATCCGGCCCTGGACGCACAGGACTTCGGCAGCTGGCTGACCGCGCACGGCCAGTCGGCGCGCGCCGTCGAGGCCCTGTGGGACCTGGTCGGGATCGCCACCCTCAACGCGGCCGCGGGCGACTCCTCGCTGGGGCTCGCCGCGATGGTGTTCAAGACCGGTCTGCTGTCCGACCCGGGCGCGGCCGACATCGGCTGGGCGCACGTCCCGCTGGGCGAACTGCACGACGGGCTGGCCCGCAAGGCGCTCGACTCCGCGGGCGTGCGCACCGAGGTCCGTACACGCGTCACCTCCGTCTCCCCCGACGAGAACGAGACGTGGAGCGTTCAGGTTCCCGGCGAGACGCTCACCGCGGACGCCGTCGTCCTCGCCGTACCGCAGCGCGAGACGTACGACCTGCTGCCGGCCGGGGCGCTCGACGCCCCCGAACGGCTGCTGGAGATCGGCACCGCGCCCATCCTCAACGTCCATGTGGTCTATGACCGCAAGGTGCTGGACGCCCCGTTCCTCGCGGCACTGGGCACGCCCGTGCAGTGGGTCTTCGACCGCACCGACGCCTCCGGGCTGCGCGAGGGCCAGTACCTCGCGCTGTCGCAGTCGGCGGCGCACGACGAGATCGACACCCCCGTCGCCGAGTTGCGCGAGCGCTATCTGCCCGAACTGGAACGGCTGCTGCCGGGCACGCGCGGCGCCGAGGTGAGGGACTTCTTCGTCACCCGGGAGCGCACGGCGACGTTCGCTCCCGCCCCCGGCGTCGGGCGCCTGCGTCCCGGCGCCCGCACCCAAGCCCCCGGCCTGTACCTGGCCGGTGCGTGGACCGCCACAGGGTGGCCCGCGACCATGGAGAGTGCGGTCCGCAGCGGCGTGAGTGCGGCGGACGCCGCGCTGAGCGCCCTCGGCCGGCCCCGACCAACCCGCCTCTTCGCGTTCGAGGAGGCGGCCTGATGCTCGATCAGCACGGCTCGGCACACCCCCGCACCCCCTCCGGTACCGCAACAAGAGGAGAAACTGTGCCCACTGTGCCCCCGGCCTCGCCGGCCGCTCACAGGACCGCGGTGGACGTGACCGCGCTCCTGGAGCGCGGCCGCACCCTGGCCACACCGGTGCTCCGGGCCGCCGTCGACCGGCTGGCGCCGCCCATGGACACGGTCGCCGCCTACCACTTCGGCTGGATCGACGCCCACGGCAACCCGACCGACGGCGACGGCGGCAAGGCCGTACGTCCCGCGCTCGCCGTGCTCTCCGCCGAGGTCACCGGCGCCGCCCCCGAGGTCGGGGTGCCCGGCGCGGTCGCCGTGGAGCTGGTCCACAACTTCTCGCTCCTGCACGACGACCTGATGGACGGCGACGAGCAGCGCCGCCACCGCGACACCGTCTGGAAGGTGCACGGCCCCGCCCAGGCCATCCTGGTCGGCGACGCCCTGTTCGCCCTCGCCAACGAGATCCTCCTCGAACTCGGCACCGCCGAGGCCGGCCGCGCCACCCGCCGGCTGACCACCGCCACCCGTGCCCTGATCGACGGTCAGGCCCAGGACATCTCCTACGAGCACCGCGACCGCGTCAGCGTCGAGGAGTGCCTGGAGATGGAGGGCAACAAGACCGGCGCCCTGCTGGCCTGCGCCAGCTCCATCGGCGCCGTGCTCGGCGGCGCCGACGAGCGCACCGCCGACACCCTGGAGAGGTACGGGTACCACCTCGGCCTGGCCTTCCAGGCCGTCGACGACCTCCTCGGCATCTGGGGCGACCCGGTCTCCACCGGCAAGCAGACCTGGAGCGACCTGCGCCAGCGCAAGAAGTCCCTGCCGGTCGTGGCCGCCCTCGCGGCGGGCGGCCCCGCCTCCGAGCGGCTCGGCGAGATCCTCGCCGCCGACGCCAAGAGCAGCGACTTCGAGAACTTCTCCGAGGAGGAGTTCGCGGCCCGCGCGGCCCTCATCGAGGAGGCGGGCGGCCGTGAGTGGACCGCGGAGGAGGCACGCCGTCAGCACACCATCGCCATCGAAGCCCTGAACGCCGTCGACATGCCCGAGCAGGTGCGGGCCCGGTTCACGGCGCTCGCCGACTTCGTCGTCGTACGAAAGAGATGAGCACTATCGGTCGAATAGTCCTCGCGTAGTCGCCGGCCGGTGCAGCGAGGCGAGAGACGCACCGGCCGACGGCGTTCCCACAGCAGCACGACTTCGCACGACTGCACGAAGGGGAAGCCATGACAGCGACGACCGACGGAAGCACCGGGGCGGCCCTGCCGCCCCGGGCGGCCGCGGCCAGCGAAACCGACATCACCATCCCCGTGGCGGCCGGGGTACAAGAAGCCGCCGAACGCGCGGTGCGGCGCGCCACCGACTTCCTCCTCGCCCGGCAGGACGTCGAGGGCTGGTGGAAGGGCGATCTCGAGACCAACGTCACCATGGACGCCGAGGACCTGCTGCTCCGTCAGTTCCTGGGCATCCGGGACGAGGCCACCACGCAGGCCGCCGCCCTCTTCGTCCGCGGCGAGCAGCGCGACGACGGCACCTGGGCCACCTTCTACGGCGGCCCGCCCGAACTCTCCGCCACCATCGAGGCGTACGTCGCCCTGCGCCTGGCCGGGGACGCCCCCGACGCGCCCCACATGGCCAAGGCCTCCGCCTGGATCCGGGACCACGGAGGCATCGCCTCGGCCCGGGTCTTCACCCGCATCTGGCTGGCCCTGTTCGGCTGGTGGAAGTGGGAGGACCTGCCCGAACTCCCGCCGGAACTCCTGTACTTCCCCAGGTGGTTCCCGCTCAGCATCTACAACTTCGGCTGCTGGGCCCGGCAGACCATCGTCCCGCTCACCATCGTCTCGGCGAAGCGCCCGGTGCGCCCGGCGCCGTTCCCGCTCGACGAACTCCACACCGACCCGGCCGACCCCAACCCGCCCAAGCCCCTCGCTCCGGTGAACAGTTGGGACGGGCTCTTCCAGCGGCTCGACAAGGTCGTCCGCGGCTATCGCACGGTCGCGGTGCGCAGGCTGCGCAAGGCCGCCATGAACTCCGCCGCCCGCTGGATCATCGAGCGGCAGGAGAACGACGGCTGCTGGGGCGGCATCCAGCCCCCGGCCGTGTACTCGATGATCGCCCTGCACCTGCTGGGCTACGACCTCGAGCACCCCGTGATGCGCGAGGGGCTGAAGTCGCTGGATCGTTACGCCGTGTGGCGCGAGGACGGCGCCCGGATGATCGAGGCCTGCCAGTCGCCGGTGTGGGACACCTGCCTGGCGACCATCGCGCTCGCCGACGCCGGACTGCCCGACGACCATCCGCAACTGGTCAAGGCCGCCGACTGGATGCTCGGCGAGCAGGTCGTGCGGCCGGGCGACTGGTCCGTACGCAGGCCCGGACTCCCGCCGGGCGGCTGGGCGTTCGAGTTCCACAACGACAACTACCCCGACATCGACGACACCGCCGAGGTCGTCCTGGCGCTGCGCCGGGTCCGCCACCACGACCCGGAGCGGGTGGAGAAGGCGATCGGGCGCGGGGTGCGCTGGAACCTCGGGATGCAGTCGAGGAACGGCGCGTGGGGCGCCTTCGACGTCGACAACACCAGCCCGTTCCCCAACCGGCTGCCGTTCTGCGACTTCGGCGAGGTCATCGACCCGCCGTCGGCCGACGTCACCGCACACGTGGTGGAGATGCTCGCCGTCGAGGGTCTCTCCCACGACCCGCGCACCCGGCGCGGCATCCAGTGGCTGCTCGCCGAACAGGAGCCGGACGGCTCGTGGTTCGGCCGCTGGGGCGTCAACTACGTCTACGGCACCGGCTCGGTGGTGCCCGCGCTGACCGCCGCCGGACTGCCCACCCACCACCCGGCCCTGCGCCGGGCGGTCGCCTGGCTGGAGCGGGTCCAGAACGACGACGGCGGCTGGGGCGAGGACCTGCGCTCCTACCAGGACGCGTCCCGCTGGAGCGGCCGCGGCGCCTCCACCGCCTCCCAGACGGCCTGGGCGCTGATGGCCCTGCTGGCGGCGGGGGAGAGGCACTCCAAGGCCGTCGAACGCGGTGTCGCCTGGCTGGCGGAGACCCAGCGGGAGGACGGCTCCTGGGACGAGCCCTACTTCACCGGCACCGGCTTCCCGTGGGACTTCTCGATCAACTACCACCTCTACCGGCAGGTCTTCCCGCTGACCGCGCTTGGGCGGTACGTCCACGGGGAGCCGTTCGGCACCAAGGCCCGGCCGGTCTCCGGTGAGGCGGCTTCCTCCGAGGTCAAGGGGAGCTGAATGAGCACGCAGCCCGTCCCGGCCCCGCTGCTGATCGCCTGTGCGCTCGGCATCGAGCACCTCGCCCTGCGCATGGGCGACCGCAGCGGGGCCGGCGGGCCCGTCACCGTCCTGCGCACGGGCATGGGGCCCAAGGCGGCCGAACGCTCCGTCACCCGGGTCCTCGCCGACCCGGTGCTCGGCGGGGCGGCCGTCCTGGCCACGGGCTTCTGCGCCGGGCTCGCCCCCGGCATGCACCCCGGCGACCTGGTCGTCGCCGAGGAGACCCGCGACCCGCGCGGCACCGTGCCGTGCGTGGGCACCGAACTGCTCGTCAAGGAACTCGTCCGCACCCTGCCGGGCCGTACCGTCCACACCGGCCCCCTCACCGGCTCCGACCACGTCGTACGCGGTCACGAGCGGGCCGATCTGCTCGCGACCGGCGCCATCGCCGTCGACATGGAGTCGGCGGCCACGCTCCTGAGCGCCGTGCGCGCGGACGGACGCCCGGTTGCGGCCGTCCGAGTGGTCGTGGACGCTCCAGAACATGAACTGGTCCGGATCGGCACGGTGCGCGGTGGAATATCGGCTTTCCGTGTCCTTCGTTCCGTCCTGCCTGCATTCTTCGAATGGCACCGTAATGTGCTGCTCCCCCGGAGGTGAGCCGAATGGCCATGCCGCTGCGCCAGTCCATCAAGGTCGCTACCTACCTGGCCGAACAGAAGATCCGCAAGCGTGACAAGTTCCCGCTGATCGTCGAGCTGGAACCGCTCTTCGCCTGCAACCTCAAGTGCGAGGGCTGCGGCAAGATCCAGCATCCGGCGGGAGTGCTCAAGCAGCGCATGCCCGTCGCCCAGGCCGTGGGCGCGGTGCTGGAGTCCGGTGCGCCGATGGTGTCCATCGCGGGCGGTGAGCCCCTGATGCACCCTCAGATCGACGAGATCGTGCGGCAGTTGGTGGCACGCAGGAAGTACGTCTTCCTGTGCACCAACGCCATGCTGCTGCGCAAGAAGATGGACAAGTTCACGCCCTCTCCCTACTTCGCCTTCGCGGTGCACATCGACGGCCTGCGGGAGCGCCACGACGAGTCGGTGGCGAAGGAGGGCGTGTTCGACGAGGCAGTGGCAGCGATCAAGGAGGCCAAGCGGCGCGGCTTCCGGGTGACCACGAACTCGACCTTCTTCAACACCGACACCCCGCAGACCATCATCGAGGTGCTGAACTTCCTCAACGACGACCTCAAGGTCGACGAGATGATGATCTCGCCCGCCTACGCCTACGAGAAGGCGCCCGACCAGGAGCACTTCCTGGGCGTGGAGCAGACCCGCGAGCTGTTCAAGAAGGCCTTCGCGGGCGGCAACCGGCGCCGCTGGCGGCTGAACCACTCCCCGCTGTTCCTGGACTTCCTGGAGGGCAGGGTCGACTTCCCGTGCACGGCGTGGGCGATCCCGAACTACTCGCTCTTCGGCTGGCAGCGCCCCTGCTACCTGATGAGCGACGGGTACGTGCCGACGTACCGGGAGCTGGTCGAGGAGACCGACTGGGACAAGTACGGCCGGGGCAAGGACCCGCGCTGCGCCAACTGCATGGCGCACTGCGGCTACGAGCCCACCGCCGTCCTCGCCACCATGGGCTCGCTCAAGGAGTCGCTGCGCGCGATGCGCGAGACGGTCTCCGGAAACCGGGAGTGACGCCATGACCGCCGTCTCCCTGGGCGTCCCGGAGGTGCCGGCCCGGCCGGTCGCCGAGCGGCGTGTGTCGCGGCGGATCCACGTCGGCCCGGTGGCGGTCGGCGGCGGGGCACCGGTGTCGGTGCAGTCGATGACGACGACCCGTACGTCCGACGTCGGCGCGACCCTGCAGCAGATCGCCGAGCTGACCGCGTCCGGCTGCCAGATCGTCCGCGTCGCCTGCCCCACGCAGGACGACGCGGACGCCCTCGCGACGATCGCGCGCAAGTCGCAGATCCCGGTGATCGCGGACATCCACTTCCAGCCGAAGTACGTGTTCGCCGCGATCGAGGCGGGCTGCGCGGCGGTCCGCGTGAACCCGGGCAACATCAAGCAGTTCGACGACAAGGTCAAGGAGATCGCGAAGGCGGCGAAGGAGCACGGCACGCCCATCCGGATCGGTGTCAACGCCGGCTCGCTGGACCGCCGCCTGCTCCAGAAGTACGGCAAGGCGACCCCGGAGGCCCTGGTCGAGTCCGCGCTGTGGGAGGCGTCCCTCTTCGAGGAGCACGACTTCCGGGACATCAAGATCTCGGTCAAGCACAACGACCCGGTCGTGATGATCGAGGCGTACCGCCAGCTGGCCGCCCAGTGCGACTACCCGTTGCATCTGGGTGTGACGGAGGCGGGCCCGGCCTTCCAGGGCACGATCAAGTCGGCGGTCGCCTTCGGGGCCCTGCTGAGCCGGGGCATCGGCGACACCATCAGGGTCTCGCTCAGCGCCCCGCCCGCCGAGGAGGTCAAGGTCGGCATCCAGATCCTGGAGTCGCTGAACCTGCGGCAGCGGCGCCTGGAGATCGTCTCCTGCCCGTCCTGCGGGCGGGCCCAGGTCGACGTCTACAAGCTGGCCGACGAGGTCACGGCGGGGCTGGAGGGCATGGAGGTCCCGTTGCGCGTCGCGGTCATGGGGTGCGTGGTCAACGGCCCCGGAGAGGCACGGGAGGCCGACCTCGGGGTCGCCTCCGGCAACGGCAAGGGGCAGATCTTCGTCAAGGGCGAGGTCATCAAGACCGTCCCCGAGTCGAAGATCGTGGAGACCCTCATCGAAGAGGCGATGAAGATCGCCGAGCAGATGGAGCAGGACGGCGTCGCGGCGGGGGAGCCGGCCGTCACCGTGAGTTGAACAGCACGGACCGAAGGGGGCCCGATCGTGACGATCCTGGAGAACATCCGGCAACCACGTGACCTGAAGGCGCTGTCCGAGCCGGAGCTCGGTGAACTGTCCGAAGAGATCAGGGACTTCCTGGTGCACGCGGTCGCCAGGACCGGCGGACACCTCGGGCCCAACCTGGGGGTGGTGGAACTCACCATCGCGCTCCACCGGGTCTTCGAGTCACCGGTCGACCGCATCCTGTGGGACACCGGCCATCAGAGTTACGTCCACAAGCTTCTGACGGGACGACAGGACTTCTCCAAACTGCGGGGCAAGGGCGGTCTGTCCGGCTACCCGTCCCGCGAGGAGTCCGAGCACGACGTCATCGAGAACAGCCACGCCTCCACCGCCCTCGGGTGGGCCGACGGGCTCGCCAAGGCCCGCCAGGTGCAGGGCGAGAAGGGCCATGTGGTCGCGGTCATCGGCGACGGCGCGCTCACCGGCGGCATGGCCTGGGAGGCGCTGAACAACATCGCGGCCGCCAAGGACCGGCCGCTGATCGTCGTCGTCAACGACAACGAGCGCTCGTACGCCCCCACCATCGGCGGCCTCGCCAACCATCTGGCGACCCTGCGCACCACCGACGGCTACGAGAAGGTCCTCGCCTGGGGGAAGGACGTCCTGCTGCGGACCCCGGTCGTCGGACACACCGTCTACGAGTCGCTGCACGGGGCGAAGAAGGGGTTCAAGGACGCGTTCGCCCCGCAGGGCATGTTCGAGGACCTCGGGCTGAAGTACGTCGGCCCGATCGACGGGCACGACATCAAGGCCGTGGAGTCGGCGCTCAGGCGCGCGAAGCGGTTCCACGGGCCGGTGCTGGTGCACTGCCTGACGGAGAAGGGGCGCGGCTACGAGCCGGCCCTCGCGCACGAGGAGGACCACTTCCACACCGTCGGCGTGATGGACCCCCTCACCTGCGCGCCGCTCGGGCCCGCCGGCGGGCCGTCCTGGACGTCCGTGTTCGGTGACGAGATCGTCCGCATCGGCGAGGAGCGCGACGACGTCGTGGCGATCACCGCGGCCATGCTGCACCCGGTGGGGCTCGGCAGGTTCGCCGAGCGCTTCCCGGACCGGGTGTGGGACGTCGGCATCGCCGAGCAGCACGCCGCCGTCAGCGCGGCGGGCCTGGCGACCGGCGGGCTGCATCCCGTCGTCGCCGTCTACGCCACCTTCCTCAACCGCGCCTTCGACCAGCTGCTGATGGACGTGGCGCTGCACCGGTGCGGGGTGACCTTCGTCCTGGACCGCGCCGGGGTGACCGGCGTCGACGGGGCCTCGCACAACGGCATGTGGGACATGTCCGTCCTCCAGGTCGTGCCGGGACTGCGCATCGCCGCCCCGCGCGACGCCGAACAGCTCCGCGCACAACTGCGCGAGGCCGTCGCCGTGGACGACGCGCCGACCCTGGTCCGCTTCCCGAAGGAGTCGGTCGGGCCCGAGATCCCGGCCGTCGACAAGGTGGGCGGTATGGACGTGCTGCACCGTGCGGAGGACGCGCAGGTGCTGCTGGTCGCCGTGGGCGTGATGGCGCCGGTCTGTCTGCAGGCCGCAGAGCTGCTGGAGTCGCGGGGCATCACGTGCACGGTGGTGGACCCCCGTTGGGTCAAACCGGTCGACCCCGCCCTGCCCGCACTCGCGGCCCGGCACAAGATGGTGGCCGTCGTCGAGGACAACAGCCGTGCGGCGGGCGTCGGTTCGGCGGTGGCGCTGGCCCTGGGGGACGCCGAAGTCGACGTACCCGTACGGCGGTTCGGCATCCCGGAGCAGTTCCTCGCGCACGCCAAACGCGGCGAGGTGCTCGCCGACATCGGCCTCACCCCGGTCGAGATCGCCGGACGGATCGGCGCGAGTCTCGCCGTCAAGGAGGTCGACGGCCCTGTCAAGGAGAAAGACGTATGACCAAGGAGTTCGACCTCGGCGCCCTCCTGGCCGAGCGCGGAGCCGAGCGCTACGAGCTGCACGCCAAGTACCTCAACCACCAGCTCCCGCGCATGCTGCACACTATCGGCTTCGACAAGGTCTACGAGCGGGCCGAGGGCGCCCACTTCTGGGACGCGGACGGCAACGACTACCTGGACATGCTCGCCGGGTTCGGGGTGATGGGCCTGGGCCGCCACCACCCCGTCGTCCGCAAGGCGCTGCACGACGTCCTCGACGCCTCCCTGGCCGACCTCACCCGCTTCGACTGCCAGCCGTTGCCCGGACTGCTGGCCGAACGGCTGCTCGCCCACAGCCCCCACCTGGACCGGGTGTTCTTCGGCAACAGCGGGACCGAGGCGGTCGAGACCGCGCTCAAGTTCGCCCGGCGGGCCACCGGAAAGCCCCGGATCCTCTACTGCGACCACGCCTTCCACGGCCTGACCACCGGCTCGCTGTCGGTCAACGGCGAGGACGGCTTCCGCGACGGCTTCGCCCCGCTGCTGCCCGACACGGCCGTACCGCTCGGCGATCTCGACGCGCTGGCGAGGGAGCTGAAGAAGGGCGACGTGGCCGCCCTGATCGTCGAGCCGATCCAGGGCAAGGGCGTGCACGAGGCCCCGCCCGGCTATCTGCGCGCCGCCCAGGAGCTGCTGCACCGGCACAAGGCCCTGCTCATCGCAGACGAGGTGCAGACCGGCCTCGGCAGGACCGGCGACTTCTACGCCTACCAGCACGAGGACGGTGTCGAGCCGGACCTGGTGTGCGTGGCCAAGGCGCTCTCCGGCGGCTATGTGCCGGTCGGCGCCACGCTCGGCAAGGACTGGATCTTCAAGAAGGTCTACTCGTCGATCGACCGCGTCCTGGTCCACTCGGCGAGCTTCGGCGCCAACGCCCAGGCGATGGCGGCGGGCCTCGCGGTCCTGTCCGTGATGGAGAACGAGCAGATCGTCGCGAACGCCCGGGCCACCGGGGAGCGGCTGAAGTCCCGCCTCGCCGCGCTGACCGAGAAGTACGAGCTGCTCGCCGACGTACGCGGCCGGGGCCTGATGATCGGCATCGAGTTCGGCAGGCCGACCTCGCTCGGGCTGCGCAGCCGGTGGACCATGCTGCAGGCCGCCCGCAAGGGACTCTTCGCCCAGATGGTGGTCGTACCGCTGCTCCAGCGGCACCGGATCCTCACCCAGGTCTCCGGCGACCACCTGGAGGTCATCAAGCTGATCCCGCCGCTGGTCGTGGGCGAACGGGACGTGGACCGGTTCGTCGACGCCTTCACCGAGGTGATGGACGACGCCCACGGCGGGGGCGGCCTGATGTGGGACTTCGGCAAGACGCTGATCAAGCAGGCGGTGGCCAACCGCTGACCGCCGGAGCGGGTGCTTTTGCCTCTGAGGCAAGAAATTTGCCCCAGGGGCAAGAGTGCTGCTGAATGGACGTATGAGTTCGTTTTCGTCCGAGCCCCCCGAGGCCCCGGCGGAACAGGCTGAGGTCCTCCCCGTCGTCGCCCCGCAGCTGCGGTCCCTGCGCCGCAGGGCCGCCCTCACCCTGGAGGCCGCCGCCCGCGCCGCCGGGCTGTCGCCCGCCCATCTCTCCCGTCTGGAGACCGGACAGCGGCAGCCCTCGCTGCCGATGCTGCTCGCGCTCGCCCGGGTCTACGGTACGACGGTCTCGGAACTGCTCGGCGAGACGGTCGCCGACCGGGACGCCGTCGTCCGCGCCACCGACATGGAACCGACCCACGCGGGCGGCTGGACGTACTGGAAGGCCGGCGCGTCCGGGCGGGGCATGCAGGCGCTGCGCGTGCACCTCCCGTACGGCTCCCAGGGCGACATCGTGCGCGTGCACCCCGGGGAGGAGTGGCTGTACGTCCTGCGCGGGCGGCTGCGGCTGCGCCTCGGGGACACCGCCCATCTGCTCGGCCCCGGTGACAGCGCGCACTTCGACTCGCTGACCCCGCACCGCCTCGCCGCGCAGGACCCCGACGGGGTCGAACTGCTCTTCGTCCACACCCTGCTGCAGAGCCCCACGGCCACGCTGTGCCTGGGCCCCACCCCTGGAGAGACGTCATGACCGACATGGAGGAGCGTTTTCCGCGGAGCCTCTGGATCCGGCTGATCATCTACATCGCGGTGGGGCACGTCCTCGCGGCGTTCATCTGGCTGCTGTTCGAGGTGGGGGCCAAGCAGTAGTGCCCGCTCGCGGGCGCCCTCAGTCGAGCAGGCGTCCGCGCAGCCGCTCCCGGCTCTCGGGTGCCAGCCCGAGGCCCCGCTCCAGGTAGATGTCGACGCCGCCCCAGGTCTCCTCGATGGTCTCCATGGCCGCGGTGAGGTACTCCTCCCGGGCGTCGAAGAGGGGGCTGAGCAGCTCCATCACCTCGGGGGTGTAGGCCGTCTCCGGAGAGCCGTTGCGCCGCACCTTGTAGCGGCGGTGCTTGGCGTTGGACTCCAGATAGTCCGCGAGGATCGCCTCGCGCTCCACACCCAGGGCGAGCAGCGTCACCGCGACGGACAGACCGGCGCGGTCCTTGCCGGCCGCGCAGTGCATCAGGGCCGGGACGCCGTCCTCGGCGAGGGAGTGCAGCACGCGCGAGTGCTCGGCCGTGCGCTCCTTGATGATCGTGCGGTAGGAGGCGATCATCCGGCCGGCGGCCTTGCCGTCGCCGAGGATGCCGCGCAGCTGGTCGATGTCGCCGTCGCGGACCAGCTTCCAGAACTCCGAGCCGTCCGCCGGGTCCGACAGCGGCAGGTTCACATTGCGCACGCCCGGCAGCTCGACGTCCGGGCCCTCCAGCTTCTGGTCCGCCGCGTTGCGGAAGTCGAAGATCGTGTGCAGGCCCAGGGAGGACAGGAACGCGGCGTCCTCGTCGGTCGCGTGCGCGAGATGGCCGCTGCGGAACAGCACGCCGTGCCGCACCCGCCGTCCGTCGACGGTCGGCAGACCGCCCACGTCACGGAAATTGCGGACACCGGCCAGTTCGGGCTCGGTCGACGGGATCTGCTGCGTCACGGGGGCTCCCTCCCGGTCGGGCTCCGTCGGCGCGGCTCGTGGTGGCCGGCGGGACCTCCTCGACCATACGACATGGATTCCCGGGGCAACGGGTTGTCCACAGGTGGACGAATCCCTCGTCTCCCCTGGTGAACGGTTTGTCCACAGGCGTTGCAGGACGGGGCATGTGCCCCTGATGATGTTGGGGCTTGATCGCACCTGTTCGAATCAGTGGGGGTTTGATGCCCGAGACCGTGAAGCCCGAGATCGCCGCGGGCGGCCGCACCTGGCTCCTTTCGGGGCCCACGAGCAGCTACGCCCTCCACCTCACCGAGGCCGACGAACTGCTGCACCTGCACTGGGGGCCGAGGATCGCGCTTGCCGACGCGGAGGCCCTCGCCGCCCTCCCCCTCCAGGGCCGCGCCTCCTTCGAGGCCGCCCTGGACGGCCACGAGGAGTATCCGGTGGAGGGCGGTCCCCGATTCGTCCGCCCCGCCCTGTCCGTGCGCACCGCCGAACGCCGCGGCACCGAGTGGACCTTCGAGTCGTACGAGACGGATGAAACGGACGGCGCGGACGGCGCCGAGCTGCGGCTGCGGTTCCGGGACGGTGGGCTGACGATCACCCTGCACTACCGGATGCGGGGCGATGTGCTGGAACGCTGGACGACCCTGGGCAACGAGGGCGAGGAGCCGCTGGAGCTGCTGCGCGCCGACTCCGCCACCTGGACCCTGCCCGAGCGCGACGGCTGGCGGCTGACGCACCTGCACGGCCGCTGGGCCGCCGAGTCCCGGCTCGTCCAGGCCCCCCTCGCCTACGGCGAGAAGGTCATCGGCAGCCGCCGCGGCCACACCGGCCACCAGTACCTGCCCTGGGTCGCCCTCGACACCGACGCGACCGAGGAGCGCGGCGAGGTCTACGGCTGCGCCCTCGGCTGGTCCGGCTCCTGGCGCATCGCCGTCGCCCAACTCCCGGACGCGCGCGTGCAGATCACCGGCGGAGCCGGCCACGACGACTCCGGCCTGCTGCGGCTGGCGGCGGGGGAGTCCTTCACCACCCCCCTCTTCGCCGGCCTGTGGAGCGACGGCGGCTTCGGCGGCGCCAGCCGCACCTGGCACGCCTACCAGCGCGACCATGTGATCCCGCACGCGGAGCAGGACCGGCCGGTGCTGTTCAACTCCTGGGAGGCCACCTTCTTCGACATCTCCGAGGAGCAGCAGGCGACCCTCGCCCGGCGCGCCGCGGCGATCGGCGTCGAGCTCTTCGTGGTCGACGACGGCTGGTTCGGGGCCCGCACCAGCGACCGGGCCGGGCTCGGCGACTGGCGGCCCAACCCGGACCGCTTCCCGAAGGGGCTGAAGCCCCTCGCGGACTACGTGCACGCGCTCGGCATGCAGTTCGGCATCTGGGTCGAGCCCGAGATGGTCAACCCGGACAGCGACCTGTACCGGGCGCACCCCGACTGGGTGCAGTTCCAACCGGGACGAAAGCGGACGGAATTCCGCAATCAGCTCATGCTGAACCTCGCGCGCGAGGACGTCCAGGAGTACCTCTGGCAGCAGCTCGACGGGCTCCTCTCCAGCGCCCCCATCGACTACGTCAAGTGGGACTTCAACCGCTGCTTCACCGACGCCGGCTGGCCGGACGACCCCTATCCGCAGCGCCTCTGGGTCGACCATGTGCGCGCCCTGTACGCCCTCCTGGACCGGCTGCGGGCGGCCCACCCGGGCGTGGCCTTCGAGTCCTGCTCGGGTGGCGGCGGGCGGATCGACCTCGGCATCCTCAGCCGCACCGACCAGGTGTGGACCTCCGACAACACCGACCCGCTCGACCGGCTCGACATCCAGCACGGCTTCAGCCAGATCCACCCCGCGCGCGTGATGGCCGCCTGGGTCACCGACAGCCCCAACGCCCAGCTCAACGGGCGGATCAGCTCGCTGCGCTTCCGTTTCGTCAGTGCCATGGCCGGTGTGCTGGGGGTCGGCGGGGACCTCTCCGAGTGGACCGAGGAGGAGCTCGCCGAGGCCCGGCGGTGGGTCGACCTCTACAAGGAGATCCGGCCCCTCGTCCAGCACGGGGACCTGTACCGGCTGCGCCCCCCGGCGGGCGGTCTGAGCGCCGTCCAGTACGTCCGCGGCGACGAGGCCGTCGTCCTCGCCTGGCTCCAGGCACAGCGGTACGGCGAGCCCGTTCCCGCGCTGAGGCTGCGCGGCCTCGACCCGACAGCATCGTACGAATGCCGCGAAACGGGCGAAGTGCATCGAGGCGCGGTGCTGTTGCATCACGGGCTGCGGACCGGGCTCCGGGGTGACCTTGATGCGACGGTTATCCGCCTGCGCCGGATCTGAGGGTTCTGTCCGAATTGGATCCTTCGTTCCAACTCGCTCTGGAATAAAGGAACCTGGAGAGACATCACGTGAGCAGCGTCATATTCGTGACCGTACGTCGCCCGTCATGTTCACGTAATCAAGGTGCTTTTCCTGGGCGTTAGGCGAAAAGAAGCGTGCTTGATGCACGGAGCGTCACCGGGAATTCTCACAGCGGATCAAGAGAAAGGCATTAACAGGGCAACCTCTGCTTGTTCCTGTGCGTCTGGGTCGCTTACGTTCCAGACCAATCCGGACGGACGCCCAATCCTGCCGCCGCCCGGAGTCCGCACACTTACCCGTACCCGGCAGGAGCGGGGGACCCACAGGTAGAACCGCCTGTTCCGGTCTCCGGAACAGGCTTGGGGTAAAGCCGCGCCTCGGCGCGGCCGGGCATCTCCAGTCCGCACCCGACAGCTCACCTCGCAGGCGCCGGAGAGGAATTCGTCATGCCCGCGAAGGGTAAGCACCGCCGCCCGAAGACCCTGCGCTTCACCCGTTCCATCGCCGTCGCCGGAACCGGCGGGGCCGCTCTCGCCCTCCCGCTCATGGGGGCCACCGGCGCCCATGCGGCCACCGCCGAGACGGTTTCCCAGTCGGCCGCCCAGGCCGTTTCGAAGTCGGTCGCGGAAAGCGCCGTACAGGCCGCTCCGGTCTCGCGGAAGTCCGCCGCCTCGAGCATGAAGACCTACACGGTGCGGGCGGGCGACTACCTCGCCAAGATCGCCGACGAGCAGAACGTCAGCGGTGGCTGGCAGAAGCTGTACGAGGACAACCGTGAGGCCGTGGGCAGCAACCCGTCGCTGATCCACCCCGGCCTCGAGCTGTCGATCGGCAAGAAGGCCGCGAGCACCAAGTCGTCGTCCGGTTCGTCCGGTTCCGCCTCGTCGCAGTCCTCGAAGTCCTCGCAGTCCTCCCAGTCGTCGAAGTCGTCGTCCTCCTCGAAGTCCTCCGACTCGCAGGCCTCGACGTCCTCCTCCTCGAAGGCGACCACCCAGGCCGCCGAGAGCGACACGGCCACCTCCAGCGGGTACACCCTCCCGGTGGCGGGCGCGACCGTCGGTACCGCCTACCACGTCGCCGGCAGCATGTGGTCCAGCGGCTACCACACCGGCGTCGACTTCGTCGTCCCGACCGGCACCTCCCTCAAGGCCGTCGGCGCGGGCACCGTCGTCTCCGCCGGATGGGGCGGCGCGTACGGCAACCAGGTCGTCATCAAGCTCAACGACGGCTACTACGCCCAGTACGCCCACCTGTCCCAGCTCTCCGTCTCGGCCGGCCAGACCGTGACCGCGGGCCAGCAGGTCGGCCTCTCCGGCGCGACCGGCAACGTCACCGGCCCGCACCTGCACTTCGAGATCCGCACCACCCCGAACTACGGCTCGGACGTGGACCCGGTCGCCTACCTCCGCTCCCACGGCGTCGCCGTCGGCTGACCCCCGCCGACGACCTCGTCCGACACGCCTGACACGCACAGGCGTGACACGCACACCTGACACGCAACCGAAGGCCGGACCCCGATCCCCGGGTCCGGCCTTCGGCGTGCCCTGGCTCTCCGATCCTGGGTCCGGCCTTCGGCGTGCCTGGCAGGGTGCCGTCCACCGGGCGGCGTTCGGCTTTGCTCGATCATGATCGTTTTATTGCGGTCGTGTGGCATCCCTTTTCGCCCCATCGACAGCCGGGACAAGGTGGGGACACAGTGATCTCCGTCAGGGAGCAAGCGCTTTCTATCGCTCTACGGAGGTCCCGTGTCCGGCGTCGACCGACGCACCGTCATCAAGGGCTCCGCACCAGACGTCCACGCCGGCGCCACCCGGGGTGTGCCCGACGGTTCCGTGAAGTGGACCGCGCACGTGATCGCGCCGGACGCGCCGAAGGCCGACCGGTACCTGCTGAGCGCGGGCACCCCGGCCGCCCCGGAGCACCGAGTGACGGTCACCCGGGGCAGCGCCGGCCGGATCGAGGTGTCCACCGGCGTGATCACCGCGGCCTTCGCGGCCAAGGGCACGGTCGAGCAGGACGGTCCCGTCCGCGCCGTGATCCGGGCGCACCGCAAGGTGGCCGACCGGCTCATCTCCCTTCTCCGGCAGGACCACCAAGACCAGCAGGCCCCCCGAACCACAAAGGAGCACCAGTGCACCCCACCCGACGCCGAAGAACCGTCGCCGTCACCGCCGCCGCCGCCCTGCTCGCCGGCCTCTTCTCCGCGCCCGCCGGCCACGCCGGCGAAACCCCGCGCCGGACCGTCGAGAACCTGGACCGTGGCCTGGTCGCCGTGTCCTCGGGCGAGGGCACCTTCCTCAGCTGGCGCCTGCTGGGCACCGAGTACGCCCGGTACGGCGACGCGATCGCCTTCAACGTGTACAAGAACGGCCGCCGGCTCAACCGCGAGCCGGTCCGGAAGTCGACGACCTACCAGGACGACTCCCCGGGCACGGGGACGTACACCGTGCGCGCGGTCGTGGGCGGCCGTGAGCCGAAGGCGGGTTCACCCGCCCTGGACGTTCCCGCCCTGGACTTCACCGACGGCTACGCCGAGATCCCCCTCGCGGCCGCCGACGGCTACACCGTGCAGCACGCCTGGCCCGGCGACCTGGACGGCGACGGACGCTACGAACTCGTCGTCAGCCGCCTCTCCCGGACCCGCGACCGGCCCGACCTGCTGGAGGCGTACACCCTCACCGGCGAGCGACTGTGGCGGGTCGACCTCGGCCCCGGCTCCTACACCCAGGCCGGCGGGAACGGCGCCAACGACCCGGCGCCCGCCGCGATCAGCGGCTCCACGGCGATCGGCGGCTACCGCAACGACGACAACGTCACCGTCTACGACCTCGACAGCGACGGCAAGGCCGAGGTGCTGGTGCACACGGCCGCCGGGACCACCTTCGCCGACGGCTCCCGGGTCACCGCCGCCTCGCCCGCGAACCAGTTCGTGTCGGTGATCGACGGCGTGACCGGCACCGAGCGCACCCGGCAGCCCGTCCCCGACGACTTCGTCGCCGACGGCCCCTCCGGCGGCCACTTCGGCATCGCCTACCTCGACGGCGAACACCCCAGCCTGGTCACGAAGCTGGTCACCCGGATCGGCGCCAAACGGGGGGCGTTCCGGGTGCTGTTCCAGACCTGGGACTACAACGGCACCGATCTGACCCGCCGTTGGAAGCACGTCGTGGATCCGGCCACCGGCGCGACCAGCTTCCACCAGATCCGCACCGTGGACGTCGACCAGGACGGCAGGGACGAGATCGCCGACGGCAACTACGTCGTGAACGGCGACGGCACCCTGCGGTACGTCGTCGACCGGGCCATCCACGGCGACCGCTTCGACATCGCCGACCTCGACCCCGACCGACCCGGCCTGGAGGGCTTCGCCATCCAGCAGTCCGAGCTCGGCATCGTCTCGAACTTCCCCTGGTACTACTACGACGCCGACACCGGCGAGCGCCTGGTGACCGGCGCCCACCCCACCGACCCGGTCAGCGACGCCGACCTCGACGTCGGCCGGGGCAACGCCGCCGACATCGACCCCGGCCACCGCGGCTACGAGTACTGGACGTCCACGGCCGACGTGACCCGGCCCGGCGCCGGCGTCTTCAACGTCCGGGACGGCAAGGTCTCCACCACCACGCCCAGCGTCAACTTCCGCATCTGGTGGGACGGCGACAAGGCGTCGGAACTCCTCGACTTCACCCGCGTCGAGAAGTGGGACCCGGCGACCGAGACCAGCGCCGTCGTCTTTGACCCGTCCGGGGTCGTCTCCGGCGCCCGCAACGCCACCCCCTTCTACGGCGACCTCGTCGGCGACTGGCGCGAGGAGATCCTCGCCGAGACCGCCGACCACACCGCCCTGCGCCTCTACACCACCACCGAGCCGACCCGCACCCGCGTCTACACCCTCGCCCAGAACCCCGAGTACCGCCTCGGCTGGACCGTCCGCGGCTATCTGCAGTCGACGTACACCGACTACTACCTCGGCACCGAGACCCGCCGCATCCCCAAGCCCGCCCTCACCCTTCCCGAAGGAGCCGATCGACGTGACGACCACGCGTAGAGCATTCGGAGCACTCGCGGCCGGCGCCGCCCTGGCCGCCCTCGCCCCCACCACCCCGGCCTCCGCGAGCGCCGGACCCCGCCACCGCCGGCTGATCGCCCACGACGACTTCCGGCACGGCCTGCGCCAGTGGGCCGTGGAACTGGAGAAGGGCGGCACCGTCACGGCCTCGCGCGGCACCCTGGAGGTCGATGTGCCCGCCGGCGCCACGATCTGGTTCCGCCGGCCGCTCGAAGGGCCGTACGTCCTCGAGTACGTCGCCACCCCGGTCGCCGCGGGCGGCGCCAACGACCGCGTGTCCGACCTCAACAACTTCTGGAACGCCGTCGACGTGCGCTCCCCGGACGACCTCTTCGCCACCCCGCGCGGCGGCGCCCTCGCCGAGTACGACTACCTCAAGACGTACTACGTCGGCTACGGCGCCAACACCAACACCACCACCCGGCTGCGCCGCTACGTCGGCCAGGCGGGCGTGCGGCCGCTGATCTACGACTACACCGAGCCGCTGCTGGTCGCGAACGAGCCGAACCATGTGCGGATCGTCTCCGACGGCTCCACGGTGAAGTGGTGGAACAACGGGCGGCTGGTCTTCGACTACACCGACCCGGAGCCCTACACCGGCGGACACTTCGCGTTCCGTACCACCTGGAGCCACTTCCGGATCAAAAGCTTCCGGGCGTGGTCTCTTATTCCCTGATGGGCAAATTCTTTAGGAGTGGCTTATCTCACCGCCCGTCAACCCTTTCCTACGGTCGCGTAGGTCACATTCGAAGGTGAATCATGATCTGCCGTGGCAGACGATTCGAAGAGTGACAACAGATCAGTGATCGGGTCGTACGTGGCGGTGGGGGACAGCTTCACCGAGGGCGTGGGCGACCCCGGCCCCGACGGGGCGTTCGTCGGCTGGGCCGACCGGTTCGCGGTGCTGCTCGCGGACCGGCGTCCCGAAGGCGACTTCGAGTACACCAACCTGGCCGTGCGCGGAAAGCTGCTCGACCAGATCATGGAGGATCAGCTTCCGCGGGCCGTCGAACTCGCCCCGGACCTGGTCTCCTTCTGTGCGGGCGGCAACGACATCCTCCGGCCCGGCACCGACCCCGACGAGGTCGCCGAGCGCTTCGAGCGGGCGATCGCCTCGCTCACGGCCGTCGCCGGCACCGTCATGGTGACGACCGGTTTCGACACGCGGGGGGTGCCCGTGCTCAAGCATCTGCGCGGGAAGATCGCCACCTACAACGGACATGTGCGGGCCGTCGCCGACCGGTACGGGTGTCCGGTGCTCGACCTGTGGTCCCTGAAGTCCGTGCAGGACCGGCGGGCCTGGGACGACGACCGGCTGCACCTCTCCCCGGAGGGGCACACGCGGGTGGCGCTGCGGGCCGGGCAGGCGCTCGGGCTGGAGGTGCCGGCGGATCCGGAGCAGGTGTGGCCGCCGTTGCCGCCCCGGGGGACGCTCGAGGTGCGCAAGGACGACGTGCACTGGGCGCGGGAGTATCTCGTGCCGTGGATCGGGCGGCGGCTGCGGGGGGAGTCGTCCGGGGACCATGTGACCGCCAAGGGCGCGTTGTCGCCGGAGGACATCCGGATGCGGATCGCTTCGGTGGCGTGAGGGGTGGGGTGCGGCGGGAGTTCTTCGCCCCCGCCGCCCCTACCCGTCCCGCCCCTGGGGGCTCCGCCCCCAGACCCCCGTTTCGGCCCTTAAGGGGCCTCGTCCTCAAACTCCCCCAGAGGGGGCACCCCCAGACGGGCTGATGTACTCAAGCCCAGTTCTCTCGTCAGGGTTTCCTCCACCCACTCCTGTGCCCTGGCCCGGGACACCGTGCCGCCGTACGACGTCAGTTGTACGGCCAGGCCGTCCAGGAGGGCGGTCAGGCGCAGGGCCGTTCCCGGCGGGTCCGGGCAGGTGAACTCGCCTGCTGTCACGCCCTCGGTGATCACCTCGGTGAGGGCGGTCTTCCACTGGCTGTCGAGGTCCCGGGCGACCTCCCGCAGTGCGGGCTCGCGCAGGGACACCGCCCAGCCCTCGATCCACAGCCGCCAGCCCTTGGCCTGGCCGGTGGGGGCGTACCAGCGCACGGCCGAGCGCAGCCGGCGCAGCGCCGTCGTACGGCGGCCGAGCAGCCTGCGCAGATGGGCCAGGTCGTCCTCGGCGGCGTACGCGAAGGCGGCGGCGACCAGCCTCTCCTTGGACGAGAAGTGGTAGAGGACCAGGGCGTTGCTCACGCCGAGCGCCGCGGCCACGTCGGCGATCCTGACCGCCGCCACGCCCCGCGCCTCGATCTGCTCGATGGCGGCCCGCAGCAGCTCCTCGCGCCGCTCGGCCACGCTCAACCGGACCCTCGCCACGCCGTCACCCTACACAGCGGCCCCGCCCGGTGCCGATCCGCACAGCTGCCGCGACCTGCGCCGACGTCCTCACCGGTGATGCCCGAACCGCTCCGCGATCACCGGCAGCCGCTCCGCCGCGACCGCGTGCGCGGCGGCCCGGGGTGTCGTCCCGTCCGCCTCGGCGCGCGCCAGGACCAGCTCCACCAGCGCGCGCATCGCACGCCGGGTGTACGCGAACGCCTCGTCCGCGTCCGCGCCGATGTCACCGAACAGCGTCCACCACCACCAGGCGTTCGTCCCGGAGTTGACCACGACGTCCGGCAGCACGCTCACCCCGCGCGCGTGGAGCGACGCCTCCGCCTGCGGCAGGACCGGCATGTTGGCCGCCTCGGCGATCCAGCGGGCCGTGATCCGCTCCTGCTCCTCGGCACCGATCGCGTACGACACGGCCGCCGGCACCAGCACCTCCGCGTCCACCGACAGCCAGGCCTCGCCCGGCAGTTCACGGTCGGCGGGCCGCAGCACGGCGCGGTCCACGGTGCCGTGGCCGTCCCGCGCGGCGAGCAGCGCCTCCACGTCGAGCCCGTCCGGGTTGGCGATCGTGCCCTTGACGTCGGCGACGGCCACGACCGTCAGCCCCGCGCGCGTGAGGAAGCGTGCCGTGGCGCCGCCCATGGTGCCGAGCCCCTGGAGCGCGACCCGTGTCCCGGCGTACGGCACCCCGGCCCGGTCCAGGGCCGTCAGCACCGACTCGGCGACCCCGCAGCCGCCGACCAGTTCGTCCAGGCCGATGCCGTCCACCTCGACGGCGAAGGCGTCGGCCAGGCGCGCGCGGGCCGCCTCCTCGTCGTCGAGCAGCGGGTACACGGCCTGCACGGACGAGACCAGCCCCACCTCGGCCGCCGCCCGGTCCACCAGGTCCTGGGTCAGGCCCAGGTCCTCTCCGGTGGTCCAGCAGCTCTCCACGTACGGCCGCACCGCCCGCAGGTAGCGCACCAGCAGCCCGTACGCCTCCGGGTCCCGGGGATCGCAGTCGATGCCGCCCTTGGCGCCGCCCAGGGGGACGTAGCGCGCCTCGGGGTCGTAGTGCAGCGCCTCCTTGAGGCTCATCCCGCGCGCGAGGCCCGTCACCTCCTCCAGGGTGCACCCCTCCCGCATCCGCAGGCCGCCGCTGCACACACCGCGCACGAGGCGGTCGACGACCAGGAAGCCCCGGCGGCCGGTGACGTCGTCCGTCCAGGTGAGGGACAGCACAGGGGCGGCGGGCATACGGACTCCTCGTACGGATTGCTACTGAACAGTGGGTCAGTATCGGGAGCCGGGAGGAGGGCTGTCAACGCGTTGTCGGAGCGGGCGACCATAATGGAATGCCTCAGCGACTCCACCTGGAGGTACCGTGTCCGGTTTCCGTTCCCTGAGCTCCGGGCTCCGCGCCGCGTTGCAGCCCGAGGCCTTCGGCGCGGATCCGAGCGGTGAGCGCATGGCGCGCATCCGCAGATCGCCCCACTTCAAGGACGGGGTCTTCGAGAACCCCGGCGGCCCGGCGCGCACCCGTCCCTCGGGTTCGTCGCTGGAGCTGGCCAAAGTCTTCTTCGACAAGGAGCAGCGGCCGCGCCGCGCCCCGGCGGGCACGGTCCCGGTGCACGCCACCACCCTCGCCGACCTCGCCAAGCCGCCCGCCACGGGCCTGCGGCTGACCTGGATGGGCCACTCCAGCGTGCTCGCCGAGATCGACGGGCAGCGTGTGCTGTTCGACCCGGTCTGGGGCGAGCGCTGCTCCCCGTTCTCCTTCGCGGGACCCAAGCGGCTGCACCCGGTGCCGCTGCCGCTGGCCGCGCTGGGCCCGGTCGACGTGGTCGTCATCTCCCACGACCACTACGACCACCTGGACATGCCCACGATCAAGGCGCTGGCCGGCACGGACACCCTCTTCGCGGTGCCGCTCGGCGTCGGCGCCCACCTGGAGCACTGGGGCGTCTCGGCGGACCGGCTGCGCGAGCTGGACTGGCACGAGGCGACCAAGGTCGGCGGACTCACCCTCACCGCCACCCCGGCCCGCCACTTCTGCGGCCGCGGCCTGCGCAACACCCAGCACACCCTCTGGGCCTCCTGGGTCGTCGCCGGCGAGGAGCACCGGATCTTCCACAGCGGCGACACCGGCTACTTCGAGGGCTTCAAGGACATCGGCGCCGACCACGGCCCGTTCGACGCGACGATGATCCAGATCGGCGCGTACTCGGAGTACTGGCCCAAGAACCACACGGATTCTACGCCGGTGCCGGGCGCGTGGCCGGACATTCACATGAGCCCTGTCCAGGGCGTTCAATCGCACCTTGACCTGCAGCAAGGCGAGCCCGGTGGTGTGCTGCTGCCGATCCATTGGGGGACCTTCAACCTGGCCTTCCATCCGTGGGCCGAGCCTGGTGAGTGGACCAAGGCTGCCGCTGATGCGGTGGGGCAGGCGGTTGCGCTTCCTGTTCCGGGGCAGCCGTTCGAGCCAGCTGGGGTGTTGCCGGTCGAGCCGTGGTGGAGGGGCGTTGGATTTGTGCCCGACCGCGAGTGGCCCGTCCCCGCGCTCGCATCGACGACGACTCGTGAGGATCTCGATCTGGTGGGCGAGGTCTGATCTTGGACGAGCTGAGGTGCGTGACGGATGCCTTGGCGGGCATGACGGAGGCTGAGCGGAATCAGGTGCTGCGATTCATCGATGGGCCCGCGCGTCGACCGGCAGAGGAGAGGACGTGGGAGTACCGGCCGCTGCCTTCGATGCACCGTGGAGAGGTGACTGTTCGGGTGAGGGTGACTGGCGCAAGCGTCAGCGGTACTTCGGCGACGTTGATCTGTTTGTGATGGCGCACTGTGCGGAGCGGACGCAGTAGAGGCTGAGGGCGACATGAAGAACAGGGTGGACTGGACGGACGAGCGGCTTGGATCCAACGTCTACGAAGACATGGTCTCCGTCCTTATCAGTCGTCTTCATCCGCAAGCTCAGCGCATCGATGGAGCGGGCGGAGACAAAGGACGTGACGTTCAGGTACCGCTCCTTACGGGTCTGGAAATCTTCGAGCTTAAGAGCTTTACCGGGCGCCTTGATGAAAGGTCCGGCAGGAGACGCCAAGTTTCCGACTCGCTCAAAAATGCGGCCAAGCACACCCCTGTGGCTTGGTACCTTGTGGTACCCATCAATCACACCGATGGCGAACTCGTGTGGTTCAATAACTTGACTGCCAAGTACTCCTTCCCGTGCGTTTGGCGCGGGAAGGATTGGCTCGACAGTCAGATGGCCTCCCACCCGGAGCTCCCGCGTTACTACCTAGAAGGCAGTAATGACGAGATCGTTAGCATGATGCGGGAGATCAATCAAGAGCAAGCTGCCCTCACCCGAGGTGTTGCTAATCTAGTAGATCGTGTACGCGCGCTCAAGGACCGACTCAACTCCCTCGATCCACATTACGAGTTCAGTTTTAGTGTCCAGCCAAACGGCTCCGTCAACGTCGCAACGCATCCTCGATATCCGGGTGCCGAGAAGGATCGCCCAATTCAGATTGGTGGCGCATTTACCTTCCCCGGTACTGAGGACGGAAAGAAGGCTGCACAGGCGCTTCAGGATAGTTTCGACTATGGGACAGCCACTGTTGTTCCAAGCGAGTTCGTGAAGAAATTTTCCATCGACGCACCCGCCGAGTTCGGCGGAAACTTCGATGGTGGTGAACTGCGCATCGGTGGCGAAATTGACAACACCCCGCTGTCGGACGCACGATTTGCCCTCCGTATTCGGGATGCTCAAGGCACTATTAAAGCTCACCTCCCGCTCGAAGCCAAGGAACGGACATCGGGTAGGAGGGGAATCGAGTTGAGGCTTGAAGATCTTGGTGGCGTTGCGAGGATTGTGACACGGTTTGACGTGACTACCCATCACGCCAAAATTACATACTCGTTCCAGATGCCCGAGCGCAGCTTGCCGTGCATCCTGTTGCCTGTCGTTCGCTTTCTAGCGGAAGCGAAAGAGGGTCGCGGTGCAACCTTGGTGCTTAATGGCAAGGAAATTGGTCCGCCAATGGATCTGCCTGCCTCGAATTCAAGCGTCGATGCGTCACTGCAGATTCTTCGTACCCTCGACGACATTCAGCGCATCAGTGGTGTGTACTTTCCGATTCCTCAAGACCTCACCGATGAAGAATTCAAGTCAGTCAGGGAAGTCCATTGTTACCTGATTGGCGAGACAATCGTCTCGCAGTGGGACTATGCTTCTTTCACGATCCCGCGAACAAGTTTGGAGAACCCCGAGTTTCAGCAACTCCAGCAGGGTGACAGCGTTCCCAACCTTGTTCTAAGAAATGATCTAGTCCTTCGCTTGGGTGAAGACTCCTACAGCCTGGGATTTCTCAACCGGACGTATTCCTCGGTAAAGCTGGAGTCTCTGTCCGATGTCGCCGATGACTCTGGCGCTGAAGATACCGTTAATGTGAAAATCGTGCCGGGTGATGACACGTCTGTATCAGTCTGTCTGGCCGAGTAGACGTCGCGCAACTGAAAAATCGAAAATTTGATGACCCGGCACCGCAGCGAGAACCCGGACTCAGCTACCCAAGATACCGGCGGGGTCCGGAAGCCAATAGCTCCGTCAGAGCGGCGGCTGCACCGCACCTGCGATGAGCGATGTCCTAGCGGGCACAATCCGATGCCACCCGTCGGCGACGGCGCTGCAGGACCTCGGAATGCGGTCCCGACATGGAATCCAGGATCGTTCGGCCCGTCGGGACGCGCATCCAGGTAGGTCAGCCCATGTTCCCCAGCCTGGTGTCTGGACAGCAGTGTGGGCACCGGCGGCGAGGCGAGGTTCGGGGCTCTGCCCGAGTCTGCCGTATCCGCCCCACTGCATCTCCGCAACAGGGGATGATGCGCCCAACAGCACCCTCGGGGGGATCCATGAGTACCCGCACCACATCCACTGCTCTCGCAGCCACGCTCACCGCCGGCCTGCTACTTTGCGCCTGCTCGAGCAGTGATAGCACTGACGACAGGGCGAAGGCTGAGACCGTCAAACCTGCCGCGACCATCACAGCCACCGCAACCAAACTGCTGAGTGAGGAAGAGGTCAGCCAGCAGTGCACGGACGCCGTCGCCGACGCCGCTCCCGGATGGGACGACTGGAACTTGGATTTCGCGGGCTACAAGGACAACCCTCAGGTACCCGAGGTGTGCAAGGGACTCGACACCCTTGCATTCAGCGATGCATACGTCGAGGGCTTGGACAGTGCGGCTGCGTGCGATACGCCCGCCGCCCTACCGGGCAGGTGCTGACGATGCTAGCCCCCTGAACCCAGGCGGTATGGTCCACGTATCTCGCCGAGCCCGCCTCTAACGTTTTTCGGGCGTGACCCCGCGGAATCGGACGACTTCAATTCACGCAATCACCCTGGAGCAGGTACAGGCGCTTGTCACTTGCCGATGACGACTCCGTCCCGCGTGCGAGTGTGTCCGGGGAGTGGTCGTAGCCCTGGCCGCGACGGCGCGTAGGCGCCAGACTGGGTTCCCCCGGTAGATCCCTGCTAGCAGCATGGCGCGTTCGGTGGTGGCGGTGTTTGCGCTCCGGGCTCAATCGAACGCCAGGACATCCTCGTGTGGGACATCGAGGGTCCAGTACGCGTAGCGGGCGCCGAGCAGTTCCATCAGAGCCGGGAAGTTAGGTGTCTGGCGGTGGGATTCCAGCCCGAGGCTCTGGAGCGTGGACAGGGTACTGGTGGCGAGGGCCTGCTTCAGGGCGACTGGTGTGAAGGCGTCATCCGGTGGTGCCGGATCGTCTTCGGTTTCTGGCCGTCGCAGCGCTGCTGCCCTGTGGATGACGTCCTGTGGATTCGCCGCGGGATCAGTGGTCAACTCCAGCGATAGCCGGTAGTTGATCACGATGTTGAGCACAGCGGTGAGGAGGTGCCAATCGCGCCAGCCGTCGTCCCGCAGCGTGAAGGCTGTGGCGCGAAACGACGTGGATGCAGTCAGCCTTTTCATGGTGTACCGCACGATGGGAAAGGCTTCATATCGGTGACGTACGGCCTCGATGGCACTGGCCTCGTCATACCCGGGGCCGGGTGTGTGCGGAAGGTCCAGAGCCGGGTGGGCCGCTGCACGGAAGGGAGGAACGTTCTCAAGCCGAGTGGGGCGGAGGCTTGAGAGCTGGCGGTAGTGATCGTCTGGCAGCAGGTCGGCGAGTTCGTCGTAGGCCCGGCCGGCAATGAGTTTGTGGTTGAGTCCCCGCTCGAATGCTGTTTGCACCCTCTGCATGAACTGCTCTTGGGGCAAGAGCGATTCGGCCATGAGGATAGCCATGAGCGGGGCGGCCAGGTCGGCAAGGTACTCCCCGTCGTGCGCATCGGTCTCCTCGTTCCAGGGGGCGAGGTATACGCGCCACCGACTGACGTGGTTGTCCGGGAGCTGCTCGGGCTCTGGTGCCCGGGCGTCGAGTTGCACGTCAATGTGGATGTGGGCCGGCTGCAGCAGCGGATCGAGAAGGACCAGCTCCGCGATCAGGATTTGCGCCGCGGCGACGAACCGCTCGCAGGCCAGCACGGCGTGCCGCGTGTTCTCGCACTCCGCCTGCCAGGTGGGGCCCCCGGCCGCCCAGTGGTAGACGCGCCGTGGCCCCTCATCGGCGAAGAGCCGGCCGCAGCCGCTGCGCATGGCCATCTGCATCCACTCGGCTTCATTGCGCGCAGGCGCGTCGACGTCTTCGAGCTGAGCATCGATGAGAGCATCCAACCCGGTCCGCGTATGCACGTCCGCCAGGACCGGGACGAGGTGGGGACGGATCTGCCGGGCGGCCAGGAGGGCCATACCGCTGTCGACCACCACGGCCTGGAAGTCGTCATGCTCCTCCTCGTTCCAGGGGTCATCTACGTACTGGCCTTGAGCCGTGATGGCGTACTCCGAAAGCGCGGCTGAGGTCAACAGGTTGCCGGCCTGGTAGTCGCAGTCGGAGGCCCGCAGCAGTCCCTGGGCGATGAACGGGGCCAGTGTGGGGTTTTGGGAACTTCCTGCCGCGACGCACACGGCGAGGGCACACTGCTTGGCGGCCAGCGGCAAATGGAGGAGGCTGTAGAGCCTGCCCGCCATGAGCAGTGCTTGCAGTGCCCAGGGCAGGGTGTCGCCGAACCACGTGCTGACCTTCATGGTGCGGACTTCCCCCAGCGCTTCGAGGGGGCGCTCGATCCGCAGGAATTGCAGGGCCCGGTTGCGGCTCTTGCGAGCGCGGGCGATACCGCCTTCTGTCCGTTCGACGGCCTCGTCGAGTGCCTGGCGCACCTGCGGATAGGCCGGGTGCGCGGCCAGCAGCGGGGCGGTCAGATCGAAGGCGTCGGCGATGGATGCCACAGGGAAGGTCTGCGCCTGGGGGAGCAAGTCGCACAATTGCTGCAGGTGTGCCATGACTTGAGGCAGATCGGCCACGGTGAGCCGGTTCGGATCAAGGGGGCCGATGTCCTCGGCTGTCAGATAGCGCGGCGGCGGTTCTGCCCGGTCCGCGGTCGGCTCGGGCCGATAGTTCGCTGGCTGGTCGGCCGGGCGGATCCGCAACGCCACATGCGCGGCCAGGGCGTGGAGCCTGGCCCGGCGGTTGACCGGCGGATTCTCCTCCAGGAGGGTGCGGATACGCGTGGTGAGCAAGGCCGTCCAGCGCTCTAGGTCCTGTGCCGTGAGTGCGGTCGCGTGTCCGGTCCAGGCCCCGTAGACGTAGGTCAGCAGCATCTCAGCGTCGTGTAGCAGCCCCATGTCGCTGCTGCTGAGTGCCTGATCGAAGAAGTCTCGTACCAGAGCGTCTACGGGAGTGAGGTCGCCCAGACCGCGCAAGTGGGCCACGGCGATCTCGTACTGCAATCTCGGCCGGACCCTGTCGGGGTCGGCGACCTGCAGCACGCGGCGAGCCCAGTCGAGCCAGTCCGCAAGGTCGGCGCGCGCCCCGGCGTTGAACGTGGCATGGCGAAGAGCCCGTCGCAGTTGGGCGAACTCGCCCAATTGACCGGTAAATTCCTTCTGTTCACGCCAGCGGGCGCGGGCCTGCAGGTACCACTCGGGGTGGGCTTCCGTGGGTTCGGGCGCAGGGGCGAACTCGCTGGGGACCTGCAGGTATGTCTCGGCGAGATGGAACAGCTCTGGTTCTGCGAGCTCTTGGGCCAGCCACAGGCTGTCGAAGATGTCCACGCTCACCTGGAAGTTGGTGCGGGCCTTGTCTTGCAGGTCGTGGCGGGTGCTGACAGGCACCGGGGCCACGGTGAAGTAGGCGATTCGATGCACGGGGGTGCCGGTGGAACAAATGGAGGCAATGTCGTTGCGGATCTTGCTGGCAACGTTGCTGCGCTGGATCGTGCAGGCCAGCACGATCGTCTCGTTCGAAGCGAGCCGTGCGAAGGCTGAGGCTTCAGGGGCCTTATTGCGCAGGCGGGTGAAGTAGCTTTCCGCATCGCGGCCTTGGTCTCCGCCCGTGCTCACCGGTCCGGTGGCTGGCAGTAGATTGCTTGCGATCCGCCGTCGGGCCACGGCGAGGGACAGCGTCTCGAAGTCGTGGTGGGCGTTGCGCTCCCCCAGGGTGTCCAGGCCGAACCGGATGAACTGCTGCAGTTGCGACGCGGTCGCCACGGAAGGGGCCTCCTTGCTGCTCTGCGCCAACGAGCGCAGCGGTTCGGTCATGGGGTGTCTGCCTGCAGCACACCCGGCTGGGGCTGCGGTGGGCGCAAGTCAGGGTTCCGATCGAGATACTGAGCGCGCCCTGGTGTCGGCCTGTCGTCGAAGACAGGATCTGGTCAGCGGACGTTGTCGATGATCTTCATGAGGCGGGCGACGGACCGTTTATCGTGGCCGTGCGCGACCATGTGTCCCACCACGATGTCCGTATCGATGGCGTCCTGCCGCAGCAGGTCCTCCAAGATGGAGGCGCTGCGGTCGGCGCCGAAGCCTCTCGTCCACCCGTTGTTGCCGTAGCCGTGGATCCGTTCAAGTTCTTGGCGCTGTTCGGGGCTGCGGGTATCGGCGGTCACTGCTCCGGTCGTCAGGTCCACGGCCTGAACCTCCATCGCCCACCCGATCAGGGGCGCAGTGTGGCTTTCCACCACTGCCAGAGCGCTATTGCGGGCGTATGAAGCCGCAAGATACATGTCGCCGTAGTCCGGCACGTAAGCCAGGACAGGCCGCTGCCTGAACTGCGCGCCGCGGCCCCGGCTCGTCGTAGCCTCATAGGTGCGAGCGAACCGCCTGATCACGTCCGGTCCTGCCTGCCACTGCTGCTGGGTCGGCGTCACCAACAGGGGCTGGCCTCCCAGAACATGGGCCTGCTCCAGCAGCCAAGCCGCCGCCGGTTCCGCAGCCTCGTCCCAACTCCGCTCGGGGTCGTCATCAGGCACCCAAGCTGCGGTGTAGGTCACTATCGTCATTCCTCGACCGTAACGCCAGGCACTGACATTCACCCTCGGCGGGAGCACCCCTGGGTTTCACCTCGCCCGGCCGCTGTCGCGACAGACGCAGAGTTGCCCGCCGCCCGCGCGTCGAACGGCGCACAGTGCCCCGCCCGCGTGCTACGAGTACCCGCGCCTCGTACACCTTGACCAACCGATCGGACCGTGGCCGCACGACCCATGCCGACGAGGCCGCACCACCCCGGATCCCAAGTCGACCAACGACGTCAACTTCGACGACGCTCAGCTGAATGGGTGACGGACCAGCAGCACTGGATGAGCCCCTCTGTCCGAGCCTGGCTCGGAGTTTTGGGGAGATAGCTCGCTCCGGAGCGGAACAGCCCTTGCTGCCGGCGGGCTGTGAGTGACTGACCTGGTCCTGGTGCGCTGGTCATGGTTGAGAACGCCGCTAATGGTCAACTCGCGCTATTCGCACGGCATTTGACCTAGGGATGCCGAGAACGACTTGTGCTGCAGCAAGGCGAGCCGGGTGCGGTGCTGCTGCCGATCCACTGGGGAACCTTCAACTTGGCGTTCCATCCGTGGGCTGAGCCCGGTGAGTGGACCAAGGCTGCGGCTGATGGGGTGGGGCAGGCGTTTGCGCTTCCTGTTCCGGGGCAGCCGTTCGAGCCGGATGGGGTGCTGCCGGTCGAGACGTGGTGGCGGGGTGTGGGCTACGTGCCCGACCACGAGTGGCCCGTCCCGGAGATCGCTGTGAAGACGAGCCGGGAAGACCTTGATCTTGTGGGCGAGCTGAGGCGTGTCACGAACGTCCTGGTAGCCATGTCGGAGGCGAAACGGAATCAGGCGTTGCGAGCGATCGATGGGCCCTTGCGTCGGCACAGACAGGAGCAGACGTTGGGGTACCGACCGCTGCCTTCCTTGGCGCGTAGCGTCCGAGATGCGGCGGCGTGGTGTTGATATCTTCCCGAGCCATGCTGCCTGACGGCGGTTCGCATGCCCAGCGCGGGTTCACAAGGATGCCGACGGTGGGCTCGGGCGCGGTGAACCATGCGGAAGGTGTCACTGTGCTCCGTGGCTACTCCTTGGTGAAGTCCACGAACAGTCAGCACTGCGGTGGGGGCAGAGGCGTCCAGGGGGTGTTACGGGTGTTCTCCCTGGCGCGCTGTGGGAATTGTGCTTGTCGTAGAACGGCCGCTGGTGTGATCCTTCTTGTGGACGAGAAGGACGCACGACATGGCATACGCTCGCTGGCGCCACATCCTCACGGAATCGCAGCGTCACGCCCTCAAAGCGGTCGATGAGTGGAATTGCTCGACTGGAAATTACAGCGACTTCCTCACTCACATGCACAAGGCGTGGCACTACCTGCTCCACGCGGAGTTTCACAAGGAGAAGATCGACTATCACTACCGGGATCCCAAGACCGGTCAGCACCAGCTCATCGACGGTGATCCGAAAGCATGGGATCTGGACCGATGCCTTCGGGAGCGCTTCCCTGACAACAGGCATCCGGTGCGCTTGAACGGAGAGCTGTTCGTGGCGCTCCGTAACAAGGTGGAGCACCGGTACGAGCACAACCTGAAGATCGCCACGGGCGGCAGGGCGCAGGCCCTCGTCATGAACTACGAGCAGGAGTTGGTCGCCCACTTCGGCGCCGAGTACAGCCTTGCCGACCGGCTTCGTTTCCCGATGACACTGCAGGCTCTCACCGCTGAGGGGCGAGAGCAGCTCCAGGAAGCTGCGAGGAAGCTACCGAAACGCACCCGCGACCTTGTGGCGAAGTTCGATGCCGCTGTCGATCCGGCCGTGCTCGACGATCTCAGGTACGACTACCGCGTGCGGCTCGTGCCGATCATCGGCTCGAAGACGGACGCCGACCTGGCGATCAACTTCGTCAAGCTCGACGAACTGAGCGAGGAGGAGCGTACGGTCATGGTCGAAGCCGGGCGTCTCGGCACAGTGATCGAGAAGGTCAAGCACGTCGAAGTGGTTGATAGGGGCAAGCTGCTCCCGAAGCGAGTGGCTCGTCTCGTGGAAGAGCAGGTGCCCTTCGAATTCAGCGCCAGCCACGAGCACGCGATCATGTGGCGACGCTTGGGAGTCAGGCCTGCCACAGGGGCCCTCGATCCCCTCGCCACGGACGCGAAGTACTGCGTCTACAGCGAGGCATTCGGTGCGTACGTCTACACGCACGCCTGGGTGAAGAAGGTCGTGAGGGAGATCGGCACGGTTGAGAAGTACCGCGTGTTCTTCGGCCGGGAGCCTCGCATGAAGAAGGTGACCCACTTCCCGAAACAGGCAGGGACGCCAGAAGTGAGCGAAGCGCAGCAGCACGGCAGGTCTGCTTGAATCTCCGGCAGGAGTGTCTCACTCACCGAACAAACCGTCCTGCATATATTGGATGGCCTTCCGCTCCGGGTAGAAGACGGCCAGCAACATGAAGGTCTTGGGGTGGGCCGCGATATTGCCGACGAAGAAGTGGACGGCCCGGTTCGGGGCGCACATCCGGTCGTACCAAACCTCGCGCAGTGCCTCACGGACTCCGCGCTCGCCGTACTTGCGCCGGAACTTGCGGTACGACTGGCCGGCCTCCCAGTCCTTGAGCCCCATGTCATGGGTCGGGCAGCTGTCGTCAGCACAGCGGAAGCTGTAGCGGAGGTCGAGGGGCACCCATTCCAGCGGATTCAACTCCTGTTCGAACAGGTCGAGTTGATCGGCCAATGCCGCCTTGGAGGCTGACCAGGACGCTGCGGGTTCCAGTCGGAAGCGGGTGATCTCAGCGGGCTGGAAGACGCCGAGGGATGTCCCCCGCGCCTCCTGATCCCGCTTGATGGCGCAGAGCGACGGGGCGACCAGCGGTTCGACGTAGCGGTACCGATTCTTCCAACCTCCGTCTGGCGGCACGTCCCCGACGATCTCCAGAGTGTCGAGGTCGGGGCGGAGACTCTCTGGGCGTGAGTCCCGTTCCGGCCGGTGCGGTTCGACGTCGACCTCGATGATCGAATACTTGGAGAACTGGGCTTCTTCGACCAGGAGCCGGAATGGCACCGGGAAAAGCCGTACGTGCTGCGGCTCGCGCTGGTCCAGGCGTATGCCAGCCACACAACTGGTCTCGCGGTACTTGTTGGATAGCTCTGGGTACGTCTTGACCGTGATCAGTATCCGTGCGCGCTGCCGATTCCCCGCTCCCATGGACGCCCCCTCCGTGATCTCCCGGATCTGATTGGAGGAGAGGCACGCGCCACGGGCAAGGGCGCGTGCGGGAGCAGGCGGTGAAGTCAGGCCAAGGGAATCACAGGCACTGCGGCACGCCTACGCACCGTCTCGAGGACGACCTGCCGGTGGCAGCGGTTCTCGTCCTGCTCGAAGCACAACACCGCCACCCGTGACTGCTGGGCGCGCTCGGCGAGGCGATCGAGATCGGTCTGCGCCTCCTCAGACCGCAGCACCCCCTGGAACCGGGCCCTGCCCTCGGCGACGCGGCCGTCCCAGAACGGCGCACGGTTGTCTTTCGGATTGCCCAGGCCACGTAGGTGGGTGTACTCGATGCCAGCCTCCGCAAGCGCCTCCCCGAGCCGGGTCTTACTGAAGCCCTTCTTGCGACTGATCGGCGTGAGCCGCACGTCCGCCACCACATCGATATGGCTCTCGACAAGCGAGGCGACGAACGAGTCGATGTCCCGTCCTTCATACCCCGCAGACCACAGTCCGGGCCTTGCCTTGGTTTCCCGGAACAAGTCGTCGAGAGAGACTTGAAGGGCTTCGGCGACCGCTCCAACGGTCAAGAAACCTGGCTGGATTGCTCCCTCGCTTTCCAGGCGAGCCACCGTCTGTACAGAGACGCCCCCTTCCTTGGCGAGTCGCTCACGCGACCACCCGCGTTCCTCCCGCAACGCCCGCAACCTCTGGGCGAGAACGCGGGCGTGGTCATGAGGACGCGCTGAGTGGTGGCTTGCCATGGTCGTGATCCTAATGGCCGCTGAGAACGCAAGGGGCGGCGTTCCCGGTCAGGTATGGGGCGGGACTGGCGAATACCCTCCGCCTTTCCGACGGCCATGGCGTCACACACCTCCTCTTACGAGCCAGCTGGCCCCGCCCAGGCTCGATGTGGTCGCCTCGAGCCGACTGCAAGATCTACTCCCCTGCAGGGCGGGGGCGTCGAGGACTGCTCGCAGGTGAGGGACGCCGCGAAGTCGAGGGCGGCCTGGTCCTAGAAGGCCCGGTGATGACGTTGACGCCGGTTGGCTGCCGTCGTTCTCGGCGGCTGGGACGGCGGCGGTGGCCAAGGATGGGTCTCACCATTGGTGGCCTGTCAGCTGAACCGGAGGCTTCGGAGGAATTGCCTGCGGCGCAGCTGCCTTGAAACGTGGATGGGGCGTTCAGTGTGACGGGCCGAGTGCGGGGCCCATTCGCTCGGGGTGAAGAGGACTCACAACCCTGTAACAGGTTGCCCAGTGAGGGCTTGGGCGATCTGCCAGAGTTGGCCGCCGCGGGATGCCTTGACGAGTACGACGTCGTCGGGGCGGAGGATGGAGTCGAGGTAGGCGGCGGCGGTGATGTTGTCGCCGACCAGCGCGATGTCCGGCACTCCGGCCGCACCTGCCGCGAGGGCGAGTTGCTTGGCCATGTCCCCGCCGACCGCTACGACGAGGTCGACGCCGTTCTCGGCTGCCATGCGACCGACCTCGCGGTGGGCTTCGACGGCAGCATCGCCCAGTTCCAGCATCTCTCCGAGTACGGCGATTCGCCGGCCGCCTGTGGCCTCGGTCGTGTCGCCGACTGCCTCGGTCATCAAGACTCTCCGTTGGGATTGAGGGGCGCGAAAGTGATCGCGCGGCCGGTGTAGGAAGCGGACACGCGGCTGAGGGGGACAAGGTCGTGGGTCTGGCCCCAGGCCGAGGGGTCCCGGAAGTGGATCGTCGGGTCGGGGCCGTCGTCGTAGCCGCGGAGGATGACGAGATGGCCGCCGGCGCGGCCGTCGTCGGGGAATTGCTCGGTCACGGACACGATGAGCGGGGCGTGGTCGAGGCGTGCCGTCAGGTCTTCGAGGGGGACGGGCTGGGCGGTCGAGGGGACTCCGAGGTCGGTTGCCAGGCTCGCGATGCCCGCGTGGAGTGCTCCACGCGGGGTCAGCACCTCGTGCTTGACGGCGAGTTTCAGGAGCTCCGTGACCGTGGGTGCTTCGCGGCCGTAGGCGAGCAGGATCATTCTCAGCGAGGCCAGGCCGCACGCCCGGTTGGACCATTCGATCCTGTCCCCGAGCGCCCATCCCCCGTGCAGATCCCATTCGGCGGGGTCGATCAGCTGACGGCACAGGGGGACATCGTGGACGCGCGGCACAGTGGCGGGCTCCTACGGCGAGACGGCAGCCTCCCGAGCCCGTGTGGTGTCGGCGAACGCGGGAGTGGGCAGGGGGACATCGTATGGCGGGCGGGCCAGGGCTTCGTGGAGCATCGCCAACACGACGTCCGTGTGTGTGAGTCCGACCATCGCTGCCCCCACGGCGAAGTTGCTGTCGCGGGACATGCCGGGCGTGCTGTTGACCTCCAGCACGTACGGATCGCCGTCGTCAGTGAGGATGAAGTCGATGCGTGCCGAACCACGCAGCCCGAGGCCGTCCCACAGCGTCCGGGCGTGCCCGGTGACCTGGTCCAGCACCTCGGGCTCCAACTCGGCAGCGCGCACGGTGACCGCGGCCCTGGAGTCCACGTCGAGCTTCGAGTCGGCGTCGTAGAAGTCGGCTTCGGCCGCCTCGGTGGTCAGCGGCGGGAAGACGACGACCGAGTCGCCCGGTAGTTCCAGGAGTCCCACAGTCATGGGCGTGCCCGCCACGTACTCCTCGATGAGCACCTCCGCACCCTCAGGACTGGCCGCATCCGCCAGAGCGGCGGGCAGGTCCGCCGGGTCGCGTACGAGGCTCATGCCCACGCTGGACCCGCCGAAGGGCGGCTTGACCATCACGGGACGCCCGTTCCAGGCCACCGGGCCGCCGCCGGACCAGACGTGCCAGCCGGGCGTGGGGACGCCGAGGGTCAGCATCACCCGCTTGCAGAGGATCTTGTCGGCGGCCACCGCGGATGCAGCGACTCCGCTGCCGCAGTAGGGCACGCGCAGGTAGTCGAGCAGTCCCTGCAATCGGCCGTCCTCGCCGAAGGGGCCGTGCAGATTGGAGAGTGCTACGTCGTACCCGGCCAGGTCGATGATGAAGTCGGGTTCGCACGGGTCCAGCACTTTCCAGCGGGCACCGATCTCTTCCAGCGCTGTGCCCAGGGCGGTGACGGATCGCTGCTCGACGGGGCACTTGGAGTGATAGAGCCGGTCCTCGGCGGACACGGGCCCGTAGATGAGGGCGACCCGGAGGCCCTGGCGGCTCCGCCCCCACTCGCGAAGCTCCTCGGCAGCCTTCTGCAGTGCGTTGTCCGAGCTGGGGTTGAGGAAGCGAGTCATGCGAGTACCCCTTCGAAGATGTGGGTGACCGGGCCGCCGACCCAGTGAGTTCGGGTTGGCCGGGCGTCGTGCGGCCGGACGGTGAGCGGCTGCCCGGCGCGGTTGTGGACGGTGACGGCGCGCCCTGCGACCAATCCGCGCAGGGTGGCGATGACGACGGCGGCGACGGCGCCGCTTCCGCACGACAGGGTTTCGGCTTCGACTCCGCGTTCGTAAGTGCGGATCTTCAGTGCCTGATGGCCTGCGGATTGAACGAAGTTGACGTTCGTGCCCAACGGGGCAATGTCGGTGTGGTGGCGCACGAGGCGCCCGACTGTCACCGTGTCGATGGCGTCCACGTCGTCGACGATGGCTACGGCGTGTTCCGTGCCTGTGTGGGCGCTGTCGAACCAGGTCGGTCTGCCGTTGATGACGGTCTGTAAGCGCCGAGGGTGTACCGTGCCGACCTCGGCCGTGACCCACACGGAGTCGTCGGATACGACCGCCTCGTGCTCCACGCCGGCCATGTGGAGACTCATCTGTTGAAAGCCGTGATCGCGGTGCGCGGCCCAGGCGGAGCATCGTAGGGCGTTGCCGCACATGGTCGCGGTCGAGCCGTCAGCGTTGAAGCAGGTGATGTTGAGGACGGCGGGGCTGTGGCTGATCAGTCTGCTGATGACCAGGCCGTCGGCACCCACGCCGGTACGCCGGGCGCACAGGCGTTCCGCCTCCTTGGGCCACTCCTTGTCGTCGTCCGGACCGAGGTCGGAGAGCAGGATGAAGTCGTTTCCCGCGCCGTGGATCTTGCGGAAGCGCATGGCGAAGCTCCTCGCGTCGTGAGGTGAGGGTGAGGCGCCCGAACAGGGCGGGGGTCAGCGGCGGTCGATGGGCCGGTAGGTGGTCCGGGCTTCTCGCATGACCCAGGGCTCTCGTCCGGAGAAGATCAGTACGCGGTGGGCTGCGGTGCCTGCGGACCTCATGTCTCGGACGCGCTGGTACTTGCCGTCGAGGTAGACGAAGTCACCGATGCGGACATCGCCCGGCGGTCGGGTATGCCCGATCGTTCCGACCGGCGGAGGGGGCATGGGAGGCGCTTCCTTGGTCCTGCGCTCGTACATCAGCCCCTCCAGATGCCGAGCAGGAGTGAGCCACCGAGTGCGATGAGGCTTGCCGCGTAGGCGAGTTGTTGGTTGCGGGGGCTCATTGGATTCCGATCAGGTGGTGCTCCACGCGGGCGCGGACCGACGGGATGCCTATGTCGGTCAGGGGCACCCAGGCCGCCGCACCCGTTTCGATCATCGACGGGAACACGGCGCCCGAGTGGGCTCGGTAGAGGTAGCGGATGCCGACGCGGAGGCGGGGCCCGTACCGGTGCTGGCCTGGTCTGGTCACGTCGACCAGGAAGGGTCTCTCGGCGCCGGGCTGCGTCCAGACGTCGCGGATGCCGGCCTCCTCGGCCAGCAGGCGCAGGGCCGCCTCGCTGAGGGAGTCGTCCCTCTCCTCCGGCTCCGCCTCGGCGAGGGCATAACCTCCCTCGTGCCGCAGGCACAGGACGCGATCGTGCTCGTCGACGACGACCGCTCCGGTGGTCACGAGGGGGCAGCGCTGGTCGTGGGTGCAGGCTCGGCGCTGTGAGTGGTCTCGGGCCGCGTCGTAGACCGGCATCAGCGCCATCTGGTCGGTGGGGTGCGTGTAGATGTAGTGGGAGAGTTCCCGCACGATCTGGTCGTCCCTGACGCTCACGGGGCATCCAGCCCGTTGCGCTGGGAGTAGATCCACAGCAGGCGCCGCGTCAGCAGGGCGAGATTGCGGAGGTAGAGGTAGGTCCCGAAGGTGGGCGTCTCGGGGGTCGGCCGGCTGGTGAGGTCGACCAACTTGGTGCCCTCTCGCAGGAGTTTGCGTACCTCGCTGTCGTTGTCGGCGCCCAGGTCCTCATGGAGTAGGCGGTTCAGATGCCCGGCGATCGCCGGCACCTGCTGGTCCATCGCAACGCGGGTCGTGGTGTCCATCCGCAGACCGAGGACGGTATTCGTCTGCGAGGAGATCGCCTCTACGTCGATGGGGGTGCCGTCACCCCCGATGTCCTCGGCCGCCTCGAATGCCTTGCCCGTACTTGCCACAGTCATCACTGGCCCCTCCGAACACGTTGTCAGCCGTGGCTATAACGCTAGGAAGGGAAGTGGATGGGGCTCCACGAGTGTGCCGGAACTTGCCGGGCATTCACCCTAGAGATTCGATGGCAGCGGTGATGATTTCCCGCGCTGCGGCACCGTAGACGGCAAGTTCGGCCAGTTCGCCGAACGTTTTGGCATACATGGCAAGTTCGTGGTTCTGGACGACGGTGAGATGAGCAGAAACCAGTTCGACGTTCACCAACTCGTCGTCGTACAAGAAGAATCCCTCGACCGGCCATAGGCCCGAGCGGTCGGCGTCCTGGGGGATGATGCCGATGCTCACTGACGGCAGTGCCATGACGCTGAGCAGGTAGCCGAGTTGGCCGGCCATCACGTCGGTGCCGCCGATGCGGTAGCGCAGCACGCTCTCCTCCAGCAGGATCGCGAACGTGTGGTTCCCGTAGACGACCTGCTGCTTCTCCACGCGCACCTTGACGGCCGCCGGCACGTCGTCGATGAGCCCTCGGCGGTCACGAATGGAGGTCAGAAGCGCGGTGATGTACGAGGCCGTCTGCACCGGGCCGGGGATGAGCCAGGGCGAGTAAATCCGGAAGCGCTCCGTGCGCTCCCACAGAGGAACCACGGATTCCTGCGCCCACTTGAGGCCGTGGCGTTCCATCTTGCGCCACTCGACATACATGCCCTCAATTCCGCGGGCAGTCGAGATGAGGTCCTCTGCTTGGTCCTCCGCGTTGCACGCGGAACACCACGCCAGAAGGTCGCGCTCCGAGGGCGCGCGTGTGCCGCTCTCGAAGCGCGAAGCCTTCGACTCGTGCCAGCCCAGGATTTGGGCCAGCGCTCGCTTGGTGAGTCCGGCTGTTTTGCGGATTTCGGCCAGACGTTGTCCGAGTGCCTTGCGGGCTTCCTGGACGCTCGAAGAGGGCGATGTCATATCGGTGCGAGGGTGATCTTCGCGCTGTCAGGCCGGCTCGAACTCGGCGTGGGGTGTCGCGCGCTGCCACACGGCCTCGAAGGCCGACTCGCACAGCTTTGCCACCTCGGGGTCTTCAGTGAGCTCGACCTCCATGTTCTCGCCCTCGCCGTCGAAGTGATTGACGAGGACGAGGTGGGAGTCGAACAGCCAGAAGTCGTTGCCCGGAAGCGCGATGTCGGTCGCGGAGCGCCGCGAGAGCCACCGCACGCTCTCGCCGGCCGCGATGTTCAGCCCGTCCGTCACGTCGTACTCGAAGCGGATGTACTCGCTGACCGGCATCGAGATGACGCGGGCGCGTCGCACCTCGACGCCGCGCGAGGTGGCCTCCGTGACGATGGCGTGCCAGTCGGCCCAGCGCTCGGCGGGGTCGAGAACCACGCCGGCCTTCCAGTCGATGAAGGCCGGGTCCGACTTCATGTAGGCGTCGCGCATCTCCAGATGGACGGCCGTCCTCTGGCAGTCGCGGAACAGCTCCTCAAACGTCGGGGGCCTCGTCATCCTTCTTCACCTCCAGGAAGAACTGCACCATGCGCCGGGGGATCTCCACCACCGACTCGTGACCGGGGATGTCCATCTGCCCGAGGCGCTCGGCGTCCTCCACCTTCCACCCCTGCACGAGGTAGCTGTCCTTCTCCTCGTCGAGGTAGATGGTGGGCGAGCCGCCACTGGGACTCTCCGGGTCCTTGCCGAGCCTGCGCAGGGCCATGATGTCCTCCTCGGGTGCCGGTAAGGATCTCTGTGCCAGAGCTTGCCCGCGACTGAGCCGTCAAGCCAGGAACTTGCCGAAACTTGCCAGAACTTCGGAAAGTGACCCGAGCAGGGAAGCAGGCTGCCGGCGCTGGGCGCGTGGATATCCATTCGTTTGGACAGGGCTGGCAGCTCCAGGACCGCGCCCTGGTGATCCCAGGCAGGTCGATCCCTACCGGATCGGGCCTTGATGCGAGAGCGGAGTAACACCCGCGGCGCCGACGGTGAGTCGGTATGTGCAAGATCTTCGTCGACGTGTGGACCTGACACATGGTGGGCGTTGCCTGGCGCGCACCACGGCGCACCAGGCCCTCGGGAGTCGTCGTCCCGGGCAGGGTGGATCAGGCCGAGGTGCTTCGCGTCTGTGTGATCAGGTCCAGTGCGATGTCGGTGATCATGTCCTCCTGGCCGCCGACCATGCCGCGGCGGCCGACCTCGACGAGGATGGTGCGGGTGTCGAGGCCGTAGCGGGTGGCGGCGGTCTCCGCGTGCCGGAGGAAGCTGGAGTACACGCCCGCGTAGCCGAGGCTGAGGGTCTCGCGGTCCACCCGTACCTCGCGGTCCTGGAGCGGTCGTACGAGATCGTCGGCGGCGTCCATGAGCGGGAACAGCTCGCAGGCGTGCTCCCAGCCCATCAGGTCGGCGACCGCGATGAACGCCTCCAGGGGGCAGTTGCCGGCGCCGGCTCCCTGGCCTGCGAGGGAGGCGTCGACGCGGACGGCGCCGCTCTCCACGGCGACCACGCTGTTGGCGACGCCGAGTGCGAGGTTGTGGTGGGCGTGGATGCCCAACTCCGTCGCCTGGTCGAGGACTTCGCGGTAGGCGCGGAAGCGGTCGCGGACGCCGTCCATGGTGAGCCGGCCGCCGGAGTCGGTGACGTAGACGCAGTGGGCGCCGTAGGACTCCATCAGCTTGGCCTGGCGGGCGAGTTCGGCCGGTTCGGCCATGTGGGACATCATCAGGAACCCGGCGACGTCCATGCCCAACTCGCGGGCGGCGGCGATGTGTTGGGCGGAGATGTCGGCCTCGGTGCAGTGGGTGGCCACGCGCACCGAGCGGATGCCGAGGCGGTGCGCCTGGCGGAGGTCGTGCAGGGTGCCGATGCCGGGCAGGAGCAGGGTCGTGGGTACGGAGTGGAAGGCGACGTCGGTGACGGCCTCGATCCACTCCCAGTCGGTGTGGGCGCCGATGCCGTAGTTGATGCTGGAGCCGGCCAGGCCGTCGCCGTGGGCGATCTCGATGGCGGCCACGCCTGCCGCGTCCAGGGCGGCGGCGATGGTGCGGGCCTGCTCGACGGTGTAGCGGTGCCGGACGGCGTGCATGCCGTCCCGCAGGGTGACGTCCTGGATGTACAGCCGGGTCATCGCGCGGCCCTCTCGGTGATGCGGTGGGTGGCCATGCGTTCCGCGGTGCGCAGCGCGGCCGAGGTCATGATGTCGAGGTTCCCGGCGTAGGCCGGGAGGTAGTGGGCGGCGCCCTCGACCTCCAGGAGGACCGAGGTCTTCAGGAGATCGCCGCCGGAGGCCAGGGTGCGCAGCGGATCGTCGGCGGCCACCTTCTCGTACTGCACCTTCTGCTTGAGCCGGAAGCCCGGCACGTACGCCTGGACACGGCCGACCATCTCCTCGACCGACGCCGTCACGGCCTCGGTCGCGCACTCGGAGACCAGGCAGTGCACGGTGTCCCGCATGATCAGCGGGGGTTCGGCCGGGTTGAGCACGATGATCGCCTTGCCGCGCGCGGCCCCGCCGACCTGCTCGATCGCCGACGACGTGGTCTCGGTGAACTCGTCGATGTTGGCCCGGGTGCCGGGGCCTGCGGAGCGGGAGGCGATGGACGCGACGATCTCGCCGTAGTGGACGGGCGACACGGCGTTGATCGCGGCGACGATCGGGATGGTGGCCTGGCCGCCGCAGGTGACCATGTTGACGTTCGGTGCGCCGAGGTGGGTGTCGCCGTTGACCGGCGGGACGACGTACGGGCCGATCGCGGCCGGGGTGAGGTCGACCAGGGTGCGGCCCAGCGGGCGGAGCACTTCGTCGTGGTGGCGGTGGGCGCCGGCCGAGGTGGCGTCGAAGACGATGTCGACGTCGGCGAACTCGTCGAGTTTCACCAGGCCTTCGACGCCCTCGTGGGTGGTGGCCACCTTGAGGCGGCGGGCGCGGGCCAGGCCGTCGGAGTCCGGGTCGATACCGGCGAGGGCGGCTATCTCCAGGCTCTCCGAGAGCCTCAGGACCTTGATCAGGAGGTCGGTGCCGATGTTGCCGGAACCGATGATGGCGACCTTGGTGGTCATCGCTGCTGTCCTTCCCGTGCCTGAGCGGTGGTCTCCTGGGCGAATCCGACCTGGACGGAGCCCAGTCCGAAGATGTGGGCGTCGAAGACGTCACCGGGGGCGGCGGGGGCCATCGGTCCGAGAGCCCCGGTCAGCACGAGGTCGCCGGCGCGCAGCGGGTCGCCCCGTTCGGCGAGGGCCTGGGCCAGCCAGACGGCCGCGTTGAGGGGGCTGCCGAGACAGTCGGCGCCGGTGCCCTCGGAGACGGTCTCGCCGTTGCGGGTCATGGTCATCGACACCGAGCGCAGATCGAGCCCGCTGAGCGGTACGGGGCTGCCGCCGAGGACGTACAGGCCGCAGGAGGCGTTGTCGGCGACCGTGTCGACGAGGGAGATGTCCCAGCCGGCGATCCGGCTGTCGACGATCTCCAGGGCGGGCAGCGCGAAGTCCACCGCGCGCAGTACGTCCACGACCGTGCACGTGCGGTGCGGCAGATCCTCGGCGAGGACGAGCGCGACCTCGGCCTCCACCTTGGGCTGGAGCAGCCGCCCGGCCGGCACCTCGGTGCCCTGCGGCACCGCCATGTCCGCGAACAGGGCGCCGAAGTCGGGCTGGTCCACGCCCAGTTGCCGCTGCACGGCCGTCGAGGTCAGACCGATCTTGCGGCCGACGATCCGTCGCCCGGCGTCCAGCGCGCGGCGGACGTTGACCTGCTGCACGGCGTAGGCGGCCTCCAGGTCGCCGGCGTCGAGCAGGGTCCGCACCGGTGGGCAGGCGGCCCGGGTCCGGGCGGCCTCCTCCAGTAGGTCGGCGGCCTTGACCACGGCCGGTGAGGCGGCGTGCGGCATGGATCCCTCCAGGGGGTGCGAGTGCTGACACCGATATAGACAGCTGTCTCCGGATGAGCCAAGCTTTGTTCCGTGTCACGGAACATCGCGAGCGGCAGCATGCTGGAGAAGGCCGCAGCTATCTTGGAATGCTTCAGCCCGAGCGGCGGTCCGTTCCGTTTGTCGGAACTTTCGGAGTGCGCCGGCCTCCCTAAGCCGACCGTCCACCGACTGGCGGCGGACCTCGTCCGACTGGGCTGGCTGGAGCGCTCGGGCACCCAGTACCGGCTCGGAGCCAAGCTGTTCGAGCTCGGCTCCCTGGTCCCGCACCGGCTCGACCTGCGCGAGACAGCCCTGCCGTTCCTCCAGGACCTGTTCGAGGCCACCCGCGAGACCGTGCACCTCGGTATCCGCGAGGGCATGGAGGTCGTCTACCTGGAGCGCATCCACGGCCACGAGGCCCTGCGACTGCCCTCCCGTATCGGCGGCAGCCTGCCCCTGACTTGCACGGCCGTCGGAAAGGCGCTCCTGGCCTTCTCCGGCAAGGAGTTGACCGAGCAGGTGCTGGCCGAGCCGTTGCCGAGTCTCACGCCGCACTCGATCACCGACCCGGTGCGGCTGCGCCTCGCCCTGGAGCAGATCCAGGTGTCGGGCCTGGCCTACGAGGAGCAGGAGGCCGCGGTCGGCGTGAACTGCATCGCGGCCCCCGTGTTCTCGGGGGGTACCGCGGTCGCCGCCCTTTCGGTTGCCGTACCGCGCTCCCGCTTCAGCCCGGCGCAGTTGGCTCCTGCGGTGCGCACGGCTGCCCTGGGGTTGTCTCGGGCGTTGCGTGGGGGCGGCTGAGCCGTCAGTCCGTGGTGGGTGGGGTTTTGGGGGCCCGGAGCAGGGCACCGATCGCGGCTGCGAGGACCACGCAGCAGACGGCGACGAGCGAGGCGGACAGGCCGTCCATGAAGGCGGACTTGACGCTGTCGGCGAGGGCCTTGCCCTGGGTGCCGAGCTGTTTGGCGACATGGAGGCCGCCGGCCGCCGAGTCCCTGACGTTCTCGGCGGCGTCGTGGGGGAGTCGGTCCACCGAGTCGGGCAGGCTGGAGCGGTAGTGGCTGCCGTAGATCGAGCCCATGAGGGCGATGCCGACGGCCGAGCCGACCTCGCGGGTGGTGTCGTTCATCGCGGAGGCCACCCCCTGCTGACCCCGCGCGAGCGATCCGGTGATGGCGGAGGTGCCGACGGCGCCGCTCAGACCGATGCCGACGCCGGACACGATCAGGCCGCCGAGGAAGGGGCCGTAGCCGGAGTCGACGTCGAGCCGGGAGATGACGAACAGGCCGACGGCGAGCAGGAGCAGTCCGGTCGACATGGTGACTTTCATGCCGGCCTTGCGCACCAGGTGCGGAGTGGCTTGGGAAGTGGGCAGAACGACCACGGCGACCGGCACCAGGGCGAGGGCGGCCTTCAAGGGGCTGTAGCCGAGGACGAGTTGGAGATATTGCAGACCCACGAAGAAGAACCCGAACACCGCCATGAACTGCACGAGGACCGTGACGGCGCCGGCCCGGAAGCCGGGGATGCCGAACAGCGCCGGGTCCAGCAGCGGGTGTTCGGTACGCAGGCCGAAGAAGGCGTATGCGCCGAAGCACACCACCGTGACGACGAGGGCGCCGATCACCACGGGCTCACCCCAGCCCTGTTCGTTACCCTCGATGATCGCGTACACGAGGGTGCCGATGGCCAGCGCGGTGGTCACGGCGCCGGGCACGTCGGGCGGGCCGGGGTGCTCGTCCCTGGTGTTGGGTGCCAGGAGGCCCGCGGCGATCGCGGCCGCGAGGGCCACGGCGGCGCTGGTCACGAAGATCGACCGCCAGGAGAACTGCTCCAGCAGGGCGCCCGCGGCGAGCATGCCGATGATGGCGCCCGCCGCGGCGAAGCCGGACCAGACGGCGACACCCCGGGTGCGCTGCTGAGGAGGGAAGGCCGCGGTGATGGTGGACAGCGTGCCCGGCATGATCATCGCGGCGCCGACGCCCATGACGACCCGCCAGGCGATGAGCATGCCGGTGGAGTCGGCGAAGGACGCCGCCAACGACGCCGCACCGAAGACGAACGTGCCGACGATGAGGACGTTGCGGCGGCCGACCCGGTCGCCGATCGCGCCGAGCGGGAGTACGAGGGCGGCCAGGGCGACGGTGTAGGCGTCGGCGATCCAGGTCAGGGAGGAGTTGGAGGCCGACAGGTCGAGAGCGAGGTCGGGCAGGGCGAGGTTGAGTGCGGAGACGGACGCGACGACCAGGACGAGCGCCAGGCACATCGCGAACAGGACGCCACGGTGTCCGGCCCGTCCGGTGGCGATGGACGCTTCGGGTGTGTGTGCCTCTGGTTCGGGGGTGATGGACGCTTCGGGTGCGCGCGTCTCGGGTTCGGGCGCGGTGGACATGGGGCGTGCCTCGATCGGAGTCGTGGGAAGCGAGCTTGAGGTGTGTCAGCCGGTACGCGGCTGCACGAGCTTGAAGACGAGGCGCGCGGCGGCTCGCTGCGCGGACTGTCGTAGGCGTGCCCGGGGCCGGGAGGGCGCGGCGGCCCCGCCGAAGCGGGGGAAGAGTGCCTCGGCGTTGGCGCGGTTCATGGCCTTGAGCGCGTCCGGCGTGAGCGGGTGGTTGTCGAGGCCGTTCGCGAAGTACTGCCCGGCGGGCGTGGGGGCGAAGGGCCAGTCGCTGCCGAACAGGACGTGTCCGGGCTGGGCGAAGGCCAGCAGCGTCGGCAGCGCGGCGGGGCTGGAGGAGAGCGCGGTGTCGAAGTAGAAGGCGCGGAAGTCGTCCAGGACGTCCAGCGGGCTGCGCCCGGTGTCGCCCGCGATGGCGACGGCCATGCGGTGTGAGGAGTAGGGGACGAAGCCGCCGGCGTGGCTCAGGATGAACCGGATACGGGGGTAGCGGCGCGGGATTCCGTTGCGTACGAGGAGGTAGGCGGCCCGCGTCGTGTCGAGCAGGAAGTCGGCGGCGAACGGCGGGATGCCCTCGACCGGCGGCGCGGGAAGGTCGGCCGGGTGTACGAACACGATGGCCGCGTGCTCGTCGAGGACCTGCCACAGCGAGTCCTGCCCCTCCGCTCCCAGGTAGGTGCCCCGGTTGTTGGCCAGCAGCGTGACCCCGTCGGCGCCCAGTTCGGTGAGCGCCCGCCGAGCCTCGGTCGCGGAGGCTTCGGCCTCCGGCATGGGCAGGGTGGCGAACCAGCCGAACCGGCCCGCGTGCCCGGCTGCGAGATCGGCGGAGAAGTCGTTGAGCCGGCGGGCGAGGGCGGTGGCCTCGGCCCGATCGTCGAGGAACCCGGCGCCTGGCGTGGACACCGACACGATCGCCGTCGCCGTACCCAGGAGATCCATAAGTGCCAGTGCCGCCTCGGGACTCCACTCCGGCAGCGCCCGGCCACCGGCCTCGGCGATGCCCCGCTTGGCGAGGAGGTCCCGGTAGAAGGCGGGGACGATGTGCTGGTGGACGTCGATGCGGTGCGGGGTGGAGGGCATGAGGCGGCTTCCTTGGTGAGGGGCGAAGCAAGGTGACGTGGATGCCGTGCGCCTTCCACGTGGCCCCGGCTGTCCGCCGGTCTCGGTGAGAAGGCAACGGCGGTGTCGGCCGTAGGGCGTGGAGGCGGGCGCGGTGCGACAAAGGGTCCGGGAACTACCCCTCCGGTGGCTCAGACGAAGGTCACCGACACCGGCCCGAGGACACCGAAACGGGCCTCGACTCGCTGACCGGCGCTGACGAACGGTGCGGTGGTCATGGCGCCGGGCAGCACCACCTGGCCCTGCTCCAGCCCGGTGCCGAAGGTGGCGAGGATGTTGGCGAGCCAGGCGACCGCTGCTGCGGGGTGCCCCAGCACCTCGCTGCCGCGACCGCGGGCGACGCGCTCGCCGTCGACGAGGAGATCGACGCCGACGTCGGCGAGATCGGGAACGTCGGCGAGCGGCGTCCAAGGGCCGCGGACCAGTCCGGCGGAGCTGGCATTGTCGGCGACGGTGTCGGCGAGCGTGATGCGCCAGTCACGGATCCTGCTGTCGACGATCTCCAGGGCCGGGGCGACCGCCTCGGTGGCGGCGAGGACGTCCTCGACGGTGACGTCGGGGCCGCTGAGAGGTCGGCCGAGCCGGAAGCAGATCTCCGGTTCGACGCGCGGGGCGCAGTAGCGGGTCGCGAGGACCGGCGCGCCGTCGCGGTGGAGCATGTCGTCCAACAGGTGGCCGAAGTCGGGCTCGTCCACGCCGAGCAGCTCCCGCATCGCCGCCGAAGTGAGCCCGACCTTGTGACCGACGACGCTCGCCCCGTCCTTGAGGCGCAGTGCGATGTTGTCCCGCTGGATCGCGTAGGCGTCGGCCAGGTCCAGGCCCGGCAGCAGCTCCGACGGCGGCTCGACGGGTGTCACGTGGTGCTCGGCCCGGCGCAGCATGGCTGCCGCGGTGGCTCGCTCCTCGGCGGTCAGCGTCACTGTCCGCCCACCTCCGTCAGGCGGCTCGCCGCATCGAAGACGAACCGTGCGTGCAGCTCGAACAGGGCCACCAGGTCGATGGCGTCGCCGTGGATCTCCCGGTGCACGAACAGGCCGTCGGCGCCCGCCACGGCGTAGGTGGTGAGGGTGCGCACGGCCTCCTCGTCCAGGGCCGGGAACAGGGTCTGGACCATCTCGCGGACCTTCTGGCCGGCGATGTCGCGGACCTGGAGGAAGACGGTACGGCCGCGCGGCTCGGTGGGCCGCCGCTCCAGGGCGAGCATCAGACCCAGGCGCAGGAAGTCCGGCGCGTCGACCAGGGACTTGGCGACATGGGCGGCCATGGCGGTGACCCGCTCCACCGGCGTGCCGGTCTCCTCCCCGGGCAGTTCGACGGCCGTGAGCCAGGTCTCGAAGCTGCGCTCGATGACCGCGGCGATCAGATCGTCCTTGTCCTTGAAGTGCCAGTAGATCGAGCTGGCGGGCAGTCCGCACTTGGCGCTGACCGCCGCGATCGACGTTCCGTCATATCCGCGCTCGCCCGCGATCTCGACGGCGGCGTCGAGGATGCGCTGCCGCGACTCCACCCCGTTGGCGCGCTTCTGCCGCGTCGTCCGTGGCCTGGTCATGCGCTCCGCCTTCCCGTCGCACCGACACTTGACCGCTTCCCGAGCCGAGCTTACCGTATCGGTCATTCCAATTGGAGTGAACGCTACACCAAGAGTCGACAGGGACACAGTGAGGTGGCCTGATGAGTGAAATCAGTGCCGAAGACGGAGCCGCGGAAGGCTCCTACGACGTGGCGGTGATCGGGTACGGCCCCACCGGCGTCACGGCGGCGAATCTGCTGGGGTCGATGGGCCTGAGGGTCGTCGTCCTGGAGCGCGATGCGGAGGTCTTCTCCCGGGCCCGGGCGATCTCCACGGACGAGGAGGTCGTCCGGATCTGGCAGCGGATAGGCCTGGCCGACCGGCTGAAGCAGGACATGCTGGCCGACCGGCCGCTCGACTTCGTCGACGCCAAGGGCCGTACCTTCGTCAGCGCGTGCCCGACCCCGCGCGGCCATGGCCATCCGCCGCAGATGTTCATCTACCAGCCGGCCCTGGAACAGGTCCTGCGCGACGGCGTCGACCGCTACCCGAACGTGGAGATCCTGCTCCGGCACGAGTGCCTGCGCATGCGGCAGGACGCCGAGGGAGTGGAGTTGACGGTGCTGGGCACCGCCGACGACTCCGTACGACGGGTGCGCGCGAAGTACGTCATCGCGGCCGACGGCGGCTCCAGCCTCACCCGGGCACAGCTGAACGTGGGCTACGAGGGGCGGACGTACGAGGACCGGTGGGTCGTCATCGACACCGAGATGCTGAAACCGTGGCCGGACCACGACCGGCTGCGCTTCCGCTGCGACCCGGCCCGACCCGCGGTCGACTGTCCGACGCCGCTCGGGCACCACCGCTGGGAGTTCCCGATCCTCCCTGGGGATGACGAGGAGTACCTGGTCACCCATGACGCCATCTATTCGATGGTGGCCAAGTACGGCATCGGCCGGGACCAGATCAAGATCCTGCGCGCCACGGTCTACAGCCACCATGTCCGCTTCGCCGCCCGTTTCCGGGTCGGCCGGGTCTTCCTCGCCGGTGACGCCGCGCACGCCATGCCACCGTGGATCGGGCAGGGCATGGCCGCCGGGGTGCGGGACGCGGCGAACCTGTGCTGGAAACTGGACGCGGTGCTGCGCGGCCGACTGCCCGAGTCGGTGCTCGACTCCTACGAGGTCGAGCGCAAGCCGCACGTCAAGGAGGTCACCAAGCGGGCCGTCTTCGTCGGGCGGGTCATCACCGAGCGGCGGCGGGCCGTCACACGGGTCCGTGATGCCGTGATGCCGGTGCTGAACCGGGTGGGTGGGTTCAGCGCCTGGCTCCAGGACTCCAACTGGATTCCCGTCGCCCATTACGCCGAGGGGCTGCAGGCCCGCCCCCGCACCAAGGCCTCCGGACGCCAGATACCCCAGCCGTGGGTGACCGCCGCCGACGGTGAACGGGTACGCCTGGACGACGTGCTGGGGAGTCGCTGGCTGCTGCTGCACCTCGGACTCCCCATCGCGCAACCGGCGTGGGAGCACCTGGGCGTCGAGTCGCTCGCCGTCCTCCCGGTGGGCTCGAAGCCCGCCGAGGGCGCGGTCGTCGACAGCGACGGCGTGTTGCTGCCCTGGCTGACCGAGCACCGCGCGACCACGCTCGCCCTGCGCCCCGACGCCTACGTGTACGCCGCCGCCCCCGCCGGAGGCCAACTCCCGCCCCCGCCCGCCGGGTTCGCTCCGGCATCCCGACTGATTGCGAAGTGAGGACCATCCCCATGACCGCACACACCGAGCTTCCCGAGATGCGGGAGCGCCTGCTCGACGTCGACGGTAAGAAGATCTTCGTGGCGGAGACGGGGGAGGGGGCGCCCGTACTTCTGCTGCACGGCGGCGGTCCCGGTGCCTCCGGCGTCTCCAACTATTCCCGGAACATCGCGGAGTTGGCGAAGGAGTACCGGGTCATCGTGCCCGACCTGCCCGGCTACGGCCGCAGCAGCAAGGGAGTCGACGGAGCCGACCCGTTCGGCCACCTCGCGGACTCCATCCGCGGAGTGCTCGACCAACTCGGCCTGGAAAAGGCCCACTTCGTCGGCAATTCCTACGGCGGTGCCTGCGCTCTGCGCCTCGCCCTGGACACGCCGGAGCGGGTCGACCGCATGGTGCTCATGGGCCCCGGCGGCATCGGCACCACCCGAGCGCTGCCCACGCCGGGTCTGAACAGCCTGCTCAACTACTACGGCGGGGACGGCCCTTCGCGGCTGAAGCTGGAGAAGTTCATCCGCAACTACCTCGTCTTCAACGCCGCCCAGGTACCTGACTCGGTCATCGATGCCCGCTACGAGGCGAGCATCGACCCCGAGGTGGTCGCCGCACCACCGCTCCGGCGCCCCAAAGACCTGCGCACCGTCTGGAAGATGGACTTCACGCGCGACAAGCGACTGTCCCGGCTGCCCGTGCCGACCCTCGTCCTCTGGGGCGCGGCCGACCAGGTCAACCGGCCCTCCGGCGGCCGCATGCTGGCCGACCGCATGCCCAACTGCGATCTGTACGAGGTCGCCAACACCGGACACTGGGTGCAGTGGGAGCGAGCCGAGCTGTTCAACCAGCTGTGCGCCGACTTCCTGGCAGGCCGCCGATGAACACCGCGTCCGTGTTCGGAGCCGTCCACCTCGGTTACCTCGTCATCGAGACCAACCGCTTCACCGACTGGCGCCGCTTCGGCACCGACGCCATCGGCATGCACCACGACGACATCTCACGTGACGTCATGCGCTTCCGCCTTGACGACCAGGAGTGCCGCTTCCTGCTCCGGCGCGGCCCCGCCGAGGACGTCGTCGCCACCGGCTGGCACATCGACGACCACGCCGCCTTCGAACAGATCGAGGCCCGGGTACGCGCCCACGGCGCCCCCTGTACCGAGGGCTCCGCCGAGGAGGCCGCCCTGCGCGGCGTCGAACGCCTTCTGCGCTTCCCCGGCCCCAAGGGCATCACCCAGGAGATCTACACCACCCCGGTCGTCTCCTCCGAGCCGCTGCACATGCTGGCCTCCGGCTGGGTCACCGGCGACGCCGGCATGGGCCACGTCGCGATCACCTCCGCCAAACCGGCGCAACTGCGCGGGTACTTCGACACCGTCTTCGACGCCCGCCTCACGGACTACATCGACGAGACCATCAGCGGCGTCAAGCTCAAGATCCGCTTCCTGCGCGTCAACGAACGCCACCACTCCATAGCGATCGCCGCCGTCCGAGGCCTGCCGATCGACCCGATCCGCACCCGCGTCCAGCACCTCAACATCCAGGCCACGTCGCTCGACGACCTCGCGCAGAGCTACGACCGCGTACACGAACTCGGCTTCGACATGGCCCTGTCGGTCGGCCAGCACACCAACGACAAGGAACTCTCCTACTACGCCCGCACCCCCTCGGGCTTCGAGTGGGAGGTCGGCTGGAACCCCCTCGTCATCGACGAGTCGACCTGGGAGCCCACCACCCACCAGGGCATCAGCATCTGGGGTCACAAGCCCGTCGGCCAGACCATCGTCGACCTGCTCGACCAGTTCCGCTTCGGCGCCCGCTCCCTGGCTCGCCCGGAGACGACCGTGCCGGCGCTGAGCGGCAGGGGCATCCCCGACGACTGAGCAGCGATGACGCCACGATGGCCCGACCGCACCGAAATGTCGTGCGCTGAGCGCACGGGACATCCCGCCCGAGGGCCGAGTGCGATGTCCCGTGCGACGCGGTTCAGCGCTTCAATCGGGCGGCCACACGCGGCAGTTGGACGAGCGCGTTGCCCCGCTCCACCCGTAGCCGCTCGGCGGTGCTGAAGGTCTCGTCCAGCTGGGGGGCCGGATCGCCTGCGGCGGGGAACAGCTCGGCGGTGAACGGCCAGTCGGAGGCGAACATGATGTGGCCGACACCGGCCAGTTCCCTGGTCGACTTCATCGACTGCGGCGCGGGGGAGAGGGCGGTGTCGAAGAACAGCTTCCTGTACAGGACGTTGGCGTCGTCGAGTCGGTCCAGGCCCAGGGTCTGCGCGAGCCCCACGGTCTTGGAGTAGAGCAGACTGGTCCGATACGACAGGAACGGCAGGGTGCCGCCGGCGTGGGCGCCGATCCAGCGGATGCGCGGGTAGTGCACGTATGTGTTCTTGTAGAGCATGTTGACCAGCGCGCGGGTGGTGTCGAAGGTGAACTCGTAGAGGAAGGTAGGCAGTCCCAGGTCCGGGGCGTGTTGCGGGGTGACCGGGTGGATGAAAACCATCGCGCCCAGGTCGTCGAGTGCCTTCATGAGCGGGTCGAGGAGCGGGTCGCCCAGGTAGACGCCGTGGTAGCTGCTGAAGATGCCGATGCCGTCCAACTTCAGCTCGCCCAACGCCCGCTTGACCTCGGTGACGGCGTTCTGTACGTCGTCGGAGTCCTCGATGTCGGACAGCGGCAGCACCGCGAAACCGCCGAAGCGCTTGGCGAGTTCGGCGCTGTTGGTGTGCACGAGGTCTTCGCTCATGAAGTCGTTGAGCCGCCGCGCCATTTCCAGACGCGCGTCGGAGGTGGTCAGGTGCTCGACGCCCGGTTCGGAGACGGAGACCACCTGGGTCTGGATGCCGTAGCGGTTCATGAAGTTCACCGCGAGCTCCGGGCTCCAGTCCGGGATCGGGCGGCCTCCGATGTCGGTGATGCCGGCGGAGTCCAGGGACTCGCGGTAGAAGTCGGGGAGGAGGTGGCAGTGCACGTCGATGCGGTAGCTGCCGGTCGGCAGTGAGGCGATGGCAGCACTCGCCGTGTCGCGTGACGTCAGCACCGTCGCACTGCCGACAGCGGCGGCACCGACCGCACCGGCAGCCTTCAGCACGCCCCGTCGGCCCGGGCGGTGCGCGGGGGCGCGACGGATCTGGGTCTTTTCGGGCTTCATGGGCTCTTGGGCCACGTCAACTCCTCGGAGGAGGGGGATGTGGGGAGGGAGGCGGCCACCCGGGTGTGATCCTCGATCTTGGCGATCGTCCTCGTCAATCGACATCGGTATTGACGAATTCATCATTATTGACGGATGGCGTGATTCTTATGGCTGAACCAGAGGACTCGTCCCGCAGGCCCGGGCGCATGCTCCGCCGTAAGGCACACACCCGGACAGCGTTGGTCGAGGCGACGCAGCGCCTGCTGGTCGAGCGGCACCGGGAGGGCATGACCATCAAGGAAATCACCGAGGCCGCGGACGTGGGATTCGGTACCTTCTACGGCCACTTCGCGGGCAAGGAGGAAGTGCTGGAAGCGGCGTTGTCCCTCACGCTCGAACAGCACAGCGCCTGGCTGGAGTCGGTGGTCGAGAAGCTGGACGACCCCGCCGAGATGCTGGCCGTCGGTGTGCGCCTGACTGGCCGTCTCCAGCGCAACCGACCCCAGGTGGTCCGCATCCTGCTGCGCCTGGGACTGTCCCGGTTGCTTTCCTCCGAGGGTCTGGCCCCGCGGGCCCGGCACGTCCTGAACGCCGGCAGGGTCACCGGCCGGCTGCGCGTCGGTGACGTGGACGTGGCACTGGTTGGGGCCGGGGGAGCCCTGCTGGGGCTCATGCAACTCCTGGAGGCCGAGCCGCGCGTGGACGCCGACGCTGCCGCGGACCAACTTGCGGCGAACCTCCTTTGCATGTTCGGCCTGCCGCACGACGAAGCCAGGGCCCTGGCCACGGGCCCGCTGCCGACGGCGTACGGCGCAGTCCCGGCCCCGCGACCGTGAGACTGCACCACCGCACTCCACGGCCACCCGCTCATCAGCCGTGTGACCACGAGGTCGCCGGAGCCGGCGCGAAGGCGGTGGTCGTCTGCCTCGGGAGCTCCAGCAGCGCTATGGGGTGGCCGCAGTACACTGCCGCCCTGCTGCCCGCCGACGTTAAGATCGCCGTCGTCAACCGTGGCATCGCGGGCAACCGGATACGCCTGGACGCGCCGCGACAGACTCCCTCGTGGGGCAGGGCCGGGTTGTCCCGGTTCGAGGAGGACGTGCTCGCAACCCGCGGCGCTACGCACCTGGTGATTGCTTACAACAGCAACAGCCGGGGTCTTCCCGGCGGGATCACGCCCGGCTACCGGGAGCTCGTGGAACGGGCCCGGAAGGAAGGGCTCACCGTGGTTCTCGCCACCGTCACCCCACTCGCCCCGGAGATCGCGGGCGAGCCTGGCCGAGAGGACCTTCCGCCTCGCCGTCAACGATTGGATCCGCACCTCTGGGCATGAGTTCGTTGACTTCGACACAGCGACCTGCTCCCAAGCCGACCCTTCCCATCTCGAACGCGAGTACGCCGCCCCCGACCAGACCCACCCCAACGGCAATGGGACCAAGCGCCTCGCCCAGGTGATGGCCGAAGCCCTGCGCGGTTACAGCTCCAACCGAGGAACCCCTAAAGGCCAGGCCGTCAGGGTCACCGGCCCCATGGTCCGCCACATCGCCAGGGGACGCGCTTCGCGATGCCTGGCACCCCTGCCGCGAGGGCGAGTTGCTCGGCGAGGGCTCCGCCCGACCTTGTGGTGGCGAAGGTCGCGTGTGCGCACGGAGCTACTGCGCGGACAGTGGGCTTCAGGAGCGTTTGCAGGCGGCCGCCAGCCGATGTACGTGCTCGACGGCACCAACACCCCGGCCGGTGCCGTCGCGCACGAGCGGTCGACGATCAATTGATGTGCCGGTCGACGTCGATCCACTGTCCGCTGTCGGCGGCGGCAAGCACCGCGTCCGTGATCGAGGCGGCCGCCAGCCCGTCGGCGAAGGTCGGCAGGCCCTCAGGGACCTCCCCGGTGTGGATCGCCGCATAGGTGTCCCCGACGAAGGCCTCGAAGCAGGATGCGTACCCTTCCGGGTGACCGGCGGGGAGCGTTGCCATCCGGCCGCCGGCCGCGGTCAGCTGAGCAGGGTCCCGTCGCAGGACAGTGGCCGACTCCCGGCGGCCGCACCACAGAGTCTCGGGCTCTTCCTGGTTGAAGACCAAGGACTCGTCGCTGGCGTCCAGTTCGATCCACAGCCGGTTCTTGCGCCCGGGGGAGACCTGGCTGACGGTGACCGAGCCGAGCACGCCTTCCGCCGTCTCGAAGTGGACGAGCACGGCGTCCTCGGTGTCCACGAGCGAGGTCCCGCCCGCCGTGGCGGCGCCGGTGAAGGAGGAAGCGCCATCGCCCCGATGACGCCGGGGGACGGCGATGAGCTTGCGCGCGCTCACGCGGACGATGCTCTGCTGGGAGATGAACTGGGCCAGGTCGCACCAGTGAGAGCCGATGTCGGCGAAGGCCCGGGACGCACCGCCCAAAGCCGCGTCGACGCGCCAGTTGTCGTCGTCCTCCCGCAGCAGCCAGTCCTGCAGGTAGCTGCCGTGCATCAGCCTGAGCCGACCGGCCTTCCCGCTGTGCAGGCGCTCCCGGGCCTCCCTGACAAGGGGGTAGTAGCGGTAGACGAAGGGAACCGTCGCAATACGTCCGGAGCTGTTCGCCGCCTCTACGAGGCCGGCCGCCTCCGCGGAGGTCAGGGCGAGGGGCTTCTCGCAGATGACGTGCTTGCCCGCCGCAAGGGCTCGGACCGCGAGCGGAGCGTGCAGATGGTTCGGGGTGCAGATGTGCACGACGTCGACACCGTCGTCGTCGATGAGATCCTCGGCCGATGCGTAGGCGCGTGCGGCGCCCAGGGCTTGGGCGGCGGCCTGCGATCGCTCGGGAGTCGAGGACACCACCCCGGCGAGGCGCGCGCCGGCTTGGAGTGCGGCGCGGGCGTGGACGGAACCGATGAAACCGGTACCGATGAAACCTGCCTTGAGCGGTCGGAGCATGGGCGGTCCTTGGTGTGGTGGGAGGAGAGGGGGCTGGATCAGGCCGTCGCGGCCTGCGGCAGGGGATCGCGGCAGAGTCTGTGCGTCCATCCGGGCAGCTGCCGGGGTGCGAGCAACTCGTCTATGGCCGTGAAGGCCGCGCCGACCATGCCCGCCTGACTGCTGAGCGCCGACATCTCGACGCGCAGCGTGCGGGTGGCCAAGGGCAGGGACAGCGCGTAGACGGAGTGCCGGATGGAGGCGAGCAGGAGGTCTCCGGAGAGGGCGACGCCGCCCCCGATGACGACCAGTGAGGGATTGAAGAAGTTGATGAGTCCGGCAAGGGTTCGGCCGATCTGCTCGCCTGCCTGCTTGAGCAGGTCGGCGCAGGTGTGGTCTCCCGAGCGAGCCCCGGCCGCCACATGGGACGCCATGAGCGCCGGCCGGTCGTCTCCGAGCCGTGCCGAGAGGTAGGGGCTGCTCCCGTTCTCGGCGCAGGCGAGGGCGTCCCTGGCCAGGGCGGCGCCGCCGGCCAGGGCCTCCAGGCACCCTCGCTTGCCGCACCTGCAGGGCTGAGGCGCGCCACCGACCACCGCGATGTGGCCGATGTCCCCGGCGCAGCCCCCCGTGCCCCGGTGCAGGCGCCCGTCGGACACCAGCCCTGCGCCGATGCCCGTGCCGACCTTGACGTAGAGGAAGTCCCGTACGCCGACCGCGGTTCCCGCCCGTAGTTCGCCCAAGGCCATGACATTGACGTCGTTGTCCACCCACACGCCGACGCCATGACGGGCGGCGAGGTGATCTCTTACGGGGTATCCGTCCCAGCCGGGCATGATCGGCGGGGCCACGGGCGTACCGGTAGCGAACTCCACCGGGCCGGGAAGACCCACACCGATGCCCACCAGGGGGACCGCTCGGGGCTGGTGTGCGGTGCGCAGGCGATCGATGATCACGTCGATCTGGTCGAGGGTGGCGTCCGGTCCACGCGCGACGTCCCAGGACTGCTCGTGACAGCCGAGGGGACGCCCTGCCAGGTCCGTCAGGGCCACGTCGATGCTGGAGGCCCCCACTTCCACACCCACGACGCACGCGGCCTCCCGTCTGAAGCGCACTTCGCGAGGGGCGCGGCCTCCGGTGGATTTCCCGCGGCCGGTCTCAGCGAGCAGGCCGGTCTCGATCAGCTCGTTGACCCGCTGCGTGACGATGGTCCGGCCCATCCCACTGCGCTCGGTGAGGGAGGCGCGGGTGCTGGTCGGCTCGGAGCGGACCAGTTGGAGCAGGGTCCCGACGAGAGCGTCGTGGTCGGTGCCGGGCGGGTCAGGCAGGGCGGACATGGGCCCTTTCCCCCTTCTTCTCCTGTGGCTGGTTGATGCGGTTCAGACTGTTGACTTACGTCGCAGTCAGACTTAACTTTGCCGCAATCTGGCGAGAGGTTAACTCAGTAACCGACTCTTCGGACAGTCCCAAAACTGAAGTAGGTCGCCGACGGCATCCATTGCCCCGCCGTTCGGCAGCAGGCGGTAGCCCGGCGGGAAAGCGCCGACGCCGCCGGTCCATTCCGCCGGCCAACCCCCGCCCGAAAACGCCTCGCTCCATCGCTCAGGCGGAGCGAACGCCGCCCGTCCCAGAGGAGTACCTGTGAGATCAATGACGACTCGACGCCTCAGCTCCGCCGCTATAGGCCTGACCTGCGCCATCACTCTGGGCGCATGCGCGAACAGCGCGGCGGACTCCTCTGGTGCGTCGACGACGGGCGCACCGAAGAAGATCGACTCCGCTCTCGGCGCGACGTTCAGCGGCGGGAAGAGCGGCACCAAGGCCAAGGGCACGCCGGTGACGATCGGGCTGGTCAACCAGCAGGGTGGCGCCGTGTCCAATCCCGAGTTCACCGTCGCGGCTCAGGCCGCCGCGGAGTACATCAACGCCAAACTCGGGGGCATCGACGGACACCCGATCAAGCTGAAGACCTGTTACATCGTCAGTTCGGAGGAGCAGGGGCAGGTGTGCGCCCAGCGCCTGCTCGCCGACCGTTCGATCAGCCTGATTCTGCAGGGCGGGCTCAACGTCGGCACTCAGTCCCTGCACCGCACCATCGCCGGCGAGAAGCCCGTCCTGATCGGGCAGGCGAACCCGGGACCGGACACCGTCGCCGCCAACAGCTATGCCACCAACGCCAGCGCACTGGCGTCGCTCAACGGCGTCGGCCCGTACCTGAAGAACACTCTCAAGGCCAAGAAGGTCGCGATCGTCTCCAATGACAACGCCGGAGACCTGGCCATCGCGAAGATCTTCAAGACCGACCTCGAGTCGCGGGGCATCAAGGTCACCTATGCAACGTTTCCGGCCACCAGCACCGACCTGATCTCTCCGCTCACCGCCGCGGGCGCGCAGAGCGCCGACGCCGTCGTCCCCATCGTCGTCACCACCACCGGATGCACGGCCCTGGCCAAGGCGTACCAGCAGATGAGCCTGACGACGCCCGCCGTCGTCTCCAACCTCTGCGCCACCGACCAGATCAAGAATGCCCTCGGCGACTACCCGAAGTGGATCTACAGCAGCTCCACACTCAGCCTGCTGGTCGACGATCCGACGAAGCAGACCAACCTCTACCGCGCTGTCATGGCTGCCTACGCGCCGAAGAACGCCGAGCTGGGCATCAACGCCCCCTACGGGTTCTCCTCGGTCTTCTCCGCCGCCACGATCCTCAACAAGGTGGGCTACGGCGAGATCAACGCCAAGTCCGTTAAGGCGGCGGCCCGCGACTACACCGGACCGGTGCTGCTCGGCTCACCGACTCTCGACTTCGGCTCCGTGCCCGACAACCCCACCATCGGATCCCTGGCCGTGCGCTTCTACCAGTACGAGGGCAGCGGTACCTGGAAGGCCTCCGGGTCCTGGATCAACGCGCCCAAGTAACACCGCGACGACGCGTAAGGAATCCCACCGTGGAACAGCTGCTCCTTTTCGTCCTGCTCGGACTGGGACCGGGCGCCCTGATCGCGGGCATCGCCCTGGGCCTGGTCCTCACCTACCGGGGCTCCGGTGCCATCAACGTCTCCGCCGGAGCCATGGCCATGTTCGGCGCCTACTTCTACTACGGGCTGCGCGAGGGACACCTACTGCTGCCCCTGCTCTACCCGGACATCGGCGGACCGCTTCCGCTGCCCGTGGCCTTTGTCGTCGCGGTCGCGGCCACCGGCGCGCTCGGGCTGCTCATCGACTTCGCCGTCTTCCGCCCCCTGCGCCGGCAGTCACCACTGGCCAAACTCGTGGCCGGAGTCGGCGTCCTGATGACCATTCAGGCGGTCATCGTGCTGCGCTTCGGCGGCCAAGGCCAGAGCGCGAGCGACGTCCTGGACACCACAGCCCTGCACGTCCTGGGCGGAACCGTGCCCGTCAACCGGCTCGAACTCGTCGGCATCGTGCTGCTCGCCGCCGTACTCCTCGCCGCCGTCAACCGTCGCTCCCGCTTCGGGCTCGCCACCCGCGCCGCCCAGGAGAACGAGGCGGAGGCCCTGCTGACCGGCCTGTCGCCGCAGAAGCTCTCGATGGCCAACAGCTTCCTGGCCGCGACCGTCTGCGGAGCCCTGGGCATCCTCGTCGCGCCGATGACCCAGCTCGATCCGAACACCCTGACCATCGCCGTGGTCCCCGCGCTCGGCGCCGCCCTGATCGCCCGCTTCACGTCGTTCCCGATCGCCGCCCTGGCCGGAATCGGCATGGGCGTACTGCGCGCCGTGACGACCTACTGCCAGACCCAGCCGTGGTTCCCCACCGCCGACGGAACCGCCGTCGTCGGCCTCACCGACGTCGTCTACTTCCTGGTCATCGTTGCCGCGCTGATCTGGCGCGGGAAGTCGCTCCCGGTGCGCGGCGCCTATGTCGAGCCGCGACTGCCACCCGCCCCCGCGCCGAAGCGGGTCGTCCGGCCCGCCGTCGTCCTCACCGGGCTGTGCGTGCTCGCGCTGCTCACCTTCCCCTACGACATGCGCCAGGCCCTGACCAACACCATGATCGGTGCCATCGCCTGCCTCTCCCTGGTGGTGCTCACCGGATTCGTGGGCCAGATGTCCCTGGCGCAGTACGCGTTCGCGGGCGTGGCAGGCCTGACCGTCTCCAAGCTGGCCATCAACGCCGGCATCGGTTTCCCCTTCGGCCCTGTGCTGGGCGTGCTGGCCGCAACGGCTCTCGGTGTCCTCATCGGCATCCCGGCCCTGCGAGTGCGCGGAGTCCAGTTGGCTGTCCTCACGATGGCCGCCGCGGTGGCCGTCCAGGCCTTCGGCTTCAACAACCCCTCCTGGGGCGCGGGAGGCAACGGCTCTCCGGTCGCCGCCCCGACCCTGTTCGGCGTCAATCTCGGCCCGACGGGCTCGTTCCCCATCAACGACGCCGACCAGCCCAGCCCCTTGTTCGGGTTCGTCTGCCTGATCCTTCTGCTCGCGGTCGTGAGCCTGGTCGTGGGCGTCCGCCGCAGCAGCCTGGGCAAGCGCATGCTGGCGGTGCGCTCCAACGAACGGGCGGCAGCGGCGGTCGGCATCTCGACCCGGACCGTCAAGCTCACCGCGTTCGCTCTCTCCGCCTTCATCGTCGGGATCGCGGGTGTGCTGTACGCGTACAACTTCGGCTCGGTCGACCCTTCGCGGTTCGACATCGTCAACACCTTCGCCCTGATCGCCTTCGCGTACATCGGCGGCATCACCACCGTCAAGGGCGCGCTGATCGCCGGGTTCATGGTCACCGAGGGCGTCGCCAGCCACATCCTCGACAGCTACCTGGGACTGCCCACGAACTACCAACTGCTCATCGCGGGCGTCCTCCTCGTCGTCACGCTGATCATGAACGGAAGTGGCATCGCCTTGCAGCCACCGCCGAAGTTCACCTTCGTCCGACGCCTCCTGCGCCGATCTGACGACGACGCACCCGCGACTGCGACTACGGCTGCCGCCATGTCCATGGCCAAGGTCGGAGGAAAGTGATGGCCGAGACCCTGACCATCGATTCACTCAGCGTCCGATACGGGGGCGTGGCCGCCCTCACCGACGCGTCTGTGTGCATCGCTCCCGGAGAACTGGTCGGACTCATAGGTCCCAACGGCGCCGGCAAGACCACCTTCATCGACGCGGCCACCGGCTTCACCCCCGCGTCGGGCACCGTGCGACTCGGCGACACGGAGCTGAGCCGGCTCGGCGCCGCCAAACGCTCCCGACTGGGCCTGGCTCGCACATGGCAGCAGGCCGAACTGTACGACGACCTGACCGTGCGCGAGAACCTGGCCGTCGCGGCTTCGCCGCCAGGCCTTCTGCACGCCCTGCGGGATGTGGTCGGCGTCGGGACGAGCGAGCCCCCCGCCGTCTCGATGGCACTCGAACTCCTCGACCTGGAGGCCCTCGCCGACTGCGCCACCGACGAGTTGACCCAGGGCCAGCGCAAGCTCGTCGACGTGGGCCGGGCCCTCGCCTGCTCGCCCGACGTGGTGCTGCTGGACGAGCCGGCCGCCGGCCTGGACACCGACGAGAGCCGGACCCTCGGCGAGCACCTGCGCACCATGGTCACCCAGGGCATCGGCATGCTCCTCGTGGACCACGACATGGGGCTGGTCATGGGGGTGTGCGACCGCATCGTCGTCCTGGAGTTCGGCAAGGTCCTCGCCGTCGGCACCCCCGACGAGATCCGCAACAATCCGCGCGTCGTCGACGCCTACCTCGGCCAGAGCGGCACCTCCCAGGACACCGGAGTCATGACATGACAGCGCAGCCCCTGCTCCAGGTCGATGCACTCGCCGCCGGCTACTTCGGTATGCCGGTCGTCCGTGGCCTCTCCCTGAAGGTCGGCGCCGGAGAGGTGGTGGCCCTGCTGGGCCCCAACGGGGCCGGCAAGTCGACGACGCTTCGGGCGATCTCCCGCCTGCAGCCCGCCATGGCCGGCACCATCCGGTTCCGCGACGAGGACATCACGTCCCTGAAACCGCAGGCTGTCGCCCGCAAAGGGCTCGTCCACATGTCCGACCGGCGGGGCATCTTCCATGGCCTCAGTGTCGAGGAGCACTTCCGGCTCGGCGACGGGGGGAAGTCACTGGACCTGGGCACGGCCTTCGCGTACTTCCCCGCGCTCGAACCGCTGCGCCACCGCCGTGCAGGGCTGTTGTCAGGCGGTGAGCAGCAGATGCTCGGCCTGGCCCGGGCGCTGGCGCGCCGGCCCTCGGTGCTCATCGTGGACGAGCTCAGCCTGGGGTTGGCACCGGTCATCGTCGAGCAGTTGCTGCCGGTGGTCCGCCGCTACGCGACCGACTCCCAGGCCGGCGTCCTGCTGGTCGAACAGCACATCCACCTCGCCCTGGAAATCGCCGACCGCGGGCTGGTGCTGTCGCACGGCGACCTCGTGCTGGAGGAGTCCGCGGAGGCCATGAGGGCGGACCGCCAACTGATCATGTCCAGTTACCTCGGCGAGGGGCCGCAGAGCGGAAAGCGGCCGGCGGCTGCCGGATAGACCGGCGACCGACCGGCGCACGGGCCCGCCGTGTGCCTCGTCGTCCACCGCATCATGGTGCGAGCAAAGGAGTCAGCGTGTCCCGTCCCCATACTCTGTTCACCGGCCAATGGGTGGACCTCACGTTCGAACAGGTCGCCAAGAAGGCCGCGGACTGGGGATTCGACGGTTTGGAGATCGCTTGCGATCCCCGCCATTTCGACGTGCACCGGGTGGTGAACGACGCGGCCTACCGGACCGAGCGGCGGGAGATCCTCGACCGCTACGGGCTCGGCTGCTGGGCGATCTCCGCCCACCTGGTCGGCCAGGCCGTCTGCGACGACCCCATCGACTTCCGTCACCAGGCCATCGTGCCGGCGTCCGTGTGGGGCGACGGCGATCCCGAGGGGGTCCGGCGCCGGGCGGCCGACACCATGAAGGTCACCGCGCAGGCGGCCCGCAGCTTCGGGGTGGATGTCGTGGTGGGCTTCACCGGCTCCGCCATCTGGCCTTACGTGGCGATGTTCCCGCCGGTGGGGGAGGACGTCATCGACCGGGGATACCGGGACTTCGCCGACCGTTGGCGGCCGATCCTGGACGTCTTCGCCGAGCAGGGAGTGAGGTTCGCCCTGGAAGTGCACCCGTCCGAGATCGCCTACGACTACTGGACGGCACAGCGTGCGCTGGCGGCGGTGGACCATCATCCGGCCTTCGGGTTCAACTGGGATCCCTCGCACCTGATGTGGCAGCGGGTCGATGTCCGGGCCTTCATCCACGACTTCCGCGACCGCATCTTCCACGTCGACTGCAAGGACACCAAGATCCAGCTCGACGGGCGGGCGGGGGTCCTGGGCTCGCATCTGGGCTGGGGCGACCCCCGGCGCGGCTTCGACTTCGTCTCGGTCGGCCGCGGGGACGTGCCCTGGGAGGCGTGTGTACGCATGCTCAACGCGATCGGCTACGACGGGCCGATGTCGGTGGAATGGGAGGACGCCGGTATGTCACGGGACGAGGGCGCGCCGGCCAGCCTGGCCTTCCTGCGCGGCCTGGACTTCGCACCGGCGACCACGCGCTTCGACGCCGTGTTCGCCCAACCCGAGGTCTGACGCCACGTAGTGCAGCGAGCCCGGACATCGTGAGGTGGCCGGGCTCGTTGTCAGTCCTTGAGCGGCTGCTCGGCCCACCACGCGAGACGGTCCGCACGCAGCACCGCGTCCAGCGCGGTGAAGGCGGCTCCGACGATGCCCGCGGTTTCGCCCAGGCCCGCGGGCACGATCTGGAGGTGGCGTGTGGCGAGCGGTAGTGAGAACTCGTAGACCGCTTGACGAATGGCCGCCAACAGAACGTCGCCCGCTTTCGACACGCCTCCCCCGATCGCGACGAGCGAGGGGTTGAAGAAGCTCACGTACGTGCCGAGGGCGGTTCCGATGAACCTGCCCGTCTGCACCAGCAACTCGGTCGCGGCGGGATCGCCGGCGCGGGCGGCCGCCGTGACATGGGCGGCTTCCAATACCGTCCCCTCGGCTGCCAGCGACGCCAGATAGGGGCTCTCCCCGGTGTCCGCCAGGCGCTGTGCCTCGCGTGCCAGCGCCGCACCGCTGGCGTGCGCGGCCAGACAACCCCGGCGTCCGCACCGGCACAGTGCCGGCGACTTCGCGGGCACGACGATGTGGGCGATGTCGCCGGCACAGCCGTCGGCGCCGCGATGCAGCCCACCGCGCGAGACCAGGCCCGCCCCGACGCCCCAACCGAGCTTGACGAACATGAAATCCGACGCGTCGCGGGCGAGTCCGGCGCGCAGTTCCCCGAGGGCCATGGCGCTGACGTCGTTGTCCACCCAGGCCTCTACGCCGAAACGGTCGGCGAGTTGGTCACGGACCGGGTAGTCGTCCCAGCCCGGCATGTAGGGCGGAGAGACGGGCCTGCCGCTGGAGAACTCGACCGGTGAGGCCAGGCCGGCTCCGACGGCGACCAGCGGTGCGTCAGGCGCTCGCGGATCGGTGCGAAGTACGTTCACGATCTGCTGGAGCTTGTCGAGGGTGGCCTCCGGGCCCTGCGCGACGTCCCACGCTTCGTGATGGGTGACAGCCGGGTGACCGGCAAGGTCGGTGATGCCGACGTCGATTCCGGAGCTGCCCACTTCGATGCCCACGACCGCTGCCGCCTCACTGCGGAAACGAACCTCGCGCGGGATGCGTCCTCCGGTGGACTTTCCGATGCGGTCCTCGACCAGCAGGCCGACGTCGATCATTTCGTTGATCTTCTGCGTGACGAGGGTGCGGCCCGCGCCGACTCGCTCGGTCAGTGCCGGCTTGGTGGCGGGCCCGGTGAACCGCAGCATGTTCAGCAGGGTCTGTGAGAGATCCTCAGGACCGCTGTCCGTCCCGCTCCTGACCGTGTTCACCAATCTCCCCTATGCGTCGACGCCTGCTTCTGTCGCCATGCGACATTAGCATCGACAAGCCGGACGGAAGGGGTCGGGGTTCATGATCGACACGGGAAGGGGGGCCGCAGCCGTCGCTCGGCTGCGGCCCCCAGGGGCATCGGAGTGTCACGGAGACTCCGTGACGGGCCCCTCCTGTTCGGTCTCCACCTGACGGTTCCACTGCCGCTTGGACTCCTGCCATCCGTCCTCGTCCTGGCCCGCACGCCAGTAACCGGAGATGGACAGATCCTCCCGCGGCACGTTCCGCTCGTTCCTCAGCAGCCCGCGCAGCTGCTTGACGAATACGGCCTCACCGTGCGCGAAGACCTGTGGTCGACCTGAGGGAAATTCGAGGGCCCGGACCGCGGCCACCAGTTCCTCGCCCACCTGCCCGTCACCGCGATGGAGCCAGCGGATCACCGCCTTCTCGGGGCAGGCCAGCTTCAACTCCTCGTCAGGCCCGGCGACTTCCACGAACACGTACGCCTCGGCATGTGCGGGCAGCCGCTCCAGGGCCGCCGCGATCGCGGGCAGCGCGCTCTCGTCACCGGCCAGCAGATGCCAGTCGGCGGCGGGGTCGGGGACGTATCCGCCTCCCGGTCCTACGAAGTAGAGCTCGTCGCCCGGCTGCGCCCGGGCCGCCCACGGTCCCGCCAGGCCGTCGTCGCCGTGGACGACGAAGTCGACGGTCAGCTCCCGCGCCTCGGCGTCCCAGCGGCGGACGGTGTAGGTGCGCATGCGTGGCCACTGTTCCCGCGGCAGCTCCTCCCGTACACGGCGCAGGTCGAAGGGCTCGGGATAGACGGCGCCGGGCGCGGGGAACAGCAGCTTCACGTAGTGGTCGCTGTACTCGCCGGCGTCGAACCCCGACAGGCCCTCGCCGTCGAAGACGACGCGGATCATGTGTGGTGTGAGGCGCTCGACGTATCGCACTCGCGCGCGCAGCGCGGTCGGAGTGGCGCGTCCACGACGAGCGGGAACCGGTGGTGTCACGGGTGCTCCTTGCTCCGGCTCGACCGCCGGCGGGTTCGTCTCGATCACCGGCTACAGCGATTCCAGGATGTCTCGGCTGAGCCGGTGGTGACGCTGCACCGTGGCTGCGGCGTCCGGCGTCGGGTCCCAGTGCCAGCCCTCCCACTCGCTGCTGAGGTATCCGGTGTAACCGGCGTCGACAAGCACCTTGAGCAGGTCGGCCAGCGGGATCGCGGGTTCGTCGCCGTCCTCGTCGAACCCGAAGAACTTGCTGTGTACGTGAATGATCTGGGAGCCGATCTCAGCCCAGTCCTGCGGATCCTGGTGCCCGTGGATGCCCGCGCAGAACATCGCCAAGGGGTGGGCGAAGGCGCCCAGCCCGAGGGAGTGGGTGAGCTCCGAGAACTCGCCCATCAGCTCGCTCTCCGAGGGCCGCTGGTCGGAAGCGTGAATCTCGTTCCAACGTGCGTCGAGCGTGTCCAGGGCCTCCTGGGAGACCCCGCGCCGACGGTACTCCTCCCACACACTGGGGGAGACCCGCCGGGTGCTGGAGCCGAAGTCGGGGATGAACCCCAGGTACGGCGAGTCCAGCCGGGCGTACAGCTCACGCAGCGCCATGACCCAGTCGCTGTGGACGCTGTCCGGAGCGTGGATCTCGAAGCCCATCTTGACCTGTTCCTTCTCGGCGACAGGCAGCAGCAGCTCCACGGCCTCGGGTGCGGCGGGCTTCTGCAGCCGCACCGCGGGGAAGCCCAGCTCGGCCGCGGCCCGCACCTGGGGGGCGAGATAGTCGGCCATCTCCTGCGGCGACAGCAGCCGGTCGGGCAGCAGGCCGAGGTCGGCGTTGACCGCCAGGCAGGACGGCTCCAGCCCGTACTCGTCGACCAGGCCGCGGAAGAGGCGTACGAAATCGTCCGGGATCTCGGGGAAGCCCTTGATGCTCTGGAAGCCGACGATCTCCAGCCCGGGCCCGATGCCGAGGGACCCGATACGGCGGACGATGTCCTCGAAGGACAGCTCCAGACCATGGTACTGAGGGGTGAAGCTGTAGGTCGTGACGCCGAGCTTCGGCAGCGGGCGGCTCATGCGGCGCTCCTTGCGTTCAGGGGGAGGGCCCTGGTGAGGGTCTCCTTGATGACGAGGGCCTCGGTGCCCAGGACGATGTAGGGCACGCGCGCCCCGACGGTCGCCGTCACCTTGTACTCGCCGTCCGCGACCGGCTCCAGGCCGCGAACGCGCACCCGCAGCGGATCCAGCACGAACCACCACGCGTCGCGGAGCCCCGCCACGTCTTCGTAGGGCCGCCAGGTGCCGTCGATCTCCACGTCCAGTCGGTCGGACGCGACCGGCCGGCCGTCGAACGCGACGTCGGACAGGTGGAGCCCGTCCATGGGCAGCGCCCGGTACCACGGAAGCCGTACCCGGAAGGTCACCGCGGTCGCTCCACCGGCGTCTTCCTCGACTCCCAGCTCCTCCGGGACGATGAGGCGATCAGGAAACACGGGCGTTCTCCTCGTGGTACCGGCGGGCGATGTCCTGGGCTCCCCGGGCGGCCAGTGCGACCGAGGTCAGGGTGGGATTGCAGGCGGTCTCGGTGGGGATCACGCCGTTGCCCGCGACGTAGACGTTCTCGGTTCCCCAGACTCGGCAGTGCGTGTCGCACACGGACGTGCCGTCGTCGACGGCACCCATCCGCACGGTCCCCTGGTAGTGCAGCGAGGATCCGCTGGGCAGCCGACGCGGTCCGCGCGGGTCGAGGAAGGCGCCCAGCAGCCGAGCCGCCCGGGCGGCCGCACGCTTGGCGGCCTCGATGCGGTCCTCGTCCACCTCGGTCAACCGGTAGTGGAGGGTCATCGCCGGCATGCCGTAGGGATCGGTCTCGGTCTCGCTGAACTCCACACGGTCCTGGGCGCGCACGTCCTTGGCGCAGAACCAGCCCAGGCCGACGATGGAGCCGGGTTCGACCTCTTCCTCCAACGGGACGGGGGAGGCGTCGAGTTGCATGACCTGTCCGTGGAACGGGTGCGTCTCGTGGTCGTAAGGGACCCAACTGACGCCACTGACCGGGTTGAACGAGGCGTCCGGGCGTTCCACGGCGGCCGCGTCACGGGCCGCCGCCAGGACCGCGGGGTCCAGCCGGACGGCGACGACGATCTGCGGCTGGTCGTTGAGGTAGCGGCCCAGTGCGGCCGGCCGGATACCGGACGCGAACAGCAGCTGGGGCGTGCGCAGCGCATCGCCGGCGACGACCACCCAGCGGGCGTTCACCGTGGTGCGCCGGCCGGTGGGGAGGTGTTCCAGCTCGGCGCCGTTGACGGTGGCCCCCTCCAGCAGCAGCCGTCGGCACAGCGTGTCGGGGCGCAGCTCGAAGGTATCGGTGTCCTTGTCGGCGAGATCGCCGAGGATGACGTCGGTTCCCGACCAGTGCCGGCTGCCGTCGGGCCAGGTCTCCACGGCCAGTGGCATGGTCTGCACGCGCCGCTCGGGCGAGCGCCCCGCGTCCAGTTCGGCCGACAGGCGCTTGCGCACCTCGTCGGCGAAAGGAGCGTCGGTGAAGGCGGTCGTGGTGACGTTCAGCAGCTCCTCGGCCCGATCCAGCGCCGCGTCCAGTTCGGCGTCCGGGATGTCGGTGATCCGCTCGCCCTCGCCCGGCCTTGGGCAGGCGCACGTCCAGTGAGCGCCCATGCCACCGACGTTGGTCGACAGCGATGCCCCGGGCATGCCCACCGAGCCGTCGGCGGAGTCCCCTTCGTCCGGCACGCCCGACGCCTTCTCGCCCAGCAGGTAGGTGCCGGGGCGCACCATCACTCCCGGCGGGCGCGAGTGGACCGGATCTCCGGGGCGGATGTCCCGGTCGGGTCCCTGGGAAGCGGTCTGGGCCGCGACGCGCAGCGCGGGATCCGTGATGTTCTTGACGTGGCGGCCCCTGGGGGTGCTGACCTGAGGGCCGGCCTCGACCATCAGCACGCGGGCGCCGGGTGCCTCGTCAGCGAGAACGCGGGCGTACGCGGACCCGGTCGGTCCACTCCCGATGATCAGTACGTCGACGTGCTCGACGGGCCCGACCGGGCCGTCGCTGCTCACTCCGCGCGGTGCGGAGTGCGGTGATGTCATAGCAGGTTGCTCCCTAGCGGCTCTCGTGGCGCATGCGGTCCAAGACGGGGTCGGCGCGGGCGCGGTGGCTGTCTGCGGCGGCGTCGATCGGCCGTCAACGCGGTGGTGCGGGGCCACAGTCGCCCCTCAGCATCTTACGTTGCCTAACGGGAGACTAATGTCGCGCTGCGGCATTAGTCAATGAGGATTCGGTTCCGCTGGGTGGTACATCGGCCTGAGTCGCACCGAACTGCGGCCGACGTTCATCAAGGTCTGCTTGCCGCGGTCGACGGTCGCAGGAATCGGCTGGTGGGCGCGCGCTCCGGATAGTGGTCGCGTGGCCGCCTGCCTACTGTCGCCCCTCGCTCGAACAGACCATTCGTCGAGGAGCCGCATTTCATGGACGCATCCCGAAGCCCCTCCGCCTCTCCGGCGCCGCACTGGCAGCCAGGAAGGCGGCAGGCCGCCATACTGCTGACGGCCGCCTGCGCGTCCGTCCTCGGGTCGCTGCTGATAGCCCCCGTGCTGCCCGAACTCGAGCGTGCCTTCGCGGGCACCCCAGGCGTCGACACGCTCGCCCCCATGGCGATGACCCTGCCCGCCTTGGGTATCGCCGTGCTCGGTCCGCTCGCAGGGTCGGTCACGGACCGCTTCGGCAGGACACGGCTGCTGTTCGGTGCGATGCCGGCCTATGCGGTACTCGGCACGGCGCCCCTGTGGCTCGACTCCCTCCCGCTCATCCTGCTCAGCCGTGCACTGCTGGGAGTCGTCGAGGCGGCGGTGATGACCGTCGCTTTGACATTGCTCGGTGACTACTTCACCGGTGCGCGGCGAGACCGGTACATGACCTGGCACTCGGTGATCACGTCCGTCGCTGCAGTCGGCATCCTGGCGGTCGGGGGCGGCCTCGGTGCAGCGGGCTGGCGTACGCCCTTCTGGCTCTATGCCGCAGCGCTTCCGCTGCTGGGGGCCATGGTCGTGCTGCTGCGCGAGCCGTCCTTCGACCGGGCGGCGGCAGGGCTGGCCGACCGACAGGTGACCTCCTTGCCCTGGCGGGCTCTCGCCCCCCTGCTGGTGCTCACCGTGGTAGGCGCGGCCTGCATCTTCTTCGTGCTGCAGGTGCAGCTCGGTTTCGTGCTCGACGACCTCGGCGTGGCGAGCGCCGGGATCGGTGCATCGGCGGCGATCGCCAATGCCGGAGTGGTGGCCGGGTCGTTGTGCTTCGTGCGGTGGGTGCGTGATGGTGCGGGCCGTCTTCTGGTCGCGGCCTTCGTCGTCGGTGGTCTTGGGCTGATGCTCGTCACCGCGGGCCACGGCTGGGTGGCCGTGACGGGCGGCGGCTTCGTGTCGGGCGTCGGCTGTGGGCTGATGCTTCCGTCCCTGCTGATCGGCACCACTTCGCGGCTCGCCTTTGATCAACGAGGAAGAGGCACTGCTGCCTGGACGTCGGCCTTCTATCTGGGGCAGTTCCTCTCGCCGGTCGCGATCGGAGCGCTGGGTGCCGCCGTAGGGGGTCTGGCTCACGCCATCAGGTTCTGTGCCGTGGGCGGCCTGCTTGCCGGCCTGGCGGCGATTCTTGTCCTGCGTCGCCGTCCGCTGGCTGTCAGCGGGCAGGATGACGTGGGGTGCTCCGGTGACGCCACTCGCGCGGCACCCGCCGGGCGGGGCTGATCGAGGCGGCGCAGCGGCGTCCGATGCCCTGTCGGGGGCGCGGTGGACCGGGCGGACCCACTCATGGAACTTCCGACCGCTATTCGTTGACTTACGCTTGATTGCGGCATAACTTGCGTGTAACGCGATCTATGTAGGTCGCGGAACCCAGCCGAGCCCCCAGGCACACCCTGGGCGGCCCGAAGCACCACGGGAGTTCTCGATGACGAACGCCTTGGCGTACCCGCCGACGGGGCATCCCGATGCGAACACCGAGATCCTCGGTCGATTTCCCCTGGTGCGCTCAGATGATCCCGAGCAGTTCGTCGCCGCCGTCAACCGGGCCTATGGGACACCGACCGTCGCGCTGGCCGAGCCGGCCCGTGGGAAGCAGCACTACGAGTTGCGGGCGTTGATCGGCCACGGCTTCACCGTCGGCTACGTGCGATCAGGCCTGGCGGTGACCATCACTCCACCACCCGATACCGGCCCCTACTACCTCAACCTCGCGCCCAGCGGCGCCGTACTGTCGGAAGTCGGAGATGTGCGGATCCTCAACGATCCGACCACCGCAGTGATCATGCCGGCCGGTGCCCGGCAACGGCTGACCCCCAGTGCCGATGCGACCGAATCCATCGGCATCAAGATCGATCGAGCCCTGGTCGACGCCGAACTCACCGCCTTGCTCGGCAGGGAGCCGCGACGCCCCGTCCAGTTCACTCCGATGCTGGATCTGACAGGCGCCGCGGGCAGCGGCATAGTGGCCCTCATACGGTTCATGCTCGTCGAAGCGAGCCGAATGCCGGGAGGGCTCTTCGACCAGCCGGCCGTGCAACTGCACCACATCCGCACCTTGGTGGTCGCACTGCTGACCACGCATCAGCACAACTACTCCGACGCGCTGGCCCTGCCTGATTCCACGCCCCGCCGCTCCCGCACCCTGCGCCTGGCGCTCGAATACGTGGAGAGGCACCTGACCGAGCCGATCACCGTCAGCGACATCGCGGAAGCAGTGGGGTGCAGCGTCCGTACACTCCACGAACACTTCCAGGCAGGCGTGGGTGACACTCCTATGGGCTGGGTCCGTGAACAGCGTCTGCAGCATGTGCACGACGAACTGCGCATCAGTGGCCGTTCGGTGACCGATGTCGCGTCCGCCTGGGGCTTCACTCATCTCAGCCGTTTCTCCGCGAGTTACCGCAGCCGTTTCGGCGTTCTGCCCTCGGAGACCGTCCGCAACGCATGACGCCGTCAGGGGTTGCAGCGTGCGCCCTGAGGCCGTCGCAGAGTGCGCTGGGATCACGACGACTCCAGGCGATGAAGGACCCGTAGTGTCGCCCGCCTGCCGCGCACCTCCTCTGACCTGCACGAAGAGACCCCGCAACTTCGATGCAGGAAGCGGACAGCCCCCTCACGATCCGGATAGTTGCGGCGCTCCCATGGTCCTACGGTCACCTCCGTCACGTTGTCTGTTTCTGGAGGCCGAATGAACGCGCGCGACGACGCACGCCGTCAAGTCCTCATCGTGGGAGGAGGAATCGCGGGTATGACCGCGGCCATCGCCTTGGCCGGCCGCGGACATACCGTCGACGTGGTCGAGCGAAACCCCGACTGGTCCGTCACGGGCTGGGGGCTGAGTCTGACCGGGCCGTCACTGCGGGCTCTGCAGCGGCTGGGACTCGCCGATGCCTGCATCGACGGCGGTTTCGGACTCACCCAGATCTCGAACTGCGACTCCGCGGGCCGGACGCGGAACGTCATCGACCTGCCGTTGCTGCTGGGTCCGGACATGCCCGCACTTGCCGGCCTCAGCCGGGGCGTGCTGCACGAGGTTCTGCGTGACGCCGCACTCGCCCGAGGGGCGGTACTGCGCACGGGTATGAGCGTCGCGGCGCTGGAGCAGACCGCGGACGGTGTCACCGCGCGGCTCACGGACGGCTCCGCACGCCACGTCGACCTGGTCGTCGGGGCGGACGGCATCCGTTCGACGGTGCGCGACATGCTCGGCATGCCCGCCGAACCCGCATACACCGGCCAAATGGTGTGGCGCGCGATCGTTCCCCGGCCGGGATGGGCCACCACGCTGCACACCTTCGCCGGGCCGGTGCACAACGCCGGTCTCATCCCGATCTCCCAGGACCAGGCCTACGCGTTCGTCACCGAGAACCACGCCGATTCAGGTGTCCTGCCACAGGAGGAACTGGCGGAACGTATGCGGGACTTGCTGAACGTGTTCTCCGGTCGGGTCGCCGAGGTCGCCGCGACGATCAAGGACCCCGAACTCGTCGTGCGCAGGCCGGTGCACGCAGGGGTCGTGGACGGACCGTGGCACCGAGGCCGCACCGTACTGATCGGCGACGCGGCGCACGCGCCCTCTCCGCAGATGGTCAGCGGAGCGGCGCTGGCGATCGAGGACAGCTTGGTGCTCGCCGAGGAACTCGGACTGCACGACGACGTCGAGACCGCCCTGGAGGCCTTCGGGCGGCGTCGTCTGGAGCGCTGCCGACTGGTGGTGGAGACCTCGGTGAAGGTGGGCGAACTGGAGCGTGAAGGCCGCCACGCCGAAGCCCACAAACTGCAGGACCGCTGCCACCAGGTGATGGCTCAGCCCATCTGATCCCCAACCCCCACATATTCAGGAGCCGTCATGTCACACACCGACGCCCAGCGTGTCACCTTCGCGGGACGCAGTTACCGCCTGGTCGATCTCAGCCAGCGCATCTCCAACAGCACCTCGGCCATCGAGCCGATGCCGCATCACATCGAGTACACCGATCACCGCACCAAAGCCAAGAACATGAGCTACATGCTGGGCGAGGGGGTGCACTGGCCGCACGAGTGCGCCGCCGCGACCGAGGTCGTCAAGCTGGGCACCCACTGCGGCACCCACGTCGACGCCCCGTACCACTACTGGCCGCAGAGCGCGGACGGCAGTGAGGCGACGACCATCGACAACGTGGACCTCGGCTGGTTCGCCGGTGACGGCTTCGTGCTCGACATGACGCACAAGAAGACCGGTGAGGGCATCACGGACACCGACGTCATCGCCGCCCTTGAGCAGATCGACTACGAGGTCAAGGCCGGGGACGTCGCCCTCATACGGACGGACACATCGCTGCGCTTCAGCGAACCCGGGTATCACAACGCCCATCCCGGGATGCGGCGCAGCGCCACCGAGTGGCTGATCGACCACGGGGTCCGCCTCATGGGCATCGACGCCTGGGGCTTCGACCGGCCCTTCGACGTGATGTCCCGTGAGTACCAGGCCGGGGACGTGGACCAGCTCTGGGAGTCGCACCTGCTCGGCAGGGAGAAGCCCTACTGCCACATCGAGAAGCTGGACAACCTGGCGGCCCTGCCCGTGAGCCACGGCTTCCACGTGACCGCGTTCCCCGTCAAGGTCGACCGGGCCAGTGGTGCCTGGACCCGCGTCGTCGCCTGGATCCCCGAGGAGGGCGACAAGTGACCGACCAGCTTTCCCGCGTGGCCCTGCCCGTGACGTCCGAGACGCCGCCCACGCTGTACGACCGCCCGGCCGAGTACGACGACTTCATCGCCGAACGGGATGTACGCGTCCCGATGCGCGACGGGGTCGAGCTGTGCGTGGACATCTACCGCCCGCGCACCGAGGAACCGTTGCCCGCCCTGCTCGCCTTCGCGATCTACAACAAGGACCTGCAGGGCCCGGACATCGCCACCACGATCCCGCCGCAGCCCTCCTGGTCGCCGCTGTGGTGCGGTCCGCAGGAGGCCGGCGACACCCGCTTCCTCACCTCCCGCGGCTACATCCATGTGATCGGTTCCCCGCGCGCCATCGGCAAGTCACAAGGCGGCGGTGAACGCACGTGGGACTCCTATGACTTGATCGAGTGGATCGCCGAACAGCCGTGGTGCGACGGCCAGGTCGGCATGGTCGGCATCTCCGGCTTCGGCGCCGAGCAGATGTATGTGGCCCGGCAGCAGCCCCCGCACCTGAAGGCGATTTTCCCCTTCGACCCGCGCGGCGCCTACGGCACCCTCGGCGGCTTCCGCGAGGAGTACCCCGGCGGCGTCGTCCATCTCTTCCGCTACCTCGTCTCCCACTTCGGGGTCTTCCACCAGGACAAGGGCGCGCCCGGCGAACTGAGCGCCGAGAAGGAGACCTTGTGGAAGGAGGCGATGAACAACGACGACTACAAGCTCCACCCGCACCTGTACAACGTGCTGACGATGAAGGGCCAGCACCTGCCGGCCTACTTCGACGTCCTGATCGACCCGTACGAACCCGAAGGCACCGTCGAGCGCAGCGAACACGAGTTCGCGCAGATCGACATCCCCGTCTACACGGGATCCGGCTGGTACGCGTACACGTACAAGACGCACCTGCAGGGCGCCCAGACCTACTGGCGTCACCTCGACAAGGCACCCAAGAAGATGCTGTTCGCGGGACCGGCCCACCTGGAGCGGCCCTTCCACGGCCTGCACAGCGAGATCCTGCGCTGGTACGACCACTGGCTGAAGGGCCTCGACACCGGCATCCTCGACGAGCCGCCGGTCCGCTACTGGGTGACCGGCGCCAACGAGTGGCGCACCGGTCAGGACTGGCCGCTGCCCGAGACGCAGTGGACCCCTTTCTACCTGAACAGCTGGGAGCGGTTGCGGCCCACACCGTTCGTGCCCGCCTCGGCCGACGACACCATCCCGCCCGACTCGTTCGTGCAGATGCCGCTCACGCACACCCGGCAGGTGGCCTCTCTGCGCTATCTGTCGGAGCCGCTGCCCGAGGACCTGACCATCGCCGGGCCCGCGGTCCTCAAACTGTTCGCCGCCATCGACCAGGACGACACCAACTGGATCGTCACCCTCTCCGACGTCGGCCCCGACCCGTCGGTGCGCACCGTCCGCGAGGGTGAGCGTGACATCGACGAGACCCTGCCCAAGCGGGAGTTGACGCGCGGCTGGCTCAAGGCGTCCAACCGGGCGCTGGACGAGAAGCGGTCCACCGAGTGGAAGCCGTTCCACAAGCTGACCCGAGACGCGCGGCAGCCGGTGGTGCCTGGCGAAGTCGTGGAGTACGACATCGAAATCCTCGCCACCGCCAACGAGTTCCGCCGCGGCCACCGCATCTGCCTGGAGATCTCCAGCCTGGACACCCCGACCGGTGTGGCCGGCGCGACCAACGCCGAGTACGTGCCTTACCACGTCGGCAGCTCCAGGACGACGCTGCACCACGTCCACCACAACACGGCTTACCCGTCCCGACTGCTGCTGCCGGTGGTTCCCCGTGAGCGCTGACCTGATCCGCACCCTGCCCGACGCGCAGGAGTGGCTGCGTACCCATCTGACGGAGCGACGCAACCCGTTCAACGCCATCGACGATGCCGCGGCCCGCCAGGCCATCGACACCCTGCCGGGGACGGACCCGGTGGCCTGGGCCGGACACTGGACCCGGTTCGCCGCCGACTTCGCGGACCGTGCGCAGGCCTGCGAGAAGAGCGGCGAGCTGGAAGCGGCCCGCGAAGCATGGTGGCAGGCCTACCAGTTCGCCTTCCTGGGACGCTATCCGTCACCCGTCCACCCGGCGAAGCTGGATGCGTACGTCCAGGCCCGTGTCTACTTCGACCGGGCAACCGCTCTGGACAATCCGGCCGTTGAGCACGTCACCGTCCCCTTCGAGGGCCGCGACGGCGAAGGGGACAGTGTCTCCTTCTTCGTGGCCAGGCCCCGCGGCGTAGAGCGGCCTCCGGTGGTGATGATGTGGGGCGGCATCGACGTCTGGAAGGAAGAGACGTACGCCCGCGGCCGGTTGCTGCGCGAGCGTGGCTTCGCGACCCTCCACATCGACAAGCCCGGCGTCGGCCAGTCGCCGGTCCTCGCCGGTGTCGACGCCGAACGCCAGTGGGACCCGGTCTTCGCCTGGCTCGACGAGAGCGACCTGGACGCCTCGCGCTGCGCCGCACTGGGCTTGTCGTTCGGCGGCTACTGGGCGATGAAGCTCGCCCACACCCACCGTGATCGGCTGACCGCGGCCGTGAACTGGGGCGGCGGCGTACACCTCACCTTCCAGCCCGAGTGGCAGGAGAAGTCCCGCAACGCCTCCTCGTACCTCATGGATCTGATGGGCGCCCGCTCCCGGATCTTCGGCGGGCACACCTTCGAGGACTACGTCGCCGCCTGCCCGCGGCTGTCCCTGCTCGACCAGGGAATCCTCGACCGGCCGTCCGCGCCTCTGCTGCTGGTCAACGGCATGGACGACCGGCAGAACAGCTCCGAGGACATCCACCTCAGCCTGCGCCACGGAGACCCGAAGACCGCGCGGCTCTTCCCCGGCGGCCACATGGGCACCGGACCGGTCATGCCGACCATCGCCGACTGGCTCACCGACCGTCTGACCAAGGAAGGCTCCTGAGATGAGCACCAAGCACCTGATCACCCACCTGCGGCACATCGACATAGCGATGCCGGACTTCGAGGCCCAGCACGCCTTCTACACCGACATGTGGGGGCTGACCGAGACCCACTCCGACAGCGGGGTGTCCTTCCTGGCGGCCGAGGGCTCGCCCGAGCAGTACGTGGTGCGGCTGCGACGTGACGCTCAAAAGCGCATGGACCTCGTCTCGTTCGGTGCCGCCACACCCGCCGACGTGGACACCCTGACCGAGCGTCTGACCGGGCAGGGCGTGAAGCTGGTGCACGAACCGAGGCCCCTCACCACGCCGGGCGGAGGCTACGGCGTGCGCTTCTTCGACGGCGACGGCCGCGTCGTCGAGGTCTCCGCCGACGTCGCGACCCGCACGCACCGCAAGATCGAAGAGCGCGAGTCGATCCCCGTCCGCCTGTCCCACGTGGTCATGAACTCGCCTAACCCCGAGCAGACCGTCGCCTGGTACGTCAAACACCTGGACTTCCGCCTGTCCGACACCCTGCGGATCGGCTCCAAGGGCGAGTTCATGTGGTTCCTGCGCTGCAACCCGCTCCACCACAGCTTCGCCATCGCCCGCGGGCCCCATGTCGCCCTGCACCACGCCTCCTTCGAGATGCGCGGCGTGGACGAGTTCATGCGAGGCACGGGTCGCATGCTGCGCGGCGAGGTCGAGAAGGTCTGGGGGCCCGGCCGTCACCACGCCGGCGACAACACCTTCAGCTACTTCCTCGACCCGGCGGGCAACACCGTCGAGTACACCACGGAGTTGGAACTCGTCGACGAGGACACCTGGCACCCTTCCGTCCACGACCTCACCAACCCCGAGATCATCGACCAGTGGGGCACGGCCAATCAGATGAACGAGTTCGTCGCCGGCCGCTCCTTCAACGACGTCGACCCCGGGCTGTTCATCGCGCCGCCTCTGTAGGACCACCGGTCCCGCAGCGCCGACACAGCGGGCCCGGCCCCGGCCGTCCCCTTCGGGACGGCGCGGGCGGGCCTTTGCCCAGCCCCACCGACGGGAGAAACACCATGACCGGGCTCGCACTGCCCGCCGACCTCGACGAGACCACCGTCACCGCGGCGGCCGTCGCCAGCTTCGACAACACACCTGACCCCAGGCTCCGCGCCTGCCTGTCCATCCTCGTCAAACATCTGCACGCTGCCGTCCGCGAGATGGAACCCACCATCGAGGAATGGGAGCAGGCCGTGGACTTCCTCACGGCCACCGGGCAGAAGTGCGACGACACCCGCCAGGAGTTCGTGCTGCTCTCCGACGTCCTGGGCATCTCCTCCCTGGTGGAGAACATCAACCACCGCAAGTCGCCCAGCGCCACCGAGGCCACCGTACTCGGCCCCTTCCACATGACCGAGTCTCCCCAGCGGGAACTGGGCGAGAGCATCGACGAGGTCGCCAAGAGCGAGCCCTGTCTGGTCACCGGCCGCGTCGTCTCCGTGGACGGGACTCCGCTGCCGGGCGCGGGCGTCGACGTCTGGCAGGCGGACGAGGACGGCTACTACGACGTGCAGCGTCCCGACGTCCTGCCGCCCGGCAACGGGCGCGGTCTGTTCACCACGGACGACGACGGCTGCTTCTGGTTCACCACCGTCGTCCCCTCCCACTATCCGATCCCCACCGACGGACCCGTGGGCCGGCTCCTGCTGGCCACCAGCCGCCATCCCTACCGTCCGGCTCACATCCACTTCATCGCCACCGCCGACGGCCATCTCCCCGTGACCACGCACATCTTCGTCGCCGACAGCCCGTACCTCGACTCGGACGCGGTCTTCGCCGTGAAGAGCAGCCTGGTCCGGGACTTTTGCCACACCGACGACGCGGACACGGCCGCCCGGTACGGGCTGCCCAACCCCTTCATGCGCGCGGAGATCGAACTGGCCCTCGAACCCGCGAGCGGACAGGGATCCGCGTGAACTTGTTCCCCGGCGGGCACGGCTTCACCGTTCCCGCACTGCCTACACGGGTGCTCTTCGGCCCAGGCCGTATCGCCGCCCTGGGCGACGAACTGGCGACGTCCGCACCAGGCCCGGCACTGCTGCTCTGCTCGGGCAGCGGACGCGAACTGGCCCGACGGCTGACCGCAGAGCTCCCCGACACCGTCGTGGGCGTGTTCGACCAGGCACGCATGCACGTACCCCGGCACACCGTGGAGGCCGCCCGTAAAACCGCGGTCACGGTCGGAGCCCGAGTGTGCGTCGCCGTCGGGGGCGGCTCGGCCATTGGCCTGGCCAAGGCTCTGGCGCTGGAAGCCGGCCTGCCGTATCTCGCGATACCCACGACCTACTCCGGCTCGGAGATGACGCCCGTGTGGGGCATCACCGAGGGAGGGCTCAAGACCACCGGCCGCGCTGAGAGGGTGCGTCCCGTGAGCGTGATCTACGACCCCGACCTGACATACTCCCTGCCACCCGGCGTCTCCGTCACCAGCGGTCTCAACGCCGTGGCCCACGCCGCCGAGGCCCTCTATGCTCCCGACCGCTCCCCCCTGACCGACCTGATGGCACAGGAAGCGGTACGAGCCATGGCCGACGCCCTGCCGGCCATTGCCGCTCGACCGCCCGCTGTCTGGCCCAGGGAAGCCGCCCTGTACGCCGCATGGCTGTGCGGAATGTGCCTGGGCCTGACGACCATGTCCCTGCACCACAAGCTCTGCCACGCCCTGGGCGGCACCCTGGATCTGCCGCACGCGGCGACACACGCCGTACTGCTGCCCCACACCCTGGCCTTCAACCTGGAGGGCGCACCCGAGGCCCGCACGCTCATGGCGCGAGCCCTGGGCCACGACGATCCGCCGGCCAGGCTGTGGCGGCTCAACCGGAAACTGGGCGTACCGGCGTCCCTGCGGGACCTGGGCGCCGACCGGGCCGATCTGGCGACGGTGGTGGAGCAAGCCCTCTCCGTGCCCTACGCCAATCCCCGGCCAGTGGACCGGGACAGCCTCGACACCATCCTGACGGCAGCATTCACCGGCGACGCGCCGTGCCGGCTGCCCCGCACCGCTTGAAGGAACCTCATGGCCCCCCTCTTTCCGGCACTGACCCGGACCCCGGAACGCACCGCCCTGCAGTTCGGCGACCATCGCATGACGTACGGCGCACTGGCTGCCGCGGCGAACGGCCTGGCCCGGCAGATCGGCGCCGCGCAGCGAGTCGCCGTCTGGGCCACCTCGTCGCCGGAGACCGTGATCGCCGTAGTGGCCGCACTGCTGGCCGGAGTGCCGGCCGTCCCGCTCAACCCCAAGTCGGGCGAGGCGGAACTCGGTCACATCCTGACCGACAGCGCCCCTGCCCACATCCTGGCCGCACCCTCGGTTCAACTCCCCGCAGCCTTGGCGGAGATCGACCGTATCGACGTCGACAGGATTCCGGCGGACACTCTCGCCTCGGCCGTAACCGAACCGGCCGACGGCGCCGCCGCCGCTCTCGTCGTCTACACCTCGGGCACCACCGGGCCGCCGAAGGGCGCCGTCCTGCCGCGCCGGGCCATCACGGCCACCCTCGACGGGCTGGCCGACGTGTGGGAGTGGACCGCCGAGGACGTACTGGTCCACGGACTGCCGCTCTTCCATGTACACGGCCTCATCCTGGGTGTGCTCGGTCCGCTGCGCCGCGGCGGCACTGTCCGGCACCTGGGACGATTCAGCACCGACGGCGTCACCAGGGAACTGTCTTCCGGCGCCACGATGCTCTTCGGCGTGCCGACCATGTACCACCGCATTGCGGAGGAACTCCCCGAAGATCCCGCCCTCGTCAAGGCGCTGTCCTCGGCCCGCCTCCTCGTGTCGGGGTCCGCGGCGCTGCCGGTCCACGACCACCGGCGCATCACCGCCGCCACCGGCCGTCGTGTCATCGAGCGATACGGAATGACCGAGACCTTGATGAACACGAGCGTGCGCCTCGACGCCCCGCCGGTGGCTGGCACTGTGGGTCATCCCCTTCCCGGTGTCGAACTCCGCCTGGTCGACGACGCCGACACGGAGATCACCGGCGAAGGACCGGACTCCGTCGGAGAGATCCAGGTGCGCGGTCCCAACCTCTTCTCCGAGTACCTGAACCGGCCCGATGCCACCGCGGCCGCCTTCACCGGGGACGGCTGGTTCCGCACCGGCGACATGGCGGTCCGCGACACCGACGGATCGATCCGCATCGTCGGCCGACGGGCGACCGACCTCATCAAGAGCGGGGGCTACAAGATCGGTGCCGGCGAGATCGAGAACGCGCTCCTGGAGCACCCCGCTGTCGCGGAAGTCGCGGTCACCGGTGAGCCGGACGACGATCTCGGCGAGCGCATCGTCGCCTGGATCGTCCCGGCCGACCCTCAGGCACCGCCCTCTGCGGCCGAGCTGGCCGACCACGTCGCACGACGACTGGCTCCGCACAAGCGTCCCCGCGTCGTGCGTCTCATCCCCGCGATGCCGCGCAACCACATGGGCAAGATCATGAAGCGGGACCTGCATGGGTGACACACGGTCGCGCCTGTCAGCACGCGAGGCGATAGCCCTCGCGACCGCCCCCGGCAGTTTCCGCGCGCTTTCGCCGCCTCCTGCGACGACAGGCGCCGACGTCGACGGGCCGCTGACATGGCATGGATACGATGCCATGCGGGCACAGGCCGCTCGCCGCACCGGCGAGCAGGAGGCCGTCGTGTGCGGCACCGCGCTGGTCGGCGACACACGCGTGGTCCTGATGTCCTTCGAGTTCGGCTTCCTCGGCGGATCACTCGGCCAACGCGCAGGGGATCTCGTCGAGTTCGCCCATGTCTTCGCCCGGGACCACTGCCTCCCGGTGGTCAGCCTGATCGCCACGGGCGGCAGCAGGATGCAGGAGGGCATGCGTGCTCTCTCCCAACTTCAGGCGGTGGCCCGGCAGTCGGCCCGTACCCGCGCCGTAGGGCTGCCGCAGGTCGCGGTCCTGCGGGACCCCTGTACAGGGGGAGGCTGGGCGACGCTCGGAGCCGGAGCCGACATCACCCTGGCGCTGCCGGGGGCCCAGGTCGGCTTCGCGGGCGCGCGAGTTCGGCCGGTCGACGCATCCGACTGGCACTACACGGCCGAAGCCCAGTGGTCGAGCGGCGCGGTCGACGGTCTGGTCACCCCTGAGGAACTCCGGGACAGACTCGCGCTCTGGCTCGGACTGCTGACCCGCGGGTCCACGGAACCGGCGCCCGTGCCGTACGCACTGGGCCGAACGGACTTGCCGACGACGGGCTGGGAAGCCGTACTGCGCGCTCGGCATCCCAGCCGTCCACGTGCCGCGGAGTACCTCGACGCGTACTTCTCCCGCAGGGTGCTCCTCAGCGGAGACAGAGCGGGCGGCGGCCGAGACGAAGGTGTGATGTGCGGAGTGGGTGAACACGGAGGTCGTGCGATCGCCTTCGTCGCACAGCAGGGAACCGCCACGCGACCAGCCGGCTACCGGACCGCGACACGGCTCGTCCAGCTGGCCGGGCGGCTGTCCCTGCCCGTTCTCACTCTCGTGGACACCCCGGGGGCCGCGAACGATCCGCAAGCCGAACGCGAGGGAGTCGGGGGAGCCATCGCCGGACTGTTCGAGGCGCTGGCCACCACTACTACACCCGTCACCACGCTCGTCATCGGAGAGGGTGGCTCAGGTGGCGCTCTGGCGCTTGCCGCAGCCGGCAACACCTGGGTCACTCCGGACAGCTACTTCTCTGTGATCGCCCCTGAGTCGGCTGCCGCGATCTTGAAACGTCCGATGGGCGATGCTCCCGACATCGCGGACGTCTTCCGCCTCCGTCCTCAGGATGTCGTGCGCTTGGGCGTCGCCCGTGGCATCAGGGGCGCGGCCGGGGAAGGCATGATTCCTGACGTGGAGAATTCACCGGACTCCGCTCTGTACAAGTCGAGTTGAGAGGATCGGTTGATGGACAGAGTGCTCGCCATGGCTGGGGGTGAGCCCGGTTTCTGCTTCGGGGCCGTAGTCAGCCCCGAAGCAGAAGGCCCCTCGGGTAGCCCCTGGAGGGTTGCTCGAACGGAGTTCAGGCTGCCGGCGTCGGCAGCGAACGCACCGCGGGTTCGGTCTTGGCTCGGACCTCGTCGAGAGTGACGTTCGGTGCGAGTTCGACCAGGAGTAGGCCGTCAGTAGTGACGTCCAGCACGCACAGGTCGGTGATGATCCGATGGACAACGCCCCTGCCGGTGTACGGCAGAGAACACTCCTCGACGATCTTGAAACTGCCGTCGCGCGCCACGTGCTCCATGAGGACGACGACCTTCCTGGCGCCGTGCACCAGATCCATCGCCCCGCCCATGCCCTTGACCATCTTCCCGGGGATCATCCAGTTGGCGATGTCGCCGGTGGCGGAGACCTGCATCGCGCCGAGGACGGCTGCGTCGATCTTGCCACCGCGGATCATCCCGAAGGACGTCGCGGAGTCGAAGAAGCTCGCGCCACGGCGTACGGTCACCGTCGCCTTGCCGGCGTTCACGAGGTCAGGGTCGACCTCGTCCTCGGTCGGGTATCGGCCGGTGCCGAGGATGCCGTTCTCCGACTGCAACACCAACTCCACGTCATCGGGAACGTGGTTGGGAATGAGCGTGGGAAGCCCGATGCCGAGGTTGACGTAGTCGCCGTCCTTGAGTTCCCGGGCCGCGCGTGCGGCCATCTGCTCCCGTGTCCAACTCATTCGGCCCGTACCGTCCTCTTCTCGATCCGTTTTTCTGCGGCCTGCTCCGGGGTTAGGGCGACAACCCGGTGGACGTAGACGCCGGGGACGTGGACCTCGTTGGGCTCGATGGCGCCGGGTTCGACCAGGTGCTCGACCTCGGCGATCGTGATCCGGCCGCACATCGCCGCCAGCGGGTTGAAGTTGCGGGCCGCGTCCTTGAAGACGAGGTTGCCGTGGCGGTCACCCTTCCAGGCCCGTACCAGCCCGAAGTCGGCCACGATGGCGTGCTCCAGGACGTGGTCGACGCCGTCGAAGGCCTCCACCCTCTTGGCCGGGGAGGTCACCAGGACCGTGCCGTCGGCGCCGTACTTCCACGGGATGCCGCCCTCGGCGACCTGGGTGCCGACACCGGTACGGGTGTGGAACGCGGCGATGCCGGAGCCGCCGGCGCGCATCCGCTCCGCGAGCGTGCCCTGCGGAGTCAGCTCCACCTCCAGCTCACCGGCGAGGTACTGCCGGGCGAACTCCTTGTTCTCCCCGACGTAGGAGGCCACCACCCGGCGCAGCCGGCCCGCGCCGAGCAGGATGCCCAGCCCCCAGTCGTCGACGCCGGCGTTGTTCGACACCGTCTCCAGTTCGTCGACGCCGGATTCCAGCAGGGCCTGGATCAGCACCGCCGGGATGCCGCACAGCCCGAAGCCGCCCACGGCGAGGGTGCTGCCCGAGGGGATGTCGGCGACCGCCTCGGCGGCGGAGGCCATGACCTTGTCCATCACGCCCTCCCCGCGGTCGGGGCGAGCCGTTCCCGCAGCGGCGGGGGGACCGGTGCCGGGCGGCCCTCGGCGTCGACGTGGACGACGGTGTGCTCGCCGTGCACGCAGACGCCCGACGCGCCCACGACGGTCCAGGTGTAGGCGATCGAGGTGTTTCCGACATGCTCGACATCAAGGCGGACGGTGTACGAGTCACCGGCCCTGAGCGGCCGTTCGTACGCGGCCGCCGTCGCACGGCGCGGGAACCGGCCGATGTCGATGTCCGGCATCACCGAACGGTAGAAGGCGTGCTCGGTGTTCTCCGCCCACCGGTACGCGGCGGTGTAGTGGAACCGGCCGGAGGCGTCGGTGTCGGACCAGGCGACGACGCCGGACGTGCTGTGGACGCTCATGCCGACACCTCGTCGAGCTGCTTGAGCCCCAGCATCTCGCGTGCCTCGCTCGGGGTGGCGAGCTCGTAGCCGAGTTCGCGGATGATCCGCACGGCACGCTCGGCGAGCTCCAGATTGGTCGCGAGCCGGCCGCGCGAGTAGTAGAGGTTGTCCTCGAGGCCGACCCGCATGTGGCCGCCGAGGAGCAGGCCGTGGGTCGTCGCCGGGAGCTGGGTCGGCCCGATGCCCGAGACCCCCCACACCGTTCCCTCGGGAAGGTGCTCCACGAGCAGCTGGAGGATCTTGGGGGTGTACGGCAGGCCGCCCTGGAAGCCGCGCTGGCCGCCGAGCACGATGTTGCAGTAGTACGGCCGGGAGTCCAGGCCCTCGGCGGTCAGGGTGGTGAAGTCGGACAGGATGTGCCCGAGGTTGAAGACCTCCCACTCCGGCTTGATGCCGCGCCTGGTCATCTCCTCCAGCAGCCAGCGGGAGCGCTTCGGCGTGGTGGTGACGAGGTATTCGCGGTCGGGGGTGCTGGCCGTGATCGTGTGCGAGTCGAGGGTGGCCATCTCGCAGCCCACGCCCTCGATGCCCCTGATCCGCTGGTGCCAGTCGAGTTCCCACAGGTCGTCGTTGAGCTGGACCGGCATGTCGCCGTGGATGCCGCCGCCGGTGGAGTTGTTGATGACGATGTCGGTCCGGGCCCGGATCAGCGCGTTGATCTCGGAGTAGACGTCGGGATCGCAGGTGGCAAGACCGTCCGCGCGGCGGGCGTGGACGGCCACGACACTGGCGCCGATCTCCCAGCAGCGGGCCACGTCGTCGGCGATCTCCTGCGGGGTGACGGGCAGGTGCGGACTGTGCTCCTTGGTGGCCATGCCGCCGGTCGGGGCGATGGTCAGGATGATCTTGCGGCTCATCGGTGGTCTCCCGCGGTGGTGCCGGTGCGTTCGAAGGATTCGAAAGAGGCGAGGTCGAGTTCGAGATCGTGGAACGGCTCGTGGCCGCTCAGATGCACGTCGACCGCGAGCAGGGCTCCGGTGCTCGGACAGGCCCAGCCGGTCACCGCCAGGTCGGAGTGGAGGGTGGTGCCGACGGATGGTGGCAGGGGCAGGGCGAACCGGCGGGCGCCCTCGCGCCACCTGGTGGAGCCGGAGGAGAGCACGACGCCCTCGGGGGTGCGCACCTGGAACTGGCCGGTGGCCGCGTCCTTGACCAGGAGGAGCCGGTCGCCCAGCCGTACCGCGTCGTCGGGGACCGCCTCGGTTACCGCCACCGGGTCCATGACGGCGGCCGGTTCGACGCCCAGCCGGGCGGCGCGCCGATCCCGGCGGGCGGCGGAGGTGGTGCTCGCGTCGACCGATCCGCCGTCGCCGGCGAGGACCACGCCGTAGCTCTCCCGGGCCTCTTCCTCGGTGACCAGGCCGTAGCGGATGTCGTCCAGGACGTCGGCGGGGTCCCGGTCGAGCGGGTCGCCGATGCCGCCGCCGCCCTGCCAGGTCACCTCGAACAGGTCGGCCGGGGTGATCGGGAAGGAACCCGGCTTCGGCCCGAGGTCCCGGGGCTGTTCCCCGGCGGCCCGGAAGCGCTGGCTGATCATGGCGCCGGGCAGGCCGCCGCCGAGTCCGACGGAGTTCGGCACCTCGGCGCCGTGCGTCATCACGAGCGCCTCGGCCTGCGGCACGGAGACGGTGACACCGACCTCGGCGCCCAGACCGCCACGGCGGCGACCGGCACCGCCGGTACCGGGGGCGAGACGCCGGTAGTGGTAGAAGAGCGGGGTCTTCTGCTCGTTGACCTCCACGTCGGCGATCGACGGGCAGGGCGCGTTGATGGGCCCTGCGGCGTTCTGCCCGTCGTGGTCGGCGAAGGCGCCGAAGCCGCCTGCCAGTGGGTCCATCAGGTGGAGGCCGAACACCTTGCCGTGCCGGTCGCGGCCGGAGAGGTTGAACGTCGCCATCGTGCCGCTGCTGACGGCCTGGGCGCGGTGCGCGTACTTCGGCGAGGCGAGCAGCAGCCGGTTCAGGGCCGCGGAGACGACGTTGCTGACCGTCCAGACGGCCTCGACGGTGGCGGACCCGACCGGTGCCGGCGGTACCGCGGTGCAGACCAGTCCGTCCGGTGCCGAGATCTCCACCGGGCGCAGCAGACCCTCGTTCCACGGGATGCCGAAGCCCAGGGTGGGGATCACCGCACCCGCGACGCCACCGGCCAGGCCGGCCCGCGAGGAGTTCACGAATCCGTTGGCCTGCGGCGAGGAACCGGAGAAGTCGAAGTGCAGACGGTCACCGCTCTTGGTCAGCACACAGTCGATGACGAAGAGGAGGTTCTGTTTGCCGTCGTGTTCGAGGAAGTCGCGGGTATGGACGACTCCGTCCGGCAGTTCGCGCAGACGCGCGCGCATCAGTGCCTCGGCGTCGTCGACCATCGTGTGCATCACCGAGAGCACGGTGGACTTGCCGTACCGGTGGGAGAGTTCGGTGAGACGCTCGGCCGCGACGTTCAGGGTGGCGATGAAGGCCCGGATGTCGAGGCCCACCTCGGCCGGAAGGCGCGACGCGGTGAGGATCATCTCCAGGACGTCCTCGCGCAGTTCACCGCCGTCGACCAGCTTGACAGCCGGGATGCGCAGACCCTCCTGCCACACCTCGGTGGCCTTGGGCGACCACGAGGCGAAGTCCATGCCGCCGATGTCCGTCTCGTGGGCCATCACACCGGCCCAGCCGAGCAGTTCGCCATCCACGATCAGCGGCGCGCACATCTGCACGTCGTTCTGGTGCAGTGCGCCGATGAACGGGTCGTTGCCGATGATGCGGTCGCCGTCCTTGAGCCTGGTGCCGTTGCTCAGCAGGTGCCGGATGAGCGATCCCACGGGGGGCGCCTCGAAGGTCACCTGGTGCCCCATCGTGACGAAGGCGCCGTCCGGCAGGTAGATGCCGGTGAAGAAGTCGCTCGCCTCGGTCACCGTCGGGCTGCCGCTGACGGACTGCAGCGCGAGCCGCATCTGGTCGGTGATGGCGACGAGGCGGCTGCGGACGACCTGGCGGATCACCGGGTCCGTTGCGGCGCCGTCCAGTGAGACGGGGGCGACGTCGATCGCGACGGTCATGTCAGTTCACCTTCACGTGGATGAGGCCGAGTGCGTCGGTGGTGGCGACCCCGCGCGGGGGAATCACCACGACACAGCCGGGGAGCTGGACGAGCGCGGGACCGGCGATCTCCTGACCGGCCGCCGGACGGCGGACGGTGTACACGGCGGTCTCGTCGGGCCGGTCGGCGTCGTCGAACACGACCGGGCGCGTCCCGAGCCGGGTGAAGGGCTCGCCCGTGCCCTGGCCGTCCGCCCCGGCCGCGGGCAGGGCAGCCACCGAGCGGACCGAGAGGATCTCGAACCCGGCTTCCCGGAAGCCGGATCCCTTGCCCCACAGCTGCTCGTACTCCTTCTCGAAGCAGAGGAGGAGTTCCGCGACGGCGTCCTGGTCGGGTGCGGCGGCCACGGTGACGTCGACGTGGTGCGCCTGGCCGAAGTAGCGGATGGACGCCGTGTGGGTGACCCTCCCGACCCCGGGGTCGGGAAGGGCCGCGAGGGCGCGCGCCCGGGTGTCGTCGAGCGCGTCGGCGACGACCCGCGCGTCCTGGTCGCTCGGGCCGACCTCCGCGAGCACGCGCCGGTAACAGGTGCGGGAGGCCGTGGTCCTGAGGTCGGAGGTGCCGGCGCCGAAGGCCGACTGCGCCGTCGCGGTCGGCGGCACGACGAAGCCGGCCAGGCCCGCCTCGCGGCACAGCGCCCACGCGTGCGACGGCCCGGATCCGCCACCGGCGACCAGGGTGAACTCCCGCGGGTCGTGGCCGCGTTCGATGGTGACGGCGCGCAGCAGGTCGGCCATTGCGTTGTCGAAGACGACCCGGATCGCCCGGGCCGCTTCGACGGCGTTCAGCCCGAGCGGCGTTCCGACCCTGTCCGCGATGGCCCGCCGCGCGGCCTCGCGGTCCAGGACGATGCCCCCGCTGCCGAACTGCTCCGGGTCGAGCACCCCGAGGACGAGGTCGGCGTCGGTGGTCGTCGGCTCGGTGCCGCCCTTGCCGTAGCAGACCGGGCCGGGTTCGGCACCGGCGCTGCGCGGTCCGACGCCGAGCGCGCCGCCCTCGACCGCCGCGATCGATCCGCCGCCGGCGCCGATCGAGGCGATGTCGATGCTCGGCACGCGCATGTCGGCGCCGCCGAAGGTGACCTCGTCGCTCATCAGCGCGACGCCGCCCGCGATGACGCCGACGTCGAAGCTGGTGCCGCCGACGTCCATGGTCAGCACGTGCGGGGTGCCGAGTTCCGCACCGAGCTTCTGGCCGGCCACGACGCAGGACGCCGGACCGGAGAGCAGGTTCGACACAGGCCGCTCGGTGACCGTCCGGGCCGGGACCACGCCGCCGGCGCTCGTCGTCATCATGATGGGGGCAGTCATGCCGAGGGCGGCCAGCCGCTCCTCAAGGAGGGTGAGGTAGCGCCCCTGGACCGGCCCCAGTGCCGCGTTCGCCACCGTGGTCGATGCGCGTGCGTACTCGCCGACCGAGGGGGCGATCTCGTGGGAGAGGGAGAGGAAGACGCCGGGCAGCTTCTCCTCGACCAGCCGGGCGACGGCGAGTTCGTGGGCCGGGTTCTCGGTGGCCCACAGCAGGCAGACGGCGACGGCCTCCACCCCGATCTCCCGCAGCCTGCCGATCGCGTCGAGCACGCTGCCCTCGTCCAGCGGGGTGCGGACGACACCGTCCGCGTCGACGCGCTCCGTGATCTCGACGACCTGGGTGCGGGGCACCAACGGCGGGACCTGGCCGCGCAGATGGTAGTCGCCGAGGTCCAGGCCCTGCAGCCCGGCCGTGCCGCGACGCAGCCTGCCTATCTCCAGGACGTCGCCGAAGCCGGCGGTCGTGATGAGCCCGGTCCTCGCCGAGCGTCCGGTCAGCAGCGCGTTCAGGCCGACGGTGGTGCCGTGCCCGAACCGGGTCACCCGGGAGCACAGCTCGCCGGTGTCCAGACCGACGGTCCCGGCGGCCAGGTGCACGGCGTCGATCACGCCCGTCACCACGTCGGACGTGGTGGGGGACTTGCACACCCAGGACTCGCCCTCCGGGGACCGCAGCCACAGGTCGGTGAACGTGCCCCCGACGTCGGTGCCGATCGCCCAGCCGGAGGCGGTGGATGGAGTGGTCATGGCTCCCTTTCAGAGTCGGTCGGCGACCCAGTCGGCGATGTAGTGCGCGGGAACGGATTCGTTGTCCGCGCCGGCGTGCGACGCACCGCCCTCGGTGCGGCTGAACACCTTGAAGTGACGGTCGGGGCTGCCCACGGCGTTCTCGTACTCGGGTACGGCGAACTCCATGGGGATCTGCCGGTCGTCCTCGCCGTGGGTGACGAGGAAGGGGACGGTGATCCGCTCGACCACGCCCTCCAGCGTCATGCTCGGGGCGAACGCCATGAAGTCGTCGAGGCCGTCCTTGCCGAACACCCACTGGACGTGGTCCCAGTAGTGCGGCACGGGGTTCTCGCCCTCGCGCTGCAGGCGGCGCTTCTGGAGTTCGCCCCAGTTGTGGTTGGCGCCCCAGACCGCGCAGAGTTTGAAGCGCTTCTCGAACGCGGCCGCGCGCGGGGCGTAGTAGCCGCCCAGCGAGACACCGCTCATGCCGATCCGGGTGGCGTCGACGTCCGGCCGCGTCTCCAGGTAGTCGACCGCGGCACTCGCCCAGCGTTCGCTGTCGTGGACCGCGTGCAGTCCGCGCTCGCGCAGCGAGGCGCCGGTGCCGGGCTGGTCGACGCAGAGCGTCGCGATGCCGCGACGCGCCAACTCCCTCGGCAGGCCCAGCCGGAACAGCATCTCCTTCATCGAGTCGAGGCCGTTGCAGAAGACCATCACCGGGTAGCCGTCCGCCGGGGGCTCACCGTCGGCGGGCACGAACAGCGCGGGGTACGAAGTGCCCTCGTAGGGGACCTCGACGAACTCGGCGCGTTCCCCGCCGTGTTCGATCGCGAGCCGGCACGTCTCGACGGACTTGCGGTAGGCGGTCTCGCGCGGCGCGTAGTGACGGCTCTGCATGCGCTCGGCGACCAGGTAGTAGACGGAGGCGCGGGCGTAGCGCGCACCGGCCGACAGCGGATGCCCCTCGGCGAGATCCCGCTCGGCGCCCCGGACGAGTCCGTCGGCGAAGTCGCACCACGACCGGAAGAACTTCTCGGTGCCGGCGTCGTCGCCGTCCTTGGCCGCGTCGGCGAGCGGGGCGCAGATCTGCTCGACCTCGCCGATCTGGCCACCGCAGTTCATGGCGATGCTGACCGACAGGCTCCACACGTAGTTGGTCGGGAAGTAGCGGAACATGGTCACTTCCCGACGCGGTCGGCGGCGCCGTTGCTGATCACGGCGCGGTTGAACACGCCCTGGTCGGCGACGATCGTCTGGCCGGTCATGGTGGTGTTGGCGCGGGAGGCGAGGTAGGCGTAGAGCGGCGCGTACTCCTCCGGGGTCGGCAGCGTGGGCAGCAGCGCGAGGGTGAGGAACTGCGACTCGAAGTCCTCCTTGGGGATGTCGGACTGCTTGTTGTTCTCCAGTCCGAGCGCGCGGGGGCCGCGGAGCTGGCTGTTGGCGATCCCCGACGGGGCGACGCCGTTGACCCGGACCCTCGGCGCGAACTCGAACGCGAGCTGGTTGACCACGCTGCGCACGGCGCCCTTGGCGGCGGTGTAGAAGAGCCCGCCGCCGTCGGCGGCGTAGGCCGCGGTGGAGGAGGTCAGCACGATGGCGCCGCCGGTCTTCTCCAGGTCGTCGACGAAGACCTTGGCGGCCAGGATGTAGCCGAGGGTGTCGACGTGGAACACCTCGTCGAACAGCGACTCGACGCGGTCCAGGGGTACGTCGCGCAGCGGGATGTTGCCGTCGAAGATGCCGTGTGCGCCGACGAGGGCGTCGATACGGCCGAAGCGGTCCAGGACCGCCTGCCGACAGGCGAGGAGGTCCTCGGTGCGGGTGACGTCACCCTGGACGAGAAGCACGTCGTCGCCGAACTCGGCCTTGAGGTCGGCCAGTTTGTTTGCGGAGATCTCCATGACGGCGACCTGCGCGCCCTCGCCGATGAAGTGGCGGGCGAGGCCGAGGCCGAGGCCGGAGCCGCCGCCGGTGACGAGGACGACATGGTTGTCGAGCATCTGCATGGTGGGTCCTTGCTGGGGGAGTCGAAGAGGGGAGGTCAGGCGGACGCCGCCGCGCCCAGGGCGTCGTTCAGAGAGGCGCCGGCGCGCAGCAGTTTCCGGTACGTCCGCAGGGCGCGGACGCGGCCGCAGACGGTGGCGCCGTGCAGCTCGTCGCCGGCGCCGTGGACGACGACGAAGTCTCCGGTGGAGACGGAGCCCTCGACGACGATGTCGGTGTCGCCGGGGCGGCGCTCGCCGAGCAGGTGGAGGGTCAGGCCGAACTGCTCGGTCCAGACGTAGGGCACGGCGTCGTAGGCGGTGGCCTCGCCGCGGGCGATGTTGAGACCGACCCGGCGGCCCTGCTCGACGGCGTGGGTCCAGTGCTCGAAGCGCCGGTGACGGCCGTGGAGCGGGTCCCGGCGGGCGGCGATGTCACCGGCGGCCCACACCCCCTCGACGTTCGTCCGCCCGGCCGCGTCGGTGACGACGCCGTGGTCGAGCTCGACGCCCGAACCGATCAGCCAGTCGGTGGCCGGCTCCGCGCCGATTCCCGCGAGCACGCTCGTGGCCCGGTGCACCCGCCCGTCGGCGAGACGGACGTCGTGGCCCCGCGCCGTCTCCTCGACGGAGACGGTGGCGGCGCCGAGCTCGAAGCGGACCCCGTTCGCCAGGTGCAGACCGTGCAGCCAGCCGGCGACCTCGTCCCCGAGGGCTCCGGCGAGGGGCAGTCCGGTCGCGCACAGCAGGGTCACCTCGACGCCGCGCGAGCGGAGCGCCGAGGCCACCTCCAGGCCGATGAACCCGCCGCCGATCAGCGTCACCGGACGCCCGCTCGTCGCGAGCCGCTTGGCGGCGGCCAGATCGGCACGGGTGCGCAGGGTCGGCAGGGCGGTGCCGCCGGCCGTCACCATCGGGCGGGCCGTGACGCCGGTCGCGACGACGACGTGCCGCCAGCCGATCGCCTCGCCCCAGTTGGTGACCACGAGGCGGCGATCGATGTCCAGCCCCATGGCTCCGTGGCCGGCGAGCAGGTCGATTCCCCTGGCGGCCAGGTGCTCCTCGGTCCGCAGCGGAGCCGGTGCGGAGTGTTCCTCGGCGGCCAGCAGGCTCTTGGAGAGCATCGGCCGGTCGTACCCCGGCTCGGCCTCCTCGTCGAGCACGGTGAGGGGGCCGGTGTACCCGCCCTCGCGCAGCCCGTCGGCTGCGGACAGCCCCGCCGCGGACGCGCCGACGATCACGACGCCGTCGTTGATCCGTCCCACGGATCAGCCCTCGACCAGGCGCAGGGCCTGCGCCGGACAGGCCCGGACGGCCTCCCGTACGTCTTCAAGGTCGTCCTCGGTCAGCACGTCGCGGGTGACGACCGCGAGCGGGCTGCCGGGCGGCACGGCGAACACCTCGGGGTGGATGCCGACGCAGATTCCGTAGGCGGTGCAGCGCCCGGGGTCGACGGTCACGCTGGTCACAGGAACACCCCCAGGTTGGCGGTCTTGAGGCTGGTCTCGGTCAGGATCACTTCGCGGGTCAGGAGCCGCGGACCGGCGGCCGTGAGCCGGATCCGGTCGTTGCGGCGGCACGGGATCAGGTCGAAGTGGACGTCGATCCCGCGCTGCCGGTAGAGCAGCAGTGAGCTGTGCGCCGCGACGACGCCGGGCTCGGAGGTCGCATGGACCTCGACGCTGCCGACGAGCCGCATGGTGCGCGACGGGGGCACCTCGGAGTAGGCGTGGCCGGTGTTCTGCCGGTCCAACCGCGTCCGCACGTGTGCCTTGGTGTCCCGGATGCGCCACGCGGAGCGGTTGACCTCGATGTCGCGCGGTTCGGTCGACTGACGCGACGGCACGGTGTAGAGCAGGTCGTCGTCGAGCAGTTCGAACCACTCCTGCTCGCGTCCCTCGTCGAGCAGCCGCGCCTCGTGCGCGAGGAACTGAGCCACCAGGGTGTACGTCGCGGTGTCCACCGTGAGGGTGTCCGGAGCTTCGGCGGCGGCGGTCATGCCTGCGTCCCTTCGGTGGTCCCGTTGCCGGTGGCGCTCTCGCCCTTCATCATGCGGAGCCACTGGCGGAGGAAGTTGAACTGCACGTGCTCGCCGTAACCGCTGTTGCGGTGGACGCCAGGTCCCCTCCAGTCCGGGTCCGGAGCGTCGTCGACCGGCGAGTTGCGGCCCTGCTGGTAGTTGAACTTCAGCCGTTCCTTGCGCATCCACGGGCTGGCGGCGGCGCGCGCCACGCCCTCCCAGGCCACGGTGTCGTCCTGCTCGTAGAGCCCGGCCGAACCGAAGCAGTACTGGCCGCCGACGTAGTCGCGCTGTGCGGACTCCTCGTCCTGGAAGTTCCACACGAACTGCCAGTTCCACAGTTCGAGCTTGCCGGGGGCGACCGGCTGCCACTGGCGGAAGCTGGTCATGACGGCCGGCGGGCCGTCCGGGAGCGGGGAGAAGATCCGGATGAAGCTGAGATTGGGGAAGATGGTGCCCACGGTGGGGGGCTGGTGGTCGACGACGAAGCGCTGGGTCTCGTCCAGGCCGCTGAGGTCGAACTGCTCCTTGTACTCGTCCGGGTAGCCCCACAGGGTGAAGCCCGGGTGGATCGCCTCGGTCCAGGCGTGGCCGATGAAGGTGTGTCCGTTCTCGAACTCGTAGGTCCGGCCTATCTCGCAGGTGCCTTGGATGCCTTGGATCAGGTCGACCTCCTGGACGCTGAAGTGCAGCGTCGGCAGGTGATAGACGTCTCCGGCGAAGTTCTCGCCCGCCGTCTTCCAGTCGCCGTTGACCGTGTACCGCTCGGGCGGGCCCGCCACGCGCATTCCGTCGGGGTGCAGTTGGGTGATCAGGTCGAGCATCCAGGCGCCGCCGCCGAGCCATTCCTCCAGCTCGGGCACGTCGTCGGACAGCGAGGCGAAGACGAAGCCCTTGCGGTTCTCGACCCTCGGGGCGCGCTTGAGGCTCCACTGGTTCGGGTCCAACGGCTCGCCGTAGGCGCGGTTCATGAGCGGCGTGCCGACGAGCCGGCCGTCGTTGGCGTAGGTCCAGCCGTGGTAGGGGCAGGTGAAGAAGCGGGAGTTGCCCGCGTCGGTCTGGCACACCTGGGTGCCGCGGTGGCGGCAGTAGTTGGACAGCACGTTGATGCCGCCCTTGCCGTCGCGGGTCACGATGACCGGGTCGAGTCCGATCCTGCGCTGGACGAAGTCGCCGGCCTTGGGTATCTCGCTCTCGTGGGCGACGAAGACCCAGGTGTTGGTGAAGATCCGCTCCATCTCGGCCCGGAAGACGTCGTCGTTGTTGAAGATCTCGGCCGGGACGAGATCCTCCTGCATGTCCTGCTCGACGCGGTCGAGCAGCACGTCCAGCGGGGTGGAGAAGGGCGCCGACGACGGGGGTTCGTTCGTGAGAGTCATCGTTGACTTCCTGTTCACGGGAGGGTTCAGAGCCGGTTCAGAGCGGGGGTGCGACGAAGACACCGCGGTCGGGGTCGTTGAACTGCTGCTTGGCCACGAACTCGTTCATCTGGTTCGCCGTGCCCCACTGGTCGATGAAGTCGGGCTTCGTGACGTCGTAGACGGACGGGTGGTGCCGGTCCCAGTCGACGGTCTCCAGCTCGGTGGTGTACTCGACGCAGTTCCCGACCCGGTCCAGGAAGTAGGAGTAGGTGTTGTCGCCGGCCTTGTGACGGCCAGGACCCCATATCTGCTGGACACCCTCACGCAGCATCCGTCCGGTGCCGCGCATGAACTCGTCGACCCCGCGCAGCTCGAAGGACAGGTGGTGGACCGCGACGTGCGGACCGCGCGCGACAGCGAAGGAGTGGTGCCAGTCGTTGCAGCGCAGGAACCACATGAAGTCCCCGCGGGCGCCGAGGCACAGCGTGTCGGAGAGCTTGAAGCCGAGGTGCTTGACGTACCAGTCGACGGTCGCCTCGGGGTTGTCGGAGTTGACCACGAAGTGCGAGAGGCGGACGGGGATCGACTCACGGGCCTCGATCGTCCGGCAGCTCCGGGTGGCGACGTCCGAGGAGACCTCGACCACGCGTCCGTCGCCGTCGAAGAACCGGAAGCCGTAGCCGGCGCCGGGTGTGTCGAGCTTGCGTGGCTCGTGGACGATGCGGACGCCCTGCTGGGTCAGCCGTGCGGCGAGGGTGTCGACGTCCGCCGCGGAGGCGGCCCCGAACGACACCAGGTCGAGCCGCTTCTGGTCGTCCTTCCGCAGGCGGACGATGTACTGCTCGGGGGAACCCTCGGCGGCCAGGAAGTGCACCCCCGTGTCTGACTCGACAGGGGTGAGGCCCCAGAGGTCGCGGTAGAAGGCCAGCTGGCGGTCGAGGTCGGGGGCCGCGATCGCCACATGGCGCAGGTGGGTGATCAGAGGCTTCGTCACGTTGTCTCCTCGTTGAGTGGCGACGACAGCGGCGATGAAGTGCAAGTTCACGCGTCGTTAACGTGAACGTAGTGACGCCTGACATCGCGATCAAACAATTCCTGACAATGCGGCACATTGATGAAATCAATTACTCTGGCCTCGTGGATCTCCGACGCGTTGACCTCAACCTGCTCGTCGCCTTCGACATGCTGATGATCGAGCGGAGTGTGACCAGAGCGGCGAAGCGGCTCTCGATCGGGCAGTCGGCGATGTCGTCGACGCTGTCCCGGCTGCGGAAGCTGTTCAACGACCCGCTCCTGACCAGAGAGGGACGTGTTCTGGTCGCCACACCGCTGGCGGAGTCACTCGCCGGGCCGGTGCGCGAGCTCCTCACCGGCATCGAGATCGTGCTCTCCCAGCGTGAGGCGTTCGACCCGACCACGGCCGAGCGGACCTTCTCGGTGATCGCGAACGATTACCTGACGATGACGTTCCTTCAGCCGCTCATCGCCCGGCTGTCCGTCGAGGCGCCCGGCATCCGGTTGAACATCTTCCCGACGGGCGACGACTTCGCCGACCAACTCCGCGGGCACCGGGCGGACTTGCTGGTGATGCCGAGGGAGGCTTTCGAGGAGCACGAACAGTTCCCGCACCGGGTGCTCTTCCGGGACCGCTATCTGGTCGCCGTCGACAAGAACCATCCCGAGGTGGGTGACGAGATCACCTTGGAGCAGTTCACGAGCCTTCCCTACCTGGCCGCTTCCTCGGGGCATCTGCGGGGCCTGTCGGAGATGCAGCTCGATTTCCTGGGCGTGCCACGCAACGTGGAGATCACCGCCGGGTTCGGTATGGCGCCGTTCCTGCTGAGCGGTACACGGCTGATCACGCTGGTCCACGAGCGGCTCGGGCGCAGGATCGGAGAGGCCGCGGGGATCCGCCTGCTCGAACCGCCGATCCCTCAGCTTCAGCCGATCACCGAGATCATGGCGTGGACCAACCGCACCGACCGCGATCCCGGACACCGCTGGTTCCGCCAGTGCCTGCTCAGGCTGGCCGAGGAGGAACCGACGAGCCGTCCCTGAGCCCTGTCCCGCGGTCGGGAGCTCACCGCTGCTCGGTCAGATCCTTCTCCACAGCACGCGCCGCGGCGTTCAGGGTGGCGACCAGCGGCTGGAGACGATGCCGGTCGTAGCGCACGCTGGGCATGGAAATGGCCAGGCTGGCCAGCGCGGTGCCCTCCCGGTCGCGCACCGGCACTCCGACGGCGACGAGGCCGCGTTCGGACCGTTCCTGATTGACGGCGAACCCGTTGCGGCGAATGCGCCTCAGCTCGTTCCGCAATGTGGAGAGGTCGGGGCGATCGTCGGGCCGATCGCGATAGCGCTCGCGGGCGTAGAGGTCGTCCAGTTGCTCGTCGGGAAGGTCGGCCAGCAGCAACACTCCCGCCGTCGTCCGATGGGCCGGGAAGACCATGCCCTCCCGGGAACCGACCCGCAGAGTCTGCCGGCACTCGACGCTGGCGATGAACCGGACCGTGTCTCCGGTGCGCACGATCAGGTTCGTGGTCTCGTCCAGAAGCCCCACGACCTGATGCAGATGAGGCAGAGCCGCCGCGCGCAGCCGCGAGACGAGGGACTGGGAGTGACCGGCGAGTTCCAGTACGGGTCCCGCACGGTAGACGCGGTCCTCGTCCTGTACGGCGAAGTCCCGGTAGACGAGCATGGCCAGGAGTCGGTGAGCGGTGGATCGGGCGACCCCCAGCCGCTCGGCGATCTGCGAGACAGTCGCCCCGCCTTCCAACTGCAGCATCGTCGCCAGCCTGAGCGCATGGTCGACGCTCGCGATGGGGTACGGCGGTGGCGTTTTGAGCGGCTTGTCCACAGGGCCTCCCGGTGCGGCCTTCCGGCCTTGCGCCCGGTGCGCCTTTGTTCTGGCCCGACCTCGCGGCCCGGCCCACGGTTCTGCTCTCCAGAATCTACATGTCCAGTGGACGAGCCCGGCGCACGCTGTCGTCCGTGACTCAGTCTTCCCTCGCCCCAGACACCGCCCTGGGTTCCCCCGTTCGACTGCAAGCCGTTTCCGCGGAGGGCCAGCCCGAGGTCACCCCGGCACTCGAAGAGCTGTACCGGGGCTTCGAACAGGAACTCCTCGTCCCGCTGTGGACCGAGATCGGGGACCTGATGCCGGCACACCCACGCTCGCGTGCGACCCCGTACGTGTGGCGCTGGCAACGCCTGCGGGCGCTCGCGGCACAGGCCGGTGACCTCGTCCCGGTCGGTCGCGGTGGTGAGCGCCGGGCCATCGCGCTGGCCAATCCCTCGCTGGGCGGCCGGCCGTTCGCCACGCCCACCCTGTGGGCCGCCATCCAGTACCTCATGCCCGGGGAGGACGCCCCGGAGCACCGGCACACCCAGCACGCCTTCCGGTTCGTCGTCGAGGGCGAGGGTGTGTGGACGGTCGTCGGCGGCGATCCGGTGGCCATGCGACGCGGCGACTTCCTGCCGCAGGCCGGATGGAACATGCACGCCCATCACAACGCCACCACCGAGCCGATGGCCTGGATCGACGGCCTCGACATCCCGTTCCAGTACGCGAACGAAGCCCAGTTCTTCGAGTTCGGCCGCGACGAGATCAGCGCGGCTGAGCACGCCACCCCCGACCGTTCGCGAGCCGAGCGGCTGTGGGGGCATCCAGGTCTGCGCCCGGTCTCGTCTCCCGAACCACCTTCTGGCACGCCCCTGTTGGCGTACCGCTGGGAGCACACCGACCGGGCGCTGAACGACCAACTCGCGCTGGAGGCCGAAGGCTTCACCGGCACTGTCGAGCCCGGCCACGCCGCTGTTCGGTTCAGCGACCCGTCGACCGGTGCTGACGTGCTCCCCACTCTGCGCGCCGAGATGCACCGGGTCGCGCGCGGCGCCGAGACCGCGCCGGTCCGCGAGACCGGCTCGTCGGTCTACCAGGTCTTCGACGGCTCCGGCACCGTCACCGTCGGGGAGGAGTCCTGGTCCGTGACGCGCGGCGACCTCTTCGTCGTGCCGTCCTGGCAGCCGCTGTCCGTGCGCTCCGAAGCGGGCACCAGCGACTCCGACTCCGGCGCCCTGGACCTGTTCCGCTTCAGCGACTCCCCGATCTTCGAGGCCCTCCGGCTCGATCGCACCCACGTGGAAGGAACCACCCGATGAAGCTCGCCACCCTCCGTACCGCTGGCACGACCAGGGCCGTACGGCTCGACGGCGACGCCCTGGTCGACCTCGGCGTCCCGGACGTCGGAACCCTGCTGGGCCAGGACGACTGGGCCGAGCGTGCCGCCACGACCACGGTCGCGAACGCCGAGACGTACGCCGTGGACGGCGCCGACTACGCACCCTTGGTCCCGCAGCCTTCGAAAGTGGTCTGCGTCGGACTCAACTACCGTAACCACATCCAGGAGATGGGTCGGGACCTGCCAGAACACCCCACTCTGTTCGCGAAGTTCGCCGACGCGCTGATCGGTGCGGGCGACGACATCCTCCGCCCGGAGGAGACCGACCAGTTCGACTGGGAGGTGGAGCTCGCGGTGGTCATCGGCACGCGGGTGCGCCGCGCCCGGGGCGAGGAGGCCGAACGGGCGATCGCCGGATTCACCGTGCTCAACGACATCACCTGCCGGGACTGGCAGTTCCGCACCCGTGAGTGGCTCCAGGGCAAGATGTGGGACTCCAGCACACCGGTCGGCCCCTACCTGGTCACCCCCGACGAACTGCCCGGCGGCGTTCGCCCCGCCCTGGACGTCCGGCTGACCGTCGACGGCGAGGTCATGCAGTCCGACACCACCGCCGACCTGCTCTTCGACCCGGTCGCCCTGGTCGAGTACGTTTCGACGACCACCCGCCTCAACCCCGGCGACATCATCGCCACCGGTACCCCCGGAGGCGTCGGGCACGCGCGCAAGCCGGGACGCTACCTTCTCGGCGGTGAGACGGTCGTCGCCGAGATCGGCGGCATCGGCCGTCTGGAGAACCGGGTGGTCAAGGAGAAGTCGGCCTGATGTCCCGAACCTTCGACGACGCTCGTAGCTGGGCTGAGTTCGGCACCGCCCTGTTCCTGCAAGCCGCGGACCTTGACGACGCCGGGCTGGACGCGCCGAGCGCGCTGCCCGGCTGGACCCGCAAGCACCTGGTCGCGCACGTCGCCGCCAACGCCGACGCCCTGGGCAACCTCGTCCACTGGGCAGCCACCGGCGAGCGCACGCCGATGTACACCTCCTCCGAGGAACGCGCCGCAGGCATCGAACGGGGCGCCGGGATGGTGGCCGTCGAACTGGCCACGTGGCTGCGCCGTTCCGCGGAGGCGCTGGCCGCTGCCATGGCCTCACTCGACGATGCGCAGTGGCAGTCCCTGGTCGTGACGGCGCAGGGCCGTACCGTGCCCGCGACCGAACTGCCCTGGATGCGCTCCCGGGAGGTGTGCGTCCACGCGGTCGACCTGGGCACCGGCCTGACTTTCGCCGACCTGCCCACCGGCTTCCTCGCCGCGCTCGGCTACGACGTCGTGGCCAAGCGGACCAAGGAGCACGGCCCGGCGCTGCGCCTGGAGGCAACGGACACGGCTGCTTCCTGGGAGTTGCCGGGGGAGGGGGAGCCGACCGTGCTCGCCGGTCCCGTCCATGAGATCACCGCCTACCTCACCGGACGCGAGCACGTCCTCACGGCCGTCGATGGCGGGCCCGCCCCCACCTTGACTCGCTGGCTCTGACCGCTGGGACGGGTCACATCCCAGGTGTCTCCCTCGACGGGGCTGAGCAGCTCTTCGCCGCTGTCAGGCGTGGCCTGCGCGGGACTCCATGGCCTCCACAAGTCTGCCCAGCGCCTTGAGCACCCACTCGCGATCTTCCCCGAGTCCCGCCAACAGGTCCGCCTCGGCGGCGAGTTGGCGGGGGAAGAGTTCATCGACGGCCTTGGCGCCGGGCTCGGTGATGGTGACGAGAGCGGCGCGCCGGTCGGCGGGGTTGGGGGTGCGCGCGATGAAGCCCCGCTTTTCCAGCTTGGCGAGGGTCTTGCTGACCCCGGCGCGGGACATGCCCAGGCGTTCGGCGAGGCTGCGGGCGATGACCGGATCGTCGGCATGGCGGAGGGGGATGAGCATGTCGACCTCCGGGGCGGTGAGCGGGGCACCCGCATAGAGGGGTTCGACGGAACGTCCCAGTAGGCCGTTCGCGTGTTTGAGGAGGGCGACGACCTCCATGGGGGAGGTGTCCAGCCCGGGATGGCGCTCGGCCCACCGGGCGCTCACGTCGGAGTGGGAGGAGGACATGCGGCTCGCCTTCTCATTCGCCATTTGTTAGCTGGTGAACTATCGGTTACTGTTTTTCCATGATAGCTCCGTCCCCCTCCAGTACCACCTCCGTTCCGTCCCCCGCAGGTCCCGCCTCCGCCAGGAGCCGAACCGCCGCGCTCGTCGCCGTCCTCGGCGCCCTGACCGCGGTGGCACCGCTCGCCACCGACATGTACGTGCCCGGCTTCCCCGCGATGGGTGACGCGCTCGGTGCGAGCAGCTCGGCCGTGCAGTTGACCATGACCGCGTTCCTGGCCGGGCTGGTTGTCGGCCAGCTGGTCATCGGACCGCTCAGTGACGGGCTGGGCCGGCGCCGGCTTCTGATAGCCGGGTCGGTCGGGTTCGTCCTCTTCACCCTCGCGTGCGCAGTCGCGCCCAACGTCGCCTTCCTCACCGGTGCGCGCTTCCTGCAGGGGCTGGCCGGAGCGGCCGGCATGGTGCTGGCACGTGCCGTGCTCACCGACCGGTTCCACGGCGCCGAACTCCCGCGCTACTTCGCGGTGCTGTCGCAGGTGATGGGCGTGGCCCCGATCGCGGCGCCGGTACTGGGCGGGGTGATCCTGTCCGTGTCCACCTGGCGCGCGGTGTTCGCCGTACTGGCCCTGCTCGGCATCCTGCTCCTGCTGGCCGTCATCAGGGGGGTGCCGGAGTCGCTGCCGCCCGAGCGGCGGCACAGCGGCGGGGTCGCCAGCACCTTCCGTGCGATGGGCTCGCTGCTGGCCCGCCGCACGTTCATGGGGTACGTCCTCGTCATCGCCCTTGTCTCGGCGGCGCTGTTCGCCTACATCAGCGGCTCCAGCTTCGTCTTCGAGAGCCTGCACGGGGTCTCCTCGACGACCTACTCGCTCATCTTCGCCACCAACGCCGTCGGCATGCTGATCGCCGGGGCCGTCTTCTCCCGCCTCGCCGGGCGAGGTGTACGCCTCAACACCCTGCTGTCGGTCGGTGTCGGCATCTCCCTGGTGGGGGCGCTCGCCCAGGTGGTGCTGGTCCTGGCCGTTGGGGAGAGCCTCGTGGGCACCTGGGTCACGCTGTTCGTGACGGTCAGCGGCATCGGCCTGATCTTCCCCGGCGGCATGAGCATCGGTCAGGCGGTGGGCCGGACGGCTCCCGGCGCCGCGTCCGCGCTCCTGGGCGGCCTGCAGTTCTTCCTCGGCGCCCTCGCCTCGCCCCTGGTGGGTCTGTTCGGAGAGGACAGCTCCCTGCCCATGGCGCTCATCATGCTGATCGCCGTGGCCGCGGCAGGCGTCGCCCTTGTCGGGCTTGCCCGGCCCTGGCAAGGGCACGGCGAGCCGGGTGACTCGGCGAAGCACGTCTTGGGGTAGCTCCTCTTGACCAGGAGCTGGCCGTTGGGATGAATGAAGAAGGCGTCGCCTCGTGCGGGATCGTTCGTGGAGGGGGCGGGGAGAGGGGAACAGCCGCAGCCGGCACGAATTGGTCGCCTGTCCTGCAGGTGCGCCGGTTCTCCATGACGTCGCGAGATGGAAGCGTGCTGCGGAGCACAAAGCAGGTGTCGCTGTCGTGGGGGCGGCTCATTCTGATTCGGTCAACGCAGCGATGCGATCGAGGCTGCGGCGCATGGCCTCACGTGCCGGCCGGCGGCCGAGGACGACGAACCCACGCAGCGGCTCTTCGCTCAGATCCCAACTCTCGCGAACCAGGGTGGTGTCGCCATCCGGCTCGAACTCATAGCGCCAGATCCGGCCGCCGAACATGAAGCGCCATTTGGCGCAGTCCTTGTGCGGCCGAGCCTGCCAGGCGAACCGCTCACCGGGCACGGCTTCGACGACAGTGCTCGTCATGGCGTACTTGCCACGGAGGTCCATGTCCATGCTGAACCAGTCGCCGCGACTGAGCGGCCGGACCGGCGAGCTGATGTCGAACGCCTTGACCAAACTGCCTGAGCCGTCGAAGTCCTTGTGGCGTGCGGGGTCGCCGACCAACGCGTAGATCCGGTCGACGGGGGCGGCGATGCGGCGTTCGACTGACTCCACCCAGCGGCTCATGATCGGAGCCTACTGAATTGGTCACACCCTCGGAAAGGGAATGCCTGATTGCTACTACAGAGCCACGGGCCGGCGCCCGCACTGGCCGATTACCGAGTGCGTGCCCGCGCCGTCGCTGGTCGAATGCGTCACGGACCAAGGCCTGCTGCCGCACAGCTCTCGCTCGCCGCCGAACTGTGATGACTGAGGGCGAGAGCAACGTCGGTTGAGTGAACTCGCCGGGGCGCTGCTGCCGTTCCGGTGTGCGGACCGGATTGGGTGGAGCTGCCCGGAGCCTGCCGCTCGTCCCGGACACCGCTCGGCATATGGAGGGGTCAGGATCCGGCCCTCGGCCGCGAGCTTGGCCGCCACATCGTGGCGCAGAGTGTCCAGGGTGACGAGCAGCAGATCGTGACTGCCAACCATCTGGTTCGTCTTTGACTCAGCCAGCGGTACCGCGGGGCACCTCTTGATTTGCGGTGCCGTGGGTCACGGCCGCAACCTTGGGCGGTGTACGTGTCTCCCCTAGGCGTTGTTGCCGTCAAGGCCGGTCAGCCGCAGCAGCAGATCACCGAAGGAGTTGACCTCACCGACCGCGAACCGTCGCCCCCCGGTGGTGGGAAGCAGATCGACACCCACGCACAGCGTCCAGGGAATGCAGGCGGCGGCCTGCTCGGCGAGGACCGGCACATCACCGGCCCAATCCGCCCCCGTCGCCGCGGTGGCGGCCCGGGCTGCGGCCAGATCATCGGGTACGCCACCGAGGTGGAGGCTGGCCATCCGGGATCGGCTCGCGCGGACAACGGCATGAGTGGCCCGGCCGCCGACCACGACGACCCGCTGGTCGGCGGAGCGGCCGGAGCGTGCCGCGTTGGGCAGCCGACGCTCGATGTGAAGCCCGTCCAGAGCGAGGGCGTCGACGATCGCCACGATGTCCGTCTCCCTGGAGCATCCGCGCACTCGCAGGCAGTTGAAGAGCTTGCCCTCCGGCGTGAGCCAACGGAGGTGACCGCACGGAACAAGCTGGGACCAGCCGCCGTGGTGGCAAGCAGGCCGGAGGCCGGCGAGCCGTGCGCGAGTTTCACGAACACGCGCCGCACTCCCTTGTAGGAGAGCAGCGCCGCTCGTACGTCGTCTCAGCCATCGACCCGTAGGGCGTCGGGACCCGAGGGAGCGATGGCGGGTTCGCGGCCCCGGCCGTGCTCAGCACGCCATGGCACAGCCGCTTGTCGATCGTCTCGGCGAGTTCGGCCGGATCGTCCAGCAGGGGGCGCCCGCCTCCCGCGCGTCGGCCGCGACATCTCGTACGGCGCCGGTGAACCGTGCGTACGAGCGGCCCCCACGCTCTACTCGCGTGGGGTTGCCGGAGTCGCTCCACCTCCTCGTCGTTACCCGGCGAGTCGATCCGTACGGTCTTGCCGGGCTCGAACCGCGCACGGTCGCGGGGCACATCACGCCAGGCCGGCAGCCGGAACACGGGCGGTCCGGCCTCCCATGCAGCGGCGGAGAACATCGTCACCCGACGGGGTTCCGGATCGCCGACAACCCCCAAGCGGGGGCTCGCCCCGGCCGCCGCGCGAGAACCTGCTCGCGCAGCGGCCGTGGCGGCCTATTCGGAGATGGCGACGGAGCGCTCCTGGTCCGGGCCCATCGTTGAGGACAGGTCGACCTCGACCCCGTTCGGTTCCAATGCCTCGCGGACCCGGCGCACGGCCTCCGCAGTCAGATAGTTGTGCTGGAGGTCGAGCCGGGACAGATGAGTTAGCGACTGCCCGTCGAGCAGGGCGTCGGCGCCCGCGTCGGAGAGCGTGCCATGGGAGAGGCTGAGAGAGTCGAGCCGGGCCACCACGGGGGCTCTGGCGACGGCGGCGGCGATCTCGTCCTGGAATTCGCTATTCCGGATGCCCAGATGGCGCAGGGCCGGGAAGCGACCGCCGGCGAGCAGCGGCTCGAGGTCGTCGAGGGTCGTACCCGCGCCCCATTCCTCGGCACCCAGCCAGACCTCCAGGTGTTCCAGGGCGGGTAGTTCGCTGCCCGCGATCCCTTGGACGACTACCTTCGGCAGCCCGCCCGACTCGAACCTGAGATCACGCACCTTGTCGTGCCGTACGGGTCTCAGCGCCACGCCGAAGTTGCCACGGACGGTAAGGTACTCCAGCTGGGGGAACGCCTCCAGGACGGGCGTGACATCGGCCATGTAGCCCAGGGACGGCCGCTCCCGTTCACCGATGAAGAGGGCGCGCAGGCTAGTCATCTGTGACGCGTCGTCCGTCAGGAGCCCGAGCACGGGCTCCAGATACAGGCTCTCTTCGTACTGGTCTCCGTAGGACCACCAGTCGCTGATGACCAGAGCCTCGACCGTGCCGAGGTCGAAGGTTTCCTTGAACTCCTGCCATATCTCGGAGAACGGGGCGTCGTTTTCCCAGTGTCTGCGCAGGCGAACTGCCTCGCCGGACTCGTCGACGTCATTCCAGTCGAAGTAGTACCCAGCGAAAACAGTCACGTCCTCGAAGAACATGGGTTGCTCATTTCATTCAACTTCTTTGTCAGTGAGGGGTGTTCACTCGGAGGCTACGGTGCAGGGGAAGAACCGCGCGAACACGGGCACCTATTGGTCGGTTCCCCCACCCGGCTCTTCACATGACAACAACTGCGTCCTTCCCGCCGTCCACGGTCAGTGTTGCTCCGTTGACGTACGACGCCTGGGGTGACACCAGGAGCCGGATCACGTTGGCGACCTCTTCGGCGTCTCCGCCACGTCCGGCGGGCAGCGAGGCGAGGTAGGTCTCGAACATGTCACGGATGCCTTCGTTCACCGGGGTGAGGATGAAGCCGGGATCGACGGAGTTGATCCGGACGCCTGGGGACCGTACTCCGCGGTCCACGACTTGGTCATCATGGACGACGCCGCCTTTGATGCCTGGAAGGCGGCGGTGCCGGCAGTGGCCATCGACATGCTCGGGCTCCCCACGTTCACAATGGCCCCGGCCACGCTCGGCCATGGCCGGATCGAGCTCGTTTCAGGCCCGGGGGTTCGTCTCGTCGGCGTCGAACCTGCGCACCTCGTTGCGTATGCGCGGGCCCCACTTGGTGAGGAGCGCCGTGATTTCCGGTGTGGCCACGTGCCGATCGAGGGCCTCCTGGGAGGCCCACTGTTCGAGCACCGTCACGGTGCCGGTCGCCGCGTCCTCCACGCAGAACGAGATCATCACGTTTCCCGGGTTCGCCGCGGCGAGCGGGTACGACGTCGCCCGTGCCTCGGCTATGAACGTCTCCACGTCCTCGGCGGGGACGTGGACCCGGCCGGCGATGATGACGGTCGTACGGGCGTCATCCTGGGTCTTGTTTGGCGAACTCATCGTTCTTCCTTGTCCTTCGTGTCGGGTCAGGCGGTGTGCTGGTAGGCGGGGTAGGTGAGATAGCCCGTGTCACCGCCCTGGTAGAAGGTGTCCGGGTCGGCGGGCGCGAGGGGCAGGCCGGTGCGGAGCCGTTCCACCAGGTCGGGGTTGGCGAGGAAGGCGCGGCCGAAGCTGATGAGGTCGGCGCCCAGACCGAGCCAGTGGTCGGCGGCGGCCCGGTCGGTCTGCTTCGGGCCCATCGGCATCACCGGGTTCACGACGAGGCTGCCCGGCCAGGCGCGGCGCAGTCCGACCAGCACCTCCTCTGCGGCTGTTGCCGTCAGGTGCACGTAGGCGAGGTCGAAGCGGGCGAGTTCTGCGAGCAGGGCTCCGTACAACTCTGGCACCTCTTTCTCCTCGATGCCCCAGAAAGTGCCGCCGGGGGAGAGCCTGATCGCGGTGCGTGCCGCGCCCACGGCGTCCACCGTGGCGGCGACCGCTTCGATGGCGAAGCGGATGCGGTGGGCGATCGGGCCACCGTAGGAGTCGGTGCGGAGGTTGGCGTTAGACGACAGGAACTGTGAGATCAAGTAGCCGTTCGCGCCGTGCAGTTCGACGCCGTCGAAGCCCGCGTCGACGGCGCGCCGGGCGGCATCGGCGTACGAACGGGCCTGCTCGGGCACCTCGGAGAGTTCCAGGGCACGGGGGACCGGCGCGGGCTGCGGCCCCGTCGGGGTGAACACCTCGCCCACGGCGGCGATAGCGGAGGGCCCGACCGGCTGCAGCCCGGTGGTGTCGGGATGCGAGACCCGGCCGCCGTGCATGACCTGGGCGAAGACGCGCCCGCCGTTGGTGTGCACGGCGTCGGTGACGGACTGCCAGGAGGCCACCTGTTCATCGGTGTGGAGCCCCGGGGTGCCAGGGTTGGACTGTCCGACCAGGTTGGGCTGCACCCCCTCGGTGACGATCAGTCCGGCGCTGGCCCGCTGGGCGTAGTAGGCCGCCATGGACGGGGTGGCGAGACCCCCGGCCGCGGCCCGGACCCGGGACATCGGGGCCATCACGATTCGGTTGGGCAGCTCCAGACCGCCGAGGCGGTGGCGGTCGAACAGCGTGGTCATGCAGGAACTCCTAAATATGCGTCGAAGACCCGGGGGAAGTGGGCCCGACCAGTACGCTAAAACCTGACATCAATGTGAGATGCAAGCCCTGGGACCCAGGTCACAGTCGGGAGGGTGAGATGCGGATCGGCGAACTCGCGGCGCGCACCGGAGTGAGTGTCCGTTCACTGCGCTACTACGAGGAGCAGGGACTGCTCGTCAGCACCCGCAGCGGCGGCGGGCAGCGGCATTACACGGAGGACGACATCGATCGGGTCGACTTCATCCAGCGCCTGTACGTGGCCGGACTGTCCAGCCGCACCATCATGGAACTGATGCCGTGCCGCGACGCGCCCAGCGATGAGAACTCCGACTCCGCGCTGGAACGCATGGCCCAGGAGCGCGACAGGCTCTCCACCCACATCAAGGAGCTGCTGCGCACTCGTGATTCGCTCGACGGCCTGATCGCTGCGGCCCGGGCCGACCGTGACGGCCGCCGGACCGCCGCATGAGCTGTTCGGTGCTTTTGTGCGGTGCCGTACTGCCGCACAAAAGCACCGGGAGTGTCGAGAAGTTACTCAGGCGAGGAAGTCGGTAGTGACCTTCGTGAACCAGCGCGGATCCTCCTCGGCGATGAAGTGCCCCGTTGACGAGACCTCGCTGTGCAGGCTTTTCGTGTGAGAGCTCAGCGCTTCGGCGGCGGCTGTGCCGGAGTGGGCGCTGCCGACGGTCAGGACGGGCATGGGCAGTGGGCGGTCGGCCAGCAGAGCACGGTTCTCCCGGCCGTCCTCAAAGAGCGTGCGGTAGTGCTCGAAGCCGCCGCGAAGCCGGTCCCGTCCGGTATACGAGTCCGCGTACGCGACGAGGTCGTCGGGGCTGAAGGTGCCGGGGTTGGACAAGGCGGTGAAGGTGGCTGTGATGAACTCCAGTTCGTGCCCGTCGAAGAGCGTCTCCGGGATGTGGGGGGTCATGAAGAAGCCGAAGTGCCACATGCCGCCCTCGGCGACGTTCATCGCCTCCTCCAGGCCGAGCCCCGGCAGAAGCGCATCGACCAGGATGAGCCGGTCGATGTCGTCGGGGTAGGCGGCTGCCCATGCCAGGGCGACCATCGCGCCGATGTCGTGACCGGCCACAGCTACTGGACCGGAGCGGTCGAGCTCTTTGAGGATGCCCCGCATGTCACGTGCCTGGTTGGTCTTTGTGTAACCGGTCTCGGGGCGATCGCTGGCTCCGGTGCCCCGCAGGTCGGGTACCACCACGGTGTGCCGCTTGGCGAGGTCCGGCATGACGCGTGCCCAGGCGCGTGAGGTCTGCGGCCAACCGTGGAGCAGAACCAGAACCGGGCCCGTGCCGCCGACAGCGACGGAGAGATGGGTGCCGTTGGTCGAGATCCGGCGGATCTCGAAGCTCTCCGGAACCCAGTCGAACGTGCTCATGAACGCCTTCTTTCCGTGTACGAGTGAAGGTGAGTGATGCGCTGGGCCTGAGAAGTGCGGTGTCCGTCACGTGCTGTGGGCGGCGAGTTCCCGCAGGCTTGCCGCACCGATCGTGGTCAGCATGTCGGTGTGCTCGGGGCGCCAGCCCAGTTCCTGCTGCGCGCGCACCGCACGCAGTCGGCTGGAGGCCGCCATGATGAGGGCCCCGAACTCGCCCCACACCAAGGCCGCCTCCTGCGGTGTGACGCTGCGGATGTCGCAGCCGAGATCGCTTGCGACCCTCTCCGCGATCCAGCGATTGGGCGCTTCCCCGGCCACGGCGTGGTACAGCCCTCCCGCGCGTCCTGCTTCCAGAGCGAGGGTGAACAGGCGGATCACGTCGTCGATGTGGACGTGGCTGTAGGTGTTCAGCCCCGGCCCGACGTAACAGGCCGCGCCGGTCGCGGCGACCGACTGGTAGATCATCGGCACGTGACCGTGGTCGCCCGGGCCCCAGATGACACCGGGGCGGACGACCATGGCCCGCAGCCCGCCGGACGCGGCGGCCAGGATGGTGTCCTCGGCGGCCTTGCGGGAGACCGCCAAGGGTTCGACGACGAAAGGGTCGTGCTCGGCGAAACTGTCCTGGCTCCACGCGCCCGCGGTGCGCTGTAGCAGTACACCGCTCCCGGAGAGGAAGACCAACGTCTTGCCCGTTCCCGCCAGGGCGCGGGTGAGCCTGTCGACCGTCGCTGTCTCGAGTGCCGGGTCGGCTTGGGCTGCGTAGAGGACGGCATCGGCCCGCAGGGCCGCGTCGATCGTGGCCGAGCGCCGGGAATCCAGGTCTGCGGCGACAGGGGTGATTCCATCGGCGGCGAGCGCGATGTCGGCGGACTCGGTGCGGGCCAGGCCTGTGACCAGGTGGCCGCGGGCCGCCAGGTGGCGTGCGAGGGTGCCACCGACGAAGCCTGTGGCACCGATGACGAAGACGTTCACGACTCCATGCCTCAGCTGGGCAGAGTGCTGAGCTCGCCGCCGTCGGCGAACAGGATGGAGCCGTTGACGTAGCTGCTGGCCGGGCCGACCAGGAACGAGACGATGTCGGCGATCTCGCTCGGTTCGCCCGCCCGTCCGCGCGCGTTGGTCTTGTCCAGAGCCGCGATGTGCTCACCGAGCATCGCCGAGGTGCCCTCTGTACGCACCGGGCCGGGAGACACCGAGTTGACACGCACACCGGAAGGCCCGAACTCGGTGGCCCAGTAGCGGGTGAGGACCTCCACCCCGGCCTTGGAGGCACCGTAGGCCGCTCCGATGGGAGCGGGCACACGCGCCGCACTCGACCCGATCAGCACGATCGATCCCCGTCCGCGCTGGACCATGCCGGGCGCCAGCGCACCGACCAGCAGGAACGGGGCCCGCGTGTTGACCGCGACCTGCCGGTCGAAACTCGCGGCATTCGTCGCGGAGGTCGGCGCGAACTCGTACAGGCCCGCGTTGCTCACCAGAATGTCCACGTCGCCGGCGCGCGAAGCCAGCCGCAGCGTGTCCTCGGCATCGGTGAGATCGGCGGCGATGAACCGGGCGGTGCCGCCTTCGGCTGCGATCTCCTTCACCAGAGCCTCGCCGCGACCTCGGTCACGCCCGTGCGCCACGACCTCGACGCCCTGCCGGGCCAGGCTGTGTGCGATGGCCTTGCCGATGCCCGACGTCGCTCCGGTCACCAGTGCGGTGCTGCTCTGCAAGGCAGTGCTGATGTTCATTGCAATCCCTCGTGCCGTTGTCATGACGCGTCAGCGTGCGGACCACACGCGCAGCGCCCCTGCTCCATCAACTATGCACAACAGATGTTCTGTCCACAAGAACATCTGCTGGGTAGCTCTTAGGTGCTACATTGGACGGGTGAGCGCACCGACTTCCGAAAACGACAAGCGGCGCGGCAAGACCGAGGACCTGGCGCTGGAGACCGATCTGGGCTGGGCGATCCGCATGGTCTCCGCCGCGTTCAGCCGTGTCGCCACCGAATCCGTCTCCCAGCTGCCCGGGGGGCCGCGCGGCTACCTCGTACTGGTCGCCCTGGCCGGCGGCGAGCCGCCCTCACAGCTCGCTCTCGCCAAGGAGGTCAGCCTGGACCGCACCGTGATGACCTACCTGCTCGACGACCTCGAAGCACAGGGGCTCATCACTCGAAGGCCCGATCCTCGTGACCGACGTGCACGTCAGGTCCTTCTCACCGACGCCGGACGCGCCCGGCTCAAGCAGGTACGACAGGGCCTGTCCGCCGCCGAAGCGCGTCTCCTCGCCGATCTGAGCGACGAAGACGCCGAAGACCTGCGCACCCTTCTCTCCCGCGTCGCGCGGACCGCCCAGCGGGAGTCGATCGCCCCTGAAGAAGCCGACTGTTGAGAAGCAGGCTCCACGCATTGCGAGCCGGTGACGTCGACCCAAGGGACCGACATCTTCGCCATGCCCCGCACGTCGGCCGACCGGCTGCACTCCCGGCCCAACGGAACTTCCACGTTGCGCATGCCGATGGTCTTCGGCCGCGCGACCCACAGGAGGAGGACCTGGCGCCTGGCTTTTGTATGCGGGTCAGCGTGGGAAGCCGGCCGCTCGGGCAGCGGCGACCGCACGCTGTTTTCGCCTGCTCGGTGTACCGCATCACCACCGATGCGTCCTTGTGGCTGACAGTTGGTAGGGACCGTTGTCCGTGACAGCCGTTACGCACACAGTCGTGGACGGGGCTGGGAGGGCCGTCGAGATGGTGGACGACCAACTCGCACTGTGCACCGACCGGCAGCACTCGCCGAACACGCTGCAAGTGCGTGCGTTCGACCTGAAGGAACCAGTTCGCCGACCGGTTGCACCGCCGGGTCAAGCCTGGCGCGGGAGGCATCGACAGTGAAGCGCGTGCCGAACAGCGTCTACATGTTCTACGAGTTCCCCCTGTCGCGCCGCGACTTCACCGCGAGTGCACCGAACCGGCTGTGGGTCACCGATTTGACGATGATCGCGACCGATGGGGGTCTGTTTCGGAGACTCGGACGACGATGACTTGAAACCCCGTCAACCCGTTCTGGCCATCTGATCAGTGCTTCCCGCACGCCGAGGGATGCTCATCAGGGCAAACGCACCAGCAGCATTGCTACGGGACGGGTAGGCAATGTCTGCCGTCGGCTGTCCTGGATTCAGCTCTGCTGGAAGATAATCACTTCGCGGCTGTAGAGGGCGAAGGAACGGGACGAGTCGTAGCAGTCGTCGTTCTCGGCGGAATGTTGACGCAGGGCCCGCTCGTACGATGGGAAGTGGGTCAGCGCCTCGTCCGGGGAGTCGTAGTAGAGGGTGGTGATCCCTGCGTACGCGGGTTCGCCCCCGCCGCCGAAGTGGCGCAGTGCCTTCTCGGCCCCGTGCGCCTGCCGGTACTGGACACAGCCGCGCAACGCCTTGGCGTGTGATTCCTGTTCGGCCAGGGCCGCCTCATGGGCGGCGCGCCACCGCTTGTCGAAGTCGTCCGGGCCCGGTCCCTCCGGCATGCGCAGGAAGTGGAGAACCTTCACGGGGCCGTCGTCCTCGCTGGACGTGGGCGGTGGTACGAGTACCACGGGGCGGGTCAGCAGGGCCAGTGCGCTGGGCAGGTCGTTGAAGTTGGCGCCGTCGGGGCCGATGACCTCGCGCGAGTACGGGTCGGACATCGTGGCGGCCAGCGCCTCCATGTCCTCGAAGTGCAGTTCGGTTACGGAGTCCCGGCCGAACTCGGTCAGGTAGGCAGGGTCTTCCTCGGTGCCGAACGACGAGTCGAAGACGTGGTTCTGGATGTAGCGGCTGATCCGGAGAGGATTCGCGGCGGCCAGAGAGCCGTGCACGTGCTGGAGGTAGTGCAGGTATGCCTGGTGTGTCATTCCCGGCTTGCGGCGGATGGCGGCGATCAGGTTCAGCATCTTCTCTCCTTGGAACTGGTGCGATCGGCATCGCGGGGTCTGCCCTCGATGCCGATCACGGTGTGTCCGTGTGTGGCGTGGTGTGTCAGAGGGCCGTTTGCTCGGTCGGTTCCGGCGCGGTGCTCGTGCGGCGTCGCCGGGCGGCGGCACCGAGTACGGCGGCGGCGACCGCCCCGGCGAGGGCGAGCACGCCCATCGCGCCCGCCAGGCCGCCGACGGCGGAGCTGAGCGCGAGTGCCACGAGCGGGCTGATGAACTGGCCGACGAAGAAGGAGCCCGTCCACAGGCCGGTGCCGCGTCCGCGGTCGGCGTAGTCGAGCTTCGACATGGCCAGGGTGAGCAGGCTCGGCAGCATGATCCCGCTGCCGAGGCCGGTGATCACGGCCCCGGTGGTCAGGATGACGGGGTTGGGGGCGAGCCAGACCACCGCGAAGCCGAGGGCGCACAGGCCGAACACCGTGGGCATCCAGACTTGCGGACTCCGGCCGGCCTTGGTGAAGACGACGGCGCCGATCACGATCGCGGCGCTGGAGACGGCGGTGGCCAGTCCGATCACGGCGGGGTCGGTGATGCCCATGTCGTCGAGGAGGAAGGACATCTCGACCTGGAGGGTGTAGAAGAGGACGGCTCCGAAGACGGTCAGCGCGCATGTCCCGGCCAGCGGCCGCCAGGGGAACGGCCGCTTGACCGGCTCCCCGGCGGTGGGGGAGGGCGCGTTCACGGGGGTGGTGGGTCCGGGCTTGGGCAGGAAGGCGGCCATGGCGGGGGCGAGCAGGAGGCTCACGGCGTAGGCCCAGAACGGGGCCCGCCAGCCGGCTGAGCCGACCGCGCCGCCCAGGACGAAGAAGGCCGTCGCGGAGATCGACGCGCACATCGTCTGCAGGGCGAGGCAGCGGTCGCGTTGCCGGCCGGAGTAGTAGTCGCCGATCAGGGTCGTGCAGCAGGTCATGATGGCGGCTTCGGCGACACCGACGAGGGCGCGGCTGGCGACGATCGCGCCCAGGGAGTCCAGCCACAGCGGAGCGGTGCCGAGGAAGGCGTAGATCACGGTGGCGACGACGAGCAGGCGTTTGCGGCCGATCCGGTCGACGATCACGCCGGCGAAGGGGGCCAGCAGTGCCAGGGACAGGGCGGGGACGGTCAGGGCCATCGGCACCAGCGCGTCCACGCCCGGCACATCGGCGAAGTGGTCGCGCATCTGCGGCAGGACCGGGGCGATGAGCACGGCGCCCAGGATGGGCAGACAGCTGCCGGCCATCAGCAGGGTGATGCGAAGCCGATGGCCTGCCCCGGACGTGGTCGCGACGGCGGGGGCGTCCTCGACGGCGGCGGGGGAGGGGGACGGGGGCATGGGTGCAGGCATGCGAAACTCCACCTGGCGTGTAGGGAGGGGACGGGGGCGGCCGTCTCGGTGAGGCCGCCCCGGCGTCCCGGGCAGGGTCGGTGAGTGATACGCGCCGATGACTGCCATGGCGTCGCGAAGGGCCGGCTCGTCGGGCTCCCGCGCGGTCCCGGCGACGGTGGGTGGTGCGGCTCCGGCGCCGGGTTGAGACGACTATGGGCTACCGACCAGGTCATGCCTAGCCCCCTGCTGATCGATATCGGGGATGTGGATCATCGATGTCTTGGATGCTCGGTTGTCATCGGCGCCTGCGTCAGTGCGACGGCGGTGATCCGGCGGGCTCGGACGTCGCCAGCGCCGTTCCCACGCGGGCGGCTGTCTCACGCAGCCAGATGTGGGCGGCGTCGTGCGTGTGTACCGGGTGCCACCACAGAGTCTCCTGGACAGGAACCGTCTGGTAAGGCGGCTCCATGATCCGTACGGCGGCCACCCCCCTCAGCCGCTCGGCGAGCCGGTGCTGCACCAGGGCGATCCGTCGGGTGCCGGCGACCAGGAACGGCAGCACCTGAAAGGTGTCGACGGAGACCTCGACGTGGGGGTCGATGCCGAGCATGCTCAGCTGTCGGGCGGCCGGAGCGTCGTAGGTGCGCTGGTAGCTGACCCAGGGCAGACGTGCCAGGTCGTCCATGGTCAGCCGGTCGCCGACCTCGTCGTTGGTGTCGGCGACGAGGAACGCCCAGCGGTCGGTGAACAGCTCCACCGCCGGGAAGCCGCTGATGACACCGCGCGGCATCAGCAGCCCGTCCGCCGTGCTGAGCGGCGTGGCGGTGTCCTCCATGACATCGGTCGGCGGCCGCAGGAAACGCAGCCGCACCCCGGGGGCCTCGGCGTGCACGGTCCGGGCGAGTTCGGCCCCGAACACGGCGACGGCGTAGTCGGAGGCGAACAGGGTGAACTCGCGCTCCTCGCTGCCGGGGAGGAAGTCGGCCCTGCTGGTGAAGACCCGCTCCAGCAGGTCGCAGGCCGTCGCCGTGCGGTCGAGGAGCGCGCGGCCGAGTGCGGTCAGCTCGTACTGCTTGCCGGCACGGGCGAGCAGTTCGTCGTCGAAGTGGCGGCGCAGCCGGGCCAGTGCCGCGCTCATCGCGGGCTGGCTCAGCCCGACGCGTTGCCCGGCGCGGGTGACGTTGCGTTCTTCCAGAAGGGCTCGCAGGGACAGAACGAGGTTGAGATCGAGGCCGGAGAGGGACACGACGCCTCCAGAGTTGAGCCGCACGAGACAGATGCATTTGTTCGGCAGATGATCAATATTCAAAGAATCTATTTCCCAGATTACTGGGTGGCGTGCACATTGGTCCCACCGCAATCTGGAGGACATTTCCGTGAAACCCGCAGCCCTTTCGGCGTCCTTCTCCGGACCCTTCGCCCTTGGCACCCTCTCCGCCCCTGACCAGGCGCCCTTCCCTGGTCTGGTGGTCCCCGGGGGGCGCGTGCTGGACCTTCGTACGGGCCTTGAGAACCCTGCCCTGACGGCCCGGGGGATCTTCGAGCACTGGGACGAGTTCCTTCCGCGACTGCGCGCCCTGGCGGCTGACGCCACCGGCGACGCCTGGCAGCCGCTCGACGGTCTGCGGGTGCACGCTCCCGTGGAACCCCGGCAGGTCTTCCAGTCCGGTGCGAACTACCGGCAGCACGTGATCGACCTGGAGGTCGCCCACCGCGCCCCCGACGACCCGCGCACGGTCGAGGAGGCCCGCGCCGAGATCGCCGAGGTCATGGACCGCCGGGCCGCCGAGGACCTGCCGTACGTCTTCATCGGACTGCCGAGCGCGATCACCGGCCCGTACGACGACGTCGTCCTCCCCTCGTGGGCCGAACAGCCGGACTGGGAGCTGGAGTTGGCGGCTGTGATCTCCCGGCCCGCCTACCAGGTCGGGGTCGAGGAGGCGCTGGAGTACGTGGCCGGGTACACGATCGCCAACGACCTCACCGACCGTGCCACCGTCTTCCGCCGGGACATGAAGGCCATCGGCACCGACTGGCTGCGCTCCAAGAACGCGCCCGGCTTCACCCCGCTCGGCCCGTGGACCGTGCCCGCCTCCTCACTCGCCGATCCCGGCGATCTGCGGGTCACGCTGAAGCTCAACGGCGAGACGATGCAGGACGAGTCGACCAAGGACATGCTCTTCAGCGTCGCGCGGATCGTGTCGTACGCCTCGCAGACGTCTCAACTTCTTCCCGGCGACCTGGTGTTGACGGGTTCCCCGGCCGGAAACGGCATGCACTGGGGCCGGTTGCTGCGGGACGGCGATGTGATGGACGGGTCGATCACGGGGCTGGGCGCCCAGCGCACACGCTGTGTCAAGGAGGGGTCGTGAACCGGCGCGATCCCGAGGGCGCGATCGCCGAGGCCGCCAAGGAGTTCTCGAACTGGGGGCGTTGGGGTGCGGACGACGTCCTCGGCACCCTCAACTTCCTCGACGAGGCCAAGCGCCGCGAGGGCGCCGCCCTGGTCCGCCGGGGGGTGAGCTTCTCGCTCTCCCAGCGCTTCGACATGAACGGCCCGCAGAAGGGCTGGCGGCGGCGCACCAACCCGGTGCACACCATGCTGGACACCGGCACCGACGCGGCCCTCGGCAATCAGGGCTTTCCGCACGGTATCGGTGGCGCGGACGACGTGATCGCGATGCCGCTCCAGTGCTCGACGCAGTGGGACGGGCTCGGCCACATCTTCGACCACGGCAACGCCTGGAACGGGCGCCGGGCCGAGAAGGTCGTCACCTCCGACGGCGACCTGGTCACCGGCATCGAGCACATGGCGCCGTACGTCGCCGGACGCGGAGTCCTCCTGGACGTCGGCCGAGTCATCGGCGAGGACGGCGAACTGCCGGACGGCTTCGCGATCACCGAGGAGCACCTGACCGCGACCGCCGAGGCCCACGGCGTGACCGTCGGCCACGGGGACATCGTCGTCGTCCGCACCGGGCGGCTGGCCCGCGCGCGCCGCGAGGGCTGGGGCGACTACGCGGGCGGCGACTCGCCGGGCCTGTCCTTCGCGACGGCCGGCTGGCTGCACCGCAGCGAGATCGCCGCGATCGCCACCGACACCTGGGGCTTCGAGGTCCGGCCCAACGAGTTCGAGCACGCCTTCCAGCCGCTGCACCAGGTCGCCATCCCGCACATCGGCCTGCTCATCGGCGAGATGTGGGACCCGGACGCACTCGCCGCCGACTGCGCGGCCGACGGCGTGTACGCGTTCTGGCTGACCGCCGCACCCCTTCCCATCACCGGAGCCGTCGGCTCCCCCGTCAACCCGGTCGCCGTCAAGTGACCCGTCCAACAAAGGAGTTGGCCATGGCAAGGCAGAAGAGCGTCCTGGTCATCGGAGGGGGCACCTCCGGCAACGCCATCACCGTGCTGCTGCGCCGTGCGGGCATCGAGGTCGACCTCGTCGAGGTCAAGCCGGACTGGAACGTGCGCGGCTCCGGCATCACCCTCCAGGGCAACGCCCTGCGCGTGCTGCGCGAACTCGGTGTCTGGGACGACGTCCGCGCGCACGGCTTCGGTTTCGACTCCCTCGGGCTGACCACGCCCGACGGCACCGTTCTCCACGTCAGCGAGGACATCCGCACCGGCGGCGACGACCTCCCGGCCACCCTGGGCATGCAACGCCCGGTCCTCCAGCGCGTCCTCATCGACGCCGTGCGGGCGTCCGGCGCCCACGTCCGGCTCGGCACCACCGCCGAGATCGTCGCCCAGGACGACACCGGGGTCGCCGTACGCTTCAGCGACGGCACCGAGGGGCGCTACGACCTCGTCGTGGCCGCCGACGGCCTCAGCTCCACGACCCGCGCCGCCATCGGCATCGACGCGAAACCCGAACCGACCGGCATGGCCATCTGGCGTGTCCCGGCGCCCCGCCCGGCCGGCGTGGAACGCAGCGACCTGGCCCACGGCGGACCCTGCTACATCGCCGGCTACACCCCCACCAGCAAGGACACCCTCTACGCCTACCTGGTGGAGCCCAACCGCGACCGCGCCACCATCCCGCCCGAGTCCTACGCGGACGAGATGCGCCGGCTCGCCGAGGGCTACGGCGGCGCCTGGGACGAGATCCGCGAGTCGATCACCGATCCGACGCAGGTGAACTACACCTGGTTCGACCGGCTGCTGGTCGAGGGCTCCTGGCACCGGGCCCGCGTCGTCCTCGTCGGCGACGCCGCGCACTGCTGCCCGCCCACCATGGCGCAGGGCGCGGCGATGTCCCTGGAGGACGCCTGGGTGCTGTCCCAGATGCTGACCAGCGCGGCCGTGTGGGACGAGCGGCTGCTCATGGACTACTACGAGCGGCGCGTGGACCGGGTCCGCATGGTCGTCGAGGCGTCGGTGCGGATCGGGCAGTGGCAGCTGGACGGCGAAGCCGGTGACGTGGCCGGCCTGATGGGCACCACCATGACCGCCCTCAAGGAACTGCCGTGACGGGACCCACCGTCGATGTGCACGCGCACGTCCTGCTCCCCGAGGTCGAGGCCCTCGTGGCCGGTCTGCCCGCCCTGGCCGAGGCCAAGGCGCTGGACGCCCGGCGGGGCGGCCCGGCCTCCCTGGCCGTCAACGGCCCCATGATCCGCGAGCGGATCCCACGGCTGACGGACGTCTCCGTACGGCTGGCCGCGATGGACGCCCAGGGCGTGGACATCCAGCTGGTCAGCCCGTCCCCGTCGCACTACCACTACTGGGCGGACGAGGAGACGGCTGAGAAGGTGTACCGGCTCGCCAACGAGGCGACCGCCGCGCACTGCGCACAGGCGCCGGACCGGCTGCGCGGGCTGGGACTCGTGCCGCTGCAACATCCCGAGCAGGCCGTTCGAGCCCTCGCCCACGCCCTGGAGCAGGGCCTGGCGGGAGTGGAGATCTCGTCGCACGCTCCCGGCAGGGAACTGTCCGACCCCGCCTACGCCCCCCTGTGGGCCCTGGCCGAGACGACCGGCGCACTCCTCTTCCTGCACCCCTTCGGCTGCACCCTCGACGAGCGCCTGGACCAGTGGTACCTGTCCAACGTCGTCGGCCAGCCCACGGAGAACGCCGTCGCGCTGTCCCACCTCATCTTCTCCGGCGTGCTGGACCGCCACCCCGGCCTGAGGCTGATCGCCGCGCACGGCGGCGGCTACCTGCCCACCCACATCGGCCGCTCCGACCACGCCTGGTCGGCGCGCCCCGACGCGGGCGCCGGCTGCGCCCACCTGCCGAGCAGCTATCTGAAGCGGATCTGGTTCGACTCCCTCGTCCACGACCCGCACGTGCTGCGGGAATTGATCCGGGTCGTCGGCGCCGACCGGGTCGTGCTCGGCTCCGACTTCCCCTTCGACATGGGCACCGAGGACCCCGTCGGCGCCCTGCGCGCGGCCCGGCTCCCCGACCCCGACTTCCACGCCGTACGGGGCGGCAACGCCGCCGCCCTCCTCCGGAAGGACTGACCTCATGCGCCTGCTCACTCATCTGCGCCACGTCGACCTCGCCGTGCCCGACTACGACAAGCAGCTCGACTTCTACGCCGGCGTCTGGGGCCTGACCAAGGTCGCCGAGGACTCCGGGATCTCCTTCCTGGCGGCCGAGGGCTCACCGGAGCAGTACGTGGTCCGGCTGCGCAAAGCCGACGAGAAGCGCCTGGACCTCGTCTCCTACGGTGCCGCTTCGGCGACGGACGTGGACACGCTCGCCGAGCAACTGCTCGCGGGTGGCGTCCAGTTGACCTCCCAACCGGGCAAGGTCGAGACGCCCGGCGGCGGTTACGGCTTCCGCTTCTTCGACGTCGACGGCCGCACCATCGAGGTCTCGGCGGACGTCGAGGTCAGGCAGCACCGCAGGATCGAGGAGAAGGAGGCGATCCCGGTCAAGCTGTCCCACGTCGTCCTCAACTCCCCGGACCTGAACCGCACCAGGGAGTGGTACGAGAGCCACCTGGGCTTCCGCCTCTCCGACACCCTCATGCATCCGAAGATGGGTGAGGCCATGCACTTCATGCGGATCAGCAACCAGCACCACTCCATGGCCATCGCCCAGGGCCCGCACACCGCCCTGCACCACATCTCCTTCGAGATGCGCGGCTTCGACGAGTACATGCGCGGCTCCGGCCGGGTGATCCGTTCCGGCGCCCGCAAACTGTGGGGCCCGGGCCGCCACCTGGCGGGTGACAACACGTTCACGTACTTCCTGGATCCGCAGGGCAACACCGTCGAGTACACGACGGAGCTGGAGGTGCTGGACGAGGACACCTGGCACCCCCACGTCTACGACTTCTCCCAGCCCGAGGTCACCGACCAGTGGGGCACCGCCAACGCGATGAACGAACTGGTGGCCAGGGAGTCGTTCAACGACGTCGACCGCGGCGTGTTCGTCGCCCCGCCGGTCTGATCCCCCCGAGTTCCGGGGACACGGCGGCCCTGTCAACTGCCCTGACTGTCCACACCGTGTCCCCGGTCCCCCTTCTGCCGACGCCTGTCCGACACCCGTCGGAGCCTGGAGCCGCACATGCGTTTCGCCACCTACGAACACCAGCACCAACGCCGTGTCGCCGTCGTCGAGGAGGACGGCACCCTGTACCCGCTCCCCGGAGCGCGCTCGCTCACGGAACTGATCGGCTCCGGCGGCGGCCTCGCCGCCTTGCTCGCCGCCGGTGCCGCCACCCTTGACGTACCGGCAGGACCTCATGTGTCCGAGGTGCGTCTGCTGCCGCCGCTGGCGCCCCCGACCGTCCGGGACTTCGTCACCTTCGAGGAGCACGTCGAGGGCGTACGGCGGTCCGTGGACGGCGTGGGCGGAGTACCCGACGCGTGGTACGACGCCCCGACCTTCTACTTCACCAACCCGTACGCCATCATCGGCGCGCACGACGACGTGCCGGTGCCGCCGGGCAGCGCCGTGCTCGACTTCGAGCTGGAGGTCGCCGCCGTCATCGGCCGGGAGGGGCGTGACCTCACCCCTGAGCAGGCCCGAGACCACATCGTCGGCTACACGGTCTTCAACGACTGGTCCGCACGCGATCTCCAGTCCCGCGAGATGCAGGTCCGCCTCGGCCCGTGCAAGGGCAAGGACACGGCCGCCACCCTCGGGCCGTACCTGGTCACCGCCGACGAGCTGGAGCCGTACCGGGACGCGGACGGCTTCCTGCGGCTCGCGCTGACCGCCGAGGTCAACGGCGAGGTCATCGGCAAGGACCTGCTGTCCAACATGAGCTGGACCTTCGAGGAAATGGTCGCCTACGCCTCACGCGGCACCGTCGTCCGCCCCGGCGACGTGCTCGGTTCGGGCACGTGCGGCAACGGCGGCTGCCTGGCGGAGCTGTGGGGTGTACGGGGCCGTCAGGACCCGCCGCCCCTCAAGCCCGGCGACACCGTCACCCTCACCGTCGAGGGCATCGGCACCGTCTCCAACGCCGTGGTCGCCGGCGTCGACCCGGTGCGGTTGCCGACCGCCCGCCGTCGCACCCGGGAGCGGCCGTGACCGACCTGTACCCCAAGCGGCTGCTCGGCAAGGTCGTCGTCGTCACGGGCGCGGCCCGCGGCCAGGGTGCGGCCGAGGCCGAGGCGCTGACCCGCCAGGGCGCCCGAGTGATCGCCGCCGACGTGACGGACGCGCCCGGCTGTCGTCGGCTCGACGTCACCAGCGACAAGGAGTGGGCCGAACTCGCCGCCGAGCTGGGGGAGTCGTACGGACAGGTCCACGGCCTGGTCAACAACGCGGGCATCACCTGGCGCGCCCGCGTCGGCGACGTACGCCCCGAGGACTTCGACCGCGTCCACGCCGTCAACGTCACCGGCCCGCTCCTCGGTATCCAGCACCTCGCCCCGCTGATGCCGCCGGGCTCGTCGATCGTCAACGTCGGCTCCGCCGCCGCGCTCACCGGCCACTACCCGGTCGCGTACACGGCCAGCAAATGGGCCCTGCGCGGTCTGTCGAAGGCGGCGGCCACGGAGCTGGGCCCGCGCGGCATCCGCGTCAACACCATCCATCCCGGCTTCATCGAGACCGAGATGACCGCCTCCGCGCACCCCGCCTTCCGTGAGGCCAACATCCGTGAGACGCCGCTCGGCCGCACCGGCACGGTGGACGAGATCACGCCGCTGGTGGTGTTCCTGCTGTCCGACGACGCCTCCTTCATCACCGGCGCCGAGATCCCCGTGGACGGCGGCCTCACCGCGCACGGCGGCGTCAAGTCCATCTCGGACGCGCTGCGGGACGGGGTCGCATGAGACGGCTCGAAGGGAAGGTGGCCCTGATCTCGGGTACGGCCCGTGGTCAGGGGCGGGCGGCGGCGCTGCGGTTCGCGGCCGAGGGCGCGATCGTCGTGGGCGGTGACCTGCTGCACGAGGGCGCCCTGGAGACACAGCGGCTCGTCGGGGAGGCGGGCGGCACCGCCCTCACCCCGATCCCGCTGGACGTCACCAGCGAGGAGTCCGTGCGGGCCTGGGTGGCGGAGGCGGTCGTCGCCTTCGGCGGGATCGACATCCTGTACACCAACGCCGGCGCCGTCCGGTTCGGCGCGGTGGACGAACAGCCGTACACGGACTTCGCGTTCACCATGCGCGCGGAGCTGGACTCGGTGTGGCTGGCGGCGAGCATCGCCTGGCCGCACCTGGTCGCGAGCCGCGGCTGCATCCTCACCGTCGGTTCGACGGCCGGCCTCACCGGCTCCCTCACCAACGCTCGTACCGCCCACTCGGCCTCCAAGGGCGCGGTGATCGCCCTGACCCGCCAACTCGCTGCCGAGGGAGCCCCGTACGGCATCCGCGCCAACTGCGTCAGCCCCGGAATGATCGACACCGAGGCCACGCGCGGCGACCTGCTCGCCGCCGATCACCCGATGCGCACCATCGCACGCCATATCCCGCTCGGTCGTGTCGGGCTGCCCGACGAGGTGGTCAACGCGGCCGTCTTCCTGGCCTCCGACGAGGCCTCGTACATCACCGGCGCCAACCTCGTCGTCGACGGCGGCTGGTCGTCCGTCCTCCCCGGCGCCGCCGGCTGAAAGGCACTTCCCCCATGGACAAAGTCAGTTCCAGCGCGGCCGAGGCGGTCGCGGACATCCGCGACGGCGCCTCGCTCGCGGTCGGAGGCTTCGGTCTCAGCGGGGTCCCGGAAACCCTCATCCGGGCCCTGCACGAGCAGGGCGCCACCGCCCTGTCCGTCGTCTCGAACAACTGCGGCGTCGACGGCCGCGGCCTCGGCGTGCTGCTGGCCGCCGGGCGTATCACCCGGGTGACGGGCAGTTATGTCGGGGAGAACAAGGAGTTCGCCCGCCAGTACCTGTCCGGGGAACTGGAGGTGGAACTGGTTCCGCAGGGCACGCTCGCCGAGCGGCTGCGCGCCGGCGGTGCCGGCATCCCCGGCTTCTACACCCCGGCGGGCGTGGGGACGCAGGTGGCCAAGGGCGGTCTGCCCTGGCGGTACGCCGAGGACGGCTCGGTCGCGGTCGCCTCCCCACCCAAGGAGACCCGCGAGTTCGCGGGCCGCCCACATGTCCTGGAGCACGGCATCACCACCGACTTCGCCCTCGTCCGGGCCTGGCGCGGCGACCGGCACGGCAACCTCGTCTTCCGGAAGGCCGCCGCGAACTTCAACCCGCTCGCCGCGATGGCCGGACACGTCACGATCGCCGAGGTCGAAGAGCTCGTCGAACCGGGCGAGTTGAGCCCCGACGAGGTGCATCTGCCGGGCATCTACGTCCAGCGGGTGGTGGAGCTGACGGCCGAGCAGGCCGCGGACAAGCAGATAGAGAAGAGGACGGTACGTTCCTGATGTCCTGGACCCGCGACCAGATGGCCGCCCGCGCCGCCGCCGAACTCACCGACGGCTCCTACGTCAACCTCGGCATCGGCCTGCCCACCCTGATCCCCGGTCACCTCCCGCCCGGAGTACGGGTCGTCCTGCACTCCGAGAACGGCATCCTCGGCACCGGCCCCTATCCGACGGAGGGACAGGTCGACCCCGACCTCATCAACGCGGGCAAGGAGACGGTCACCGTGCTGCCGGGTGCCGCGTTCTTCGACTCGGCGCTGTCCTTCGGCATGATCCGCGGCGGCCACATCGACACCGCCGTCCTCGGGGCCATGCAGGTCTCGCAGAACGGCGATCTCGCCAACTGGATGATCCCCGGCAAGATGGTCAAGGGGATGGGCGGCGCGATGGACCTCGTCCACGGCGCGCGCCGGGTCATCGTGCTGATGGACCACACGGCCAAGGACGGCACCCCGAAGATCCTTCGCGCGTGCACCCTGCCCCTGACCGGTGAGGTCTGCGTGCACCGGATCATCACCGACCTCGGTGTCCTCGACGTCACGTCCGGCGGCCTCGCCCTCGTCGAGACCGCCCCGGGCGTGACCATCGAGGACATCACCGCCCGCACCGACGCCCCCCTGCACACCGACGCGGTGACTGCCGCCTGCTGACGCCGGTTCGGACGCCCTCGGGGCCCGCTCCCCGGCCTGTTGCCGATGAGCGGGCCCCGAACGTCTGTGTTCAGGCCTGTGGCATCTCCCGCGATCACGCCGTCCGGCGGACGAGGGGCAGCAGTCCGGCCGCCGTGAGCAGGGAGGCGAGGCCGAGGAAGCCGACGGCGGTGGCGAGGCTGCCGGTGGCGGACTCGGCGGCGGACAGGGCGAGTGGACACATGAACTGTCCGAGGAAGAAGGACGCGATCCACAGGCCGGTCCCGCGACCGCGGTTGCCGTAGGAGAGTCCGGACATGGCCCAGGTGACCAGTGAGGGCAGCAGGAAGCCGGTGCCGACGCAGTTGAGGATCGCGCCGACGACGAGGACCAGGGGGTTCTGGGCCACGGCCATCAGCGCGCATCCGGCTCCGCACACGGCGAACACGGCGGGCAGTCTGCGCCCCGGCCGGCCCGTCAGCGAAGCGAAGAGGACGCAGCCGGCGACGGTCGCGGCGCTGGCGATCGCCGTGACGATGCCGATGAGCTCGCTGGATCTCACGCCCAGGCCGTTAAGCAGGAAGGCCGTCTTCACCGGGACGGTGTAGAAGACGAGGGCGCCGAGAACCGACAGCAGGCAGATGCCGGTCAGGCGGAGCGCGGGGAGCGGCCGGGCTTCGAGGGCGGTGGTGTTCTCCATGGCCGCACCCGGTTCGGTCCGGGACAGGAACACGGCCGTCGCGGGGGCGAAGAGGAGCCCGACCGCGTAGAGCCAGAACGGGGTACGCCAGTCGGCGGAGCCGAGGGCGCCGCCGAGTACGAAGAAGGCGGTGGCGGAGGCGGAGACGCAGACCGTCTGCAGGGCCAGGTGGCGGTGGCGTGCCCGGCCTGTGGAGTGGTCGCCGATCAGGGTGGTGCAGGAGGTCATGATGAAGGCCTCGGTCACGCCGAGACAGGCGCGACTGACCACGATGGCATCAAGCGAGTCCAGCCACAGGGGCGCGGTGCCGAACAGCGCGTACAGGGTGGACATGACGACGAGCAGGCGCCCGCGTCCCAGCCGGTCGATGACGACGCCGGCGACGGGAGCCGTCAGAGCGAGCGCGAGCGCGGGGATCGTCAGGACCATCGGGATCAGCACCATGGCACCGGGCGCCGCCGCGAAGTGCTCCTGCATCTTCGGCAGTACCGGAGCGAGCAGCACGGCGCCGAGGATGGGCAGACAACTGCCAGCCATCAGGAGCCATACCCCCCTGCGCTCGCCGACGCCTTCGGGGAGCGGCCCTGTGCCGTGGACGGCGGCGCCGTCGGACGACACGGGTGGCGAAGTGAACGCGGGCATGGGAGACCTCCACGAGGGCGACGGTGAGGGCGCGGCCGAGCCGTCGCCGTGGCCGTGCCACATCGCGGGGCGGCGCCGCACCCGAAGCGAATGCGCCCGGAACATCGGGCGTCAGGAACCCGCATGACTATGGGCCATGCTCTGGGCGCCGCCTACCCCCCGAGTGATCGAACTCTCCGCAGGCTTCCATCCAGCCGCTGGATGCCTTGTCGCTCCGTCACTCGGCTGCGGCGCCGCCCGGGTCCGCGTCCAGTGCGGGCAGTCCCTGCCCGGGGAGCCGGGCGAGGGCGAGCCGCAGGAACGCCTGGGCGGCGGGTGAGGTCGGGGCCGGGTCGCGATGGGCGAGGGCGAGCGGTTGCAGTGCCTGCGGGTCGTCGAGGCGCAGCACACAGTCGGCGTGGTCGGCGGGGACGATGGCGTCGGCGACCGGGCGGGGCACGACGGTGACTCCGATGCCCTCGAACGCCAGCGAGGCGAGGTCTCCGGCACTGCGCAACGCGCAGACCCCCCGGCGGCGGGCGCGGGCCCGCTCGAACGCGGCGTCCACCTGGGCGCGCAGTCCGGTGTCCGGTCCGCAGTCGAGGAAGCGCTCGTCGGCCAGGTCGCCCAGGTGCGTCACGCCGGTCCCGCGCAGCCGGTGCTGCCGGCCCACCACGGCCACGAGCGGCACCAGGCTCAGCAGGTGGTGCGCGATGCCGGCGGGCAACTGGTGTTCGTGCAGGGCGATCACAGCGATCTCCAGTTCGCCGGTCAGGAGCTGGGCGGCGGACTCCACTCCGTCCGCATCGGACACGGTGACCTCGACCGCGGGGTAGGCCTCCTGGTACTCCCGCAGCAGGCCGAGCTGGTCGATGTTCCCGGCCGTCAGGGTGACCGAGCCGACGCGCAGCCGTCCGCGCACGGGTCCGTCCAGTGAGGCGATCTCCGCCTGCATCTCCTGCACCGCCGTGAGGACGCGCCGCGCGCAGGCGACGAAGGTCTGCCCGGCGGGCGTCAGCCGGACGCTGCGGCTGGTCCGCTCGAACAGCCGGGCTCCCAGCTCGCGTTCGAGCTGGGTGACCTGGTGGCTGAGCCCGGACTGGCCGATGCGGCAGCGGGCCGCGGCGCGCGTGAAGTTGAGCTCGTCGGCGATGGCCACCGCGTACTCCATCTGCCGCAGATCCATCGAAGACTCCGATCATTTCGTGCATGTTTCACTGTTGGACACCCGAGATGCGCCGGGGACATCATGGTCGGAACGAGCCGATCGACGCTGGCTCTTCGGCGGATTCAGCAGGATTCGCGAGGTCGCTCTCGCGGTCAGGGAACTGTCGCCCGCCGGCATCCATCACATTCTTCGCTTGATCCAACCTTGCCACAGGGGAGAGAGCCATGGCTACCACTGCAACGACGCAGTCCAGCGGGACACCCGGGCAGCGGCCCGTGGGGACCCAGCCGCCGCCGGAGACCATGACGTGGCCGGACACCCCGAAGTTCCGGGGATTCTTCGCGCCGTCGCGGATCGAGGCGGACGTCTACGACCTGGAGATCGAGGGCCGCCTCCCGCCGGAGCTGAACGGCGCGTTCTACCGTGCCGCCGCCGACACCCAGTACCCGCCGCGGTTCCCGAACGACGTGTACATCAACGGCGACGGCATGATCCACATGGTGCGGTTCGAGAATGGCCACGCCGACCTCAAGACCAAGTACGTCCGCACCAAGCGCTTCGAACTCGAACGCGCCGCCCGCAAGGCCCTGTTCGGCGCCTACCGCAACCCGTACACCGACGACCCGTCCGTGGCCGGCATCGACGACGGCAACGCCAACACCTCGATCATCTGGCACGCCGGCAAGCTGCTCGCCCTCAAGGAGGCGGCCCTCCCGTACGAGCTGGACCCGGTGACGCTGGAGACGAAGGGGATCTACGACTTCGACGGCCAGATCCCGGGCCGCACCTTCACCGCCCACCCCAAGCACGACCCGCGCACCGGCGAGCTGATCGCCTTCGCCTACAACGCGACCGGTCTTCCGGACAAGCAGATCCACATCCACGAGATCTCGGCCTCCGGCAAGGTCACCCGCTCGCAGACCTTCGAGGTGCCGTACTCCTCGATGGTGCACGACTGGCTGGTCACCCGGGACCACTTCGTGTTCACCATCTCGCCGATGGTCGCCGACCCGGAGCAGCTGAAGCGGGAGGAGCAGTACTTCGTCTGGGACCCGAACCAGGGGACGTACGTCGCGATCATCCCCCGTGACGAGGGCGTGCGCGGCATCAAGTGGTTCCGCAGCGAACAGCTCATGGAGACCCACTCGCTGAACGCCTGGACGGACGGCGACACCCTCGTCGCCGACCACTTCACGACGAAGTCCGGCTGGTTCTCCCAGTTCCCGAAGACGACCGTCGGCCTCCTGCCCGAACAGCCGCCGTTCCTGCACCGCTGGACGTTCGACCTCAGGGGCGGCGCCGCGCACTGGGACGACGCCACCGACACCTACCGCAGCGAGCAGCTCATCGCCTCACCCGGCGACATGCCCCGCGTCGACCCGCGCATCCTGATGGAGAAGAACCGCCACGCCTGGATCGGCGGCATGCACCCCGACGTACCGAAGGTCGAGATCGGCCCGATGGGCCCGCCGTTCAACTCTCTCATCCACCGCGACGACCACACCGGCGAGTCGGTCTTCTGGACGCCGGGTGAGCACGCCGCGCCGGAGGAGCCGGTGTTCGTCCCCAAGGCGGGCGACTCCGGCGAGGGCGAGGGCTACCTGCTGGTGCTGGTCGGCCGTCGCGACCAGAACCGGCACGACCTGGTCGTCCTCGACGCCCTCGACATCGCCGCCGGTCCCGTCGCCACGGTGAAGATCCCGTTCCGGCTCCGCTACGGCTTCCACGGCACCTGGGTCCCCGACAGCGAGCTGGGCCGGTGAGCGGGCCGATGCGACTGACCCGGTACGGCCACGCCTGCGTCCGGCTGGAGTGCGACGGCGTCGTCATCGTCATCGACCCCGGCGTCTACTCCGACCCGCACGCGCTCGCCGGCGCCGACGCGGTGCTGGTGACCCACGAGCACGTGGACCACTTCGCCGAGCCCGTGCTCCGCGCGGCGGCCGAGGCCGATCCCGCCCTGCGGATCTGGGCGGACCGCTCGGTGGCGGCCCGGCTCGACGGGCTCGGCGGCGGCCGGGTCACCGTCGTCGGGGACGGGGACTCCTTCGACATCGAGGGCATCGGAGTCGAAGCGCACGGCGAACTGCACGCGCCCACCCACCCCGATCTGCCCCGCGTCACCAACGTCGGCTTCCTCGTACACGGCGCCGTCTTCCACCCGGGCGACGCGTTCACCGTGCCCACCCGCCCGGTGGACACGCTGCTGGTGCCGGTCCACGGCCCGTGGTCCAAGACCGGCGAAATCATCGACTACGTCCGGGAGATCAAGCCCCGGCACGCTCTGTCGATCCACGACGGCGGCCTCAGCGAGGGCGGCAACGCGCTGACGGACAGCCTGCTCACGGCAGGTGTACGAGACTTCGCGACCGACTACCTGCGGGTGGCGGCCGGAGCCGGAAGGGAGCTCACATGACGGGATGGCTGGGTTTCGAGGAGCGCCGGGCGCTCGTCGTCGGGGCCGGGGGACTGGGCGCCGTGTGCGTACGGGGGCTGGCGGAGACCGGAGCACGGCTCATGGTCGTCGACGCCGACGAGACCAGGCTCAAGGCCCTGCGCGAGGATCCGGCCCTTGCGGCTGCCGGGATACGGACCCTCACCGCGGACCTGTCCTCGTCCGCCGCGTGCGAGGAGGCCGTCACGACGGCGGCCCGTGAACTGGGCGGCCTGGACGTGCTGGTGCACGCCGTGGGGACGAACGACCGCCGTCCCGTGCTGGAGACACCCGACGAGGTGTGGGACCGCATCCTGACCCTGAACCTGTCCAGCGCCTTCTGGACCGGTCGTGCCGCGGGCCGGCTGATGCGCGAGGCCGGCCGGGGCAGCATGGTGTTCTTCTCCTCCGTCTCCTCCCTGCTCGCGCACAAGCACCACGCCCCCTACGCGGCCTCGAAGGGCGGCCTGGACCAGCTGGTCAAGGTAATGGCCCGGGAATGGGCCCCCGACGGCGTCACCGTCAACGCCGTGGGCCCGGGCTACACCGAGACCGAGCTGACCAGCGCCTACCTGGCCAAGCCGGGGATGCGCGAGGAGATGACGAGCCTGGTCCCCGCCGGGCGCCTGGGCACCCCGCAGGACGTGGTTGGCGCCGTGCTCTTCCTCGCCTCGGCCCGCGCGTCGTTCGTCACCGGCCAGGTGCTGTACGTCGACGGCGGCCGCACCCTCGTCTGACGACCCGTCGACCGCCCTGAAGGGAAACGCGCATGAGCGCACGCCTCGCCGGTCTGCTGCCCGGCGAACTGAACGAGCGACAGACCGAGGTCTACCGCGCCATCGTCGGCGGCCGACGGGCGTCGGGACCGCAGGCGTTCTCCCTCACCGACGAGGAGGGCCGGTTGCGCGGCCCGTTCAACGCCATGCTGCTCAGCCCGCCCGTCGGGCTCGTCGTCCAGGCGGTCGGGGCGGCCGTGCGCTACGAGTCGGTCCTCACCGACCGGGTACGCGAGATGGCCATCCTGGTCGTCGCCGCCGCCTGGGGCAGCGCCTTCGAGCGGGAGGCCCACGAGGCGGTCGGAAGGACATGCGGCCTGACCGAGCCCGAGCTGGACACCCTGCGCGAGGGCGGACTGCCGGAGCTGGCGGACCCGGCCGAGCGGACCGCTCTGCGGGCGACCGCCGCACTGACGCGCACCGGCGCGTTGAGCGACCGGGAGTACGACGACACGGTGGCCGCGTGGGGCGAGCGAGGCCTGTTCGAACTCACCACCCTGGTCGGCTACTACTCCCTGCTCGCCCTCCAGCTGCGGGTCTTCGCCGGAGAGCGCCCCGCAGAACGCCCGTAGAACACCCGTAGAACACCCCACCCCTCCATCCGAAAGCGGCACATCATGAAACTGATCACCTTCGACGACGGACGCGTAGGCCGGCTGGAGCTGGAGGAACGGCTCGTTCTTCCGCTGAACGTCGGTTCGACACGTGAGTACTTCGAGCGCGACGGCCGGGTCACCGAGACCGGCGAGCGGTTGTCGCTGGACGACGTGCGGCTGCGGGCGCCGATCGTGCCGAAGAAGTTCTTCCACACCTCCGGCAACTTCCGTGAGCACGAGGACGAGTCGAAGAACGTCGACTGGTCGCACCCCATGCACAAGGGCATCGTCTTCTTCCAGAACGTCGACGCGATCGTCGGCCCCGAGGAACCGGTGATCCACCCGGAGCACCTGACCAGCGAACTGGACTACGAGCTGGAGATCGCCGTCGTCATCGGCAAGCCGGGCAAGTTCTTCGGCGTGGACGACGCCCCCGACCACATCGCCGGCTACGTCGTCTTCAACGACATCACCGCCCGCGACATCCAGCGCCGCGAGATGGAGTCCGGCGTCTTCTCCTTCTGCAAGGCCATCGACACCTTCTGCCCTGTCGGCCCCTACATCGTCACCGCCGACGAGATCCCCGACCCGCACAACCTGGACATGGAACTGCGCGTCAACGGCGTGGTCCGGCAGAAGTCCAACACCAACCGGATGTCGGTCTCCATCCCGCACCTGGTCGCATACCACTCCCCGCAGGGATACAGCGCCGGCGACCTGATCACCACCGGCACCGTCCAGGGCGTGGCCGGCTTCAGCGGCGACCCGGACATGTACCTCAAGCCCGGCGATGTCGTCGAGGCCGAGGTCGAACGCCTCGGCGTCCTGCGCACTCCGATCGTCAGCTGGCAGGAAGGGCACGGCACGCCCGTACCGAAGAAGGTGGACTGGTGAGGCTCGCAGTCGTCGACGGCCGTGCCGTGCTGGTCCGTGGCGACCGGGCCGTGGATGTCGGCGCGGTTTCGCGGGGCGGGTTGCCCGCCGACCCGATGGCTCTGCTGGAGCGGTGGCAGGAAGCGCGTGACTGGGCGGCCGGACTGGCCGACACCGCGTACGACATTCCTGTCGATCCGGGTGCTCTCGGCGCGCCCGTGCCCCGCCCCCGCCAGGTGTTCGCGGTCGCCCTCAACTACCCGCCGCACGCGGCCGAAGCCGGATACACCCCGCCCGAAGAGCCGCTGGTCTTCACCAAGTTCCCGGCGTGCGTCACCGGCCCGCACACCACCGTCCCCCTTCCGCCGGGCAAGGTCGACTGGGAGGTCGAACTCGTCGCGGTGATCGGCCGGGAGACGTACCGGGTGAGCGAGGACCGCGCCTGGGACGCCGTCGCCGGACTCACCGTCGGTCAGGACCTGTCCGAGCGGGTGTCCCAACTCCGGGGGATACCTGCTCAGTTCAGCCTGGGCAAGTCCTTCCCCGGCTTCGGGCCCACCGGCCCGGTGCTCGTCACCCCGGACGAGTTCGACGACCCGGACGACCTGGAGATCACCGGGCTGCTCAACGGGAAGGTCGTCCAGCACGACCGCACCAAGTCCATGATCTTCCCGGTGCCGGACCTCGTCGCCCGCCTCTCGGCCGTTGTGCCCCTGTTCCCCGGCGACCTGATCTTCACCGGCACCCCGGCCGGCGTCGGCAACCGCATGGACCCGCCCCGCTACCTCACCCCGGACGACGAACTCGTCAGCCGTGTCGAGGGCATCGGCGAGCTCCGTCAGCGCTTCACCCCCGCACACCTCTGAAGGGACCTCTCATGGCACCACAGCCCATGCCCCGCCGCTTCGAAGGGCGCTCCGTCCTCGTCACCGGCGCGGGCACCGGCTACGGCGCGGAGATCGCCGTCCGGGCCGCCCAGGAGGGCGCCCGGGTCGCCGTCCACTACCGCAGCTCCGCCGCCGGAGCCGACCGGACCGTCGCCCGCATCAAGGACGTCGGCGGCGAGGCGTTCACCGTCCAGGCCGACATCGCCGTCCACGCCGACGTCATCCGCATGGCCGAGGAGGTGTTCGACCGGTTCGGCACCCTGGACGTGCTGGTCAACAACGTCGGTGACGTGGCGGCCGACCAGATGTCCTGGCGGGACGTCACCGAGGAGTCCATCGACCACGTCCTCGCCGTGGACATCAAGGGCACCATGCTGTGCGTCCACGAGTTCGGCTCCCGGATGCTGGACCAGGGCCACGGCTCGATCGTCAACATCGGCTCCACCGTGATCGTCCGCGGCAGCGCGCGGGCGCCTCAGTACGCCGCCGCGAAGTACGGCCTCCTCGGCGTCACCAAGTCCTACGCCCAGGCCTTCGCGCCGACCGTGCGGGTCAACACCTTCGCGCCCGGGTTCATCGAGACCGAGCGTCTCCTCAGCCGCGAGGACTGGCGGTCCGGCCGCCGTGAGGAACTGATCTCCAAGACCCCGCTCGGCCGTATCCCGGGCCCCGCCGAACTCGCCGGCACCGCCCTCTTCCTCGCCACCGACGACGCCGCCCACATGACCGGCGTCTACCTCAACGCCGACGGCGGCTTCAACATGATCGGCGCCTGAGCAGGCGCTGCCGGCCCGACCCGACACAAAAGGCGGACGACCCATGCCCCTCCACCGGAACCTGCTGATCGGCGGCAAGGAGATTCCCGCCGCCTCGGGCCGGTCCACGGCCGACATCAACCCGTGGACCGGCGAACCGTACGCCACGGTCGCGGCCGCCGGGCCGCAGGACGTACGGGCGGCGGTGGACGCGGCGGACGCCGCCTTCGCCGAGTGGTCCGCGTTCGCGCCGTACGCCCGGCGGAAGATCTTCCTGGACGCGGCGGACCTCATGGACCGGCGCGGTGAGCAGGCCGTGGGGCTGATGGCGGGGGAGGTGGGCGGCACCCGGGGCTGGGCACTGTTCAACGTCACGCTGGCCGCGAACATGCTGCGCGAGGCCGCCGCCGCGATCACCGCACCGCGCGGGGACGTGCTGGCCACCCAGGAGCCCGGCGGCCTCAGCATGGCCGTGCGCGAACCGCTCGGCGTGGTCGCCGCCTTCGCGCCGTGGAACGCGCCGGTCATCCTGGGCACGCGAGCGGTCGCCGCCGCGCTGGCGGCGGGGAACACCGTCGTGGTCAAGGCCAGCGAGGACGCCCCGATCTCCTGCGGTCTGTTCGTCGCCGACGTACTGCGCGACGCCGGACTCCCCGACGGCGTCCTCAACGTCATCACCAACGACAAGGAGGACGCCGCCGCGATCGCCGAGACGCTGGTAGCGGACCCGCGTGTCCGCGCCGTCAACTTCACCGGCTCGACCGGCGTCGGACAGCTCATCGGCACCCTCGCCGCACAGCATCTCAAGCCGGCCGTGCTCGAACTCGGCGGCAAGAACTCGGTGATCGTGCTGGAGGACGCCGACCTCGACCACGCCGTGAACGCCGCCGCCTTCGCCGCGTTCATGAACTCCGGCCAGATCTGCATGTGCGCCGACCGCGTCCTGGTGCACGAGTCCCTCGCACAGGAGTTCACCCGCCGCTTCACCGCGAAGATCGCCGACCTGCCGAGCGGGGACCCGGGCCTGTCCACCACCGTCATCGGACCGCTGGTGAACGAGGCCGCCGCCCACCGAGTGGCCGCCCTGGTCGCGGACGCGGTCGAGAAGGGCGCGCGCGTGCTCACCGGCGGTGGCGCGCCGGAGGGCGCGCTGCACCCGGCGACCGTCCTGGCGGAACTTCCCGAGGACGCGGCCCTGCATCACGGCGAGGCCTTCGGGCCCGTTGTCGTCATCAGGCCGTTCGCGGACGACGACGAGGCCGTGCGGTTGGCCAACGACACCGAGCACGGCCTCAGTTGCGGCGTTCTCACCGAGAACGCCACCCACGGCCTGAAGGTGGCCCACCGCATCCGCACCGGCATCGTGCACGTGAACGACCAGTCCGTGGCGGACGAACCGCAGGCCCCCTTCGGCGGCTTCGCGGCCTCCGGCTACGGCCGCTTCGGCGGACGCTGGGGCATCGAGGCCTTCTCCAACACCCGCTGGATCACCCTCTCCACCGAGCAACCGCACTACCCCTTCTGACCGTTCGAGGCAGGCGCCGACAAGGCGGAGGAGAACACATGGCAACGCTGCGTTTCGACACCCGGGTCGAGCAGGACCCTGACCGGGTCTGGACCGTGCTCACCGATGTCCGCACGATCCCGGACTGGTTTCCCGCCGTCCTGGAGGCCCGCTTCGACGGGGAGTACCGCCACCTGCGCACACCCGAGGGCACGCTGAAGGCCCTCGTGGTGACGAAGAACGACGAACTCCGGCGCTTCCAGTACCGGTTCGTCGAGGGTCTGCCGTCGCCGATCGAGTACCACCTCGGCACCATCGACGTACTCCCCGACGGAGACGGTTCACGTGTGGTCTACAGCCAGGAGATCCTTCCGCAGAACCTGGCACCGATCGTCGAACGGGCCGTCGGTGAGGGAATCGCGGGCATCGCGCGGTACTTCGCCGCACGTCCCTGAAACAGGACGCGGCTGTCGGCGTCGTCGGTGTGCGGCCGTGTCGGAGCCCGTCATACGGGGTGTGCCTGGCTCGGTCGCGCCCGGCACGGGGGCACCTCGGCGGGGTCGGCGAGGACGCGGTCACGGCCGGTCTGCACCGCACCGTGGAGTGCGGCCCGGGCACCCAGAACACCCGGTGTGACAGCGATCGGGAGGGTGGGGAACGCGCGCCGTCGTGCGGCGAGCCGGGTGTCGATGCCCGGGGTGAGCCAAGGAATCCAGTCGGTGAGATGGCCGCCGAGGATGATCTCCTCGGCGTCCGTCAGCCCGACGATGGACTGGATCGCCGCGCCGAGAGCGTGACCGGCCTGGTCGAGGGTGGCGAGGGCGCGAGGTTCCCCGGCACGCAGGCGTCGGCCGAGTTCGGCGAGTGCCGCGTCGATGCCTTCGGGCACGGACTCCCTGCCGAGACCGGCCGACTCCAGAACCGCGTGGGTGCTCACATACGCGGTCAGACAGCCGTGAGCGCCGCATCTGCACCTGGGCCCGTCGAGCGAGACGGGCAAGTGCGCGACCTCGCCGCCCAGACCGTGACTGCCCTGGTGGATACGGCCGTTGATGAGCAGGCCACCACCGACTCCGGAGTCGGACTTGACGTAGGCGACGGTGCTGGGCCCCTCCGTCCCCGGCAGCCTCAGAGCGTGGTACTCGGCCAGCGCCGCCAGGTCGGCGTCGTTGACCACCTCGACGGGGCAGGACAGGCCGGGCAGCCGTTCGGCGACGAGGGCGCCGAGCGTGGGCGCGTGCCAACCGACTCCCTCGGTCGGTGCCTTCGCGCGTCCGGAAGTGACCGGCCCGGACATGGCGATCACCAGCCGGCCCAGATGCACGTCCGGGCCGGGGGAGACCGCCTCCGTGACGGCGGTGGCGATGGCGTCGGCCATCGGTTCGGGGGGCCCGAAGGGACCGGGGTGCCGAGCCCGCCCGGCGTCGATCAGCTCGCCCGTGACCCCGGCCGTGACCAGCCGGATGTCCCCCCAGGTCACATGGGCGGCGACGATCCGCACCCGCTCCGCCACCAGGTGCAGGAGTCGGCGCGGCCGGCCGCGGCTGCCCGACGCGGTAACGCCCACCTCTTCCACCAGGCCGCGCGTCATGAGGTCGGCGACCAGAGCGGTCACCGTGGCGTGCACCAGGCCGGTGGCGGCGGCGATCTCCGTACGGGCACAAGGGCCGTGTGCCGCGATGTGGCGCAGGACGAGGGAGAGGTTGCCGCGGCGGACGGCCGCGGAATCGGCGGGGCTGTTCACGTCATTGATTCTGCCTGCTCGGGACACGGTGGCGGGACCATAGGAACTTCTAATTTTTCGTAGCTTGAAAAAAATAGTGGAGGGTCGGCAGACTCAGTCAAGCCGGGTGGGCACACCCGGCGCGACCGGATGCGTGTCCGGTTCGAATTCGCCAGGCGGCAGCTGGTATGCCGCGTCACCAGGAGACGAAGCTGTGAAGAGCAGGGCTATCAAGCGAAGGACCGTTGTGATGGGAATCGGTGCGACGGCCGGTGTCGTGGGGCTCGGCGCCTACGCCCTGGGCGCGCAGGCGGACAACGACGCGTCCTCCGGCGACCTGGTCTTCGACAAGGACGACTACACCGAGGTGGCCGAGACGCTCGCCGACGCGGCGGGCGACAGCCACGAGGTGACGTACCACTTCTACAAGCCCCGCAACTACGTCACCGACCCGAGTGACGACACCCACCAGAGCCTGGTCGTGAGTGTGCCGGTGAAGATCGACGGCAAGGCGGTCGACGCCTCCCGTGCTCCGATCGTCTTCGCCAACGCGGTGGGCGCCTACATGTCGTCGACCGTCGCCAAGGCGACCGGCGTGGGACAGAACTCACTGGAGATGACAGGGATGGGCGGTGGCTCCGGCGGAGGCATGCCCAGCGGGGGCTCGGGCGGGATGCCGAGCGGGATGCCGACCGACATGGCCGGCGGGATGCCGAGCGGGATGCCCACTGACATGGCCGGTGGCATGCCGAGCGGGATGCCCACCGACATGGCGGGCGGCGGTATGGGTGGCGGCGGTGCGGGCGGTGGTACGGGCGCCATCAACGGGATGGTCAACCTCGCAAAGCTCGCGCTCGTCGCGGGTTACGTCGTCGTGGAGCCCGGTGCGCGCGGCCGCAGCCTCACGGACTCCTCGGGCACCTACTACGGCACCGCGCCTGCCGCCATCGTGGACCTGAAGGCGGCTGTGCGGTACGTCCGGTTCAACAAGGACCGTATCCCCGGCGACACCGACCGGATCGTGTCCACGGGTACCAGTGCGGGTGGAGCGCTGTCCTCGCTGCTCGGCGCGTCCGGCGACAGCAAGATCTACGACAAGTACCTCAAGGAGCTCGGCGCCGCCGACGCCTCCGACGCGATCTTCGCGACCGGCGCCTGGTGCCCGATCACCGACCTGGAGCACGCCGACGGCGCCTACGAGTGGAACTGGGGCGCCAGCGTCACCCAGTCCACCAGCAAGGTCGTAGACCAGTCGGTCTCCAAGGAACTGCAGTCCCAGTTCGCCGAGTACCAGGCGGGTCTGAAGCTCAAGGGCCTGAACGGATTCGGCACACTGACTGCCCGCAACTACGACGAGTACCTGGTCAAGCAGTACCTGGAGCCCTCCGCCACCAAGTACCTCGCCGCCCTCTCCGACTCGGACCGGACGGCCTACCTGGCCAAGAACACCTTCATCACCTGGTCCGGCGGCAAGGCCACCTTCACCTGGGACGACTACCTCACCCACGTCGGCGCCCGCAAGAAGACCACCCCGGCCTTCGACGCCTTCGACCTCTCGGCGGGGGAGAACAACGAGTTCGGCTCCGGCACCACTGAGACGCGCCACTTCACGGCGTACAGCGCCAAGAACGACACCACCGGGCTCAGCAGCAAGCGGGTCCCGAGCGACATCCCCGAGCTGCTGAACCTGATGAACCCGATGTACCACCTGGTTGACAAGGTCAATGGCAAGCGCTCCAAGTACTGGTGGATCCGCCTGGGCACCAGCGACACGGACACGTCGCACGTCATCTCCGCCAACCTGGCGGCCCGCCTGGACAACCTCGGCGACGACGTCAACCACGAGTTCTACTGGGACAAGGGTCACGCCACCAACGAAGACCCCGGTGACTTCCTCACCTGGGTCGCCGAGGTCACGGGTTACAAGAAGTAGGCCGATTCCCCTCCGGGCCGGGAGATATGGCCGGCCCGGAGGGGAGTGGTTCAGCCCGTCTCACGTACCAGGTGGACGAGCGTGGACGCGCAGTCGTCGGCGGCCAGGTCCAGGGGCAGACCGTGACTGAGCAGGACGGCTCCGTGGTGCACGGCTCCGGACGTGGTGTCGCGGTAGCGGGCCGTGGGATCGAGGGCCCGCAGGGGCAGCGCGGGATCGTGGTGGCCGAAGTGGCGTGAACGGCGCAGGGCGATGACGGCGCACTCCTTGCCGTCTGGGGCGAGGAACTGCACCGCGTGCAGCTCGCCGTTCCCCTGGACCTCCAGCCGGTACTGCTCGCCCAGTTGGACGAGGTGCCGTACCCGCTTGTATTCGGCCACCAGTTCGGCGGCCCGAGTCACATCGGACGCGCTCCACCGGTTCAGGTCGCCGCCGATTCCGAGCACGCCGGCCATGGCCGTGCGGAACCGGAAGTCCAGCGGCGCGCTGCGCCCGGTGTAGGGATTGGGGCTGTCGGTGACCCAGGCGCCCATCACCCGGGCCGGATACAGCTGCGAGAAGCCGTGCTGGATCTCGACGCGGTCCAGGGCGTCGGTGTTGTCCGATGTCCACACCTGGTCGGTGCGAGCGAGGATGCCCAGATCGAGGCGGCCACCGCCGCTGCTGCACGACTCGATGCGCAGGCCGGGGTGGTCGGCGCGCAGCCGGTCGAGCAGGGCGTACAGGTTGCGTACGTGGTCGACCCAGAGCCGGTCGGGGTCGGCCTCGGCATCGGGCCAGCCCGCCTCGGTGAAGGGCCGGTTCATGTCCCACTTGAGGAAGTCGATCTCGTTCTTCGTCACCAGTTCGTCCAGCCGGCCGTGCAGCCAGGCGGCGACGTCGGGCCGCGCGAGGTTGAGCACCAACTGGTTGCGGTGCTCGGTGCGCTGCCGGGTCGGGTGGTGGAGCACCCAGTCGGGGCGGGCGCGGTAGAGGTCGCTGTCGGGGTTGACCATCTCGGGCTCGACCCACAGGCCGAACTGCATGCCCAGCTCGTGGACCCGGTCGATCAGCGGGCCGAGGCCGTCGGGGAAGCGTTCAGGGTTGGGGGTCCAGTCACCGAGCCCGGCGGCGTCGTGGGTGCGGGCGCCGAACCAGCCGTCGTCCATGACGAACAGCTCGACGCCGAGTTTCGCGGCCTTCTCCGCGAGAGCGATCTGTCCGGTGACCTCGATGTCGAACTCGGTGGCTTCCCAGGAGTTGTAGAGCACGGGCCGAAGCTCGTCCGGGTGCGGCAGGACCTGGTCGAGGACATGCCGGTGCCACAGGCGGGACGCGGCGCCGAAGCCGCCCTCGGTGTAGGCGCCCGCGCACAGCGGGGTCGTCAGTTCCTGACCGGGTGCCAGCTCCCAGGTGACCGGGTCGTGCCCGAAGCCTGCCGACAGCGTGACGCGTTCGGTGGGCAGCCGCTGGGCGGTCAGCCGCCAGCTGCCGCTCCAGGCGAGCGCACACGACCACACCGCACCGTGCTCCTCGTCGGTACGGCCGTCGTCGATCATGGCCCAGGGGTTGGCCTGATGGCCCGTCGTGCCGCGGCGGCTGGTGAGCATCAACTCCCCGTACGGCAGCGCCGTCCGGTGCAGCCGGGTCTCGGCCGACCACTGGCCGCGCACCTGGCTGAGCCGGTACTCGCCGAGGCGGGGCAGGACCCAGGTCGCGGAGTCGGCGCGGACGACCGTGACCGGGCCGTCGGTCTCGGTGCCGGTGTGGCGGAGCACGAGGTGACGCTCGATGACGTCGGTGGTGGTTCTGACGCGGTAGTGGGTGTCCACGGTGAGGGGGTAGCGACGGTCGGCGAACCGGAGCACCAGTTCACTGCCACCGTCGGGGTGATCGATCTGCTCGTACCCGAGGAGCCGGGGCTCCAGATCGCGCACGCCGTCGGGGAAGCGGACCTGGACACCCGCGTGGGCGTAGCGCATGGCGCCCGCGGTGTCGAGGTCCAGTGTGCCGTCGGCTGGATCCTCGAACGAGCGGCGGCCCGGCGCCGGCCGCTGGAGCAGAGAGGCGGCCTGTTCGAGAGTGAGGACAGGCCCCCAGTGCAGGCCACGCAGCCGGTGGTCGTCGTCGAGGTGCAGCACGTAGCTGGAGCCGGGTCCGGACAGGACCCACAGCCGGTGCGCGGGGTCGTGGGCGATGCTCGGCATGGCCGCCTTTCGGTCTGGCGCGGGGTCGCGGTGGAGGGCCGCCGCGGTTGACGGTGCGGGGCCCCGCCGGACCGGTTCACGGCCCGGCGGGGCCCCTGGAGAAGGGGTACTGGACCGGCCTCAGCCGCTCACTGGGGCGACCTCGATGTAGTCGATGTCGGGCGCCCAGGCGGACGAGTTGGAGAACTTGAGGGTGTTGGTGCCGGCACCGAGACTGACGGTGGTCGGCAGCGCCCAGTAGTCGTTCCAGCTGTAGGTGTTGCGGAAGGTCATCGTGGTGGCCGTGCCGCCGTTGACCGACAGTTGCGCGGTGCGGGACATGACGTTGGTGTTGTAATTGCCGGAGCCCGACCGGTCGTTGTGGGCGTAGTGGACGACGACCGTGTAGCGGCCGGCGGCCGAGGCGCTGACGTTGGCGAAGGTGAGCGTGTTCGCGCTGCCGCCCCCGACGTAGCCGACGTTCTTGCCGCCGGAGGCCCAGCTGTCGGACTGCGCCTTCGCTTGGCCCGCGAGGGTGGCGCTCTCCGCCTCGTACTTGGTCACGCCGGTGGTGTCACCCGCGCCCGCCACCTTCAGGTCGCGCAGGCTGAGCATGGTGCCGCTGTCCGGGCCGACCGTGATGCGGTTGACGCCGGCCGCGAGGTACAGCCGGGTGCTGGAGGTCGTGGCCTTGCCGCCGGACGAACCGTAGGTGGCCACGGAGTTGCCGTTGAGAGCCAGCGTGGTGCCGTGACCGGCCGAGGTGTAGTCGGTCTTGACGGTGTAGTAGCCGTCGGCCGGCGCGTACACGTCGAAGGTGGCCTTGTCCCCGTTGGTCATGATCAGGCGGCCGGTGCCGGTCTCACCGATGGAGTCGTACGAGAAGGCCGGGTTGCCGCTGATGTCGGCGAACGTCGCCTCGTACACCGTCTCCGGTGTGCTCTGGGCGGCGGTGAGGTCGATCTTGTCGAGGGTCACCTGGCCCTTGGAGGTGCCCAGCGTCGGGTCCGTCACCGCGAGCGAGACGGTGTGGCTGCCGGCGCCCAGGGTGACCGGGACGGTGACGGTGGAGCGGTACTGCCAGTTCAGCGTGGAGGGGTAGGTGACGAACTTCGGGTCGGCGCCGTCGACGCGCAGGACCTGCTGGGAGGGCGAGCCGTTCATGTTGCCGTAGAAGACGCGCAGGTTGTACGTACCGGCGGAAGGAACGCTGACACCGAAGACGACCTTGCTGTCGCTCGCTGTCAGATAGCCGACATCCTTGGTGCCGGACGTGGCGTACCGCTGGGCGGTGCCGTAGTTGTCGCCGGTGGCCTGGGTGACGACGGTGCCGTTGGTGATGGCGGCGTTCTCCGCCTCGTAGGACGCGCTCCACGGCACGCTCGGCGCCGTCGCGGTGCCACCGCCGTTCGGGGTGACCGTGATGCGGTACGCCGACATGGCGTTCAGGCCCGTGAGCGGCACGGTGATGGAGCCGTTCGAGGGCGTGTACGCGGTGCGGGAGATGGTCCGCGGAGGTGTGGAGGCACCTTCGTAGCCGCTCCAGTCCAGGGCCTGGACAGTGACTTCGACCTTGCTGCCGAAGGTGGCGGCCGGGATGTTGTCGATGACCACGTCGGTGTCCGAGGCGGAGCCGCCGACGATCACCTGCGCCTGCCGGCGACCGGTGTCCAGCGAGGCCATGCCCTGCAGCGTGTCCTTCACGTCGGCCTGCGGCGGAGTCGTCCTGACGGTCTGCCCCGTCATCCCGGCGTACCAACGCCAGAACCACCACGATCCGTTTGGGATGTTGGCCTGGACGGTGTTGCCGTCCATGTTGCCGGCGATGTCCCAGTACGGCTGCTGAGCGTAGACCTTGGTGTCCTCGAACATCGCGGCCCACTGCGCGAGTTGGCCGGGAACCGACATGTCGCGCCGGTTGCCGTACTCGTCGATGTTGATCGTGATCGGGCTGATGCCCCGGGCACTCTCGAGGGAGCGGTAAGTGGTGTAGTGGTCCCGGTAGTTGGCGAGTGACGACGGATCCAGCTCGTGCCAGGTGAAGACGTCCGGCAGGACGTCGTTGTCGCGGGCGAAAGTGAGGAAGTCGCCGAACAACCGCTGGTTCCAGACCGCCGTGTTCGGACCGCCGATCTTTGCCCCGGGGAAGTCGGAGCGTATCCGCTGGTAGACGGTCTTCCAGTCGGCGAGGAACCGGTCGCGGGCGGTGGTGTAGGTGGTGGAGTTCGTGCTGTTGAGGCCGGTGTACCAGTTGCCGTCGGGTTCGTTGAACGGGACGAACACCACCTTGTCGGCGTACGAGGTCGCCTCGATGGTGTCGACCGCGGTGTCGACCTTGGTCAGGTAGTCGCTCAGGCCCAGGTTCTGGTAAGGCCAGGCCGAGTACATGTCCTGGATGTTCGTGTACATCGTGCCGCCGCCGTTGCGGAAGAACGAGGGCGCGACGTCCAGGATGTCGCCGTTGGGGTGCTGGGCTCCGTTCGGGGGCTTCTGGGAGCCGGTGGTGAGCTTCAACGGGGCCAGCAGGTTGTCACCGGGGACGCCGTCGTCGCTCTGCCCGTAGAGCGCGCCGTTCGAACCGCGCAGCACCTTTCCCGTGGTTGTGCCGAGGTCCACGGTGTAGGTCTGGGAGGCCGCCTCGGCGGACTGCGGGACGGCAAGGACCGTGCCGACGAGGGCGGTGACCGCGAGCAGAGCCCGGGTGAGGGTCAGTCTTCCGCGCTTGGGCGGTGACGCGCCCGGCGTCGGGGGGTTGAGGTAAGGAGACATGGAGGAACCTGGCTTTCCCCTCCCGCCGCGCTGCGGGAGGACGGCTCATGGGAACGAGATGTGACCGCTCACATCCCCCGCGGAGGGAGCGGTGCGGCGTCACCGTCGCTGACGGTGGGTACGGAAGGCGCGCCCCGGCCGCGCCGGACACGTACGGCGCGGGGGCAGGTGAGGACGAGGGTGAGGCGGGCCCGGAGGAAGTCAGGCCGAGCGGTGTGGTGCCGGGCCGGAGCTCTCGCGGACGATCAGCTCGGGCTCGGCCCACAGCGGCGGTGTAGGTGCGTTCTCGGGGTCGAGCAACCGGTGCAGCATCGCGAAGGCACCGCGCCCCAGTCCTTCGAAGTCCAGCCGGACGGTGGTCAGGAGGGGGTGGGTGAACGCCGCGTACGGTGCGTCGTCGAAGCCGACGACGCTCAGGTCTCCGGGCACGTCGCGGCCCGCTTCCCGGGCCGCTCGAAGTACGCCGAGCGCAAGGTCGTCGTTACCGCACAGCACGGCGGTGACCTGTGGATCCGCGATGAGGGAGCGGGCGGCCAGATACCCGGATCGCGGGCTCCAGCCACCTCCCACCGGCTCGGGAACGGGGCGGTCGGCGTCCACGAGTGCCTGTCGCCAGCCGGCCGCGCGCTGGCTGACGCGGGCCGTGGAGGAGGGGATGGCCATGTAGTGGACCGTGCGGTGGCCGAGGCCGAGCAGATACCGGGTGGCCTGCGCCGCCGCGGCGCGGTCGTCGAGCCACGCCTCGGGCCGGGTGCTGGTGTGCCCCTCCTGGGGCAGCTCCACCACGGCCGCCGCCGGACAGTCCACCGGCAGGGCGCGCCAGGCGCGTTCGCCGGGTGCGTTGAACGCGATGACCAGGACAGGCTCACCGGGACGGGCGAGCCGGCCCGCGATGTCGTCCGGGGTCAGCGGAGCGTTCTCGTCCAGAACACTCACCGCCACCGCGAACTCCGCCCCGCGCGCCGCCTCCTCAATGCCGCGCAGTGCCAGAGACGCTCCGTACAGCGTCGTGTCCGAGGTCAGGACCGTCACTGAGCGAACGGTCCCGCCGGCCAGGGCCCGGGCCAGCCGATTGGGCTTGTAGCCCAGGTCCTCGACGGCCTGAAGTACGCGCTCCCGAGTCTCCTTCTTCACCCTCGGGCTGCCGTTGATGACACGGGAGACCGTCTGGTGGGAGACCCCTGACGCCCTGGCGACATCGAGGATGCTGACCGACCGGTGCCGGTCGGTGCCCTCGTGGGGCAGCTCCTCGTCATGGCGGGCCGGGGACGCTTCCTGCATGGTGGTGGGCTCCTGGTCGCTGGTCGTCGCTAAGGCTACTCGTCCGCGGCTGCTACTTGACCGCGGCGTTGGACTGTTCGTTCACGGACTCCGCGGCCTTCTGAGCGGACTGCTGGCCCAGCCAGACCTGGTTGAAGGCGTCCAGCACCTTGATGTTGTAGGTCGCCGACGACGTGGTGAGCGGGTAGCCCGTCGTCGTGCCGGCGGCTTCCTCCGAGAAGGCGCTGACGTCGACGCCCTTCTTCTTCCAGACGTCCACGAACTCCTGGTTGAGCGTCGGGATGCCGGGCCACACCGAACCCGTCGCGACGATGATCTTCTGGGACTCCTCGGAGCCCAGCCACTTCACGAGCTCCCAGGCTTCCTTCGGGTGCGCGCTGCCGGTGTACAGGGCGTTGCTCAGACCGTTGTAGACCGTGCCCTTGCCGACCGGTCCCGAGGGCAGCTCGGCGACGCCGAAGTTGTCCTGCATGGAACTCTGGTACGCGTTGAGGTCCCAGCTGCCGTCCCACACCACCGCGGCCTGCTTCCGGGCCATGACCTGCGGCAGGGCGGCGCCGTTCGGGGTGTTGGTGACCGAGGCGGGAACCGCGACGTGGTACTTCAGCCGCAGGTCCCGGATGAACTGGATCGCCTCCACACAGGACGGCTGGTCGATCGTCCACTTGCCCCACGCCTTGTCCTGGAGCTTGCAGCCGTTCTGCGTGGCGGCGTTCCACCAGTCCGTCTGGCCGTTGGGCGAGGCCAGCGCGAGGCCGTACTGCTTGACGTGCTTGCTGTCGAAGCCGGCCTCGTCCGGGTGCTTGCCGTTCTCGTCGATGGTCAGCTTCTGCAGCGCCTTGACGAAGGTGCCGCCGTCGGCGGTGTTCCACGACAGCGCGCTCAGCTGCTCCTGGGTCAGTCCGGCAGCCTTCAGCATCGTCTTGTTGTAGACCTGCGCGATGGTGTCCCAGTCCTTCGGCAGGCCGTACTGCTTGCCGTCCTGCTCCCAGCCGGACAGCAGCTTGGGATCGTAGACCGAGGTGTCCAGCTTGTCGGCCTTGATGTACGGGGTCAGGTCGGCGAGCACGCCCTGCTGGGCGAACTGCGGGAAGTAGGCCACATGGTCCCAGAAGACGTCCGGCGCGGTCCGGCCGGCCAGCTGGGTCTGGAGCTTGCTCCAGTACTGGGCCCATGCGTTCAGCTCGATCTTGACCTTGATGTTCGGGTGCTGCTTCTCGAAGGCGGCGATCGACTTCTCCAGAGCGGGCTTCTGGACCGCGTCCCAGATGGCGTACCGCAGGGTGACGGTGCCGTCGGAGGAGGTGGAGCCGGAGGAGCCGCAGCCGGTGGTGAGGCCGAGCAGGAGGGCGCCGGTGGCGGCACCGGCCAGGATTCTTCTGACGGATACGGACATGGTTCGGGTGTCCCTTCGAGTGCGGGCGTGCGGAGCAGGGGGTACGTCTCCCGACACTCATGTGAACGTTCACATGGCGAGGGGGTCGACAGGTGGGTAGGGAGGGGAGGGGGACTTACTTCAGGCCGGTGAGGGCGATGGAGCGGACGATGTGCCGCTGGAAGACCAGGAAGACGACGATCAGGGGGAGCAGGGCGATCGCCGCTCCGGCGAGCACGATGTGCGGGAGATCGGAGGCGTGCTGGCCCTGGAGCGCGGCGATGCCCACGGTGATCACCCGGGTGCGGTCGCTGTTGGTGATGATCAGCGGCCAGATCAGGTTGTTCCAGGTGTTGATGAACGTGATGGTGGCGAGGGTGGCCAGGATCGGACGGCTCAACGGCAGCATGATGCGTACGAAGATTCCCCACGTGGTCGCCCCGTCGATACGGGCCGCGCTCTCAAGGTCCTTGGGGATGGTCATGAAGTGCTGCCGTACCAGGAAGACGCCGTACGGGGTGCCGAAGACGGTGGGCAGGATGAGCCCGGCGTAGGTGTCGACCATGCCCAGGTCGCGCATCATGAGGAACAGCGGCACCAAAGTGATCATCTGCGGCACCATCATCGTGGCGAGGTAGCCCCAGAACAGCCAGTCCCGCCCTGGGAACTCCAGCCGGGCGAGTGCGTATGCCGCCATCGCGCTGAACACCACCTGACCTGCGGTGACGACCACCGACACGGCGAGGGTGTGCAGCAGGAAGGAGGACATCCCGTACTGGTTCCACACGTCGGCGAAGTTGGCGAACGTGGCGGGGTGCGCGGGGGTCCAGGCGTCGGTCGACAGCAGGTCCGCCGGGCGTTTGAACGCGGCGTTGAGTGTGAGCAGATACGGCCCGACCGACAGCAGCGCTCCGATGAGGAGGATCGCGTACAGCGTCGACCTGCGCAGGACGGCGGGTATCGACATCGAGGACGAAGAGGTGATGGACGAAGACATGACGGTGGCCGCCCTCAGCTGAAGTCGTAGACGGTGCGCTTGCGGAAGTACAGGACCTGGGCGGCCGTCACCAGCAGGATCAGGGCGAACAGCAGCATCGCCAGGGCCGAGGCGTAGCCGCTGCGGAACAGCTGGAACGCCTGCTGGTAGATGTGGAAGTTCATCGTGTCCGTCGAGCCGCCGGGCCCGCCCTGGGTCATCACATAGACCGTGTCGAACATCTGGAACGACCCGATGGTGTTGGTGACCAGGACGAAGAACATCGACGGTCGCAGCAGCGGCAGAGTGATCCGGAAGAACCTCTGCACGGGACCCGCCCCGTCCAGGTCGGCCGCCTCGTACAAGGACTCGGGTATCGCCTGCAGGCCGGCCAGCAGGAACAGCATGGTGTAGCCGGTGTACTGCCACACGTTCACCGAGGCGAGCACCGGCATCGCCCAGGTCGTGGACGACAGCCAAGCCGGGCCGTCGACGCCGAACAGCGACAGGAACTGGTTGATCACGCCGTGCTGCGGGTCGAACGCCCAGTTCCATACGATGCCCAGGGCCACCGGCATCGCCATCCAGGGCAGGACGAACAGCACCCGCAACACCTTGCCGCCGCGCATCCTCCGGTTCATCGCCAGAGCGAGCAACAGTGCCAGGACCGTCTGCGCCGGAATGTTCAGCACCACGTAGTAGACGGTGTTGCGCACCGCCCGCCACACCTCGCTGTCACCCGCGATCTCGCGGTAGTTCGCCAGTCCGACGAAGCGGGGGGAGCCCATCAGGTTCCAGTCGAAGAAGCTGATCACGACGACCCCGGCGATCGGCGCGAGCAGGAAGAGCAGGAACCCGATCAGGCTGGGTGTCAGCAGGATGTACGCCTCCACGGCGGTGCGGATGCGGTTCCTCCTGCGGTGGGGTGCGGCATTGTCCATGGGCGGCTCCTTGGACGGGGGTAGATCTCGGCCAGTCGATGGACGGCCTGCGTCGGCAACAGTGTTAACGTTCACACTAAAACTCCGTCGGGGGCGGCTCGTTCGGTGCGGCAGGGAATGCGACAGGATGCCGCTGGCGAGCCAAGACGATGATGTGCGGATCACGTCTCGATCGTGCAGCGACTTCGGCGGCGTTAAGAGAGTGTGAACGCTAACACCAGTCCGGTCAATGGCTTGTGGCGGATTTGCGATGGTGTACCGGCCGTCGGGCCGTGGCTGGACGGCCGGTACGGTCTCTGTTCCGAACCGGACGGTGCGTGGCTCATCCGCACCTGAAGACGTCGGTACCCGGCATCGCATGCTGACCGCGCGGCTCTACTTCAAGGACGGCGCGTACGTCCACGAGGACGTGAACGTCGCCGACGTCACCGACAACGACAAGCTCAACGAGACGCTGTGGAACCTGCCGCTCTTCCCCTGTATGAGCATCTCAGTGACGTCGCCGGCCCGGCATCCTTCCGGCATTCACCGAGGAAGCGTCACCGGCTGGGGGCGACGGAACCCGGGATCTCGCAGCGGAGCGCCGTCAAGATCGTCGGCGCTCCGCCGACTCGTGCACGACGCCCCGGACGCGCAGCGTGGCCGTGTCCGGAGACACGCCGGCGGCGACGAGAAAGGCGGCCGTCGCAGCCTCGCCGGTGGGATCCGTCCACACAGATGTGGCGTGTGCCTCGGCGAGGGTCAGCATCAGTGCTTCCAGTCCCAGGGCCAGGACGGGTGCGGGGACCCGGTCGTCGAAGACGCCCTCATCCTGACCACGCTTCAAAATGAACGTGGCCTCTTCCCGGGCGGGCGCCAGTGCGAGGCGCAGGGCGTCCTCGCCGAGGTGGCGGCGCCCCAACGAGATGAGCATGCGGTACTCGTCGCCCACCGCCCAGGCGGCCAGAACCATCCGTGCCATCGCCTCCACCGGATCGGCGCCGGGAGCCCTGGCCTCCGTGAACGCTTGCTCAAGTGCCTGCCCGGCTTCCTGTGTCAGGGCGGTGATCAGTTCATGCCGGCCTGGGAAGTGCCCGTAAACAGTGCGTCGCACGACGCCGGCCGCCTGAGCGATGTGGTCCAGAGTCGCGTCAGGGTTGTCCCGAAGCTCCTCCCGGGCGGTCGCGAGAATCCGTGCGCGATTCGAGCGTGCGATGCTGCGCCTCGGTGTGTGACTCGGAGGATCGGTCAGCTGCATGGTTGTGCCCTCTCCGCCATGCGGGTCGCCGCGTCGTAGACCAGTCGCGCATGCAGCTCGAACAACGCCACCAGGTCGACGGTGTCACCGGTGATCTCCCGGTGTGTGAACAGGCCGTCGGCGCCGGCGATGGCGTAGGTGGTCAGCGTCTCGGAGGCGTCGTCGTCCAGGTCGGGGAAGAGAGTCCTGACCACATCGACGGTTCTCCGGTGGGCGATCTCGCGGACCTGCAGGAACACGGTTCGGCCGCGAGGCTCGGTGGGACGGCGTTCGAGGGCGAGCATGAGGCCGAGGCGCAGGAAATCCGGTGAGTCGGCGAGCGCCTTCGCCACGTTCGTGGCCATGGCGGTGACCCGCTCCAGTGGTGTCCCGGTCTCCTCTCCAGGCAGTGCGACGGCCGCGAGCCAGCTCTCGAAGCCGCGTTCGATCACTGCCGCGATCAGGTCGTCCTTGTCCCTGAAGTGCCAGTAGATCGAGCTCGCGGGTAGTCCGCACTTGGCGCTCACGGCCGCGATGGACGTGCCGTCGTAGCCGCGCTCACCCGCGATCTCCACCGCGGCATCGAGAATGCGACGACGGGACTCCGCGCCGTTGGCGCGTTGCTTGCGGTCCGTATTCCCCCTGGTCATAGCTGTGTATCTCCCGTTCGTGCAGACGGTGGGCCGACCGCGGATCGCCGCTGGGGTGACGCCGGCGCCTGCCGGTCCGGCGGGCGCTTCGTTCAGCCGACCATCGTGTCGACAAGATCGAAATCCGGCAGGCCGAGCGAGCAGATCCGCTCGGCCTCCTCGGCGGGCATGCCGAACTGGAGCAGCAGGCCGAGGGCGACCCGATCCGCGGACTTGCCGTCGTCCCGGTCCGGTTGCGCGTGCAGCAGTGCGCCCAGCGCCAGCGCGGCGCCCGCCGTCATCGCCAGCGCGAGGTCCAGGTCCTCCACCTCGAATCGTCCGGCGTCCACCGCGGCACGGATGTCGTTGAGGGCGCGTGGAGCCAGGCCCCGGTTGGAGTGGGCCAGCTCAAGCCCGTGATTGAGGAGGACCTTGCTCAGCTCCTGGTGGCGGCGGTGCAGGCGGCCCGTCATGCGGAAGCTCTGCGCGTACGAGACCGCGGGATCGTCGACATCGGCCGTGAGACGGTCCATGAGGGAACCCCACCACTCCAGTGCCTCCTCGACCGCGACGCGGAAGAGCTCCTCCTTGCTGTCGAAGTGGTTGTAGAAGGAACCGACTCCTATGTCGGCGAGTTCGGTGATCTCCAGGATGGGGACGTCGGTCCGTCCCTCGGCCAGCATGCGCTGGGCCGCGCACACCAGTGCCTGTCGTGTCCGTGCCCGGCGCCGGTCGATGCGCCGGGGTGCGCTCTTCTCGGCCACGGTCTTGTCGGCCATCGAGTCCTCCATCCCACCCGTACGTGCTCTGTCTGCACTCTAGCCGCTGAGACTTGTTTCTTGAATATTTCTTCAGTTCTATTGACTGACGTCAGCTTCGTTAGTGAATATTTCTTCAGGAGGTGGTGACCATGGCTGTTCACCCCAGCGCCGGAGCCGGTACGCACGACGGCCATCACGGCACGCACAATGACCTGCACTCCGAGCGGGGCGCCCTGGCCGGGGAGCATCCGGGCCGGGCGGCGAACCCGGTGATCAAGGTTCACGACATCGCGTGGCTGGAGTTCTTCAAGCCCGACCTGGACCGAGCCGAGGCCTTCGGCCGGGCGTTCGGCTTCGTCACGTCATACCGTGACGGGCGCGAACTGCATCTGCGGGGGACACAGGCGGGGGCCCCGTGTGTGATTATCCGCAAGGGGCGCAGGTCGCGGTTCCTCGGCCCGGCCTTCCGCGCCGCCGACACCCGCGATCTGCTGCGGCTCGGCGACACCCTCGGTACCCGGGTGCAGGCCCTGCCCGAGACGCTGGGCGGTTCTGTCGTGGATCTGCTCGACCCCAACGGACTACGGGTCCGGGTCGTCGCCGACACGGATGAGCTCCCCGCCCTCTCGGCGCAGGAGCCGCTGCGCTTCAACTTCGGCGGCGAACTCGACCGGATCAACGGCATCCAGCGGCCGCCCCGCGAGCCGGCGGGCGTCAGGCGCCTGGGGCATGTGGTTCTGCAGTCGACGACCTACATGGGGACGCTGAACTGGTACCTGGAGCACCTCGGCCTCATCGTCAGTGACTTCCTCTATTACGAGGGGCAGCGCGAACGAGGCCCGACCATGAGCTTCGTCCGCTGCGACCGGGGCGGCACCCTGACCGACCACCACACCCTGGCCCTGACCCTGGGGCCGTCCAACCGCTACGTCCACTCGGCCTACGAGGTGACCGACCTCGACGCACTGGCGGCCGGCGGCCAGTACCTGCTCGATCAGGGGTACTTCCGCTCCTGGGGCATCGGCCGGCACAACCAGGGCAGCCAGATCTTCGACTACTGGCGCGACCCCGACGGCTTCCTCGTCGAGCACTTCACCGACGGTGACATGTTCGACAGCACCCTGGAGCCCGGCTGGGCGCCGATGACGGCATCCCGCCTGGCGCAGTGGGGCCCTCCCGCCACCAAGGACTTCCTGGGCATCAGCCCCGGCCGGGAGTCCCTGCGCGAGCTGCGCTCGATGGTGACCGCTCTCCGTGAAGACAACGAGTTCGACCTGTCGCGCCTGCGCGGCCTGCTGAAAGTGGCTACCTCATGAGCATTTCCGTCCTGCGTACCAATGACGCATGGTGGGTGCGTACGCCCACCGGCGCGGCGAAGATCGAAACGAGTGCCGCCACCACCGGAGAGCTCCTCGCCGACCGTGCGGCGATCGCCAGGGCCGCGGCGAGCGAGGGGACGGTCCCTGTCGAGCGCCTCGGTCTCATCTCGCCCGTCACCGCGCCGTGCCGGGTCGTCGCTCAGATGACCAACTTCCGGTCGCACATCGCGGACGCCGGCATGAACCCCGACACCGTGCCGCTGACGTTCTTCCGCAAGACGTCGGGCTCGATCTCCGGACCGTTCGACGACGTCGTCAAGCCGACCCACGTCCAGTTCCTCGACTACGAGGTCGAGATCGGTATCGTCTTCGGCCGGTCGATGCCGGTCGACACGAGGATCATGGCGGAGAACATCGCGGACTACGTCGCGGGCCTGGTGGTCACGAACGACGTCAGCGCCCGCGACGTGCAGCTGCCCAAGACCCAGTTCTTCGAGGCCAAGTCCTATCCGACGTTCACCCCCGTCGGACCTGAACTCGTCCTTCTCGACGCCGACGAGCTCAAGCGGTTCACCGACCTCAGGCTTCGTCTCAAAGTCAACGGGGAGGTCCGTCAGGACGCGCTGGTCGCCGGGGACATGGTGTTCCAGCCGCTTGAGGCACTGCGGGCTCTCACCCGCTTCCAGCGCCTCGACGCAGGCGATCTGCTCCTCACCGGTACGCCCATCGGGACCGCACTCAGCGCTCCGCCGAAGGTGGTGCAGTTCATCGCCTCGCTCCTGCCCGCTCACCTGAAGTGGAAGGCCTTCTTCAAGCGCCAGGCCGGCAACACGCTCTACCTCCATGACGGTGACGTCATCGAGGCCGGAGTCGCCACTGACGATGGCGCCATCGACCTCGGAACCCAGCACACCGTCGTTCGGTTCACCTGAGCGGCAGCACCGAAGGAAACACCATGTCGACGACTGCACACACCGCACAGACCGCCCAGGGCGACCCGAAACCGCTGCGCCTGTCCCTGAGGGTCTGGGGCTGCTACATGATGACCGTCGGGGCACTGCTCTTCCTGGTGCCGAACCAGCTCATCGGTCTGTTCGGCTTCCCCGACATCGAGGACAACTGGATCCGTGTCTTCGGAGCCCTGATCCTCAACCTCGGCCTCGTCTACTTCCCGATGGCCCGTGACCTGCCCGCGGCCTTCGTGCGCTGGTGCATCTACTCGCGCTACCTCTTCTTCTGCTTCGCCACCGTCATCGTGATCGCGGACTGGCTGCCGGCCGGACTGCTGGTCTTCGGCGCCTGGGACGCGCTCAACGCGACGTGGGCCTGGTACGGCTACCGGAAGGCATCACTGTGACCGAGCTCTGGCCCGACCGGTACGACCGCCCCGAGGACCTGGCCGCGATCGAAGCGGTGGCTCTGGCCGCCCGGGGCGTGCCCGCCACGACGTACGACGTGCTGAGCCGCGCCGCCGGCCTTTGGCCGGAGCGCACGGCCCTCGCCGTGTTGCCCGAGGCCGCCCGCTGGCGCGAGCCCGTCACGGTGACGTTCGCCGAGCTCCACGCCCAGGTCAACCGTGTCGCGAACCTCTTCTACGGCCTGGGAGTCCGGCGCGAGGACGCCGTCGCGCTCCTGTCCCCCAACTGCCAGGAGCTGATCGTCGCGACGCTGGCGGCCCAAGCCGCCGGTGTCGCGGCCCCCGTCAACGGCGCGCTCAACCCGGCCCACGTGCGGGAGCTGCTGCGGCTCTCGGGCGCCCGGGTTCTGGTGGCCGCCGGCCCCGAACTCGACGAGGCGCTGTGGGCGGCGGCCCTTGAGCTGGCGCGCGGCGGAGCGGTGCGTGCCCTGCTTGCCCTGCGGCCCACCGGAGCGGACGGCGCGGCACCGCCCCTGCCGTCCGTCGAGGGTGTCGTGGTCGGCTACGTGTCCGAAGCAGCGGCGCCGTTCCCCGGCGAGGAGTTCCTCGGGACAGCCCCCACCGCCGACGACATCGCGGCCGTCTTCCACACCGGTGGTACCACCGGACTGCCGAAACTCGCGGCGCACACCCACACCAACGAGGTCAGCGACGCCTGGATGATCGGCGCCAACACCGCGGCGGACGAGGACTCGGTCGTCTTCGCCGCGTTGCCGCTGTTCCACGTCAACGCCCTCGTCGTCACACTCCTCTCACCGCTGCTGAAAGGACAGCAGGTGGTGTGGGCGGGCCCGCTGGGCTACCGCGACATCTCGCTGTTCAAGGACTTCTGGCGCATCGTCGAGCACTACCGCGTCGCCACGATGAGCGCCGTGCCGACCGTCTACGCGGCCCTGGCCACCTGTCCGGTCGACGGAGCCGACATCAGCTCGATGCGCTTCGCGGTCGTCGGCGCCTCCGCGCTCCCGGAGGGCGTACGGAACAGCTTCGAGGCGGCGACCGGGATCCCGCTCCTCGAAGGGTACGGACTGACCGAGGCGACGTGCGCCAGCGTCCGCGGCTTCCTGGACGTGCGACGGCCCGGCTCGGTCGGGCAGCGGATGCCGTACCAGCACATCAAGATCGTCGACGTCGACGCCGTGTCGGGGTTCCTGCCCGCCGAGCTTCCGGCCGGCGAGGTGGGCACGGTCCTCATCAGTGGCCCCACCGTCTTTCCCGGCTACGTCCATGGCCGTGACGAGCATGGTTACCACATCGACAGCCTGGGAAAGGTCGTCGACGGCTGGCTCGACACCGGCGACCTGGGCTACCTCGACAAGGAGGGCTTTCTCCACCTCACCGGGCGGGCGAAGGACCTCATCATCCGCGGGGGCCACAACATGGATCCCCGGGTGATCGAGGACGCCCTGCTCACGCACCCCGCGGTTACCGGAGCACAGGCGGTGGGCCAGCCGGACCGTCGGGCGGGTGAGGTGCCGGTGGCGTACGTGACCGTCGCCGACCGCGGTGTCACGGAGGACGAGCTCCGCGCCTGGGCCGCCGCACACGTCAGCGAGGCGGCAGCCGCTCCCAAGGCGGTCCGCGTCCTGGACACCCTGCCCCTCACCGCCGTGGGCAAGCCGTACAAGCTTCCGCTCCGCGCCGATGCCACACGCCGTGTGCTGGCCGACGCCCTGCGGGACATCAACGACGTCGAGCAGGTCATCGCCGAGGCCGAATCCGGTTCGGTGACGGCCACGGTGACGCTGCGCGCCTCGGCGTCGGCCCTCACCACAGCCGAAGTGGAACGCAGGGTGGCCGATTACACCGTGCCCTGCCGCATCGTCACACAGCAGCCAGGAGACGCCTGACATGTCACTCACCATCCTCACCCTCGTCCTGGCCGTCTGGTTCGGACTGCTGGGCGCCACAAAGGTCGTGGCCATCCCTGCGATGGCCGAGCGAGCGGCTCATGTCGGGTTCAGCGTCGGCGCCTACCGGGTCATCGGTCTGCTCGAACTCATGGGTGTGATCGGCCTGTTCGTCGGATGGGCGGTCACTGGTGTCGGCGTCGCCGCCGCAGCGGGGTTTCTGCTGCTGCTCGCCGGTGCGGCTGTGGCGCACCTGCGTGCCGGGGACCGACTGCTCGGCGTGGCGCCGGCGGTTGTCTCGGCTGCCCTGGTGGCGGGCTACCTGGTCGTCCTCGTTTAGATCATCGTCGTAGAAGACAGTCGTACACCGTCGTACGAGAAATGGGCCGCAAGATGAGCAAGCAGGCACCCCCGAAACGGGGGCAGGCACCCGAAGCCGAGACGGTCGAGAGAACGTCGGTGCTGGTGGTCGGTGCGGGACCGGTCGGCCTGACGCTGGCCATGGAACTCGAACAGCACGGCGTGGAGGCCCTGCTCGTGGAGAGGAACCTCTCCACGACTCGGCACCCGAAGATGGACGTCACCAACGGGCGCAGCATGGAGCTGTACCGGCGGCTCGGAGTCGCCGACGAGCTCCGCAAGATCGCCATCCCGGCCGATCAGCCCACCAGTGTGACGTGGGCGACGAGCGCGGTGGGGTGGAAGCTCGCCTCCTTCGACTATCCCAGTGTCGATGAGATGCGCGAGACGATCCGCGAGCGCAACGACGGCACCCTCCCGCTGGAACCGTGGATGCGGGTATCCCAGGTCATCCTGGAGCCGGCGCTGAGGGACGTGCTGGAGGCCCGCGCGAAACATGTCAGGGTGCAGTACGGCTGGGGGCTGGAGAGCTTCGAGCAGGACGCCGAAGGGGTCACCGCCCACCTGGTGTCCGCGGACGGCAGCCGTCGGCGTACGGTCCGGGCGCAGTATCTCGCCGGATGCGACGGCGCCGGCAGCCGCACCCGCAGACAGCTCGGCATCGGCCTGGACGAGACCGATCTGCGCCGCATGCTCATCAAGGAACTCGGACTTCCGCGCACCGCGGCGATGCTGGCCCGCTCCTTCAGAGCGACGGGGGAGCGGCCGATGGACGGCCGCATCTACCTCGTGCATTTCACGACGCCCGAACCCGAGATCTTCCGGCGATTCGGAAACGTCTGGCATCTCCAGTCTCCGGAGGGCTGGACGGTGATCTCCCAGAACGACGGTGACACCTTTACCCTGCACGCCCCGCTCGGCGTGGGCATCGACGCCGACCGCATCGACCCCCGCGAGTTCGTCTACGAACGCATCGGGCGCCGCTTCGAGATGAACGTCCTGGTGGCCAACGCCTGGACACCGCGCCTCACCGTGGCCGACGCGTACGGCAGCGGCCGGGTATGGCTCGCCGGCGACGCCGTGCACCAGGTGCCCCCCACCGGGGGCTACGGAATGAACACCGGTGTCGGCGACGCGATCGGGCTCGGCTGGGCACTTGCCGCAGTGCTCCAGGGCTGGGGCGCCCCCGGTCTGCTGCGCGCCTACGAACACGAGCGGCGAGGGGTGGCGCTGCGCAACCGCACAGCCGCCGCCCGGCACAGTGCCATACGGGGAGCGGTCAAGGCCGCGTACCGGACCGACGTCCACAGCGAACGCTGGGTCGGGGCCCGTGCCCGCAGGCGGCTCGGGCGGGAGATCAGCGACCTGGGGAACCTGGAGAACGAGGCCCTCGGCATCGAACTCGGCTATCGCTACGACACCTCACCCGTCATGTGTCATGAGACCGCAAGCCGGCCCCCGCGCCAGACGATGGACGAGTACACCCCCAGCACCTGGCCGGGGGCCCGCCCACCGAGCGTTCTCCTCCAGGACGGACGGGCTCTGTTCGACCTCTTCCATCACCGTGGATTCACCCTGCTGCGGTTCGCCGACCAAGACGTCACCGCGCTCACCGCCGCCGCCGCCGAGCGGGGCGTGCCGCTGGAGGTCGTCGACGTGCGCGACGCACACGCGCGTGCGCTGTACGAGCGCGACCTCGTTCTCATCCGCCCTGACCAGCACGTCGCCTGGCGTGGAGACACCGCTCCGCTGGAGCCAGTGCGCGTCATGGACCGGATCCGGGGCGCCCACAACTGAGCCGCTCCGAGTAAAGCCACCCCGGACAGGGGGTGAGTGGGCGCCGGTGTATTGAGGGTGCGCCGGCGCCCACGGTTTCGGTCCATTTCGGCGTACGTGACTCATCGCCGAATAGATGATGCATCAACTTATGTGTGCGATGGGTGGTGCGTCATCCGTGATTCTCCATGGAGAGGTAGAACTGTCATGAGCGACAAGAAGATCATCGCGGTCGCGGGAGCGACAGGCGCGCAGGGCGGCGGTGTCGTGCGAGCGATTCTCGCTGATTCCCGCGCCGGGTTCGCCGTTCGCGCGCTCACCCGGAATCCGGACTCGCCCGCCGCCAGGGAACTCGCCCGGTTCGGGGCCGAGGTCGTGCGGGCGGACTTCCATGACGAGCCGACCGTGCACAGCGCGCTCAAGGGCGCCTACGGCGCCTTCCTCGTCACCAACTTCTGGGCGCACGGCTCAGCAGCCAAGGAATCGGAGGAGATCGACGTCCTGGTCCGGGCCGCCGACGGCGCGGGACTGCGGCACGTCGTCTGGTCGACGCTGGAGGACACCCGTGCATTCCTGCCGATCGACGATGACCGGATGCCTGTCCTGCAGGGCAAGTACAACGTGCCCCACTTCGATGCGAAGGGTGAGGGGGACGAACTGTTCAGGAAGGCCCACGTACCCACCACCTTCCTGAGGACCACCTACTTCTTCCAAGGCTTCCTGCAGGGCCTCGGCCCAGTGCGCGCCGAGGACGGCGTGCTGACGCTGTCGCTGCCCCTTGAAGACGGGAAACTTCTCGCCGGTGTGGACGTGGCGGACATCGGTCGGACGGCCTACGCCATCCTGAAGGCCGGAGAACGGTACATCGGCAAGACGGTGAGTCTGGCTGGCGACCACCTGACCGGTGCGCAGTACGCGGAGAAGATGTCGGCTGCGCTCGGCGAGCCGGTGCGCTTCCAGCCTGTGCCGTACGACGTCTTCCGTGCCCTAGGCATCCCGGCAGGCGAAGAGATCGGCAACATGTTCCAGTTCTACGGCGACTTCGATCAGCAGTTCACCGGTGCCCGGGACCTGGATCAGTTGCGACAACTCAACCCTGAACTCAAGAACTTCGAGGCCTGGCTGGCCGGGAACGCCAGGAATCTCCTGGTGGGTTGAACGGGGGCGCCCTTCCGGTTGAGCGGCCACCAGCCCAGGGGGCTGTAGGTCCATGCGGAGTCTTGCACTCAACATTCGGGAAGGCGGCATCCATTGACTACGTCGGCGAACAGGTCGTAACCGGCGTGGTGATGTAGAGGAGAGTCGGGCCGGAGCGATTGCCAGCGAGCCGACCGGACCTTCGTGCGTCGGCTCCTGTCTCTGCAGTGCGCCCGTGCCCGGCTGGGGCGTGGGCGACGTACCTCTGGCGTGCTGTCAGCGTGGCTTGCCCGGCATGGATTTCACTCGCGCGCGGCAAAGGGCTGCATCAGGACGGGTTTGAAGTGTCTCGCCTTGTCAGAGTGCAGAAAACTGTCCATCCCCCTCAGGTATTCCAGAACACTGATGTTCTATGCGTTACATAGTTGACGCGAATTGAACACTGCTGTGCAATATGTCGCATCGCTCGGGACCGGGATGCGGTCCCTTGATCGCGCCCATGGCGCGAGGGCACTCACGACGCATTCCCGCTCACGATCGTCGGCGCTCGATATCCCAAGGAGGAGCAACATGCCTGATGCCCCCGAAACCGTCGTGACCCAGGACCACGTCCCTGCCGAGCTTCCGGATGTTGTGGCGCGGCGTGGTCCGACGCGCCCGCGATCGGGCAGAGCGGCACGCGGCGTGCGGTGGTGCGGCGCAGCGGCCCTTCTGCTCGGTGCCATGTTCGTCAACCCCACGCCAGCCGCGGCGGACGACGCTCCCCGCTTCCACAACGACGCGTGTCACGACCTCCTGGCGTTCGTTCCCGTCGCGGCGGAGCGTGCGCGCCCGTACCTGCCGTCGCACTTCGAGCTGCTTGAGCCCGCGCCTGGGACGGCTCTGGCGATCGTGCGCTCGGCGCGATGCGAGCGGAAGGGGCCGGACGGGCAGACGGCGCCGACCGTCGAGGGCAACATGGCGTTGGCCATCGAGGATCCCGACGGCGGCCCCGCGGACCTGCCCGGGCTCGGTCTTGGGGACCCTCAGTCGATCGACCAGTACATGCTCTTCTGGGCACAGGACAACGAGGTCGCGGTCAACTGGCTCGGCATGACCCCCGGCGACGGAGCCGGACCGCTGACCGATGTCCTCTACACCCGGAACATGACCTGGTCGTTCAATCCTCTCCTCGGTCTCCTCGACCCGTCGTTCCGCTTCGAGGCCCGCTCGCCCGTCCTGTCGCCTTTCAGGATGCGGGCCGTGGCACAGAACATCCAGCCGGCGGGAACGAACCTGATCGGCACGGACATCTGGCTCGAGGACAAGCACGGCACCGTCAAAGTCGAGGCCACCTTCGAGGGCCTCCGGCCGGGAGCGGCCGTCGGGCGTATCGACGCCGCCCCCGGCAGCCAGATGGCCTCGATCCTCGGTTCGACGAGCGTTGCCGCGGCGATGGGTGAGTTCCATTGGACGGACAGCACCTATACGCGGCACAGCTGCGGCTGGCGCAAGACGGACGATCCGGTGCGCGAATGGACGGCCGACTGCGTAGCCCAGTAGCAGCCTGAACAGCGACAACACCTCTGCCGAGCAGGAGGACAGGGGAGTCACCACGCGGTGTTGGACAAGGACTCCAACACCGCGTGCCTGATCCACCGTTGACCGGAGGGGGCTGCTCAGCGGGAGTAGTCGTAGAAGCCGCGACCGGCCTTTCTGCCCAGAAGGCCCGCGTCCACCATCCGCAGCAGCAGCGCGGGCGGGGAGTGAAGAGGTTCCTTGAACTCCTCGTACATCGAGTCTGCGATGGCCTTGAGAGTGTCGAGGCCGACCAGGTCTGCCAGGCGCAGCGGGCCCATGGGGTGGGCGCATCCCATGATCATCCCGTCGTCGATGTCGTCAGCGGACGCGAAGCCGGATTCGAGCATGCGGATGGCTGAGAGCAGGTAGGGCACAAGCAGGGCGTTGACCACGAAGCCCGCCCGGTCCTGGGAACCGATGACCTGCTTGCCGAGCACGTCGGTGACGAAGTGCTCGATGCGTTCGCGTGTCCGATCGCTTGTCAGAAGAGAAGGCACCAGTTCCACGAGGCCCAGCACCGGGACCGGGTTGAAGAAGTGGACGCCGACGACCTGCTTCGGTCGCTCGGTTGCCATCCCCAACTTCATGATCGGTATGGACGACGTGTTGGAAGCGAGAATCGCGTCGCGGCGTGTAACAACTGCGTCGAGAACGGCGAATACCTCCGTCTTGACTCGTTCGTCCTCCGCCACTGCTTCGATCACCAGGTCGCGGTCGGCCAGGTCCGCCAGATCCGTGGTGAAGCAGATCTGCTTGAGCGCTTGGTCGCGCTCCACCTCGTCGAGCTTGCCGCTGCGCAGGCCCCGGTCCAGGGAGGTGGCGATGCGCCGACGACCGGATTCGGCCGCTGCCTGTCCGGTCTCGGTGACCAGCACATCCAGGCCCGCGCGGGCGCAGACCTCGGCGATGCCGCTCCCCATGAGGCCGGCGCCGACGACGCCCACGCGGCGGATGTCGTCGACCGTGGCGTCGACAGTGGGAGACATGGCCGGAGAGCCGGCCGTCGATGCAGCCATGACTGATTGCCTTCCTGGGGGTCGATGAGACGGCGAGGCCGAGCCCGGTTCCGGGCGCGTGCGCCGACCCGGGCGCCCGGAACCGGAGAGTGGGCCGTCTGCGGGGCCGCGGCCTGCAGAGCCGATGTTGATGAGTATCAACTTTAAATTGATGCTAGTCAACATCTAGTACGGCGAGGCACGCCTAGACTCGGCCTCTATGACCAACTCGACGCCGCGGATCGGCCGACCCCCTGCCGACCTGGCCCCGGCCACGCTCGACGAGATCCTGGGCGCGGCCCTGCAGATGTTCGCGGACAAGGGGTACGACGGGGCGTCGGTCGCCGCACTGAACCGGCAACTGGGCGTGAGTCACAATCTGATCCACCAGCGCTTCGGCTCCAAGGAGAAACTCTGGTTCGCAGCCGTCGACCGGGCGTTCGGGGCCATCGCGGCCGAGTTGCGCTCAGAGCTGGAAGACACTTCTGGCGGGCCCTGGGAACAGTTCCGCCGCGTCATCGTGCGCTTCGTGCGGGTCAACGCCCGCCGGCCCGAGGTCCTGCGCCTGCTGACCGTCGAGGGGGTCGCGGAGACTCCCCGACTCCAGTATCTCTACGAGCGTCATGTGGATCCGCTGCTCGCTGCCACGACAGCTCCGATGCGCCGCCTGATGGACGAGGGTGCCATTGCTCCTGTTTCCCTGCGCACCTTGTACTTCCTCATCGCCCACGGGGCCAGCGCCCCTTACGGCCTGATCGGATTGGCTCGCCGCATCGGCCCCGGAGATCCCCAGGACCCTCAGGCTGTGACCGACCATGCGAACCTCGTCGCCGACCTGATCCTCGACGGCTTGCGCAACCGCTGATCGGGCTTCTGTCGACCAGCGGGGCTGGTCTCCCCCGCATCGAGTCGTGTCCATCGTGAAGGACTGCAGGTCAAGTGGACTGGTATGTGGCGGGTTGCGGTGTCTCGCCCACCCCTGATCTTGCCGCGGTGCGGGATCAGCAGCACCGCATGCCCCGCGGCCAACGCGTCCAGCTCGCTCCGGCGCCGACAGATCGTATGGAGACCCTCCTGCCAGGCACAGCAGCCCCTCAGAACCGACCCAACCAACCGGTCAGACGATCTTCACCATGGACACCGGCCGCCGACCTGCATGAGCGCACTGCAACCCGCGCACTTGACCTGCAGGCTTTCACCACACACGCGACTCGCTGAACGCAATTGTTCAACCGGACCTGAGAATGTTCCGTGAGAGCCCTTCTTGATCTGTTTGGGTAACGTCGTGCAGCGTGGCGACGGAACCAAGGAAGAGGATGCCGGTGAATGCGACGCGGAAGCGGATCAACGCCGCGGCGATGAGGCTCTTCGCCGAGCGGGGGACTACGGAACTGACCGTGAGCGAGCTGGCCACCGCGGCCGGTGTCGCCCGAGGGACGCTGTATCGCAACGTCGAATCCGTCGAGCAGCTCTTCGACCACGTCAGCGCCCAGCTCGCCCGCGACATCCACGACGCCAACGCCCGCGCCATGACGGCTCACGGCCAGACCGATCCGCCACTGAGACTGGCCACGGCCATTCGCATGCTTGTACGCCAGGCGCACTACGACGCCGCGATGGGTAGATTCCTCATCCGGTTCGGCCTGACCGACGAGTCGCTGCGCGAGGTACTGAGCGGTGCGCCGATGCATGACATCGAGGCAGGGATCGAGGCCGGCCGCTACCCCTTTGCCTCAGGCTTGAAGCTGAGCATCGCCTCGCTGATGACGGGCACTGTCGTCAGCGCGATGTGGATGGTCCTGGAGGGACACCAGGGCTGGCGGGAGGCCGGCGCCGGCGCTGCCGAACTCGTCCTGTGCGCCCTGGGCGTGCCACATGAGGAAGCCCGGGCAATCGCCGAGGCTCAGCTGCCCGAACTGCCCGCGCTCTGAGTGGTCCGTCTTGTCGGGCCCGCCGCTTCTTGTCCGGCCCGGTCACAGGCTGAGCGTCCCGCAGCGGACCCGACCAGACGGTGGCGAAACCAGGTGCCTGATGGCCCTGCGACCGGCACTCCGAAGTCGGCGGGACTGCCAGCCATGCGCATCCGGCGACGAGGCGTAACGTCGTCAGGGTGGACTTCACAGCGGACAGTCTTGTGTCGCATGCCGCGAGTGAGCTCAGATCGCACATCATCGGTCTGATCCACGACGTGGAGCTGACGCTCCGGCGCGGGGTGCCCGAACTCTGGGACGCCCCGGAGGTTGCCCGCATGACCTCGGACGCCGTCGCCGACCATATAGACGCTGTATTGGCCGGCCTCGAACGGGGTGTCGGGCCGGCTGGCATCGAGCCACCGGACATGGACCTCGGGCGCACACGTCTCCTGGCCCGCCACGGAGCGCCGGTGAGCGTGCTGCTCCGGGCCTTCCGGCTGGGAGAAGGCGTCGTACTCGACGGACTGCTACGCCAGATGCCCGGGTTCACAACCGACGCTGAGCTGATCAGCGCGGCGATGCGCGAGGCGCTCGCGATGATGACCAGCTACGTCGAATGCACGGCAGCGCAAGGTGTCGTCGCGTACCAGGAGGAACACGAGCGCCGAGTGCGCCGTCGACTGGCGGCGGTGAGCGACGCCAGCATGCGCATCGGCACCACCCTCGACATCACTCGAACGGCTCAGGAACTAGCGAACCTCGCTACTGAGGACTTCTCGGACCTCATCACCGTCGACCTGCTGGACTCAGCGCTCCCCGAAGGTGATGTGCCGGTGCCGGATGCGGTCGTGCTGCGCCGGGTCGCTGAGCGGTCAGTGGTCGACCGCGACCCGAATCTGACGTCTGTGCCGCAGGAGACGTTCACCTACGAGGAGGGATCGCCTCAGGCGAGTGCCCTGGCCACCGGCCAATCCGCTCGCCATCACCTCGACGCTGGTCCACCGCTGCACGAGGCCGTCGGCTGCAGCACCGCCATGCATCCCGTCCATTCGATGCTGATCGTCCCTCTGTGCGCGCGGGGATCCATCCTGGGCGTCGCGCAGTTCTCGCGTCACTGCAATCCCGATCCCTTCGACGAGGACGACCTCCTGCTCGCCCATGAGGTCGTAGCCAGGGCCGCCGTGGCCGTGGACAACGCCAGCCGCTACACGAGTGCGCGAGCCACGTCACTTGCCCTGCAGCGGAGTCTGCTGCCACAGCAGGCGCCAGAGCAGTCCGCCGTAGAAGTCGCCTGTCGCTATCTGCCGGCCGAGGCGCGGGTCGGGGTGGGCGGCGACTGGTTCGACGTCATCCCGCTCTCCGGAGCACGCGTCGCGCTGGTCGTCGGAGATGTGGTCGGCCACGGGATCCACGCCGCCGCCACCATGGGCCGACTCCGAACGGCGGTGCGTACGTTGGCCGACATCGACCTGCCGCCCGACGAACTGATCACACACCTGGACGACGTCGTGCTCCGTCTCGCGGCCGACGCATCCATGAGCTTCGGCGAAGAAGCTGCCGGGGACATCGGTGCCACCTGCCTGTACGCGGTGTACGACCCGGTCTCGAGGAGCTGTTCCATGGCGCGCGCGGGGCATGTGCAGCCTGCGATGGTCAGTCGGGACGGCACCGTCGAGATCCTCGACCTGCCACCGGGCCCTCCGTTGGGGCTGGGGGGCCTGCCGTTCGAGGCGATGGAACTCGACGTGCCCGAAGAGAGTCTTCTGGCCCTCTACACCGATGGACTGATCGAGGCCCGCGATCGTGATGTCGACGAGGGGCTCAGGCTGTTGCGCAACACGCTGGCCCAGCCCAACGCCTCGCTTGAAGCCACGTGCGACATGCTGCTCGATGCGCTGCTGCCTGTCGGCCCGGGCGACGATGTAGCCCTTCTTCTGGCCCGTACCCACGCGCTGGGTGGCGATCAGGTCGCCACCTGGGATCTGGACCCCGACCCCTCAGTGGTGTCGTGGGCTCGCTCACGCGTGTCTGGGCAGCTCACCGTTTGGGGGAGGGAGGAACTCGACTTCACCGCCGCGTTGGTGGTCAGCGAACTGGTCACCAATGCGATCCGCTACGGTCGACCCCCCATCCGGTTGCGCCTGATCCATGACGGCACGCTCACCTGTGAAGTCTCCGACGCCGGCAGCACCACCCCGCATCTGCGCCGGGCCCGAGTCTTCGATGAGGGTGGTCGCGGACTCCTCCTCGTTGCCCAGTTCGCCCAGCGGTGGGGCACGCGGCACGCCCGAGAGGGCAAAACCGTCTGGGCCGAGCTGAACGAGACGTCCGGCTTCTCGGCGTGGAATTTTGCCGAGCTCCTGGATCCGGACGTCGAGACGACCCAGCGCTGAGGTGTCCCGCCTCCAGGCGCATCTAGTTGATGCATCAACAAGCCTGGCTTAAGGTGTCCTGCTGTATCCGGTTCTCGATGCGCCTTGGGTTCATGCCGTCGAGTTCTGGCCCGGCTCCGGAGGCGCGGTGCGACCTGTCCTGCCCTGACTGTGACGGCCGCGTCTCCGGTCCCTACGCCGTGATCCGGCATTGCTCAGGGTGAGGGGCATCGTACAGACGGTTGACATATCAACCCGCTATCGGTGATGCTCCTACTGCTCACTCGGCCCTGCACCCACGGCAGCTCAAGCGTAGGCACGCTGTAGGGGGAGGGCTTGTTTCGGCCTGCGGATCTGTACCCAGGCCTGTGTCCGCATTCACCGCCGCACCCGATGCACCACACAATGCGCCGGGTGACGGCGGATGCGAATGGCTCGTCCCTTACCCGAAGACGAACTGCGCGTATGCGGGCGCGCTCCGTATGTGCCCGTCCCCGCACTGCTCAGAGGCTTCCGTGCATCCTTCTGTCAAGCCGGTACCTTCCGGTCCCCAACCGGCATCCCACAGCCCGCGTGATGTTCCGCTGCCGCCAGGCGCTGAAAATCTCCGAGAAGCCATGCGCCGTGTTCAGCGCACGTTGCTCCTGGTCAACGTGGTTCCTCTCGTCGTCGGCAGTCTGCTCTCCTCGTTCACCGACATTCCAGCGATCTTCCTGTATCGCCGTCTTACCCTGGGCATGGTGTGGGGACTCCTGCAGATATGCCTCTTTGTCATCACCGCTTGGCTGTTCGAGCTGCGTTCCCAACGGTTGTGTGATCCCGTCGAGGTGTCCCTGAACTCCGAGCTCTCGCAGGTGAAGTGGTGACACTCGACTTCCTGAGCGCGGGCGTACTCGACCAGGTCGGGTCGGATGCCAGGCGACCGGTGATCATGGCCTTCATGGTCTTCGTCGGTGCGACTCTCCTGTGGCTCCTCATGCTTGCAGCGGTGGAGGAGGACACTCCGGAAAAGCTCTTCGTCGCCAACCGCGCGCTGTCTCCGGTGTTCAACGGGTTCGCTATGGCGGGCGAGCACATTTCGGTTCTAACCCTGTTGGGAGCTTCCGGGGTTGTTGCTCTTTTCGGCTATGACGGAGTCACCTTTGCCGTCGATGGCTTGCTGACACTCGGCGTGATGCTGATCCTGGCCCAAAGGATACGCAATAGCGGTCGCTATACTCTCGGTGACATTTTCACCCTGCGTGCATCAGGGGTGCGACCTCGGATTGCCGCAAACTTGGTGACGTTGGTCATCACGATTCCGGTGCTCTTGGTCCAGCTGCGAGCCGCCGGTGTCAGCGTCGCCTTCCTGATAGGGCTGCCGAGCGCTGAGGCCCAGGTGCTCTGTACGGTGCTGATGGGAGGTCTCGTCACCTGTCTCGCCGTGGTCGGTGGCCTCCGGGGTACGAGCTTCATTCACGTGGTGAAAGTGCCCGTCACCTTGGCGGCCCTTGCGGCGGTAGTGTTCCTGACTCTTGGCGAGTTCTCCTGGGATCCCGGACGCTTCCTTTCCGCTGCGATCGAGCGGAGTGTCGCACCGGACGATTATCTTGCCCCCGGGCTCTGGCCGTACAGCGAGGCCTTCGGACCGTTCAACACCCTCGGCAACCACATAGTCGTGATTCTCGGGGCGGCCGTGCTGCCTCAGATGATCCTGCGTGTCAACGCCTCGCAGACCGGACGCGCGGCGAGACGTTCCATGAGCGTCGCTGTAGGACTCGTCGGTGCCTTCGTCACATTGCTGATCGCTGCCGGGTTTGCGGCTTCCGCCGTGGTAGGGGGTAAGAGCCTCTATGCGGTCGACGTCTCCGGGCAGTCTTCCTTCATTTCGTTGGCTGCCGGTGTGCTCGATGACGGTTCGGCGGCGCGTGTTGCCCTCATCACCGTCGTGGCCTGTGTCGTGTTCCTCGCTGTCCTCACCACAGTGGCCAGTGCGACCTTCGCTGCCGCTGTCTCGCTGACGCATGACGCTTCTGCGCGAGGGGACACGCGACAAAAGGGAGAACATTTCGGGACTCGCGGAAGGGAAGTGCGCAGAGTGCGCCGGACAGCTGTGTTCGTGGGTATCTCGGGTCTTTCTTTGTCGGCCGTTACTCATCGGTACCCGATGGAGTTCCTGGCCACTTTTTCACTGAGTGTTGCCGCGTCATGTATTTTCCCGGCACTGATCTACTCGTTCTTCTGGCGTCGTTTCAATCAGCGAGGGATGTTGTGGTCGGTATACGGCGGCCTCGCAATCTGTCTCATTCTCACAGCTTTCTCGCCAACTATTTCCGGCACCGCCTTCGCGTTGTGGCCGGACGTACATTTCGATTGGTACCCGCTTCAGAGTCCGGGAATTGTTTCCGTGCCAGCGGCGTTTGTCCTCGGTTGGCTCGGTAGTGTCACGTCACCGGAAAATCCAGAACGTGACTTCCGGAACATCGAATACAAGAGCCTGACAGGCAAGGAACTGACCCCATGAGGAACGGGCAGATGTTCCGGCGCTGAACCGGCGTTGTCTCGTTGGCTGCAGGTGCGCTTACGAAGTGCTACCTGGATGCGCCCGGCCAGACGTCTTCGACAGGGAAGCGGGGCGAACACGGGCGCTCGCCCCGCCCTGATCATGCTGGTGGCGTCACGCACATGGGCAGTCGGAAGTACAACGGGGGCAGTGTTCGTGGTCGGAAGTGTCCTTGTGGGCCGTGTCCGGTTCGACGATCTTTCGCACATTCCCTGTGCGTGTTGCGCGGACTGCCCAGACGAACGCGTAGACAACAGCGAGCCCCGCGAGAAGCCGGGTGGTGTCGGGCATGCCGATGGTCGTGGCCAAAGGCGCCACCGCGAGAGAGGACACACCTTGGAAAGCGGACGAGAGGCCGAAGACGAGGACCATCACACGGCCGCGTATGTGGTCGGGTGTCGCGAGCTGGAGGCCGTTGACAGCGAGGATCGCGCACGCGCCCACTCCGATGTGGCCGACCAGTGCTGCGGCCATGCCGGGGCCAAGGGCGGTGACCTGGGCCAAGGCAAGATAGCCGACCCCGAAGAGGGCGAGGCCGGCTCCGGCTGCGCGCAGTCTCCGACGCATCGACCCGGCGGCGAGCCGCCGGCCGAGAAAGGGACCGAGTACGGCGCCGAACCCCTGTGCCAGATACAGGGCCCCAACACCGGCGTCGCCGACATGAAAGCGGTCGAGCGCGTACACAGGTAACAGACCAACCATGCCGTAGCAGAGGCGTAGCCCCACAGTCAGCCACAGAAATGCGGATACCACGGGGGTGGACCGCACAAAGGTCCAGAGTTCGGCCGTATTCGCCCGCATCCGGATCCGACGAGTCGTGACCGCCTTGGAGAGCGGCTGTCTGATCCTCGCGATGAGGAGCGCGGAGACCGCGAAGGACACACCGTCGATGACGAGAGTCGCCGAGGCACCCCATGCCGCTGAGACCACGCCGCCCAGGCCGGCTCCCACCAACAGGCCCGCCGAGTACAGGCTTCCGAGGGCCGTTTGTGCCAGTGGCAGTTCGCCGGAGGTGGCGAGATTCGGCAGTGCGGCCTCGGGGATGGGGCCCGCAACGGCGGCGGCGACGGACAGCCCTGCAAGGCAGCCAAGGGCCAGTGGAACGGACTGGGTGTGAAAGGCGACCAGCAGGCCGGCGACTGGAATGATCGCGCCCAGGTCACACACGATGCGCAGGCTTTGCCGGTCGAACCTGTCGGTGAGCGGGCCGATCAGCGGCAGCAGTACGACCCCGGGTAGCGAGTTGACGGCGAACAACAGTGCTGTCCAGCCTGCCGAGCCCGTATGGCGATAGATGAAGGTGCTGAGGGCGACGAAAGTGAACCAGTCACCGATCAGACTGAGGGCGGAAGCGCAGAAGAGGCGTCGGAAGTCGCCGTTGTCGCGCAGGAGCGCGACGAGACTTGTGTGAGGGCGCCGTCGGGTGAAGAGCACCAGTGACTCCAGCAGTGTGACGTCCCGGACGATGACCGGGACGAACGACGGAATGACGTCGTGAAGGTCCGTGGCCGGCGGACGACGACGGACCGATTGCTGGTCAGTCACAGAGGTGATGCATGACAGGCATCGTACGGGTGATGCCGCCGTGCTTGGCCGGAGACGGCCAGAATGCTGTCAAATGCGCTTCGGGGGCAAGGAGGGCTGCCGGTACTGGCCTGGCGAATCGAAGCGGACATGACCGCCGCCGCAGCCTGACTGTTGATGAAGGGCTTTGAGGCGCGAGGCTGAATGTTCTACGGCCGCCGATCGAGGCGGATGACTCGTCAACCGCTTTACACTTTGGCCTCATGAACGAAGCGGCAGTGCCATGGTTGACGCCGGATGAGCAGCGCGCGTGGCGGAGCTTCGTCCGGCTGAACGAGAGGCTCGAGGGTCGGCTTGCGCGCCGGCTGCAGACGGAGTCGAAGCTGTCGGCCGCGGACTATGCCGTGCTGGTCAATCTCACGGATGTGGGGGATGGGCGGCAGCGCTATCAGGATCTGGCGCGTGAATTGGAGTGGGAGAAGAGCCGGATGTCCCACCACATCGCCCGGATGGCCGGACGGGGGCTGGTGGTGCGGGAGGACTGCCCGGACGATGGACGTGGGGCTTACGTGGTGATCACTGCTGCAGGGCGGGCCGCGATCGAGACTGCGGCACCGCGACATGTCACGGCGGTGCGCGAGCTGTTCCTCGACCACGTCACGCCCGCCGAGCTGCGGTTGCTGGCAGAGATGTCGGAGAGAATCGTCCAGAGGATGGACGAGGACCCGCGTTGATCCGGTCGATTCCGGGAGTGTAAGTAGGGCTGTCCAGGTCACGGAGACTCGTGGCCTAGAGGTCGATGGGCGGCGTGTGGTTCTTCAGGGACTGTGGCGGAGTCAGTCGACTGGGGCCATCCAGTGGGGCGATGGCGTCCATGAGTAGGTCCAGGTAGCGGCGCCAGCCGTCCGACCCGGGTTCGAAGGACGGGAAGGTCCCCACCAGCATCAGCACGATCCGAGGTACGTCGTCGGCGACGAGGTCCGCTCGAACCACTCCGCTGAGCTGACCGCGCTCGATCATCTGACTCGCCGGTTCGAAGAATCGCTGCGCGACGTCCAGGGTCATCGCGCCGATATTGGAGGCGGCGGCGAGCGTACCGCGTTCCTCCGCGGCAGCGGACACCCCTGCCTCAAGAGCGAGCCGGATGGCCCTGCGCGTGTCCGGCTCGTGCCGTATCGCTTCCAGCACAGGGTTCAGCCGGGCGCTGAGGCGCTGCTCCAGAACGGACTTGACCAGATCCTCGCGGCGCGGGAAGCGGCGGTAGACGGTGGCGATCCCAACGCCCGCCTCGGCGGCGATCTCGTCCATGGGTACGTCGTAGCCGCCCCGGTCGAACACGGCGTGCGCCGCGTCGATGATGCGTTGGACGTTTCTGGCCGCGTCGGCTCGCAGGGGCCGGATCTGAGTGGACACGCCTCACTCTATCAAGCGATATGCCTCTATCATTTTGACCTCATCTAACTGATAGCATCCACTCAGTTATTGGCTTGTGTGCAGGTGGGACGTGTCATCGCACCGCTGCGGTCGTGTCCACAACCGTGCTCTGCTCCTTCACGGCCTCACGCGTTCGGCCCGCACCCGGCTGCTTCTTCCACGAACACCAAGGGGTTGATGAGATGTCGCACCGCCTGTCACGACGTCGGCTACTGAAGACCGGACTCGGAGCCGGTCTGGCCGGCAGCCTGGGGCTGGCGTACCCGTACTTCTCGCAGGCGTCGGACAGCGCGGATCCGCGCACCTTCCCGTCCCCTTACCTGGAGCCCTACGTCGACGAGCTGCCCGTGCCGCCGGTGGTCCGCGGCGACCGCACCCTGGCGGTCGCCGGCGCGCGTCACCGGTTCCACCGGGACCTCAACCCCGCACCCACGTGGGGTTACGGCGGTCAGGCGTATCTTGGCCCGACCGTCGACGCACATGCCCATGAATCCCTGGAGCTGACGTTCGAGAACCAGTTGGGCATGCACCTGTTCGCGAAGGACATCGACACCTCACTGCACGGCGCCACCGAGGCAGCCCGCACCATGCCGCCGGTATCGGTGCACCTGCATGGGGCCGTGGCGCCGCCGGACATGGACGGGCATCCCGAGGACGTCTTCGTGCCCGGCGGCTCGCGTCGCTATCGCTATGACAACCCCCAGGAGGCTGCCCACCTTTGGTACCACGATCACGCGGAGGGACTCACCCGCCTCAACGTGTTCGGCGGGCTCGCCGGGATGTACCTGCTGCGGGACGGCTTCGACACCGGCGGGGTGGACAACGCCTGGGGGTTGCCGAGCGGTGAGTTCGAGATGCCGCTGGTCCTTCAGGACCGTCGGTTCCATGAGGACGGTTCGCTCAACTTCCGCACCCTGACCAGCATCCCCGAGGGCAAGTGGGACCCGGGGCAGATCGGCGACCTCATGACGGTGAACGGGGTCGTCTCCCCGTATTACCGCGTCGCCAAGGGCCTGTACCGGTTCCGGGTGGTCAACGGTTCGAACTACCGCAGCTACCACTTGTTCTTCAGCAACCGCATGGCGTTCTGGGTGGTCGGCAACGACGGCGGCGTGCTCGACACCTCGGTGCTCACCACGTCCGTGCGGCTCACTCCTGGCGAACGCATCGACCTGGTTGTCGACTTCTCCCGGCTGTCCATGGGGGAGCGGGTCGAGCTCACCAACGACCAGGAGGAAGTGCCGATCATCAAGCTCGTCAGCGGCGCCGAACCCCTCCCGCATCTCGTACAGTTCATCGGTACCGGCGTCACCGGGCACACGGCGACCCCGCCGGCCCGTCTGCGTGGCGGAGCCGGACGTCCGCCTCTGCTGCCGCGCCCGGAGACTCCCGTCCGGACGCGTGTCGTCGCACTGACCCAGGACGGTGACCTGAAGCGCTGGCCGCCGGTGGGCATGTCGCTGAACAACCTGTCCTTCACCGACGAGGACATCGAGATGCCCCGGCAGGGCACCACGGAGCTGTGGGAGATCGTCAACGCCACGGTGGAGGAACACCCGGTGCACCTGCACTTGGTGAACATGCGGATTTTGAACCGCCAGGAGTTCAGGCTGGGTGCTTACCTGCTGGCCAATCCGCGACCGCCGAAGGGCACGCGGTGGGCGCCCTCACCCGCACGGTTCCTCAAGGGTGAGCCGGAGCCGCCCGCGGCGTGGGAGGCCGGGGCGAAGGACACCGTTGCCTGCCCGGAGGGCATGGTGACGCGCGTGCTGGTCCGGTTCCCCTCGGCGGACGAGCTCGGCTTCGACCCGGATGCAACATGGGAGGCCGCAGGGGGCGGACACTCGATGGAGGGGATGGAGGCGGACCAGCAGAGCCATACGTTGCAGGGCTATGTGTGGCACTGCCACATCCTCGATCACGAGGACGACTGCATGATGGCGCGTTATCGCCTGGTTGAATCCTGACCTTGGGTTTCGTACCGCGAGAGCGGCCACACGACGCCTTTCGCCGTCGCCGACTCGCGGCACCTTCCGGGTGCGGGACACTCCGGCAGGGGCCGACGAGGCCTCTTTGGCGCGCCTCCGAGCCCTGTGTCTTGCCGGCGTAAGGGCCGCTGCCAGGTTCAGCGGTCCTGGCTGAAGGGGTGGCTGAAACCCTGGGCGGAGATGAGCGCGGCAGCCTCCGTGAGATCCGTGGCGAAGCGTTCGACGGCCTCGTAGGAGAAGCGATTGCTGGGCCCGCTCACGGAGAGAGAAGCAATGACCCTGCCTGAGCGGTTGGTCACCGGGACGGCGACGGCAGTCAGCCCCTCGTCGAACTCGCTGCTGCTGACGGCATAGCCGCGGTCCGCCGCCTCCTGCGCCCAGCTGAGTAGCTGTGGCGCGTATGTCTCGCCATGGGGGGAGGCGGCGGCAATGCGGCGTGCCTGCGTTTCGGAGGCGTCGCGAAGAAGAATCTTGGAGGATGCGCCGGCCCACAGTGGCTGTTCGTCGCCGACGTCGACGACGTGACGCAGCGGGAGCGGGCTCTCCTCGTGTGCGACACAGACGCGGCGCACGTCACGGGCGACGAAGACGTTGACCGTTTCCCCCGACCTGTCTGCGAGGTCGCGCATGACCTTGCGGGTTTCTTGCGGCACTTCCCACTGGCTGCGGGCGAGGTAGGCCCAGCGCCACAGGCCGGGGCCGACGGTGTAACCCAGCGGGTGGGATGACAGCAGGCCGGTCTCCTCAAGGGTCTGGACCAGGCGTAGTGCGGTCGTCTTGGCCAGTCCGGTGGTGTCGGTGATCTGGCGCAGAGTGATGACAGGACGGTCCTCGCTCAGCAGACCCAGAATGTCCACAGCGCGCCGTACGCTGCGCACGCCCGTGCCGTTCGGTTCCTTGACCGCCTCGGCCGCTGTGTCCCTGTCATCCACGTAGGTCCCTCCCCGCACTGGTCATCGATGGACGGCCCCTGGTGCGGGGCGCGCTCAGCCATGACGGTAGTCCACCAGGCGGACCTCTGGAACCGTAAAGACTGAGAAATCTTGTCGTAACCCTTGAAGCCGGAAACGGCGAACCGTATGTTTCCGCTACTTGGTCCAATCGTTCCGCTGAGTGGACCGCACCTTTGGGTCGCCGCCCCATACCGTCGGCGATGGCCCGGTTTGCCGGTACGGCCGCTCCACACCCGCCGAGCGCCCGCCTTTGCCGGTATCCGTCCCCACCGTAGCCATTCGTGTCCCGAACCTCATTTGCCGCGCCCCGCTCGTGCGGCTCGGTCGGGCGCGAGAGGCGCAGCCTCCAAGGGAGTATCTGATGAGCAAGGAGCGACAGCAGGTCGCGGCCGCCGGGTCCACGAACCCCGGTGTGGCGAGAAGGGCGGCGATCGCGAGCTTCATGGGAGCGGTTGTCGACTGGTACGACTTCTTCCTCTACGGCATCGTCGCCGGCCTTCTGTTCGGCGATCTCTTTTTCCCCGACGCCTCGCCGGCCGTCGGGACGCTGGCCGCGTGGGCCACGTTCGGGGTTGGATTTCTCTTCCGGCCGCTGGGCGGGATCGTCTTCGGTCACTTCGGAGACCGGCTGGGCCGCAAACGGATGCTGGTCCTCACCATGTTGATCATGGGTGTGGCCAGCACGTTGATAGGCGTACTGCCGACCTATGCGCAGGCCGGGGTCTGGGCCCCCGTGCTGCTGGTCGTGCTGCGGGCCGCTCAGGGCTTCGCGGTCGGCGGAGAGTGGGGCGGTGCCGCGCTGATGGCGGTGGAAAACGCACCCGCCAAGTGGCGCTCCCTCTTCAGCAGCGGCGTCCAGGTGGGTGCCTCGGTCGGTCTGCTCCTCGCCACACTCGTTACCAAGATCATGTCGGGTGCCACCACCGACGCGGCCTTCCGCTCCTGGGGCTGGCGCGTTCCCTTCCTGGTCAGCGCGGTCCTGGTGATCGTCGGCCTGGTCGTGCGGGCCAAGGTCGAGGAGTCCGAGGTCTTCACCAAGAAGGTCGCTTCGATGAGTGAGGAGACCAAGCCCCGCGTCCCCCTGATCGCCGCAGTGAAGTCGAACCCCAAAGGCTTCTTCGCCATCATCGGGCTGCGTTTCGTGGAACTGTTCACCTTCTACGGGGTGACAACCTTCGGCCTCGCCTACGGCACGGACGAACTGGGCCTGAACCGCGACAGCTTGCTCAACGTCAACCTGGCTGTGGGCGGCCTCGCCGTCCTGACCATCCCGGCTTTCGCCTACCTCGCCGACCGTTTCGGCCGTCGCAAGGTGTACTGCTGGGGTGCTCTGGCGGGTGTGGTGAGTGCGGTGCCGTACTTCCGGGCCATGGAGTCGGGTTCGCTGGTACTGATCGTCGCCTGTGCCGTGCTGCTGGTGAACGTCGCCCACGACATGGCGGTCTCCGTTCAGCAGTCCCTGTTCACCGACATGTTCGGTCCCGAGTACCGCTACAGCGGCGCCGGCGTCGGCTACCAGCTGGCGAGCGCGGTCGGTGGTGGATTCACACCGTTCATCGCCAGCTCGTTGGTGATCTGGGCCGACGGCAGTTGGAGCCTGGTCGCTGCCTACATCGCTCTTGGCTGCGCCGTCTCCTTCCTCGTCGCGCTGCGGATGCGCGGCGACGACGCCGCGGCAGGCTCCCTGTCGCGTGCCACCGCAAGGGAAGGTGCGACCGCCTGAGTTCTGCGCTCCGGTCCAGGTGCCGCCGACATCTGCTCGTCGGTGGCACCTCGGCGCTTGTTGGGGGTGAGCCTCGCGCTCTATGCTCACCATATAGTGGATCAATTGTTCCATCTAGTGGACCACTTGGAGTTCCGGTGAAAGCTGCTGTCCTCACGGCACCTGGCCGCATCGAAACCGTCGACGACTGCGCGGAGCCCGTCTGCGGTCCGCGCGATGTGATCGTGCAGATGGAGGGCGTCGGGCTGTGCGGCTCGGACCTCGATGTCTTTCACGGCGAGCGGCTCACACCCACCGTTCCATGGATCGTCGGCCACGAGGGTTTCGGGCGGATTGCCGCGGTCGGCAGCGATGTGCGGGACCGTCAGGTGGGCCGACGTGTGGTCGTTGAACCCAATTACGTCTGCCTGAAGTGCGCCGACTGCCTCAGCGGGCTGACGTCGGCCTGTCCGCACCGGGCCATCGTCGGTCTGAACGTCCCGGGCGTCCTGGCCGAACAGGTAGCCCTCCCCGCGCACTTCGCCCACGAGGTCCCCGACGGTCCGACCGTCGAGGACCTGGCGAGCACGGAGCCCTACACGGTGGCCCGAGCCGCCGTGCGGCGCAGCGGCGTCACCACCGCGGATCGCTGCCTGGTCGTCGGTGCCGGGGCCCAGGGGCTGTTGGTGTGTTCGATCCTGTCCCGCCTCGGCATCGAACCTGTCGTCACCGAGCCTCACGCGCAAAGGCTCGCTCGCGCCCAACAGGTGGGGGCGGTCCCTGACGATGGTCGCACCGGGTTCACGTACGTCTTCGAAACCTCCGGCCATGCACCCGCTCTCCACCTTGCCGCGGAGCGAGCCGCGCCGGGCGCCACCGTTGTCCTGATCGGTCTCAATTCCCACACACTGCCGCTCACCACGGACGACGTGGTTCGCCGTCAACTGGTGATTCGCGGGTCGATGATCTACGACCACCCCGGCGACTTCGCCAGCGCGATCCACGAACTGTCTGAGGCTCGGCCCGGCGCGATCATCGAGGCCCGCTTCCCGCTGGAGCAGGCCCAACAGGCCTTCGCCGGCGCGGCCGAACGTGCCGGGAAGACCTGGATCAGTATCGGAACGTATGAGGAAGCGTAGGTCCACCACGAGGGCCGGTATCATCGGCCCTCACTCGGAAGCGGGCAGTTGCTGCGCACGCAGCCCTCGATGATGTCGAGATTTTGGAGACTGACCTCGCCGCCAGCCCGCCTCCGCCGGAGGAGAACCGCTGCAACACCGCTGACCTTGGACCTCAACCCGCCGATGTGGAGAGATCGTCGAGGGCCTGTCTGAGGACGAGTTCCTGCAACGGATCGAGACCCCGGTCTCAGGGGCTCACTCCCTGCGGACGCGGGCGGCCAGAAGCGCGATGTCGTCCTCGGCGGGTCCTCGGTGAGTTGGGCGAGGACCGAGTCGAGGATCGTGTCCAGGTCGTCCTGTGGGCTGAGGTGGAGCCGGGTCGGACGGTGGAGCGAGGTGTCGATGTCCTCGCAGCGCGCTCGACGAGGCCGTCGGTGTAGAAGATCAGCGTGCCCCCGGCTACATCGGGGTGTGTCACGGTGGTGTACTCGCCGAGCCCGGTGCCAAGCGGTGGGCCGGCCGGGATGTGGATGAACTTGCTCCTGCCCTCAGAGGTAGAGCAGCTCGGAGTCGAGCACGGCGATTGCGGCGGCGGCACCGCCGACGATGCCCCGCAGGTTCCGGTACTCGCGGTCCGGCCGTGACGAGGCCACCGCACCCGCCGCTGCGAGCAGGGCGTCGACATCCGTGGACAGCAGCGGTTCGGGAGCCTGTGCTTGTGATGCCACGGCACCTCCTTGTCACCCCTCATACCGACCGTGACCGGCCATTCCATGATTCGAGGGTCCTCATCGATCTGCGCGTCGAACCCGGTCCTGGCAGTCCCGGTCGATGCCCCGGCCTCGCTAGCGGCGTTCGCCTTCGGAGGTGGCTGGACTGTTCGTGTACTGGCTCCCACCGGCGGACCTGCTACGGTGAGACCATATTTTTCAATGGTTGAAAAATTACCTGAGGGTTTGCTGAGAAGTCAACGGAAATGTTGACGATCTGCGTGAAGTGTCATTAGGTTCGCAAATGCCAACAAACCGGCGACCGTCAACCGCCTCATGAGGAGAGAGACCGTGAAGCACCGGGCAATCAAGCGAAGGAACGTCGTCATCGGGATCGGCGCGACCGCGGGTGTCGCGGCGATCGGCGGCGTCGCGCTGACGGCGCAGGCGTCGGGGGAGAAGAAGGACTCCGCGGCGTCGTCTTCCGACGCCTTGGTCTTCGACAAGGACGACTACACGGAACTGACGGAGACGCTCGCGGACGCGGCCGGCACCGACCACTCGGTGACCTACCACTTCTACAAGGCCCGCGACTACGTCACCAACCCGAGCGACGACACCCACCAGAGTCTCGTCGTCAGCGTGCCCGTCAAGATCGACGGCAAGACCGTCGACGCATCCAGGGCACCGATCGTTTTGGCCAACGCGGTGGGCGCCTACATGCCGTCGACCGTCGCGACCGCCACGGGTGTCGGCCAGGCCGCGCTGGAGATGGGCTCCATGACTGGCGGCACCGGAACCGGCACCGGTGGGACATCGTCCGGGATGCCCACCGACGGGGCGCTGCCCAGCGGAATGCCGTCGGGCGGTACGGGCACGGGCGGCACGGGCGCCATCAACGGGATGGTCAACCTCGCGAAGCTCGCGCTGGTTGCGGGTTACGTCGTCGTGGAGCCCGGCACGCGAGGCCGCAGTCTGACCACCTCCTCCGGCGTCTACTACGGCACGGCCCCCGCGGTGATCGTGGACCTGAAGGCCGCGGTGCGCTACATCCGCTTCAACAAGGGCCGGCTGCCCGGTAATGCCGACCGGATCGTCTCCACCGGCACCAGCGCCGGCGGTGCCTCCTCAGCCCTGCTCGGCGCGTCCGGCAACAGCAAGCTCTACGACTCGTACCTGCAGGAGGCCGGCGCCGCCGACGCCCCGGACGCGATCTTCGCGACCGGCGCCTGGTGCCCGATCACCGACCTGGAGCACGCCGACGGCGCCTACGAGTGGAACTGGGGCTCCAACGTCACCCAGTCCACCGGCAAGGTCGTCGACCAGACCGTGTCGAAGGAACTGCAGTCCCAGTTCGCCGAGTACCAGGCGGGTCTGAAGCTGAAGGGCCTTGACGGTTTCGGCAAGCTGACCGCCCGCAACTACGACGACTACCTCCTGCAGAACTTCCTGGAGCCGTCCGCGACCAAGTACCTCGCGGCTCTGTCTGACTCGGAGCGTGAGACCTACCTGGCGAAGAACACCTTCATCACCTGGTCCGGCGGCAAGGCCAGCTTCACGTGGGAGGACTACCTCACGCACGTGGGTGCGCGGAAGAAGACCTCCCCGGCCTTCGACGCTTTCGACCTGTCCGCTGGTGAGAACAACGAGTTCGGCGAGGGGACGACCGAGTCGCGTCACTTCACCGCGTACAGCGCCAAGAACGACAGCACCGGGCTGAGTTCAAAGCGGGTCGCGAGCGACATCCCCGAGAAGCTCAAGCTGATGAACCCGATGTACCACCTGCTCGAAGAGCGCAATCCGGACCGGTCGAAGTACTGGTGGATCCGCCTGGGCACCAGTGACACCGACACCTCGCACGTCATCTCCTCCAACCTGGCTGCCACGGCGGACAACCTGGGAGACGACGTCAACTACTCCTTCTACTGGGACAAGGGGCACGCCACCAACGAAGACCCCGGCGACTTCCTCACCTGGGTTGCCAAGGTGACCGGCTACAAGAAGTAGCCCTCACCGAACAACGCTCACCCCCACGAACGCGGTGTCCGTCCTGCTGCCTCCTGCCTGGCGGACACCTGCGAGGCGCGTGTCCGGCCTGACGTCTTCTGTGTACCGGACACCGCCCACTGCCCCGTCCTTCGCCTTTGGGGAGCCGGAGGGCGGGGCCACACCCCCCGCCGAAGTTGCTCCAGGATCTGACATGACGACGACCTTGCCCCCGACACGTACCGAACCGTTGAAGCCGGACGGGAGCCCTGTCCGGGTGCTCGTCGTGGACGACGAGCAGTACATCACCGAGCTCCTCACCATGGCCCTGCAGTACGAGGGCTGGCTGATCGAGACCGTCGGGGACGGAGCGTCGGCGGTACGTACGGCGCGCGCCTTCCAACCCGACGCCGTCATCATGGACATGATGCTCCCTGACACCGACGGCCTCAGTGTCCTTCGGCGCTTGCGCGAGCAGCAGCCGGACGTCCCCGTCGTGTTCCTCACCGCGAGGGACGCGGTGGAGGACCGGATCGCCGGCCTCACCGCGGGCGGCGACGACTACGTCACCAAGCCGTTCAGCCTGGCGGAGATCGTCGTACGGCTGCGCGGTCTGATACGGCGTGCCGGCGCCGCCGACCGACGTGACGACCCCCTCCTCGTCGTCGGCGATCTCACGCTCGACCAACACAGCCAAGAGGTGTGGCGGGGCGGCGAGAGCATTCGCCTGTCGCCCACCGAGTACGAGGTACTGCGCTTCCTCATGCGCAACGCGCGCCGCGTGGTCAGCAAGGAACTGATCCTGGACCGGGTCTGGTCCTACGACTTCGGCGGGAGCTCCAACGTCGTCGAGCTCTACATCTCCTACCTGCGCCGCAAGATCGACGCGGGCCGAGAACCGATGATCCACACCAAGCGCGGCGTCGGCTACCTGCTCAAGCCGGCCACCGCGTAGAGCTCACGACGACCGGTTGCCACATGCCTCACTGTCGCGGCACCTGCGAATGCCGCGAGGGGCGCGATACGGCGAGAAATTGTTGTCGAAATTGTTGACGATAGTTCGGGCTTCGGGCACGCTCACCGCTCGGTGGCGCTGCTGCGGGAGCCGCGCGCCGATATCGAGAGGGGTAACCCATGCGTTGGTCCTTCGTTCGCGGCCGCCCGAGATCCGTTGCCGGCGCGTGCGCGGCGGTGGCGGCGATGCTCGCGGTTCTTGTGGTGCCCACCGCGAGCGCGAGTTCCGCTGGTGATGTCGAGTCGTCGCGTCGCGGCGTCACGGCGGAAGGCCTGGCGGATCTGCCTGCCGTGAAGCCCGTGCGGGACTGCACCGATGTGCCGAACCTCGAACTGAGCGGAGTCACCGACGCACCGGTCACGATCTCCTCGGCGAAGGTAGTGACAACAGGCGCAGCACCTTACTGCGAGGTGCGGGGAACCATCGCCCCGGCGAACACCATTGTGATGCGCCTGCCGATCAATGGCTGGACCCAGCGCTACGTGCAGACCGGCTGTGGCGGTCTGTGCGGCAGCGCCAACATCAACTACGGCCAGGCATCGACCTGTCCGGTCGTCCAGGACGGCACCGTCGCCAGCGCCACCACCGACATGGGGCACCAGGGACAGAACGACGGCTCCTGGGCGCTGAACAACCCGCAGGCGCAGATCGACTTCGCCTACCGAGGCGTGCACGTCACCTCTCAGGTTGCCAAGGCGGTCATCACGAAGTTCTACGGCCGGCGCCCTGCCTACTCGTACTTCACCGGCTGCTCCGACGGCGGCCGCGAAGCCCTCATGGAGGCGCAGCGCTACCCGGACGACTTCGACGGCATCGCCGCCGGCGCGCCCGCGAACAACATGGTCGTCCAGAACACCTTCCACCACGCCTGGAACGTGCTGACGAACAAGGACAAGGACGGCAGCTACATCCTCCTCGCCGACAAACTGCCCCTGATCCACCAGGCCGTGCTGGACAAGTGCGACGCGCTCGACGGGGTCACGGACGGCATCCTCGACGACCCGCGCAACTGCGACTTCGACCCGAAGACGCTCGTGTGTACGACTGGTCAGGATGCGTCGACTTGCCTGACGACCGCTCAGGCCGCAGTGGTCCAGCGACTGCACGACGGCGCCACTGACGCCAAGGGGCGCAAGCTGGAACTTGCGATCTCCCATGAATGGGGCTCCGAGCTGGAGTGGACGCTGTTCGTACCGACGGCGCAGGGCCAGACGGTGGCGAGCGAGAACTTCGTGACGTCCTTCACCCGCTACCTCGCGTACACGAACGCTGCGAACCCCGGATTCCAGCTCTCCGACCTCGACTTCACCGTCGAGTCGTTCTGGAATACGGTCCAGTCCTCCAGCTACCTCGCCGCCATGGACCCCGACCTCGGCGCGTACGCGAAGAGCGGCGGCAAGCTGCTCCTCTGGCACGGCTGGAACGACCAACACATCTCGCCGCAGGGGACCTTGGCCTACTACGACGCCCTGCGCAGGACGATGGGGACGAAGACGGCCGACCGCTTCGCCAAGCTCTACATGTTCCCGGGTGTCGCGCACTGCGGCGGCGGCAACGGACCGAACACTTTCGACGTCCTCACCCCGGTGATGGCCTGGGCGGAGACAGCGACCAAGCCCGGCAAGATCGTCGCGTCCAACATCACCAACGGCACGGTGACTCGTACCCGCCCGGTGTACCCGTACCCGAAGGTCGCCCGCTACGACGGCACGGGCAGCGTCGACGACGCCGCGAACTTCGAGCTCTACACCCCGTCGACCCGTCCTGGCGCCGATGCCTACAACTGGCTCGGCAAGCGGCTGTACTCCCACGGTTACCAGACCTGGTGCAAGGTCGTGAACGGCAAGTTGGTGTGCCGGCCGACGCGTACCTGGCTGACCGAACGCGACGGTACCGCATAGGCGCTGGAAGGCCGGCACCCTGCTGGTGTGCCGGCCTTCTCCGTCGCAGGGTCAACTTTTGGGGACCCTGTCGAGGGGGTCCGATTGTGGGACAGGTGCCACAGGTGCGGTGGCCCCGCGGATCAACTGCGTTGAGGAACTGCGGCTGCCGTGGCCCTGCCGCCGGTCGCGAGACGCATGAGGTCCGTGTCGAAATCGATCTCGCCCGGTTCGGCGGCTCGACCGCTCCGCTGCGCAGAGCTGCCGAACTGGTGTTGATAGCGAGACCAGGCTCCGTCCACGACGGAGCGGGAGACGCCGCTCTCGATCAGTGCAGCCAGTTCGGTGGCGGCTCGGGCGATGCGATCCCCCAACGCCCCGTCGCCCCAGTCCTCCGGGGCGGCGAAGAGCGCGGTCGGCGTCACCAACGCCCGCATGTAGGCGAAGAGCGGGCGCATCTGCTCGTCGGGCACCAGGGCGTGCCGGGCACTGCCGGCGGTCGCGGTGACGGCAACGGGCTTGGCGATCAGCAGATCGTTGTCCAGGAGGTCGACGAAGGACTTGAACAGGCCGCTGACTCCGGCCTTGTACACGGGAGTCGCGGCGATCACGGCGTCGGCGGTGGCGAGGCACTCGATCGCGGGACGCAGCCCCTCGCCCACGAAGCCGGCCACGGTCGCCCGGCCGATCTCGTCCACCAGGGTGCGCAGTTCGATCGTGGTGATGCGGGACTCGATTCCGTGGGCGTGAAGCAGGTCGTGTGTCTTCTGCGCCAGCCGGTCCGCCAGCAACCTGGACGAGGACGGATCGCTCACGCCCGCGCTGACCACGACGATGGTGCGGGGCTCTTCGATATCAGTGGTCATGGGGTCTCGTGATCCCTTTCGGTGTCGGTTGTCGAACCTCTGGCCTCGGACGCGGCATCGGCGGCGGTGCGCAGCTTGGTGCACAGTTCGTCGAGCTGCCGCAGGCTGTCGGCGTCGAGTGCGCGGGTCATGGCCTGGACGATCTGCCTGGCGTGTCGCCGGCCGACGGCGCGCTGCAGTTCGTGGCCTGCCTCGGTGAGGGCGATCCGGTGGGCACGAGCGTCGTCGGGATCGGTGCGGCGCTCTATCAGCCCGCGATCGTTGAGACGGGCGATCATCCGGGAGACGCCCGACTGGGTCAGCAGGATCAGGCGGTTGAGGTCTGTCGAACGGAGTCCTTCGGGGGCGGTGGACAGGGTGTAGAGGACGTCGTACTCGTGCGGTGAGAGTTCGTCCCAGATGTTCCCGGCGGCGAACTCCCGTGCCAGCGCCACCTGCGCGCGGAACAGGCTCTCCCATGCCCCGATGGCCTGACCCGGGGCGCCGGCTCCGTGTCCCGCGCCGTTGCCCGGCCCCGCGCCGGTGGTGGTCACAGGGAGGGGTGGACGGCGACCTTGTCCGGGTCGCTGTCCTGGTAGGGCGAGGTGCCGGCGGTGTTGTCGCCGCGGTTGGCGTTGGGGCGCGGCTGACGGGCAGGTCGGTCACCGTACTTGGCACGCACCAGGTCGGCATGGGTCGGCGCCGCCTCGGGCACACCGGGTGCGCGGCGTGCGGCCAATTCCTTGCGCAGCACAGGGACGACCTCCTCGGCCAGCAGGTCGATCTGCTTGAGCACTGCGGACTGCGGCAGCCCGCCGTTGTCGACCACCCACAGCTGCCGCTGGTAGTCGCCGAAGATCTCGTGGAAGCCGAGGGTCTTGTCGATGATCTCCTGCGGGCTGCCCACACTCGACGGCGTCGCGTTCACCCAGTCCTCCAGCGGGATCCGGATGCCGTGCGCATTGTTGTCGAAGTACGGGCGGTACTCGGCGTAGGCGTCCTGTGAGCGCTTGGCGATGTACGCCTGCCCGCCCAGACCGACGATGGCGTCCTGGGCCCGCCCGTGGCCGTAGTGCTCGTAGCGCTTTCGGTAGAGGTCGACCAGCGGCTTGAAGTGGCCGTTGGGCGCCAGGATGTTGTTGGCGAAGAAGCCGTTGCCGTAGTAGGCGGCCTGCTCGGCTATCTCGGGGGTGCGGATGGAGCCGTGCCAGACGAACGGCGGGACGTCGTCCAGTGGGCGCGGGGTGGAGGTGAAGCCCTGCAGCGGGGTGCGGAACTCGCCGTCCCAGTCCACCACGTCCTCCCGCCACAGCCGGTGCAGCAGGTTGTAGTTCTCCAAGGCCAGGTGGACTCCCTTGCGGATGTCCTTGCCGAACCACGGGTAGACCGGGCCGGTGTTGCCGCGCCCGAGCATCAGGTCGAGCCGCCCCTTGGCCAGGTGCTGCAGCATCGCGTAATCCTCGGCGATCTTCACCGGGTCGTTGGTGGTGATCAGCGTCGTCGACGTCGACAACGTGATGCTTCTGGTCGTCGCGGCGATCGCGGCCAGCAGAGTCGTGGGCGAGGAGTCGAAGAACGGTGGGTTGTGATGCTCGCCGATCGCGAACACGTCCAATCCCGCCTCGTCGGCGTGGCGAGCCATCTCGACGACATCGTCGATCCGCTCGGCCTCGCTCGGCGTGTATCCGGTGACCGGATCGCGGGTCACATCACTGACGGAGAAGATCCCGAACTGCATGCTTGCTGCCTTTTCTGTCTTTCTCTTCCCTACGAGGGCGGTTCGACCGTTCCAACATGCATGACTATTCATGTATTCCCGATGGTCGCGCGATGCCCGACGGTTCCGCTGGGGCTCCTCGTGCGAGGCGAGCAGTCTCATGGCAAGGTGGGAGCGCGGTGACCGTGTGGGGGTGTCTTGTCACTTTGTGTCGATGAGGAGTCCTCCCGCATGGCGGAGCAGCGCAACATGATCCTGGCCGTCACGGGTGCCGGTGGTACCCGTATGGCTCACCACGTCCTGGCCGCGCTGGAGGCCGACGAGCGTGTCGGCCATGTCGACCTTCTGGTGTCGTCATGCGGACGCAAACTGGTCGCCCACGAGTTCGGCGGTGCCGAGGACCGCGACATGGTCCAGGCCGTTCTCGGCAGGGAGTCCGGGAAGGTGACGGCTTGGGACGCGGACGACTGGGCCGCGCCCCACACCTCCGGGAGCCACGACGTCTGGGGCATGCTCGTCGTGCCGTGCTCGCTGGGCACCATGTCCCGCGTCGCCCAGGGACACTCGGACTCGCTGATCGAGCGGGCCGCGGACGTGTGTCTCAAGCAGCGCCGCCCGCTGGTGCTGTGCGTACGGGACACCCCGTTCAACCTGATCCATCTGCGGAACATGACCCAGGTGACGGAGGCGGGTGCGGTCGTGTACCCGATGATCCCGAGCTTCTACACGCTGCCCGAGACGGTGGAGCAGATGTACGAGCAGTTCACGGCACGGCTGATGGACTTCGTCGGGCTTGGCCGGCAGGCGAGGGCGGGCGCATGACGGCACGCCTGATCGTCGGGATGACGGGAGCCAGTGGTGCCCCGCTGGGGGTACGGCTCCTGGAGGTGCTGCGCGAGATCGGCGGGGTGGAGACCCACTTGGTGCTGTCCCGGTGGGCACGGACCACGATCGAGCTGGAGACTCCATACAGCGCCCGTGAGGTGTCCAAGCTGGCGGATGTGGTGTACGGAGCCGGTGATCAGGCGGCTGTCATCTCCTCCGGTTCGTATCCCACGGACGGCATGGTGGTCGTGCCGTGCAGCATGAAGACGATCGCAGGTATCCGTACCGGGTACGCGGACGGACTGATCGCGCGGGCCGCGGACGTCACCCTCAAGGAACGGCGCCGCCTGGTCCTGGTGCCGCGGGAGACTCCGCTGAGCGAGATCCATCTGGAGAACCTGCTCGCTCTGTCCCGTATGGGAGCTCAGGTGGTGCCGCCGGTGCCCGCCTTCTACCACAGGCCCACCTCCCTGGAGGAAGTCGTCGATCACACCGTGGCCCGTGTACTGGACCAGTTCGGGCTCGAATCCCCCCACGCCCGGCGCTGGACGGGCCTGTCCCGCACCTCCGACAGTGAAGGAGCCGAGTAGCCATGGCCGTCCAAGATCTGCGCTCGGCCCTGGAGGTACTGGCCAAACACCCCGGGCAACTGCACACCACCAACCACCCGATCGACCCCATGGGCGAACTGGCCGGTGTCTACAAACGGGTCGGTGCCGGCGCCACTGTCCAGCGGCCCACCAAGCTGGGCCCAGCGATGATGTTCGAGAATGTCAAGGGATACCTGGGCGCCCGCATCCTGGTCGGTCTGTTGGCCAGCCGCCAGCGCGTCGGGATCCTCCTGGACTGCCCCCCGCGGGAGTTGACCCAGAAGTTCGCCGAAGCTGTCCGCAATCCGCTGGAGCCCGTGTTCGTCGACGCCTCCCAGGCACCCTGTCAGGAGGTGGTGCACAAGGCCGACGACGCCGACTTCGACATCCGCACCCTCCTGCCCGCGCCGACCAATACCGACATGGACGCGGGGCCGTACTTCTGCGAGGCGATGGTCCTTGGTTCCGACCCCGACAACGGGCACACGGACGTGACGATTCACCGGCTCTGCGTGCAGAGCAAGGACGAGATCTCCATCTTCTTCGCGCCAGGCCGCCACATCGACGCCTTCCGCAAGAAGGCTGAGGCCAAAGGCGAGTCCCTGCCCGTCTCCATCAACATCGGCGTCGACCCGGCCGCCTACATGGGTACCTCGTTCGAGGCGCCCACCACCCCCCTGGGCTTCGACGAACTCACCATCGGTGGCGCCCTGCGCGGCGAGGGCGTTCACCTCGTCGACTGTCTGACGGTCAATCAGAAGGCTCTGGCCCGCGCGGAGATCGTCATCGAGGGGGAGATCCTCCCGAACGTGCGCGTCGCCGAGGACCAGAACACCAACATCGGGCACGCCATGCCCGAGTTCCCCGGATACGACGGCCCCGCGAACCCCTCGCTGCCGGTGATCAAGGTCAAGGCGGTCACGACGCGCACCAACCCGATCGTGCAGACGCTCGTCGGCCCGGGCGAGGAGCACGTTTCGCTGGCCGGCATCCCGACCGAGGCCGCGGTGTTCAAGATCTGTGAGGACGAGTTCCCCGGCTTCGTACGGCAGACCTACGCGCATTCCTCCGGCGGCGGCAAGCTCCTGCAGATCATCCAGGTCGAGAAGACCAGCGAGTTCGACGACGGGCGGGCCCGGCAGGCGGGTGTGCTCGCACTCGGCGTGTACTCCGAACTCAAGCACGTGGTCCTGGTCGACGAGGACGTCGATCCGTTCGACAGCGAGGACGTGCTGTGGGCGATGACCACCCGCTTCCAGGCCGACAGGGACCTGGTGATCCTGCCCGGTATCGCAGGACACGTCCTGGATCCCTCCCAGACCCCGCAGTACAACCCCGCCCTGCCGGACAAGGGCGTCACCGCCAAGATGGTCTACGACGCGACCCGTCCGTACCACCTGAAGGACATGTTCACCCGCGCCCAGTTCCGGGATGTCGACCCCACCCCTTGGTACCCCGACTACCAGGAGTGATCCGCAGAGGGCCATGTGCTCGGCATCGCCATGCCCGCCACCTGTTTCGGGATCTGCTCGGCAGGCTCAGGGGTAGATGTCGGCCCGGAAGGTGAACGAGACGAGTTGCGCTCGCTCACGCGCGCGCCGCCCTTCGTCATGGCCGGCGCTGCATGCGTCTTCACGGTGAACGGCGGCACGGACATCTGAGCATCCGCGATCTAGGTCATTTCGTTGACGTGGCGCCGGGGCCATCCACGTGCCCCAAGGCCCGGTCGACCGCAATCTCGATGACGACGCGTTCCGGATCCGGAGCCGGAGTCCGACCGTAGCGCTGTCCGTAGCGGGTGACAGCGTCGTCTACAGCCGCTGGATGCGTGCGGACTTCGGCTGTGCCCTCCAGCGTCGCCCAGCGCCCTCCGGCCACTTGGCAGACCGCGACGCGTGCTTGGCCCGGCAGTGCTGCCAGAAGGTTGGCGACTTTCCTGCTCGATTTGCGAGTGATAACTCGCGCGATGCCGGTGTCAGCGTCCACGGTGACACCAACCGGCACTACGTGTGGGCGCCCATTCGGCCGAAGCGTCGTCAATGTGCACAGGTGGTACTCGTTCCAGAACTCCAGGTACTTGTTGCCCTGGCGGGCTAGCTCGTTGCACATGGCTGGGAAGAGTACTCGCGATTGCCGTGCAAGTCGGCTGAAAGTGGCTAGGGCCACACTTTCGCTATCGGTATGACGAAGGGGAGATTTCGGCAGTATGCGTGAAATTATCCCGCGTGCTCAATCCCCAAAAATCTCGGATTGGTAACGAAGTTAGAGGGCCTCATGATGGCTGGCGGGGTCGCGTCAAGATTGAAAATGCCCAGCTCAGGAGGTCGAGTCGCGTCGATATTCCCTGTTTTGGTGCAGTTCGCCGTGCAGGTGGAACTGAAGCCCGAGGGGCGACTTCCAGCCAGGTCCTGACAGAGGCTTCGCGTAGTGTCCGCCGAAGTTCCCGCAGCGTGCTGGGGTGCTTGGTCACTGGCCATTACTTATTCGCTCTTGCGACTTTGAAAGTCGGGGAGCGTCGAGAGCACGCCCCCGCGACCCGTGGGTCGGGTGTGTTCGCAACATGGGTTGCTGTACGGCCTTCGACACCCGTGATCTCCTGCGGCGGCGTCATGTGATGGGGACTAAACCTGATTCGAAGCGATCACGGCCGTTGGCCGGCTTCGTCGAGGAGCCGTCATGGCTGATGCGAAGGGGAGTACTGATGGGGCTGGGAACAGGTGACCGAGATGCGGCTGAACCCGGGGTGCCTGTGCAAGGCGGAGTGAGCCGCTGGCGGTTGGGCCGCCGGCGTACCGCTCAGAAGCGGACGGTGGAGCGAGACCTGCACCGTCGGCTGCGGCGAGAGCTTCAGACGCTCGGCGTGCAACCACCGCTGGACGTGAAAGAACTGTGCCAGTTGGTCGGTGAGAGGCGTGGGCGCCCGATCGTCCTTCGACCTTTCCCGCTGGAGAAGCCGGGGCCTTCCGGGCTGTGTGTCGACACGCCCCAGATGGACCTCATCCTCTATCAGCAGGAGACGACCCACCTGCATCAGCAGCAGATCATCCTTCACGAGCTCTTCCACATCTTCGTAGCCGAGTGGGAGGAGACGGAGAAGAAGGAGGCGCCGGACGACTTCGTCGAGGGCTGGGCGACTCTGATCCCCGTACTCGACCCCAAGCTCATTCGTCGAGTCGCCCGCCGGTGCTCGTACGAGGACGGGGAGGAGTGCCAGGTCGAGCTCGCGGCCACGATCATCCTGGAATGGTCGTCGGTGCTCGATCACGTCACCCCGTTGTCCGAGGATCCCTCGGTCCGACGTGTTCAGGCGGCGTTGGGTGACCGGCGAGGGTGGCTCTGACCCGTGACCGGAGTGATCCTCCTAGGCCTTGCCGCAGCCGTCGTCTGGAAGCTTTATCAGTGGTCACGAGCGCCTTATGACGCACCGCTTCGTTCTGTCACGCTGTGCCTGCTCAGCGCCGCGTTGTCCTATCCGCTGGCCATGCCCGGCGGGGCCTCGGGCGTCGACACCGTGGCGGGACACGGGACCGCGAAGCTGATCCAGAACGTGCTGCTCCTGCTCACGGTCTACTTCCTCATGTGCTTCTACCTGTACTCGGCCGACGAACAGGCCGGGCGAGTCCGCGCCAGGCGGGAGGCACTCGTTGTGGCCGCCGTGGCGGTGGCGATCACGGTCGCCGCGGTGTCGGTCCCGCACAGCGTGTTCGCCGGTTCGTTCAGCACAGCGGACATGACCATCCCGCAGATCGCCTTCTTCTACGGCGGCGCCGGTCTGTACCTCATGTACGCCCTCGGTGTCGCCGGCCGGTGGACTCACCGCTATGCCCGCATGTCGGGGCGCCCGCACGCGACGGGCCTGTGGATGGCCGCCATCGGTCTCGGCGCGATGGCAGTGGCCTGCGCTGTCCGCGCGGTCTTCGTCGCCATTCGGTGGAGCGGTGGGACCGTGCCGGAGGCGCTCATGACGGCTGTCGCGTTCCTTCTCGTGGTGTCGATCCTGATGTTCGTCGTGGGCGTCACCTATCCGGGGGCCCGCGCGAGGATCACGGCCGTGCGGCTCTGGCTGCGACGTCGCCGTGACCACCGTCGGCTGGCTCCGCTGTGGCGACTGCTTGCCGAGGCCTATCCCGAGAACGTGCTGCGGCCCGCCTCCTCCGGGTTGTGGGACCGGTGGCGGGCGCGTGGCGTGCACCGCCGCTACCACCGACGGATAGTGGAGTGTCGTGACGGACTGGTTGATGTGAGCCCGCACCTGGCCGACGCGTCGGAGGGCGCCGCAGTGCTCGACCTGCCGCCCGCCGTGCTGGCGCACCGTCTCCGGCACGCCGTGGACACGATGGGGAAGGGCGCCTTGGAGCCACGTTCGGCGGTACCGATAGCCGTGCCCAAGGAGGACAACCGTGAAGCGGATGTACGTCAGCTGATCGCCGTGTCGGACGCGCTGCGGCTCTCTGCCTAGCCACTGAAGTCAAGGAGAAACCAGATGCTCATCACCGCCGGCCGAGTCCTCGTCGGCTCCGGGACGTACCTGGACGATGGCGCCGTCCTCATCGAGGGTGACTCGATCGCGGCGGTGGGACCACGCGCGCAGATCACGAACCAGGCAGACCCAGACGCGGAGCACCTCGCGTTCCCCGCGGGAACGGTCGTGCCCGGCCTCATTGACGCGCACGTCCACCTGGCCTTCGACGGAGGCGCGGACCCCGTGGCCACGCTCCACGAGTCCAGCGACGAGATCCTGCTGGCGGACATGCGCCACCGTGCGGAGCAGCTCCTGCTCAGCGGTGTCACGACCGCCCGAGACCTGGGAGACCGCAACGGCCTCGCCCTGCGCCTGGACGAGGAGATCGCCCGTGGCAGCACGCCTGGGCCTCACATCGTCTCGGCGGGGACGCCCGCGACTCCGCCCGGGGGACACTGCCACTTCCTCGGAGGCGAAGTCTCCGGCGTGGCCGAGGTCCGCGACCTCGTTCGGCGCAACGTCGCGGCGGGTGCCGGCGTGATCAAGGCGATGGTCACCGGAGGCGGCCTGACCAAGGACGGACCGAAGAGCTGGCAGAGCCAGTTCTCCCCGGAGGAACTCCAGGCCCTGGTGGACGAGGCCCACCAGGCCGGCCTGCCGGTGGCCGCCCACGCGCACGGGACCGACGGCATCACCGCTGCCGTGGAAGCGGGCGTGGACACGATCGAGCACTGCACGTGGATGACCGACGACGGCTTCGACCTGCGGCAGGACGTCTTGAAGCAGATCATCGACCGGGACATCGCAGTCTGCCCCGCCGTGAGCCCCCACTGGCAGATGCTTCCCCGCTTCTTCGGCGAGGAGCGTGCGGCGGCCATGTTCGATCTCGTACGGCAGATGGCGGAGGCCGGCGCCAAGCTCATCGCCGGCACCGATGCAGGAGTCCAGCGCGCTGGGTTCGACGGCTTGGTCCCGGCACTTTCCTTCTACGCACACCTTGGCCTGCCGAACAGCCGGATCCTCGACATGGCGACCATCGAGGCTGCCGACGCGCTCGGAGTGGGCGAAACGACGGGCCGGATCGCTCCGGGGTTCCGCGCGGACCTGCTCGTGATCGACGGAGACCCTCTGGCGGATCTCGGCGCGCTGAAGACCGTCCGAGGCGTGGTCGCTGCCGGTCGCCTCCACGAGTCGGCGTGAGGCCAGAACAGCGGTAGCCACGTTGCCTGCTCGCAGCCAGTGGGCTGCGGGCTGGCGCTACTCGTTCGCGTCCGTTTCCTTCTCCGCCAGTTCCGCCACCAGATCATTGATGAGTCCCATCGCCTTCGGCGACAGACCCTGAGCGCCCAGGCCGCGGGCCCTTACGCGGCCCACGGCCCCCTGCTTCGCGGCGGCCAGCAGCTGGAGTCCCTCATAGACCTGAGCGGCCACGGCGTCGTCCGGCTTGAAGTACAGCCGCGAGACGCCGACGGTGTCGGCCAGCGCGTCCAGAACCTCAGGGAGAGCGGTTTCGGTGACGCCCGTACGGAGATCGCGGAAGTCCTTCTCGGTGAGGAGCTGCCCTCCGGCTGTGGCGTTCACCGCCTTCGCCATCTCCGCATCGGACGGCGGCCCTGGAGGGCTGGGGTACGAGCCGTCCAGCAGCAGCGTGATCTTCTCGGACAGCGATCCGGGAGGGGTGTCAGCGGCCAATGTCCTTTTCGTTCCCGTCGATGCGGGTGCATCGACGGGAACGCCTTGTGCGGTGGCGATCGACCGGGCTCCCGCTTGTCGTAGCTCGTCCTCGCTGACGCCGTACTTCACAGCCAGGGCCAGGACGTACTTCTCCTTGAGAGGCCGCTCTCCACGCTCGGCCGCCGCCACTGGCCCGGCGCTCTTGGTGCCGATGAACGCGGCCGTCTCGTACTGGTAGTAACCGGCATCGCACCGTAGATCCTTGAGATCGGGTGGCCCGGAGCGCGGGAACAGGTTGTCCACATCGCGCCCGAGGGCGCGCGCCAGCGCCGGCAGCTTCTCGGGATCTGGTGTCTGCGCGCCGTTCTCCCAGCTCGCAACCGCCGAGTCGGACACGCCCAGCGCCTCGCCAACGGCGGCTTGGGAGATCTCGGCGGCCCGCCGCACCGTACGCAGACGGGTTCGGTCGAAGTGACGAGCAGGCATCTGACCTCGTTTTTTATGCAAGCTGGAAGTGATCCAGTGTGTTGACTTTTTCTGTAGGCGGGAATAGCTTCAGCTTAGCGAAGAACGGGCACGGTTGCATACCTGCTCGATCTTCGCGCTCGCTCTCCGCCAGGGCTCTCGGGCTCCGGGAGGGGGATGGGGGCGCGGCTGTGTCGTGCTGTGTACGAAGCGCTCCCAGAAGGCATTGATGCCCGGGGGTTCGTCTACCGGGGGTCGGGAAGTGTGCGGGTTCGGCCTCGGAGAGGCGCGAAGTCCGCACTGCGGTCACTCCTTTCTGGCAATTGCGGGTGGCTGTCACGTGAGGAGATTCGTATGTCTCTGCTTCATCGAACCGCTTTGCTGTCGCGGTTCGGGCCGGAGGTACGCCATCGACAGAGACTCGCTCCTGCATCAGCCGGCCAAGCGCCTGATCCGCAAGCGATATATGTCGAGTTGGCGTCGAACCTGCTCATCACCCGCTGTCCGCTGGAGTGTTGACCGCCGTCTGCATATGTTGCTGCTCCCTCGGCGGAACCGCCGAACCCGAACCTCTCAAGGGAGAGACGCAAAACCACATCCAACGTCAAGTCCGCGGTTTCCAAGGGGAAATGACACGGCGCCCAGGAGTTAGCAGCTCCCGGGCGCCAAGCCCGCCACCCCTGAGGGTGCGGATTCATAACCGGGGCGAGTCGGTTGGCCTTTTCGACGAGAACGGCCGTCTCACCCCACCTACGAGTGAGGAATTCTCGCATGCCCGCGTCCCGAAGCGGAAGGGCACTCGCTGCCCAGCCCGCCAAGGCCGTTATGCCCGCTGACGGTGCCCGCCAGGACCGCCTGGCCGCCCTCCTGGCGGACATGGTGCCCGGCGCCCGCATCATCCGCGTCTCGCAGCACCAGCCCAGCCAGACCTGGCCGAGCCCCTACACCCGCGCCTACGACGAGCGGGGACAGCCGATACCTCTCAACCGGACCCAGCGTGGGGCCGCCGCGCGCTGGGTGATCCGTACCTTCCCCGAGGCGAACTGGGACGAGGCGCACGACCTCGACCTCGCCACTGGGATCCTGCGTCCCACTGTCGGAGCCTGCGCTTCTTCGGACGGGAGCCGCTGACCCGTGGCCCGGATCCGAACGATCAAGCCCGAAGCCTTCGCGTCCGAGTCGCTCGCCGCTGTCTCCCTCGCCGCAGAGCGGACCTTCTTCGGCCTCCTCACCCAGGCCGACGACCACGGTCGCTTCCGCGACCAGCCCGCCGTGATCACCGGACTGCTGTGGTCACTGCGCCCAGAGCACGGCCCGGTGGACGTCGAGGACGACCTGACCCAACTTGCCGCCGCCCACCTGATCTGCCGCTACGAGGGCGACGACGGCAAGCAGTACCTGCACATCGTCACCTGGCGCCAGCACCAGAAGATCAACCGGCCCAGCGGCGTTCGCTTCCCCGCCTGCCCGCACCACGACGCCGAGCAGCCCGCGCCGGACGCACCGAGAACTCACGGAGACGGCACTGAGTCCTCCGTGATGGCTCACGGAGGACTCAGTGAAGCCGCACGTACCTCGCGCGATCTCATCGCCCCCGACAAAACCGCAGCTCAGACCGCATTCCGTGACTCCTCACGGAGCACTCACGGAGGACTCAGTGAGCCCTCGCTGAGCCCTCACTGCCCGGATCTAGGACCTAGGAACTTGGATCTAGGAACTACTGCTCCTTCGGGGAGCGCATGCGCCCCCGCACCGGAGACCGTCTCGACCCAGCAGCTCATGGCCGAGTACGCGGCTGCCTGTGCCCACCGCCCGCCCAGCGGCGTGCTCGGTCACCTCGGACGGGAGACCGCCAAGCTCCTCGCGGAGGGCATCGATCCGGACCACATCCGGGCCGGGCTGGCCCGCCACCGGGCCAAGGGGCTGCACCCGAGCACCCTGCCGAGCCTGGTCCACGAGGCCATGAACACCACCCCCGCCGGTTTGGTGCGGACGGAATCCCGGCCTAACGTGCCCGGTCACCGGGCCTGGGCCAACCCCGCCGACCCTGCCGCCGCCTACGCCGAGGAGCTGTGATGCGCGACCGTGACGCCCAGCCCATCGGCGGCATCGCCCGCCGCCTGACCGCCATCCTCACCGCCCGGGGCATCGACCCAGCCGTCCAACTCACCGACCCCGTCGAGCCGATCCCCGCCCTCCAGGCGGCACAGGCCCGCATCCCGGCCCGCTACCAGGCCGCCGTCGCCGACCACCCGGCGGTCACCGGCTGGGTCCGCGCGATCGCCGAGGCCGGCCGCCCCGGACCCGAGGGAGCTCCGGGGATCGCGCAGGGCCGCTCGCTGCTGATCGTCGGCACCACCGGCACCGGCAAGACACACCAGGCGTACGGCGCGATCCGCTCGCTGCTCCTCGCCGGAGTCCGGCTGCGCTGGAAGGCGACCACGGCCGCCGACCTGTACGCCGAGCTGCGACCCCGCCCCGGGCACGACGGCGAGCGGGAGCTGATGGACCTCGCCCGCTGCCCACTGCTGATCATCGATGACCTCGGCGCGGCCAAGAACAGCGAGTGGACCGAGGAGATCACGATGCGGCTGATCAACCGCCGCTACAACGAGATGCTCCCGACCCTCATCACCACCAACCTCGGCATGGTCGACCTGCGTCAGCACATCGGCGACCGGGTCGCCTCCAGGCTGACCGAGATGAGCGACAAGGTCATCCTCGACGGCCCCGACCGCAGACGATCCCTCGCAGCCGAGCGCCGCCGCGTCGCCGCCGCCTGATCCCCGCCGCGACCGGCTGCCGCCGCCTCCGCCTCCTTCACGCACCAACCCCTGGGACGCGCCTGCCCAAAAACGCGCCCGGGGCGACCGGAGACACTCACATGCACAGCACCGAGAACCAGACCCCGCGCACCCTCGGCGACCTCACCTGGCACGACAGCGCTGCCTGCCGCTCGACGCCCCACCACCAGGTCGATCCGGAGATCTTCTTCCCCGAGCCGGACGAGATGGACCGCATCCGCGCTGCCAAGGCCCTGTGCGCGCAGTGCCCTGTCCGCGCCACCTGCCTCGACGCGGCCCTCGAAAACGGCGACCGCGACGGCATCCGGGGCGGCATGACCGAAGAGGAACGCGACCCCCTGCACCGCAAGCTCCACCGCCGCTTCGACTACGCCCGCGTGAACGAGGTGTTGGCTGGCCGCGACATCCACGTCACCCAAGCCGAGCGCGACGCCGTCGTGATAGCCGCCTACCACGCTGAGGTGCCGGCCGAGCGGCTCGCCTGGCTGCTCAAGGTCAGCGAGGAGCACGCCGAGAAGCTCTACCGCAACATCCGCCGGGAGATCCGCAACCGCGCCGTCGACCAGAAGAAGGCGAACAAGGGAAAGAAGAAGCCCAAGAGCCCCACCAAGGAACTCAAGACACCCGCAGCCGAGACCCCCGCACGCGACAACCTCGGGACGGCCGCGTGAGCCACAGCGCACCGACACCGGCTCAGATCACTGGTTGGGACCGAGCCGCGATCGTCGCGCTCGGCGGTGCAGGGTGCGCGCTCTCGTACGACGCCCTGCAACAGATGGCCACCGCCATCCACGTCCGCGGACCCCTCACGTTCCTCTTCCCCCTGGTGATCGACGGCTTCATCGCCTACGGAGTACGCGCCCTCCTGGTCCTGCGCACCGCTTCCTTCGCGGCCCGCCTGTACGTGTGGACGCTCTTCGGCACCGCGACGGCCGCCAGCATCTGGGCCAACGCCCTGCACGCCGTACGCCTCAACCAGCAGCACCCCGGAGGCGGCGGACTGCGGCTCGGCGACGTCACCGTCGGCGCCCTGTCCACCCTGGCCCCGCTCGCCCTGGCCGGAGCCGTCCACCTGTACATCCTCATCGCCCGCCGGGTCACCGAGGCCGGTCACCACGGACACCCGGACACCTTCACCGTCCGCACTGACCGGATCGCTGCTGACCGGCCGGACACCCCGCTCGCGGCGGACGGACACCGGTCGGACCCGGCCACCTCCGGACACTCGGCCACGCTCACCCGGCCGGAGAACGGCCGTCCGGCGGTCACCTCCGGCCCGAACGTGCCGCGAACGGCTGACCGGGAGGAGCCGTCCGGACACCCGGCGAGCGCTCCGGAGGCGGAGCTGGCGAACGGCGGTGACGCCGCTGACCTGGGCGGACAGCCGGTCAGCAGACCTGCCCCGGTCACCCGCCTGCGGCTCGCCGCCCCCTCGGTCACCGAGCCGGAGACCGGACCGGACAACGGCGGCCCGGACACCGCAGAGGCGACGGACACCCTCCTGCCGATCGCCCGCCAGGCGGTCGCCGACGCGGGCAAGGTCACCCGCGAGGTCGTCGCCGACGCCATCCGCGGACAGGGCAAAACGCTGGCCAATGACCGGCTGACCGCCCTGATGCAACAACTCCGCGCCGAGACCGGCCAAAAGTCGGCCACCAAGACCGGCTGACCGACCGGCCCGGACAAGCGGGCGGCCAACGGCCAGAGCCAGGCCGCCCGCCCGCCCGCACCCCACCAACTCCCATCCACGCACCGGAGACACCACGATGCGCACCACCCCGGCAACCCACGCCGAAGCCGACGCCTGGATCACCGTGCTCCTGCGATACGGCCACCTGCACCGCGCCGAACCCGGCGCGGACGGCACCTGGACCGTCCAACGAACCCCCGCCAGCACGCCCCGCACCCTGCACCATCCGGTCCTCGCCCTCGACTTCGTCGCCGAGGTCCTCCGCGGCATGCGCCCTACGAAGGTCCAGACGCCCCGATGACGCCCTCCGAATCGCCCGAAACAACCTCTGACCTGCGGCAAGACGACTGCCCGGCACGAAGCCGAGCAAGCTGTACCTTCCGAAACTCCTCCGCCGCCACGGGCTGCGGAGGAGTTTCGGAAGGGCTTACCCCCGCCCCAGGAGCGACGGGGGAAGTCCGGCACCAGGGGGCGCCGGACTCGGAGGCTGCGACCGAGGGCGGATCGCAGCCAGGAGAGGAACCGACCCCGCCCGCCGCACCGCGTACGCGACCTCGCCTGCGCCAGCGCGTGCACCGTGACCAAGTCCGCAGCGTCCGCCTGACCTCCGACGAACTCGCGCTGGTGAAGCGTGCGGCGGAAGCCGTCGGTTTGAAGACCGCCGGGTTCCTCGCCGACGCGGCGGTCGCGGTCGCCCAGGCCCAAGGAGGCCCCCAGCCTTGGCTGTTGGACCAACGCGGCCGGGTCGAAGAACTGATGGCCGCCAGTGCACAGCTCGCCCGCGTCGGCGGCAACCTCAACCAGGTGGCCCGCATCCTCAACTCCGGCGGTCAGGTGGAGTACGTGGACGCCGCGGTCGCCCGTGTCCTGCGGGTTGCTGACCGGGTCGAGGCCGCCGCGATCGAGATCGCGCGGCGCTGACGGTGGTCCCCGACATCTCCACCGGCAGTCGCACGTACGGACTCCTCAACTACCTCTACGGCCCCGGCCGCCGTGAAGAACACACCGATCCGCACCTCGTCGCATCCTGGATGCCCGAACTCGCCCCCGACCCCGGACGCGACCCATCCGCCACGCTCAAGCAACTCACCGACCGACTCGACCTCCCCGTCCTCGCCCTCCCGAAGGACCGGCGACCGGCCCGGCACGTCTGGCACTGCCCCGTCCGCACCGCCCCCGGCGACCGCCACCTCACCGACGCCGAATGGGCCGAAGTCGCCCGCCGCATCGTCCACGCCACCGGCATCGCCGAATACGGCGACGACAAGGCCTGCCGGTGGATCGCCGTACGCCACGCCGACGACCACATCCACCTCGTCGCCACCCTCAAACGCGAAGACGGACGCAGCCCCCGCCGCCACGAGGACGGCATCCGCGCCCAGGCCGAATGCCGCAAGATCGAGAAGGAGTTCGGCCTGCAGATCCTCAACGGCGGCGACCGCACCGCCGCCCAGCGCCCCACCAGCGGCGAACGCTCCAAAGCCGAACGAACCGGCCGGACCGAGACCCCCCGCGAGACTCTGCGGGAGAGCGTCCGCCACGCCCTGGCCGGAGCCGCCAGCGAGGAGGAGTTCTTCCACCGTCTCGCCGAGGCCGGCCTGCGGGTCGAACGGCGCATCGCCCCGTCCGGCGACACCCTGGGATACAAGGTCGCCCTCCCCGGCGACCGCAACCGCGACGGCGAACCCATCTGGTTCTCCGGCTCCAAACTCGCCCCGGACCTCTCCCTCCCCAGGATCCGCCGGCGCCTCGACGCCGGACACCCCGACGGCGAACCCGTCACCGACCACGGTGACGAACGAGCACTTCCCCCGGCCCGCGCCCGGCGCCAGGCAGTCCCAACTGCCGAACGAGCGGCATCGATCCTCCACGAGGACGACGACGAAGACTCTGCCGCCCAACTCGTCGGTGTCGGTGAACTCCTCGACGCCATCGCCCAGACCGCCCCGGCCTCCACCCGCAAGGAACTCGTCGTGGCCGCCCGCGCCTACGAACGCGCCACCCGCTCCCACATCCGCGCCGAACGCGCCGACAACCGAGCCATCCGCTCCGCCGCCCGCGGCATCATCCGCGCCGGCAACGCCCTCGGCAAGGGCGAAGACGGTGGCGCCACCGCGATGGTCCTGTCCACGATGGTCCTCGTCACCATCGCCGCCGCGCGCTGGCACTCCGCCCGCGGCCACGCCCAGCAGGCAGCCGCCGCCCAACGAGCCGCACAACACCTGCGCACTGCCTACCGATCGGCCGCTGCTGCCCCCATGAACACGATGCGCGAGCACGGCCGACGCCTCCCCAAACCCGTACGAGAGCGGTACGCCGGCACTCTCGAAACCGCCCTGCCCGACCAGGCCGGCGCGATACGTCACGCACCCGGCTGGGACGCCCTCGCCGCCACCCTGGACCAGGCCGAGCGCGCAGGACACGACCCCGACGCCCTGCTCCAACAAGCCGTCGAATGGCGCGAACTGGAAACCGCCGACAGCGTCACCGACGTCCTGGTCTGGCGACTACGACACATCGCCAACCTGCCCGCCACCATGGCGCCACCGCGCGCACGCACGGACACGCGAGCGGCGCAATCGCGCTCTCACCCATCTCCGCCACCGGCACCCGAGGCGCCGGCCGTGACCCACCGCGCGGACCCCCACCCCCGGGGACCAAGGCGCTGAGCAGCGCAAAGAGCTGGACATCGACGGCCGACGCCTGTTAGGGCTGGTTGATATGGAGAAGGAGACAATGCAGATACTCGACGGAGGCCTCCCCCCTCAGAGAACCGTTCTGCCGGCGACGGCCCTCGGCGACGACCCCCTGCGGCGCCTCCAGGAGGAGATGCAACTCGGCGACGGCAGCATCGGTCTTCGTGCCACCACCCACCCCGAGGAAATCGTGATCACCGGGATCCCGGTGATGTGCCCGCGGTGCGGCGCCCGGCGCGACTGGATGGTCATCTGCGACCGCAACGAGGTCAGTATCCGCTGCCGCTGCGCACACCAGTGGGTCGAGCGTGAACTGACCCGCGCGGACTACGAGGCGATGATCGACGTCGGCGGCCAGGACTACCCGAGCCTGGAGGCCGCGGCCCAGGCCACGGGCTACGACGGCACGCTCGCCGGCATCTATCTGACCGAGCCCAGGCCCGAATAGGTCCCGTGGGCAACCACTAGGGCTCATGGGGCTCCCTGTGAACGACCAGATCTCGCTCCGGGGCGCACTTCAAGAGCGCTTGGGGGTAGCGAGAATGGGGCGGTGGACGCTGGACTCGCCGCTCTGCTCGGTGCCGCCGTAGGCTCACTCGCCACCCTTGGCTCCGCGATGGTCACCGGGCGCGCGGCGGCGCGCTCGCAGTGCGTGACGCGCTGCGGGCGGACCGGCCGGACTTGAGGGACGTCGAAGAGAAGATGGAGCGCTTCGTCGCCCAGGTCCGGGGCGTCCGCCGGGCTGCCGAGCTTGTCCTCCTGGAGGGGCCGCCTTCCGTGGTGGAGGCGCTTTACGGAGTGGTCCGCGCGGCTGCCGATCTCGCCGAGGTCGTGCGGCGGATGGTGCGTGACGCTCACGCGGAAGACACCTCCCGCAAGGCCGAGGACATCGTGCTCGCCGCCGAGCGGGAGCACTTGCTCTACCAGGCCGTGAAGGCACTTCGCGCGGCAGCCGCCGAGGTCCTTGGCGACAGCGGGATACGTCTCTAATAGCCGCGCTCGTGGGCACACCAGCGGTCTGCAGTGAGAAGGCACTCAGCCGTCCGAGACAGCACAGCGATGTCCCAACGCCACGAAGGCTGCCCCCAATCTTTGGGGCAGCCCTCGGAAGTTCACGGCGAACGGGTCGTCAGCGGCTCGCCAGGTGGTTGGCGAGGTGCAGCGCGTCGGTGGCGACGGACAGGGCGGTGTGAAGCCCAATGACCTCGTGAAGGGTGGGGTGCACGACCGTGGTCCAGTCGCCGTGGAGGTCCGGCCATCTGCCGAGGAGCACCTCCGCCGAGGCCAGACGGAGGCGAGCGGTCACATCCATTCCGCCTCCGAGCCCGGGCTCCCAGCTGAGCACGATGGAGCCGGGATGGAGACGCTCGGGCTGCAGGTTGCTTATCCACGCCGTGTGGATCGGCTGGGCGGGATGAGGCGGCACGCAGCGGAGGAGAGCGCCGCGCACCGACGGTGGCATGGAGCGATGGACCAGGTCACTGAGGAGGTGGTGCGAGGAGTCGGAGGAGTTGATCGGCGGCGCAGTGGGCTGTGTCCGCGGGTGGCACGTCATACGTCGGCCCAGTCCAGCTGGTTGCGGACGGTGGGCGGCAGTACGCCCTCCTGGCCGTTTTCAGCGATGTAGACGGCTCCGGTCGCCCCGGTGATCTCCATGGTGCGGCCGATGCGGTGGGCGTAGGGCCAGTCAGGATTGATGGCGAGGTACACGGGCAGGTCGGGGTCGAAGGACTGGAGCTGGTGAACCAGTTGGCCAACGGTGATCTCGGAGGGCATGACGGTCTCCTTGGCGATGAGCGTGCGGAGCGGGTGTTACACGCAGGTGCAGTAGCGGGTGGGGAAGTTGATCAGAGCGGCGAGGAATCCGGCGACGGCCTGTGCCGGGGTATCCGGTCCGAAGGTCTGGCGCCAGGCCCTGGTGCCGCTGTTGTCCGTGACGTGGATGTGCCACAGCTCGCCGCGTGCTGCCTCCCGGCTTTCGGGGAGGAAGCCCACGTACACGCGTCGGTCGGGGCTGGAGCAGTGGACGTTGCAGTCCAGGTCGGCGACGACGTCCCATCCCTGGGCCTTGAGGAGGTCGGTCACGGGTCGGGCGCAGTGGCATTCGAGGAGCCACTCACGCTCGCCGAGGGCGGGTGGAGGAAGCTCTGCGAGAGGCCGGAACATGGTTGTGGTGGTAAGCGTCACGAACAGAGAACCCTTCGTTGACCTGCGGATTTTCCGGGCTCCCGTACGTTGCCATGGTCTTGGGCGGTGTCTCCAGTCGTTGCCCGCGGTGTGCGTCTGCCATGGGCGAACTGGCCCCGGATGCGGCGACTGATGTCCGTGCAACGCGGAATGAAACGGTCGTCCCCTCAGCTGGTGCGGGAGCGGCCATTTGCGTGGCTGGATGGAGAGAAGGGGAGGAGCGGGCTTGAGTAGCGAGGAGATTCGCGAGCACGACGAGGCTGTCGACGACGTCGAGGCGGCGTCGTTGGGCCGGTCCCGGTTGGCTGATGGGCGGCGGGTCGAGCTGAGCGTCGAGGAACTGGTACGGCTGGTGAACGCCGAGGCCGACGGACCGCTCTGAGCGCGCGGAGGTTCGGGCCCCTGGTCCGCTCGAACGCACGATTCGCACATCTCCTGCGAGCCTTGCCGGACCCGCTATCGGGCGATGCACTTGGCTTGTACGAAGGCGGGAGATCTGATGACCAAGGAAGAGCGCCACGCGATCCTCACCCCGGCAGAGGTCGCAGATGCCCGTGCCCAGGCCGACCGTGCGATCCGCACCGTGGGCATTCCCCCTGAGCTGATTGCCCAGCTCAGACCGATCCTCGCCCCGCCGCTGAACGCCTCGCGGCAGAGCGAATCGAGCGTGAGTGGGCGGCCAGAGCAGGGGACACGGCATGATGATTCGCGAACACCTCACCGAGCCCAGTCGTACGGACCGAGCGCAGGCCAATGACGCCTGAGGAACGGGAGGCGCACATCCGCAACCTCGTGGACAACGCGCCGTTGCCACCCCCAGAGGACATCGCCCGGCTGCGCGCCCTGCTCCGGCTGTGGGAGCGGCCCCTCACCGAGCGAACTGCTCATGCGCAGGTCACCGCGAGTGATGTCGCCGACGGCCGCTCGAAGTCCAGTAACGGCCCGACTCTCGATGAGATTCGCTCCTGGCCCGCTACGGTGAGCGTCCCCAAGGCCGCGACCGCGCTCGGCGTCTCAAGTAGCCACCTTCACGCACTGATCAAACGGGGGGAGTCGCCGGTCAAGCTTGTGCCCCTCGGAGGCCGTCACCGCGTGATCACTGCTTCGCTGGTGTGTTTGCTCGAAGGAGCCTGACTGGGAGACGAACGTGCGTCGCATGTGGTGGCCGAACTCGACGGCGACGGCCATCGACTCTGGCGGGCATCTGCGGACGGGTCTGATGGGACCGTCGAGTGCATTGCCGTTCACGTGGTTTCCCTTGTGTGGAGCGTCGCTTATCGACGCCGGTAGGCGCGGGCCGGAAGAACGGCGCTGGGACCGGATGCTGTTGCCACCGTGGGGGCACGCACGACGGCCCGGGAAATGGTGCTGCGAGCGCGAGCGGCAGCAACTCGGCGGACATCCAGTGGAGTCGGTACCGGCGGTGTGGCTGGAGTGATGTGGGCCGCTCCGCAGTTTCGGGACGGGACCTCGGGCGCATACCGGAGCACGGGTGTGGGGTCGGCAAGGCGCGCGGTGGTCGCCGCGATCAGGTGGAGGGGCGTGTGAGAGGTGAAAGAGGCATACCAGCGTGAGTGGTAGCCGTCCTTGCCACCCCACAGCAGCCATCGGTGCGTGTCGGAGTGCAGCTCGGCCTGCGCGTTGGGGAGTCGGCGCGAGTAGGTGAGGCCGGCCAGTTGGTCGGGGGCGGTGCACGTGGTGGCAGCCCACGTGTCCGTGCGCTGCCACCCTGCTCGTGTCAGGGGTCGCAGGGCCTCGTCGATCGGATGGTCCGCACTGGACAGGTAGGCGTCCGGCCCCTTCGTGTAAGTGCTGGCGAGGGTGGTGGTGAAGGCGGTCACCAGTTCGGTGGGGGTGGGTGTGTCGAAGGTGGCCATCCAGTGCGCAGGGCCGAAGGGATCGGCGTGGACGGCGGCTTTCCACAGCGTGTTGTCCTCCCCCTCGGGCAGATAGCCAAGGCGTATGTGCCGTTGTGGGGAGGAGACGTACACGTTCGCCAGCTCGTCGTCGTGGAGGGCGAAGCCGTGATCGAGGAGTGGTGCGAGGGCGGGGTCGCCGGTGACGGTACAGCCGGCGAGGTAGAGCGGTGAGACGTACAGGTCGCCCTCGGGGGCGGTGATCGACACGGTGGGACTCCGGGGCTGAGGGTGGGGGTTAGCGCTGCCGTCGGGAGCCGACGTGCGCGGCGAGCGAGGTCGGCGCGGCCAGAGGCGGAGGTACGTGTATCGCCTGGGTCTGGGTGCTGCGCGCGAGCGCCGCTGCGGCCCGCGGGTCGGGCCTGGTCGTTTCCGCGCGGGCGACCGAGATCAGTGAGCGGTGCCGGTCGGGGATCTGGTCCAGGGCACGCGGCACGGGGGCGGGGTCCGTGAATACGGCGGTGGAGGCCGTGATGAGGTGTTGCGGGGTGTACCGGCTGAAGAAGGCCTGCCAGCTCGGCGTGTACACGGGGTCGGGGCCAGCGGACATGCGCCACGTCGACTTCTCGGGCGTGAGCAGCTCGTCGTACTCGTGTAGCCAGCCGACGCTCATCTGATAGGTGGCGTGGCCGTCGGGGGAGACCGTACGGAACGGCCGGGTGCCGTGTACCGGCTCCCACCGGTGGCGCGCGGTCAGGGACGCGGGGCTGGTGCCTGTGTAGCGCCGGCCACCGCTGAGGTAGTCGGCGAAGTTGTTGTGCACTCCCTCGACGAGGGTCTCGGTGAAGGCGGCCACGATCTCGTAGGGCGTGTTCCGGTCGAACGTGGTGATCCAGTCGGGGACGCCGAGTGGGTCCTCGGCGTAGGAGATGGTCCATCCGCCGTAGAAGCTCTCCAGGGCGTTGGCGACGCGTACGCGCTGGCATGGGCTCGTGTAGTACGTGTCGGTGCCGAAGGCGACGGCCTTGGTCCAACCGGGAGCGAGTTCCAGGGAGTTGAAGATGCTGAGGTTGTCCCCAGGACCGGCGAGGTAGCCGGGGCTGACCAGGACATCCGCGTTCGGGTCGAGGGCGAGGGGATCCAGGCTGGGCATGAGAGGGCCTTCGGGCGGTGGGACACGGGCGGCTGAACGGCTCGTGTGGGGGCACGTGGGTGCGGTCGCGCGGCGGTATCTGGCTGCGGGCACTGGAGTCACCTCGTCCGGGACGGGTGCGAGAGTGCGGTGAGGTGCGCTGGGACACGCGGCTGGGAGTCGGGGACGTGCGAGAACAGTTCGGAAGAAGCCACCGGACTGCGGTGCACTGCCGGGCTCGCGCGTATGGCGTGCTGCGCTGTCGCACCGTGCTTGTCCGGTAGAGATGTTGCTGGGTTTGCCTTGCGGGCGAACTCCGCGAGTTCGGCGTACACCGGCGTGAGCCCACGGGCCGCGGACGTCAGGGTGCACTCGGCGACTCGGCCGGAGGAGGGGCTTGTGCGGGTGATGAGTTGGTGGATCTGAAGCTGTGTGATGCGGTAGTGGAAGGAGCCGGTGGCGAGCCCGGCTTCGTCTCGTAGCGCACCGTTGGGCAGGGGACCGTGCTGTGCGAGGGCGTGGAGAAGGGGGATCGTGCCCTTCCCGCGCAGTCGGCCGAGCGCGACTTCTACGGGTTCCGGTTGTACGCGTTCTGCCTCTCCTGGTGACGACGTGCCGTCCGCGAGGTGGATGCGGTGCCAGGCTGAGAGCGCGCGGTGGACGTCGTTGGTGTGGCGGCCGAGCGGGGTGAGGTCGTACACGCCGAACTGAGGCCGGTCGAGAAGATTGCTGGTCTGCATGCGGCGCACGATCTCGGCCATGGCGTGGACACCGACCCACGGCAGCGCGGAGTTGAGTTCGGTCAGGCGCATGGGGCCGTGCTGCTGGATGGTCTGCAGGGTCCAGGTGGTCCAACGCGGTGAGAGGCGGGCGACAGCTTGGTCGACGAGTTCGGTGTGAGGGGTGGGTGTGTTGGTGAGGTCGGGCACGGTGGGGTTCTCCGAAGGGTGGTTGAGTGCGGTCAGCGGGACCGCGTGGTGCGGTTCGTGACGGAGGTCGTTGCCGCGGGTTGCTGGGCAGCGGCGATCGGCTGCCCGCCCCGGTGCTGAGGAGAGCGGGCCCTGGCGGCTCGGGTCCGCCGGTCGTGCGGGGACGTGGCGGTGGCCGCCCGTTCGCGCTCCAGCCGGAGGGCCGCGGTGCGGTAGGCGGCCTGGTCTTGGCGCTCGCCGACCGCGAGGAGGTAGATCTCCCGTTTGTGCTGGGAGGAGGCGGGAGCGTCCCGGTACTGGATGACCAGCCGCCAGCGGGTTTCCGGGTCGACGTAGACCTTGTGGCAGCCCGCCAGTTCGCGCTGGAGGGCGGCGCCGCGTTCGTTGCCGTGGACCAGGTGCTGCAGTTCGAGCAGGGCCAGGTCGCGGATGTTCTCCGGGACGGCGCGCAGGTCGGCGAGAGCCGCGGGATGGGCGGCGAAGGCGTATCGAGCCCGGCTCATCGCGCGAGTCCATGGGAGTGCGTCGGGGCAGGCCCTGTCGTTGACCGCGGTGGTGATACGGGTGCCGGAGCTACGGCGAGGCCGTTGCCTGTGACCGTGGAGCGAGCGCGGGCGGCTGCTGCCCTGCGGCCGACGGCGCTCGGTGGGGCAGGTGCCAGGGGGAGCGGTGAGTCCCGCTCCGTGATCCACGTATCGGCCTCTTCGGCGCTGGTGAAGGCGCCCTCCCGCACGGTGTAGGAGCGCAGGTTCTTGGTGGTCTCTTCGAGGAAGAGGCGATACGGAGCCTCCGCGGAGTCGGGATGGCTGTCGTAGACGAGCGTGTGGACCTCGGCGCCGACGTCGAAGGAGCCTGGGTTGTCGGTGTAGTGATCGAGGACCTCGTACCGGTTGCCGGAGTTGGTCCTCAGCAGGTCCTCAAGACGTGCCGTGAGGCTGTCGGCAGGGCGGGGCCCGTGGGGGTGGGATCCCCTGACGACTTCCGGCGGGCAGCCCCGGTGGATCAGCCAGTTCTGCGCCAGCGGAACGACCGGGTGGCGCTCGGAAGCGAAGTCGAATGTGCGCTGCTCGACGTCGCGGGTGATGTGCAGCGTGACGTACTCCGCCATCCCTGGGAGGTCCCAGATCGCGGAGCGATCGTGCAGCAGCAGGTAGCTGTCGCGGTCGTCGGCGCTGTGGTGCTCGGAGAGGGGAACGAACAGGTCGTCCGATAGCGTGACGGAGGAGAAGTCGTCCTCGATCTGATCGGTGACGGCCTGGAAACCGTCGAGCCGGTAGTCCGGCGCAGAGGGTTCGTGCGTGCCGGCCATCTCAGACTCCGACGGGCTCGGGCGAGGCCAGCAGCCGGTGGTGGGGTCGGGCCGCACTGGTGGTGCAGGCGCCGAAAGGGCCATCTGGGGTGCGGAGTTGGAGCAAGGCTGGGTCTAGGTGGTCGCGGTGCCAGGTGGAGGGACCGGTGAGGCCGGCCTGGACGTCGGTGAGTTGCTGCCAGGCGAGCCAGAGGGCGTGCAGCCGGGCGACGGCCTCGGGGTGCTCCTGCCACTGCCGGCACCACGGGCGGCCGGTGGTGATCTCCCGTCCGTAGACCGGTAGGAGCAGGTTGTGCACCCAGTTGGTCAGCGCGGCCAGTTCTACGGCGTACGCCTGGGCGCCGAGCGCCAGGATGAAGACGGAGGCCGGTCCGTTGTCCTTGGCGCCGTCGGCGTTGGCTTCGGCCGGGGCGGGGGCCGTCGCCGGGTTTTCAGGGTGCTCGGGATCGACTGGTTCGCCGTCCTGTGGGGCGGGCTGGTCGTCGGTGAGCCGGGCGAGCGTCTCGCCCTGCTTGCGGCTCTCGGCGACGAGCCGGGTGACTGTGGCGACGAGGTCGTCGAGGTCGTGGTCCTGTATGCGCACCGGCTCGTTCTCGTGGGCGGGTTCGGACATGGCTACCCCTGGTGCAAGTTCTGGTGGGTGGGGTGACGAGGTTCCGGAGAAACGGGGGTTTGGCCCGGCCGGGAAAGTGGGTGTAGAAGGCCCAGGTCAGCGCCGCGCGCGATGGCGGCACACGGTTCCGGGCGGGGCCAGGATCCGCAGAGCGCGGGCGGCTTGCTGGGGCACAACTCCGTTGCCCAGAGCAGTCAGTTGGGCGGGGCGACCCAGCCCCGGCGTGCTGGTCACCCAGCCGGGAGGAAGGCCTTGCATCCACTCCACGAACCGCGGGCTGAGGCGGCCGGCGTCGTCGGTCGGCCGGGGCGCGGGACGGGTGTCCTGCTCCCAGCGGGTGATCGCGGCGGCGTACGGACCCCAGATCTCGGCCCGTCCCCCGGAACCGACGGATCCCCGAACAGCGGCAGCGACTGTGTGAGCGGAGTGCTGCCCATCGAGCTCTTCCGCTGCCCGGCCGTGCGTGTGGGCGTGGCATCCGGGGTGGGCCGCAGGCGTGCCGCCGCTGAAGGCAGGGTCAAGTCCCCATTGCCGTGGCGCTGGTTGGGCGAGCCCTTGGTGCCGTCCGAGGCCTTCGGGGTGGGCAGGAGCCACTCGACCTCGTCCGCCAGGTTCGGGCCGTGGCCGCCCTGCTTGCGTTTCGCCGGGTGCTGGCTGCCTCCGTTGGCCCCCAGGTTGCTGGTCGGCGTCTTGAGCAGCGGTGATTCGTCCGGAGGGCCAGGCGGTGAGGAAGATCCGTTCTCGGCGGTGCGGGGCTCCGACGTCAGCGGCGCGAAGGACACACCAGCGCGCATCGAACCGGATGTCGGCCAGGGAGCCGAGTACGGCACCGAGTGCGCGCACAGCAGGCTGGCCTGCGGTGTCTCCCAGACACCACGGGCAGAGTTCCACGTCGCCAGGGGAACCGGCGGGCGACGTGAGGAGCCCCCGGACATTCTCGATCACCACCAGGCAGGGGTTAAGGGCTTCGATGGCACGGACGACGTGGTGCCACAGACCGGACCGGGTGCCATCAGCCAGTCCGGCGCGACGACCGGCGACCGAGACGTCTTTGACAGGGGAACCCGGCCGTCAGGACGCACACCTCCGGGACGTCGGTCCAGTTCACGGCCGTGATGTCGCCGAGGTTCGGCACGGCCGGCCAGTGCCGGGACAGGATCCGGGCCGCTCCCGGATCGATCTCGGCATGCCAGGCGACCGTTCCGCCGAGCACTGCCTGGACGCCGAGATCCAGACCGCCGTACCCGGAACACAGGCTCCCGATCGACGGCGGAGCCTCCGCCGAGGTCAGGTCAGCGGCCATGGCGGGGCGCCGGGGTGTAGGCGAGCCGGACCGGACCCGGGGCGGGCGGCTCCACGGGCAGGCGGTAGATCGAGTTCGTTGGCCGTGCCGAGCGGCTCAGCGCGGCGAGAACACGAGGTGGAGTGCCGTCGATCCGGTCGGCAGCACCCCGCAGCGTGACGAAGGTTTCCTGCAGCGAGTCCACGGTGAGGTTCAGCCGGTCCTGCGCGACGTCGAACGCGGACTGGCGGGCGTCGCGCAGATTCGCCGAGGCTGGGGCTTCCGCGTACCTGCGCAGGAATCCGAGCTGTTCGAAGGCTTCGGTGTAGTTGTTCATGGCGCGTCCCGCCGGGGCGGACGCGCTGGTGTAGGCGTCGATGACCGGGCCGAAGTCGAGTCCCGGATCATTGTCGGTGGCGCGGAAGAGGACCTCGTCGGACAGGTCCTTCACGAGTTCTGTCAGTGCGCGGAGTTGATGGGATGCGGTGGCAAGGTCGGGCAGGGAGCTGTGCGTGTACGACCGGACCACTTCTGTCCGGAGCTGCTCGAACTCCAGGGCCAGCACGTACAGTTCGTCTTTTTCCAGGCCCGCGCGGCCGGTGTGGTCGGTCATGACGGACTCCGATGGTTGTGCCGGTCGGGAAGCGCGGCGCACGAGGCCGCGACCGGCGCCGAGGGGGTCGGGGCGGCTGTAGGGCGGCTGCGGGCTCGGGCCGCCTCGATGCGGGCGGCAGGCGGCGACGCACCCGGCCCAGTGGTTGGCCGCCGCGGCTCGGGGTCGGCTTCGTGCGTGCGGTGCAAGCGGCGGCGTACGTCGTCCAGCGGACCGAGGGCGTGCAGGGCGTAGCCGATCAGCCGTCCCGGGGCCAGGGCTTCGTCGTCGGCGAGCGCGCGCACCTGCCGGGCGACGGCGGCGGCCGTGCGGACGAGCGAGGCCTGGACGACCTGCTGGCCGAAGTGCTCGGCCACGCCGGAGAAGGACAGCGGGTCGCAGATCCTGAGGACGCGTTCGGCATCGAGCGTCCCGTCGGACAGCACGCCTCGGCGCTGGGTCTCCCACAGCACGGTCAGTTGGTCGATGGGCTCGCTGCGGTGGTGTAGGGCGCCCAGGGCGCGGTAGATCTGCTGGTGGCCGGTGTCCGCGAAGTCCCCCGGACGCAGCCAGTCGACGACGTCGAGGAGTTGCTCGGGCCGGGCGCTGATGCAGCCGAGGAGGAACTCTTCGTCGGCGAGGACCTGTTCGTCGACGGGCTGCGGCTGCTGGGCGGGCGACGTGATCGGCTCCGGGGGCGGTACCGGTCGCGGCTCGGTTCCCCACCGGTGGGCGAGATCGGCGAGGACGTCGGACAGGACCTGGGCGTGGTGGACCGTCTCCTCGACCCCGCCTCGGACGGCGTCGGCACGCGCGGCCTGGTGGAGGCGGATGGCGTGCTGGGTGACGCTGCGGTGGATGGCGCCCTCGAGGACCATCCGCCCGTAGACGGGCGCATGGGTGGGGCGCGGACATGCGGAGATCAAGGAGTGGGCGTACGACGCGGTCAGGCCACGGGTCCGAGTGCTGGCCTCCCGCACGGTGTTCGTCACCCAGGACAGCGGGATCGGGTCCCCGCTCTTCGCCGTAGTGGCGGGGTGACCATCGGCGTGGAGCTTGAGCATCGCGGCGTAGAGGGCCGCGTGTATCGGACGGTAGAAGTGATCGGGCCGCAGCCAGGGCGAGAGCAGGTCGAGCTGGCCGGGGTCGAGGAAGACCGCGCCCAGGACCGCCTGCTCAGCCTGAACGAGCGGCGTCACCGCTGGCCCTTCCGCGCGGCCGTGCGCTCGGTGCGCAGCCGCGCGACGGCACGGTCGGCGGCGGCCATGTCAGCGGCGAAGCGCTCCAGTTCGCCGGTGAACACGGGGTCCAGGACGGACATGGTGCCGGTCGGGGTGACCAGCCACCATGCGCCGCCGCGGCGTACGGCGGGAGTGCCGGCGATCCGCTCGGACGGGCGGACGGATGCCCAGGTTGGTACGGGGTGGGACACGGGAGCACCTCAAGAAGTACAGGGGGAGGCCGAGCAGCGGCTCGGGGAGGCGGCGGGCCGTACTCCCGCGTGTCTCGTGCGCGCGACGCGCTGGGCCAGGGCGGTCATGCCGCCGGGCCGAAGTCGTCGCGGTGCAGCTGCTTGGCCAGCGCACGCTCGGTGATGGCCGCAGTCGCCTGGGCAGAGGCGGCGCCGAGCCGGTCGGCGTCCGGTTCGCGGTACCAGGGCTTGAGGTCGAGGAGGGCGGGGCGCACGCCGGTGGCCAGCAGGAGGGCGGAGCCCTTGGGCAGGGCCCGGATCGCGTTGGCCGGCAGCACCCGCTCCTGGCGCATCGACAGCGACGTGGACTTGCCCGACTCGCTGGTGGACACGGAGACGGTGCGTACGTCGTGGTCGCCGACGAGGCGGGAGAGCTTGTCCGCGAAGTCGGCGTCGTCGATGCCGGAGCCGACCAGCTTGATCGTCGCGGCGGACCACAGGGCGTCCATGCCGGCCTCGCCCCAAACCCGTACGCCCTGGCGGTAGGACTGCAGGATCGTGATCGGGATGACTCCCCGGGATCCGAGGTGGGAGTAGAGGTCCGGGAGGTCGGAGATCTTGCAGACGTTGGCGGCCTCGTCGAGGATCGCGAGCAGCGGGGCGTCGAGGCGCCCGCCGTCGCGTTCGGCCTGGATGACGGCCGCGCGCATCACCGCGTCGGCGGCTGCGGCGATGATCGCCGAGGCGGAGCCGCCGCCGTCCTTGGACAGCAGGAACAGGGTGTCCTTGCTGGTCGCGAAAGCCTCCGGCTTGAACTCCCGTACCTTCTCCAGGCCGCCCGGCGGGGTGACCCAGGCGGCGATGCCCGGGTCGAGGAGGCAGCTGGCGTACTGCCGGGCGGTCTCGAAGATGCCGTCGCGGGTCTCCACGGCTCCGGCCACGGTGCCCTGGAGCTGGGCGGCGACGGCATCGAGGCCGGCGTCCTGCAGAAGGTCGATGGGAGTGCGGTCGGCGGGCGAGGCGAGCCAGGCCAGCACGTCGGTGATTGGCCGGCGGTCGCGGGCCGCGGCGAGGAACAGCGCGGTGAGGGTGTTGGCGGCGGCGGTGGACCAGAAGTCGCCCGCGCTCGACTCGTCCACCGAGGCGGTCACGAAGTGCCCGGCCAGCCGACGGGCCCCGGCGAGATCGTGGGCGTCGGCGAGGATGTCCCACCACATGGTCTGCGGGGCGTGGGCGATCTGCTGCGGGTCCAGCGTCCACACCGCGCCCACCCCAGCGCGCTCGTCGAGCGTCGCCGTGTAGGCGTCGCGGGCCGCCTTGTTCGAAGTCAGCAACACCGGGCCGGGGGCGCGCAGGATCGCGGGGATCGCGAGTCCGGAGGTCTTCCCGGAGCGGGGTGCCATGATCGCGAGGAGTACGTCCTCCCAGGAGGAGCGGACCTCGGTGGCACCCGGTTTCAAAGTGCCCAGCAGGACGCCGCGGTCGTCCGGGGTGACGTCCTTGGGCTTGGTGCCCTTCAGACTGGGCCGCAGGTCGATGGCCTTGGTGGCGACGTTCTTGGGGAGCAGGTCGGCTAGGTCTCGCTGATCGGCCAGCCCGTTGGGGTTCCGGCGAACGCGCAACCACAGGCGGGCGCCGAGTACGGCTGCCGTGGTGAGGGTGGCGGCGGGCAGCAGGTAGCTGCCGGTGAGGACGGCGGGCCGGGTGAGGTGCGGCCACAGGAGTTCGGGGTGCAGGAGGGCGTTGGTCGGCTGGAAGGCGGCCCACCGATCGGAGCCGACCAGGACGTTGGCGAGGTTGCCGAACAGCCAGGCCAGCGAGCCGCCCGCCATGCCGAGACCGGCGATGCCGATCAGGAGGTAGAGCAGGAAGTCGGTGCCGGTGGTGGTCGAGGGCGTGCTGGTGCGCGGAGATGGCAAGGCGGGATCCAGAGGGGTGCGGAGCTACGGGTGGCGGCGGGGCGGCACGTGGCTCTGGTGATCACGAGCGGGCTCCTGGCGGTTGTGGCGGTGAGCAAGGGAGTCGGACGGAGCGGCGGGGCAGCCGGTCAGCGAGACCGGCTCGGCCTGGGCGTGGTCGATGGTGTGGCGGAGGGTTCTTCGGCGGTGGGCGTGACTCCGGTGTCCGCGTGCGGGGCGGTCGCGTAGTAGCTGGCAACGCCTTCCTGCCAGCTCCGCTTCTGGGGCGGCCCGAGCCTCTGCATCTGCTGGCCAGCACCGCGTACCTCCTCGGCGAGAGAGGTGAGGGTGGCAGCGGCGTCTTCGAAGAGGTGGGACAGGTCCCAGCCGGCATCGGTGTCGGCGACGTTGGCCTGTACGGCGGCGACTTCGAAGAACTCGCTGAGCCGGACAAGTACTCCGTCCTTCGGGTCGACGACGTGCTCGACGAGATCGGCTGCCCCCGTGTACGTCTCGGCCCCATTGAGCGTGTCAGTCAGGGAGAGGATCTGATGCCCGTAGACGCGTGTGCCGAGGGGATCGGTGGGCGTGGTGATCCGGCTGACGTCCAGGCCGGGATCGAGTTCGACCTGGTAGCCGACTGCGGTGAGCATTCGGGCGGCGTGGCTGGCCATCTGGTTCTCGCGCTTCTTGCCCATGTCCCAGGGCAGGCGGTACCAGAAGGAGAGCGGCGTGGTCTCGATGACGAAGCCGGCGCGCTTGAGAAGGGTGACGGCCAACTCGTCTCCGCCCTCGGCGATGACGTTGCCGGTCGGTTCGCGGGTGATGACGACTTGGGGCGTGGTGGACATGGAGGCCTCCGCGGGCGGGTCAGAAGTGCGGGTTTTCGGTGGGCCGGTCGCCTCCGGTGGCGGCGGCCAGTAGTTCGGGCAGGTCGGAGGGGTCGGCGTCGCGTTGGTCGATCCACCACCCGGCGCGCGTCAGGGGCCGCGCGGCGTCCTCGATGGCCACCCACTCCGCCTCGCTGGCGCTGCCTTCGAGGACCAGGGAGGTGTACGCGGCGCCCATGAGCTGGTGACGGCAGCGGGTGCCCCAGGCGATGGCGCGGTCGGTGCCCTCCAGCGGGGGCATTCGGTACTGCGCCGACCACTCCTCGGCCTCGGCCTGTTCGGCGGCCCGCTTCTTCGCCAGCCACTCGGCCTTGGACTCGGTGTCCTCGTCCTGGGTGGCGCGCCAGCAGTCGGTGCAGTCGCGCTCGGCGAGCCAGCGGGCGTATCCGGCCCGGTGGTCGGCCGCACGGTCGGAGAGATCGGCCTGAGTGGTGTCCCCGCAGGCGTGGTTGATAGTCCAGATCTTCTGGACGGCCATGAGTCGGACTCCTTCGTGGGATCGGGAGGAAGGTCAGCGCGTACGACGGGGGCTGGGCGGGGGAGCCGGTGAACGGGCTGCTTCGGCCGGGGACGTGGGCAGGTCGAACGGGCGACTCGGGGAGGATGCGAGAGCGGCGCGGGCGCGGGCGGTGTGGGTGACCGACGGGAGCTCGTACCGGGGCAGCAGCGGTACGTCGGCAAGGGCCGGGGCGCCCTCCGGGGCCACGTCCGGCATGACCGACAGGTCGAGCTGGGCGGTGACGAGCTGATCACCGAGGAACGCGACGTGGTGGGCGATGGTGCGCAGATGCTGGCCCAGTTCGCGCCCGTTGGCGGTGCCGAGCCGGTCGCACCAGGCGGCGGCCGTGTCGATGAACTCCTCCAAGTCACCGACGACACCGTGGTGTTCGTCGAGGATCTGCTCCAGCACGTCGGCTACATCAGCCGAGCGGCGCAGCTCGTGCAGTTCCCCGGTCAGGGCGGTCAGCGACTGCCCCGGTAGCGCTTGACGTACGGGCACCCCGTCCGGCGTGGGGATCGGAGGCGGCAGCATGACGCTGGGGTCGGCGGCGACCGAGAGCCCGACGTCCTGGAAGTCGCGGCTGGCGCGAGCCACGGCCCGCACCGCCGCGTTGTACGGGGTGTCGTCGGACAACACGTAGAGATCGAGGGTGCTGTTGTGGCGGAAGTGGTGCTTGCGCAGCACCTCGTCGAGGAACGGGTGATCGTCCGATACGGCGGCCACCACACCGAACTCCGGGTGGACACCGAAGGCGACGTCGGGCTCGAGTTGCAGTTTCATGCTGAAGGATTCCTTCGGGTTCGGATGACCTAGCGGGCGCGGGCGGGCTGCAGGGGGGCCTGGGCCGGGCGGAAGGCGACGGTGACGTCGGGCCGCTGCGGCACCGAAGTGGTCGCCCGGGCCGGGGAGATGGCGGTGGCGGCCTGGACCCGGCGCTGCGAGGTCGCGGGCGTCGGATCGGGACGTCCGTTGCCGCGGATGTAGGAGAACGCGTCGAACGCGAGGGCCGTGCTGTCCAGTCGCGTCTCGACGTACCGCAGATGACCCTCGCCGTGCAGCAGTACGCCCTCGCCGGTGCCGTTGTCGGTGCCGACCGCGCGCAACGTGCCGTCGGGATCGCGGACCTGGTCGTGCAGGACGATCCGGGCGGCCCGGATGTCGGCGTCGAGCGCGCGGGCGGAGGCGGAGACCGCCTCCCCGTCACCGGGGATCCCTGGGAAGGGGTTCTTCGCCTGCCCGTCGAGGAAGCCCTGGCCCGGGTTGGGTCGGGTGGCGGGCTTGAGGTCGTACACGGCGTCGGAGGTGACGCTGTACTGCGCGGCACGCAACGACTGAACAGCCTGCTGTCCGCGCCGCGTCAGATCACGGTCCGGCTTGGTCAGGGCGTACAGGCGGCTGCCGGGCAGCCGCTCGAAGCCGACCCGCCGCAGCATGTGATCGGCGACGTGGTTGTCGTGTGACATCGCGGCCACGACGCCGTACTGGGCGTGGTGGGCGACGGTGATGTGGGGGCGTATTTCCGCCACGAGAAGTGCACCTCGCAGAGATCGGGGCCATGCGGACGACGAGGATGTGGCCCGAAGACGGATTTGGCGGGGCCGGGGAATGTGCGCTAGCGCGATCGGTGCACGCGGTCGTGCGCGAGGAGACCGGGCGGCGCCGTAGCGTTGGACACTGCCCTCATCGCGGTGCTCTGACCGACCGCATGAGGCGAACGGGCACGGGCGGCTTGGACCTGCGCGTACTGCGGTGACCTGACCAGTCGGCCGCGCTCGGCTCGCGCCATCTCGACGAGCACGCCGCCGCTCTCCCTCCAGGTCAGCGAGTAATGCCAGCCTTCGGCGTTGCGCTCGACGACAGCCTTCGCGAACGCGGCCCCGGCGCGAGGGTGATCCGGCAGCAGCGCACCGGTGACGAACTCGAAGTCGGCCTGCACGCGTGCGCCGCCCTCCAAGGCCTCGCGCAGCACCCGAAGTCGGTAGGGCCACCGCCCCTCCGCACAATCCTGCGGATCCAGGAACGGGAGCATCTCCTCGGCGTGGGCGACCAGAGCAGGGCCATGGTCGAGGAAGGGAGCGAACAGAGCCCACATCTCCGCATCCCGTTGCTGCTGGCGCAGGTCGTAGCGCTCATCAAGGGGCCCGTGATCGGCGTCGCACAGGCTGTCGGAGATCGCGTCCCACTCGGCAAGAACCCGATCGCCGGCGGCTACCGCCACGGCGACCTGCTCAACGCGTGCCGCACGTACGGCCTGGTCATAACGGGGAAGTAGCCGGTCGGCCACCGCCGATGCCGCGCGCGCCGGGGCCGAGTCGACGACGATCCCGTCGGGTGCCTTGACCCGGTCCGCGACGTCACTGCCGCTTGGCTGCAAGGCGGCGACCAGAAACTCCCGTGTGCGCCGCGGGCGGTCGACGACGACCAGCTCGCAACCGGTGCCGCTGATCAGCACGGCGTGGCGGGACAGCACGAACTGCTCGAAAGCCCATTTCACATGCCCTTCGTCCCAGAGCCGCTCCGCGAACGGGGACTGACCGGCGTACGCGGCATGCTCCTGGGCAACGGCGGTCCAGGAACCGGGCAGTCGGGCAGCGAGGCCCTGGGCGAACGTCGCAAGGTCGGCACGCTCGTTGGCCTTGCGGGCAGCGAGGGAGGCCGAGTGGTCTGAGGAAGGAGACACAGGAGAGCCGGCGGCGGGCGCCGGTATTCGTTCAGACATGACGGAAGCCCGATTCCTGCCGGGCGCCGAGCCGCCGGGATTCGTCGAGGGCGCCGAACGGGCCTGTGGCCAGGGGGATGTAGCCGTCAGAAGCGTTGGCCGCAGTGGCGCGGAGGTAACGCTGGATGAGCCGATGTACGACGCGGCGGATCTTGTACTGCTGAGACATGAAGGGGAACTTCCTAGGAACGCTCAGGGCGGGAAGACTGGGAGGCCGGGACGTGGCGTCAGCCCCCAAACAGCGGGATTGATCAAGGGCGAGCGACAGCGCCCATCCGTGCATCCGTGTCAAACAACTCCCGCTCCCGCGGATGCAGAAGATGTTGAGTAATGAACGACCGGCCCGCGACCTTCCACAGGCCGCGCCCCTTGGTGAGAGCGGAGACCGCCTGAGTCTCGACGCCGGTGAGCCCCAACAGGGAAGCCGCGGAGGCGAGTTGGTCGGCTTCCTGGCGGTAGATGATCCGGGTGGAGCAGTCGGTGAGCAGGCCCTCGGCCAGGGCCCGGCCGCGGGAGCCTGCGTCACCCGCGGTCAGCAGGTCGCTGAGGCGGTGGATGACCATCAGGTTCGCGATGCCCAGGCCGCGGGAGAGCTTCCACTGGCTCTGCATCCGTTCCAGCAGGGCGACGTGCCGCATCACGCGCCAGGCCTCGTCGTAGATCACCCAGCGCCGTCCTCCGGCGGGGTCGGCGAGTGCGGACTCCATCCAGGTGGAGGCGCAGGTCATGGCCAGGACCAGTGCGGTGTCGTCGCCCGCGCCGCCGAGGCGGGACAGGTCGATGGACAGCATCGGCGCGCTCGGGTCGAAGGCCACGGTGCTCGGCGCGTCGAACATGCCGGCCAGGTCGCCGTGCACGAGTCGGCGCAGCGCGTGGGCGAGGTCCTCGGCGGCATGCCCGAGGCGGCCGGACAGCTCGCCGAGCGCGGCGTCGAGCCGCGCGGGGGAGCCGAGGACGTAGGCGACCTCACCCAGCAGCGGGGTGGTGCCGTTCGCCTCGGCATGGGCGACGACCTGGTCGAGCGCCACGTCAAGGGCGGTGTGCTCCATGGGATGCAGCTCGCGCCCCAGGACCGTCTTCGCGAGCGAGCCGAGTAGCAGCAGGCGCCGCTTGCGGCCCTCGTTCGTCCAGTCCTCCTCGCTGACGCCGTACGGCCGGGCGGGCGCATCGAGGGGGTTGAGGCGTCCTGGCAGGCCGGGGCCGAGCGCGATGGTCTGCCCGCCCAGCTCCTGGGCGACGACGGTCCACTCGCCCTTCGGGTCGCACGGCACGTAGATCCGGTAGCCGAAGGCCACGGCGCGCACCGCGAGGGACTTGGCGAGGGCGGACTTGCCCATGCCGATGATCCCGGCCAGCAGGATGTTGGGATTGGTGAAGCCGTCGAGGCGCCCGTACAAGGCGAACGGGTCGTACGTGAAGGCCGCTTCGGCGTGCACGTCGCGGCCGATGTAGATGCCCTGTGCGCCGAGGCCGCCCTCGGCGAGGAAGGGGTAGGCCCCCGACGCGGTGGCCGTCGTCATGCGGTGGGCGGGGAGCTTGAGACGGCCACCGCGAGCGGAGGTCGGCCCGGGGCGGCCGGCGGGCGGGTAGGTGGCGCGCAGGTCGGGGTCGAGACCGGGCGCGGTCGGGCGGGCTTCGTGACGTGCGGCGTGCCGGGCCTGGTCGCGGGCGGCGGCGAACTGATGACGGGCGGCGCGCGCCGTGCGACGGTCGCTCTTGCGCGGGACGAACAGCGGGCTGGCGCTGGCGCGGGTGCGAGAAGGCATGAGGGTGGTGCTCCTGGCGGTCAGTGGCGGGTGAGGCCGGTGAAGGGGTCGCGCAGATCGGCCGGCGTGTGGTCACGGCGGACGCGGGCGGCGGTGGCCAGGTGGCGCTGGCACACGGTGAGTTCGGGCGCTCCCTCGGGCAGCCGGGCCCGGCACGCCTCCCGGCTGGGGAGGCGGCCGGAGCCGGGGTGCGGGGCGGCGTGGAAGGCGGCGTGCAGATGCTCGGCTGCCTGCCACAGCCGGATCCGGCACGCCCGCAGATGGTCGCCCTCCGCCCTGGCCACCGGGGTGGTGCGGGCGGTGTGGGCGTCGAGCAGCCCGTACAGCGCGAGGACATGGGCGTGCAGGGAGTCGAGTTCGGCACGGCCGGCGGCGATGGGGGCGACCGGCATGTTGATCGCCTGGTGGAAGTCGAGCGCGGCGGTGGCGAACGGGACGAAGTCCGGAGCCAGTTCGGGCAGGGGCTCAGTCGGCATGGGGGGTGCCCTTCGGTAGAGCGCAAGACGGTGGTGCGGGTGCGCTAGGGGCGGGCGAGGGGCAGGGCGGCGCTGGTGAAGGCCTCGGCCTGCTGCCAGGTCAGGAGGCGCAGGTCGACGAGGGCGGCGACGGCGGCCGTCTCGATCGCGGCGCAGGCGGCGTTGAGCTGCTCGTCGGTGTCCGCGCTCACGGTGAGCAGGCCGGTGAGGGCGACGTCGGCGTGCCCGGCGATCAGCTGGCGTTCGCGCTGCTTGATGTCGGCGTACTCGACCGAGTCCTCCTCGGAGTCGACCTGGCCCTTGCGCTGCCGCTCGGCGGCGTCCGCGATCACGGTGGCCTTGCGGCGCTGCACGTCCTTGAGCGCGGAGTCCAGGCCCTTGGGCTCGTAGGTCAGCGAGAGCGTGCGGCGCACGCCGGAGGTGAACAGGAGCTGGTGCAGGAAGCCGGGTGAGGTTTCGATGCGGGGCCAGTTCTCGATCCAGAACGTGGCGTGGTGGGCCGAGTCGGTCTGAATCCGGTCGGCCTTCTCGACCAGAACGACGGGGCCGGCGGCAGCGGGCTCGGCCTGCGGGCGGCCCGAATCGGACCACTGGTCCAGGGCGGCCGAGGCCTTCGGGTCGTAGGCGGTACGGATCACGGCGGCGATCTCGGACGCGTCCAGCCAGTCGCCGGGCGTGAGACCGGAGTTGCGGGCGGCCTGGTCGAAGGTGGCGGTGAGCTGGGCCAGGACTGCGAAGCTACCGGTGAGTCCGCCGCCGGCCTGGTTGATCAGGCGGCGGGCGGCCTTGAGGTCGAGGGCGAGCGCGACGTACGCCTCGTGCGGGGCCGCAGCCGGGCCGGCGGCGGCCAGCAGGTCGCGGTAGATGGGGCCGGCGAGGTGGGTCGCCTCGTCGCCGTGCTCGTGCCAGTAGCGGTTGAGCGCGTCGCCGGAGTCGGGCACCGTGCGCTCCAGGACCTGGACGCGGGCGATGTGCCCGGTGCGCGACAGAGCCGCCAGAGTGCGCCCCCAGCCCGCCACGTTGCTGCTCTGCGTGGCCGGATCGAGGAGCGCGAAGGCACGCGAGGAAACCGTGACAACCGCGGTGAGCGTGCCGTGGTGCGGATCGTGCACCGCACTGAAGCGGCCGTGCGGGGCGGTGACCACCCTCAGGGACGCCGCCGTGCCGGGGAGATGGAGCAGGCCCTCGCGGCGGGGCCGGGTGGACGGCCGGGCGAGCCAGAGCAGCTGGCCCCGGAAACGACGCAGCACGTACCCCGCGGCGATGGGCGCCCAGTCGGCAAGCGACCGTCCGCGATGGCGGACGAACACCGCCGCCAGAATGACCGCCCACACAGGGATGAGCTTGAGCGCGCCGGGGACGCCGGAGGTGAGCAGCACCGCGAGCAGCAGCAGCCCGGTGAGGGTGACGACGATCAGCTGAGGAGCCGACAGGCCGAGCAGGACGCCACGCCGCGAGCGATGCGGGAACTTCACGGTGGCCGGGCCGTCGGGCTGAGAGGTGTCGGAGAGCATGGCGAAGCCGTCCTTGGAACGTGGAGAGCAAGAAGAGGGGGGAAGAAGAGGGGAGTCGACGGGGCGGGCGGCGCCGGAGGCGACCGGTGCCGCCCGCCCCGTCAGTCGAGGGCTACGAGCCCGATCCGCCCGGCGGCTCGGGATAGACCCACCGCTGCGGCGTAGCACCGCCCTGCGGAGACGGCCCGCTCACCGGTCCGGGGCGCCGGGGCGCCGGCGGATCCAGGTGCGTGATGCGCGGCGGCGCCACTGCCGCACCCTGGGGCGTCGGACCGGAGGAGACCGGTGCCGCGTCGGCCGCCGCCTCCTGACCGGGACGCTGGATCAGCGGCTGACCGCGGTCACCGTCGGTAGGAGGCCGCCGGATCAGCGCCCGGCCCTTGTCGCCGGTGGCGTTGGGGTCCTCGCCGAAGCGGAAGTGGGTTTGCTTCGGCTTCTCACCGTCGGCCGATCCGCCGGTCGGGTCGATGCCGGAGGCGATACCGCCCCAGTCCTGGCCCGGAACCTGCGACGGGCCCTGCGGAGCCCGCATGCCGGTGCCGGCCTGCATCGCCAGCTGGCCGGCGCTCTTCGCCGCACCGGCTGCCACCGCGACTCCGGCGACGCCGGTACGGTGCAGGTCGTCCTGGCCGCCGCCGTCGGCCGCCCAGTGCACGAACTTGTATGTGGCGTAGGGGCACAGCATCACCAGGACCATGACGACGATGCCCGCCATGGCGTCGGACAGGGCGGCGAGCCCGTCGGAGGCGTCGCTCTTGCCCATGGCCGAGACGCCCAGCAGGAACACGATCGTCATCAGCAGCTTGCTGACGATCAGTGTCGCGGTCGCCTCGATCCACCCGCGCCGCCAGCGCCGCGCGACTTCCCAGCCGCCGCCCGCGCCGGCGAACACCGCCAGCGTGACCAGGACCAGGATGCCGACCTTGCGGGCGACCATGACCGCCCAGTACAGGAACGCGCCGATGGCGCATCCCAGGCCGACCATGGCGGGGATCGTCCAGCCCAACGCGTACATCGGGCCGAGGTTGTTGACCTCGATGACGCGGCGGATCGCGTCGTCGACCGAGGTGTTCGCCGCCTTGAAAAGCCCGGCGGACAGCGCGTCGACCACGGTCAGCGCGACGGTGGTGCAGGCGATCGCGGCGAACGCGAACAGGACACCGGTCACCGTCCCGGTCACCGCCTGCGCGAGGGCGCGCTCGTCACGCCGCCAGGCCGCCCGCATCAGCTGCAGACAGAACGTGGCGACGGTCAGCACGAGACCGATGGGCAGCAGCAGCTCGTAGTTGCTGCGGAACCACTCGGCGTTGAGATCGACGGCGGTGGTCTTGTCGACGGCCGTCGAGGCGAGGTCTGCGGCGGACTGGGCCAGCTCGCCCATCGACTTGGCGATCCAGGCACCGATGCCATCGGTGATCGCTTCGCCGGTCGAACCGACGACACCGCCGACGGTGTCGCACACCGCGCTCATCAGGGGAAGGTCACAAGCCCCCATGGGGGCACCTCCTTTCGGGAATTGGGGGCGTCAGGGCGCGACGTTCGGCAGCACGCCGACCAGGGCACAGGCCTTCTCGGGGCGGCACTGGACGGCGAGCGTGCTGGAGCGGGACTCGGCTCCGGCCCCGGAGCCCTTCCAGGCGATGGACTGCTTGCCGGTGACCGTGACGGCGTAGACGTACGCCTCGGTGATCGCGCCGGGATCCTGCGCCAGGGCGGTCTTGAACGCCTGCGGGAAGTGGCCCTCGCCGATCTTCGCGGTCGCGTGCTGGCGGTTGTCGTGCATCCGCGACCACAGCACCGGGCTGGGAATCTGATCGGAGACGGAGTCCCAGTCGGCGTACTTCTTCTCGCCGGTCATCCACCGCTTGAGGCCGGCGACGTGCTCGGCACGGGAGAAGGGCCGGGTGTCGTACGTCCAGAGCACTTTGGTGGCCGCCTTGGCGAAGACGATCGGATCGCTCGTCTTGGGCGGTTCCGCAACTGCCTCACGATCGCCGGGAGTTGCCTCTGGCGAAGCAGTGCGCTGCGTGGACGTCGCAGTCGGGGCGGGCTTCGCCGAGACGGGGCTGTCCGCGCGGGTCAGATACGCGAGGAGCCCGGCGACGGCCAGCAGCACGGCCAGCACGAGGCCGCCCAGCAGGGCACGCCGCAGCACCGAGGATGGTGCCCCGTAGGTGCGCTCCTGGGCGGAGAGGGAACGCTTCTTCGACATCAGTGGACCTGCGTCCCCATCGCCGAGAAGAACGCCACGATGCCGTTGGACGCGCCCAGCAGCAGCGCGCACCCGGCGGCGATGACTGTGCCCTTCTTCCCGTTCGCCTCGGCCTGGTGGCCACCGCTGTGGTGGCCCCACGCCCAGACCATGGCGGAGATGGCCAGGGCGCCGACCACGGCGATGATCCCGAAGAGGTTGATCGAGGAGACGACGTTCTTCAGCACGCTGAGGCCGGGGAGACCGCCCTCCTTCGGTGTGATGCCGGGGTTGTACGCCAGATACTGGGCGTGCTGCATGAGCTTCATTTGGAACTCCAGTGCGAATTTGGGCGCGCGAAGGCCCGGGAGGAGAGGGGGAGGAGAGGCCGGTCAGACGATCCGGCGGGCGGCGACGATGTCTCCGCGCCAGTCGGCGAGGGTCGAGATCTTGACCACGTCACCGCTCTTTGGGGCCTGCAGAATCAAGCCCTGGCCAATGAACATCCCGACGTGTTCAGGCACTGCGGCCGTGCCGCGGGTGAACAGCAGGTCACCCGGCTTGAGGGCATTGACGCTGACCGCCTTGCCTTCCTTGACCTGGGTGTACGTGGTCCGGGAGATCGAGACACCGCCGGCCTTGTACGACGCCTGCATCAGAGACGAGCAATCACACCGGCCCATCGGATCCTGGCCGTGCGGAGCGGAACACGAACCGCCCCACTGATACGGCGTACCGAGCTGACCAAGGCCCCAACGGAGCGCCGTACGCACCGACTTGGGCGCGCTGGCCGGGATCTCGTAGCCCTCGGGCACGGCCCCCGCGGGAATCGGGCCGAAGGAGGACCCGTCATCGCCGGTGCCGCACGCGGTAGCCGCCGAGGAGGACGCCTGCTCGGCTTCACCCCCGGTGTCGCCGCCCTTACCGGAACTTCCGTTCTGGCCGAGCGACTTGGCGATGGCCTCCTGGAGGGCCGTGGCCAGCGGCTCCCACTTCGCGTACGCGTCGGGGAAGCCGCTCTTCTGAACCACCTGCGCGGCTTGGGTGATGGTCATCGACTGCCAGCCCGAGACCTTGAGCAGGCCCTCGTAGAACTTCGTCGAGGCGTGCACCGGATCGCGAACCTCGGCAGCCGTCCCCCAACCCTGGCTGGGGCGCTGCTGGAAGAGGCCGAGCGAGTCCCGGTCGCCGTAATCCAGGTTCCGCAGCCCCGACTCCTGCAGAGCCGTGGCCAGGGCAACGATCTGCCCGCGCGCTGGCACCTTCATCGCGATACCAGTGGCCTGGATCGTCTCGGCGTTCGCTATCTGCTCCTCGGGGTCGGAAAGCTCCGAAACAGACACGGACTCCTTGCCGTCGCCCTTGAGGATCGACTTCACCAGCTTCGCGACCGCCGCGCTGTCTACAGCCTGTGTACCGTCCGCGGAACAGGCGGCCTGAGCACTGCTGGAGCCAGCGAGAGCGACAGCGACCGGCGCTATCAACAACGTCGGGCCGAGCGCCACGGCCCCTGCTATGGCGATGGCCTTCTTCACGGACGCGGGCCGCACGCCGAACGGCGGGACAGGGAATCTGGGCCCGGGGAGGGGCGCGCCTGGACATGCTGCATCGGCAGCTCCTTACTGCGTAGGCAGCACGGCGCAGGCGTTCTCGTCGAAAAGGCCACCGGCACCGCACCGGTTATGAATTTGCAATCCCTGAGGGAGGCTGGGAAGCCAAGGCCGGGAGCTGCTAACTCCCGGCCGCTGGCCCCCTATTGGACAGCGGCAGCCAGCCGCGCTCGTAATCTCACTCGCCACATGGGGGGAGTCCCCTTCGTCGATTAGGAAGCCAGTCGATGGGATGTCAGGCACGCCGTCCTTCGGACGGAACAGCACGCATCGACACAGCTCAACAGGGCCGGAACCAGGTTCCGTCCTGCGAACACGGCGAGACTGTAGAGACGAAATCCGGCCGCGCCAAACGGCCCCTGCCTCGGGCGGTTTCGAGGCGCCGATCCGAGATCTTCCTCATTGGGTGCGGCCGGAATTCGGGGTTAACCTCCAGCGCATTGCTCGTCACGGCGGCTGCTTGCGCAGTTCCGCAAAGTGACGCATGCCGACGTGTGCTTCCCCTCTGGGAGCGAGAAAAGGGCGCACGACCGCCTCCCCGAAAGAGAGAACCGCCGCAATGCCGTACACCCTCCACCGAGGCGACGCGCTGACCGCCCTCGCCGACATCCCCGACAACAGCGTCGACGCCGTCATCACCGACCCGCCCTACAACAGCGGCGGCCGAACGAGCAGCGAGCGCACCGGCCGCTCCGCGCGCGCGAAGTACACTTCGGCGGACGCCGAGCACGACCTCGCCAACTTCCCTGGCGAGAACCGGGACCAGCGCTCGTACGGCTTCTGGCTCACCCTCCTGCTCACCGAGTCCTATCGCGCGACCGTCGAGTCCGGCACGGCGCTCGTCTTCACCGACTGGCGGCAGCTGCCGACCACAACGGACGCACTCCAAGCCGCCGGCTGGACCTGGCGGGGGATCGCCTCGTGGCACAAGCCTGTCTCCCGGCCGCAGAAGGGCCGACTCAAGCAGTCCTGCGAGTACATCGTGTGGGGAACCAAGGGGCCGGTCGACGCCAAGCGGAACCCCGTCTACCTCCCGGGGCTCTACACAGCGAGCCAGCCGCGGAAGGACCGCGTGCACATCACGCAGAAGCCCGTAGAAGTGATGCAGGAACTCGTAAAAGTCTGCCCCCCGGGCGGCACGGTCCTGGACCCCTTCGCCGGCTCCGGCACCACCGGCGTCGCCGCCTTGCGAGAAGGCCGTCAATTCATAGGAGTCGAGCTGTCTGAGCACTACGCCTCCATCGCGGAAGCTCGTCTCCACAGCGCTTTGACGCAAGACGAATTCGAACTCGCCGGGCCGGAGGAGTGAGAGCCAGAAGCTCCTATCAGCAGGGGCAGAACACAACAAGGGCGGTTGCGGTCACAGGGGTGAGGTGACCGCAACCGCCCTTGATTACAGAACGGGTTGGGCGGTCTCGATACACCGCCGGAACAGGCCACTCGCCCGATCGAGATCTTCACGCGTTCCGATCCGTACCTCGACGCCGTCTCGGATGCCGAGGCACCCCACCCCGCGGACGTCCCTTGAGAAGCCATCCTGCAACTGCACTGTGTCGGGATCCAGCTTCAGGTTGACTACCAGAACCCGATTGCGTGGCTGAACACGCACTGTGGCGACATTCTTGATCCGCCGGTACGCGATGTAGTGGAGCTGGGCCTCCCTCTGCACGTCACGGTAGGAGAGGAGGACCTCGTCGAGGTCCGCATATAGGTTCTGTAGGCCTCGCGGGGATTCGTCGAGGTACTGTTGCACCGACTTTGCGGAAGTTGGCGCAGAGAGGCGAGGCGTGGAGGCCTTTCCCCGAGACGGAGGAGTAGCCCCGGCGACCGATGCGACGAGCTGGAGAGTGAGCACATCGTCGAACACTCGGTACCCCACCAGGTTAATCCGGCGGCCGATCATCTCAACGGCGACGGTGTCGTGGTGTGTGAACGACCCGGCGATGCACACGATTCGGGGATTGTTCCAGTCGATCTCCTCAGCCGCCCTGGCGCCGTATTTCTCCCTGACGAGACTCTCGAATTCGTGGTGGTGATCGTGCAGCCACGACAGGTATGAGAGAGCTTGGGTGACGACGTTCTGGTCGCGCGAGCGCTTGTACTCCACGATCACTGGCGCCCCGCTCTCATCCAGACCGAGCGAGTCGATCCGGCCCCGGTGGCGACCGGTGCGGTACTCGGTTGCCAGGAAGCGGATGCCGAGCATCGCCTCCATGTTGGCCTCGATGAGCGTCTGCAACTCGCGCTCCACGCCAACGGATGCTCCTGGTATCTCGGTGGCCTGCCCGCCCTTCACCCTGAAGACCTTCAGGTTGTTCATGTGTCTCCCCGACTCCACCTCGATCGCTGCCAACGAACAATCCAGGCCAGGAGGCATTTATTCCGGCGGAAGGGCGTGGTCCCACCCTGTTGATTTCGCCGACGGGGCAGCCCAGTTGGGTCTCGCTGATGGCTCGCAGCAGTTGCTCACCGCGCGCCGCTGCCGACAGCCGTCTGCGGTCTCATTGACCGAACGTCGTCGGAGCGGGGTGAGCGACGGCCATTTCTCCTTCGTGAGGGGCGCACCGTAGTCGATGATCCCTGCCTCACCAAACCGGGGGTTTTCAGGACCGTGGACGTAGTTCGCGTCGCGTTTCACGGGCGGCGCCGAACTGTCCATGTTCCTTGCGCTGCTCTGTAGGGCAGTGGCTGATCCGAGGGGTTCCGAGAGTGAGCGACAGGCCCTTGAAGGTGTATGTCTACCGCACGGGAAAGAACGGCGAACGGCAGCTTGTGACTGTCGTTGTGTACTGATCGGAGACATCCCGATCATCGGGATGGTCGCTTCTCACCGAGAGCCTGCCCGTCCGCTGAGACAGGCCCTCGGTGCTTCGGTTGAACCTGGCGTGTGCCAGATTTTGCCGCTACAGCTTCTTCTTGAAGTAGTCGTCCTTCACGACCAACCGTTGCTTCACGTCGTCAGGGATCAGCAGGTCGCAGTGGTCCGAATGAACCAGGAACGTGATGCCGCCCCGTAGCAGGTCCTTCTCCATCTGGTCCGTGCCCATTTTGGTCCAGTGTTCGTGGTAGGTCACACCCATGGAGCGGTAGCGCCAACGATCCTGGGTACTCTCCGGATCGATGGATTGCAACTCCGCGCCCAGCTTCTGAAGGGCTGCCTCGGCCTGCTTCTGGATGAAGCCGCCAACCGCGAAGGTGCCACCCGGTGCAAGACCGTCCATATAGTGCTTGATTGACGCCTGCAGCTCCGTGACTCGGGCGAGATTCTCAGCGCCACGCGCGTACTCGCGGTGGATCACTTCATAGTTGCCCAGCTGATCAAGCACCGTAGCGGCGAGCGCGCCGTACATTTCGTCAGGATCGAAGACCGGAGCGCCGCAAGGCTCCCTTGTGTACGACGAGCAACGCAACCTGGGATAGACGCGAGTTGACCCGTCCTTCCGCGCCTTCTTCGAGATGTGCTTGTACATGTTGGCGCCGCAGCCGCCGCACAGAATCACGCCGAGGAAGAGGGACAGCCTGTTTCCCTTGCTGTCCTTGCGCCCATGCTTGGCGTTCCGCTTGAGGCGGTCCTGAAGCTGATCAAATTCCTCGTCCGTGAAGATCGGCGGAGCGAGCCTGATCGGCTGGCCATCCGAGCCGTAGACGATTCGCGAGACCTCCTTGCTCTTGGCCTTGGGCGGCCGAATCACTCGCACACCCTTGAGGGCTGGATTCGTGAGGATGGAGGTGAGGTTCCTCGCGTACCACTTTCCGCCGTTGGGCGAGGGGATGCCCGCACGGTTCACTACCTGCGTGATCTTGTACATGGATCGACCGCGCATGAGCATGCTGAAGATCCACCGCAGCACCCTCTTACGAAAGGGATGGATCACGAGTTTCCGGCCGTCTGATCCCTCTTCCGTGGTGTAACCGTAGACCGGCTTGCCGATCACCCACCGATCCGTAGTGCGCGCGTACTTCCACAACGACTCCAGGCGGATGCCGGTGTTGGCAGCCTCGATGCGCGCCATGCCGGCGATCATCGTGACCATCATTTCGCCGTAGGCGCTATCCAGGTCGATCGGGTCCTTGTCCGCTGCCAGGATCTTGTCGTACTCCTTGCACCATTCGATCATCAGGTGCAGGTCGGAGATGCGGCGGACAAAGCGGTCGAGCTTCCAGAAGAGAATCTGGTCGAACTCCGGAGCGCGGTTGTTGATCCAATCGCCGAGTTCGGGGCGCTTCCACGGCGGAACTTTGGTTGCGGACACGTTCAGGTCCCGGGCTACGCCGACTACGCGGCAGCCCCGCATGAGGGCGAATCGGCGAAGATCCAGTTCTTGCCGGGCCGGGGATGTGGTCTCGTCCGTGAGAACCGATAGGCGGATGGAGAGAAGGGCGCGAGGAGCGTCGGCAGGGAGGAGCGATTCCCGCTGCCGTAGTTCTTCCAGTTCCCGCAGCTCCGCGGCGGACCACTCAACGTCATGCACTGGCCAATCCTAACAATCGGAAAATTAGGGACGGCCTCGGGCGAGATCTGCTCATGTGACGCTATGTGACTGATGTAATACGCATGGATGTACGTCTATATCCATGCTCAGGACACACCTACCCAGCGTCTACAGTCCGAGTGGCTCTGGCCCGACATCCACATGACACCCGAGGAGGGCGTGCGCGCGCATCTGGACCTCCAGGGCGGTCCGGGCGGCGTGCTGCTGCCCATTCACTGGGCCACCTTCAACCTCGCCACGCACGCGTGGACCGACCCGGGCGAGGGCACCCTGGCCGCCGCCCGCGCCGTGGGGACGCCGATCGCCCTGCCCCGCCCCGGCGAGCCCTTCGAGCCCGGCGGCGAGAGCATCCCGGCCGCGCCGTGGTGGCGTGGCGCGGCCCTCGTCCCGGCGGGCGGCTGGCAGCCGCTGACCGAGACGGCCCCCGTGGCCGAGACCGACAGCGGCGCCCCGAAGGGCGCGACCGAGGACGGCGAGGCCCCGGAGGCGGTCCCGGCGGGCTGACCGGGAGCGGAGGGCCGCCCCGGAGCACGACGGCGAGGGCCGGGGAGGCTTTCCTCCCCGGCCCCCGCCGTGCCCCGCCCTGGGACGAAGACTCCCCGCCGCGACGGGCGAACGAGCCGGGCGGGCGATGTCAGTGCCCGTTGATAACGTCCCCTGCCGTGAACGGACATGACGGTGCCGGCGTCCAGGCGCCGGGTTTCCCCGGGGACTTCGAAACGCACCTCACGATAGGTACGGAAGCCGGCGGCGGCAGCGACGCGGCACTGCGCCGGTGGGCGGGGCGCCACGGAATGAAGTACACGCGGATCGTGCTGGACCGGGGGACGAGCCCCGACCAGCCCATGCTGACCCGGCGGGGAAGCGGCACCCTGGCCGCGCAGCGGCTGGCCGCACGGACCTGGGTGGACCGGCTGCGGCGCGACGGCTTCGAGGTGACACGGGTGAAGGTCGAGGCGTCGCCGTGGAACGGTGACGTCCCGCGGAGCCGGGCACAGGCGGACGCGCTGCCCCCGGAGACGTACTACTTCGAGCATCACGTCAAGCTGGTCCTGACCGACCACCTCGAACACCTGGCCGCCGTCCGCGAACTGGCCGTACGCCATGCCGCGCACCTCTCCCGCAACGCCCGCCGGACGCTGGACGCCGACCGGCACGAGCGCTTCGTCACCCAGCGCTGCCGGGGCGTCGGACGGTCCGAGGCGCGGCGTCGTCTCGACGCCCTGACGGCCGCGCTCACGGAGGCGGGCCACCGGGTCGTGGAGGTGGAGGAGGAGTTCGTCGTGTACGACGACAACCCCGCCGTCGACGCCGGATGGATCGACGAGCCCGTCCCCGTCGCGGCCGAGGCCGGCCCCCGGTGAGCATCGAGCGGCGCGTGGCCCACCGCGCGGCCCTCGACCATGTGCTCACCCTGATCGCGGACGCCCCCTGGAGCTCCTCCCTCGTGCTGCGCGGCAGCATGACCATGGCCGCGTGGGCCGGCGACGCGGCGCGCGAACCGGTCGACCTCGACTGGGTGGTTCTGGAGGACGAGGTCCTGGTGGACCCGCTGGATTCGTATCCGTACGTGGACGGCGTCGACGTCGTCCAGCAGTGGCCGGAGGCCGCGGACGGCGCCGCCCGCTACGAGATGTGGGGCTACGAGGAGTTCGGCACCGGCGGACAGCGCCCCCTTCTCCCGCCGGAGGGTCTGCACTGGATGGCCGACGACCTGGACCACGCGGAGCTGAGCCCGCCGTACCTGGATCTGCTGGACCGGGTGCGCGCGAGCCCGCAGGCGGCCCCCGGGGTGCTGCTCGACGCGGACGCCGCGAACGAGGACGGCACGTGGACCTACGCGCAGTACGACACCCCCGGCGTACGGCTGGTCATCCCCTGGCGCGCGGAAGGGCTGGCGCCGGGCGCGGTGTCGCTGGACTTCGCGCGCGACGAACTGCTGCCGGAGGCCCCGGTCTGGACGCCGGTCCCACGCGGCGACGGCACCCGCGTCGCCGTCCGCACCGCCGGCCGGGAGCTCTCCCTGGCCTGGAAGGTGCTGTGGCTGCACGCAGACTGCGCGGCGGAGGGACAGGCCCGGGGCAAGGACCTCTACGACGCGGTCCTGCTCGCCGAAGCCGAGGGCACCAGGCTGTCGCCGCGACTGCTGCGCAAGGTCCTGCGCCGCGGACTGGGTGGTGCGGCCGACGACTTCGGCCCCGACGCCATGGCCGGGTGGCGGGTCGACTGGGACGGATTCCGCGCGGAGCACGCAGGGGTGCGAGGTGCGGCGGAGGACTGGCTGGGCCGGCTGATCCGGGCGCTCGGACCGGTGTTCGACACCGGGTCGAGGTAAGGCCATGGCCGATACGGGGCGTGACGTTCTGGGGGTGGGATCGAGGGGAGTGGGGCTCCGGAAGTGATCCCGGCGGGTTGGCCGGAGGTGCGGTGGCGGTGCGCGAGCGGGGGAGGGGTGCAGGGTTTCCCCGTCCTCGCCTTCCGTTCTGGACCGTCTCTGAACAGGGATGATCGATTTCTTTCCTGGTCCTGTCGTGCTGGAGGTCGGTTTATCGGTCTGTCGTGCGAAGCCTCATACCAGAGCGGGACCCACTTCAGGGGAGTTTGTCAACTGCCCACCGCACATGATGCGTTCGCGACTACTGTGAGTGTCCGTCACGCGCACCCGCGCGAGCGAACCAGCCCGACGGACCCAGTACGAGGACACCGATGTCTCACCTCCGCGCACCGGCCGCACGTGCAGACCGCCGTGAGGGCGGGCGGCACGGACGGCCGGCGGCCCGCACCGCACCCGCGCCGACCGAGACACACATACGGCCTCAGTTGTTGCGGCTGGCCGTACTGCCGCCGACCGCGGTCGCCCTGAGCGCCTGCGCGGTCGTGCTGTTCACCGTGCGCTCCACCGGCACCCGGCCCGGTCCCGTCCTGTGGGCCGTCCTGGCGGGCGCGGTGGCCGTCACCGGCGTCGGCATCCTGGTCGCGGCCGTCGCCGCCGACCGGGCCGCCCGCTCCGTCAGCGACCGCATCGCCGCCCTGCGCCGCAGCAGCGCGCGCGGCGAGGCCGACCTGAGGGCGCTCATCGAGACGCTGCGCCGCGGAGAGGTCCCGCCACAGCGCAAGTCACGCGGTGGGCCGCCCGGTGACGCCGACGACTTCGAGCTGCTCGCCGCCGACCTCGCCCGCGCGCACGACGGCGCCGTCACCGCCGTCGTCCAGGCCTCCCAGCTGTCCAGCCAGGCCGGCAGCGAGCAGAAGCTGGAGGTCTTCGTCAACCTCGCGCGGCGGCTCCAGTCCCTGGTGCACCGCGAGATCTCCATCCTCGACGAGTTGGAGAACGAGATCGAGGACCCCGAGCTGCTCAAGGGCCTCTTCCACGTCGACCACCTCGCCACCCGGATCCGCCGCCACGCCGAGAACCTCGCCGTCCTCGGCGGGGCCGTCTCCCGGCGGCAGTGGAGCAACCCCGTCTCCATGACCGAGGTGCTGCGCTCCGCCATCGCCGAGGTCGAGCAGTACTCCCGGGTCAAACTGGTCCCGCCGATCGACGGCGAGCTGCGCGGGCACGCCGTGGCCGACGTCATCCATCTCCTCGCCGAACTCGTCGAGAACGCCACGGTGTTCTCCGCGCCGCACACCCAGGTACTGCTGCGCGCCAACCTCGTCACCTCCGGGCTCGCCGTCGAGGTCGAGGACCGCGGCCTCGGCATGCCCGTCGAGGAACAGGCCCGGATGAACGCCCTGCTCGCCGACCCCGACCAGGTCAATGTCGGCCGGCTGCTGGCCGACGGCCGCATCGGCCTGTTCGTCGTCTCCCAGCTCGCCCGCCGGCACGGCATCCGGGTCCGTCTGCAGTCCAACATCTACGGCGGCGTCCAGGCCGTCCTCGTCGTCCCGCAGGCCCTGCTCGGGGGCGCCGCCGGGGTCGTCGTACCGGCGCAGGACCCCCTCACCGGCGGTCAGCTCCCCACCCCACCGCCGCCCCGGAAACCGGACGGCCCCGCACCGGGTCACGGCACCACGACCGGGCAGCGCCCACCGGCACCGCCGCGGAGCACCGACGCGGGCCGCCTCCAGGGGATGCCGCAGCGGAGCACCGCCGACGGGGCGCACCCCCAGGGGGCGCCGCCGGCACCGGCCGCCGCCCCCGGCGGCGGGCAGGACACCGGCCGTGGCAGCCGTCGACCGGTGCCGGCCCGGTCCCAGGCCGGCAACGACGGCGAGCGCCCGCCGCTCCCGCCCCAGGGGCGGGGCACCCGGCCGCAGTCGACGCCGTCGCACACGGCGGACACGGTCGGCACGGGCCCGGGCCGCATGCCCGCCCTGCCGCACACACGTCAGGCTCCCGACGGGGGCAGATCCCCCGCGCCTGCCCGGCTCCAGTCCGACGCCGACGCCGCCGGACCGGCCGTACCCGCGCACCTTCGGTCCGCTGCCGACACGAGCTCACCGGCCACCGCCGCGCGCCCGCGGAACGCCGCCGAAACGGACCGGTCGGCCATGTCCCCCCAACTCCGGTCCGCTGCCGACGCGTCCGTGCCCGGGGAGGGCCGGCTCCCCGGTTCTCCGGCGACTCCCGTCGCGTCGACCGGGAGGGCGTCGTTCGATGCGCCGACCCGGTCGGCGTCGTTCGACGCGTCCGCCGAGCGGGCGGCAGCGGGTGTGCCCGGCGAGCGGGCGGCAGCGGGTGTGCCCGGCGAGCGGGCGGCAGCAGGTGTATCCGGTGAGCGTCCGGTGTCCGGTGTGTCGGGGGAGTGGTCTTCCGCCGGTGTGCCCGGCGGGCGTCCGGTGTCCGGTGTGTCGGGGGAGTGGTCTTCCGCCGGTGTGCCCGGTGAGCGTCCGGCGTCCGGTGTGTCGGGCGAGCGTCCGGCCGTCGGCGCGTCCAGCGGGCATGCGGCAGCGGGTGCGTCCGACGGACGGGGTGCGGCCGGTGCGTCCGACGGACGGGGTGCGGCCGGTGGGGCCGACGGATGGGGTGCGGCCGGTGGGGCCGGCCGGAGCGCGGCAGCCGCCGCGTCCGGGGGGCGGGTGGCGTCCGAGATGCCGGCTGCGGCGCCGGAGGTGCCGCGGGCGCACGGGCGGGAGCCCGCGCCGCTGCCTGTTCGGGGCGCGCGTCAGGACCGGCCCAACCCGGCCGAGGCCGTGCCCGGAATCCGCCCGGCCGACCGGGCCGTCGTGGAGGAGAACGCGGGCGTCGCCCCCGTCCCGCGCGTAGGTGCCGTCCGCGGGACCATGGGCAAGCCCCGGCTGCCCCGTCGCCGTGCCCAGGAGCACATCGCGCCCCAGCTGCGCGGCGGCCCGGCCCCCCGTCCGGACGCCGAGCAGCCCGCCGGCCACGACCCCGGTCTGATGGCCGCCTTCCAGCGTGGCATCGGCCTCGCCGAGGCCCAGCAGAGCCTGGAGGCCGAGGACCTGGAGTCCTCCGCCCCGTTCCCCGAGTGGGAGGCCCTGGAGCGCAGCTCCTACCCGACCACCGCCCCCTTCGAGTCGACCCCCCGCACCGCCGCACCGGACTCCTCGAACCCGTCCTCCCGCTCGGCCTCGCATCCGGCTCCGGGCACCCCGGACCCGCCCTCGCGGCCGGCGCCCGCCCCGATATCCGAGGTGCCCTCCACCCACGCCCCCGCCTCCCCCCAGGCGTACGGCGTACGGGACGGACGGGACGGGCCGGCCCATGGGCCCGGTTCCGGTCCCGACCACCCCACCCCCCGGCACGACGGGAGCGCGACCGCCGGATGAGCGGTACCCCCACCCCCAGCGCTCCCGCAGACCTTCGTACCCCAAGGAGTCGATCCACGATGGCGAGCGACGCGCCGACCGGCCATGTATCCGACCTCGACTGGCTGATGAGCGGCCTCGTGCAGCGCGTACCGCACACCACGAGCGCCGTGCTGCTCTCCTGCGACGGGCTGGTGAAGTCGGTCCACGGCCTCGACCCCGACAGCGCCGACCACATGGCGGCCCTGGCCTCCGGCCTGTACTCCCTCGGCCGCAGCGCGGGCGTCCGCTTCGGGGACGGCGGGGACGTACGGCAGGTGGTCGTCGAACTCGACTCGACGCTGCTGTTCGTCACCACCGCCGGTTCGGGGACCTGTCTCGCCGTGCTCGCCGGGCGGGAGGCCGACGCGGCCGTGCTCGGCTACGAGATGGCGATGCTCGTGAAGAGCGTGCGGCCGTACCTGGTGACCGCGCCCCGGCAGCACGCCGTCGAACCGTCGGTGACGGGACCTTGAGCGTGGCGGCGGCCGGCGACGGGCCCTGGCTCGACGACGCGGCCGGACGGCTGGTGCGCCCCTTCACGGTCAGCAACGGACGCACGAAGCCCACCGTCGCCCTCGACCTCATGTCGCAGGTGATGGCCACCGGGGCGAGACCCCTCGGCTACCTCGGCCCCGAGCACGCGCAGGCCCTCGACCTGTGCCGGGCCCCCGTCCCGGTCGCCGAGGTGGCCGCCCACCTGAAGCTGCCGGCGGCGGTCACCAAGGTGCTCCTGTCGGACCTCGTGGACTGCGGGGCCCTGACCACCAAGCCCCCCGAGTTCCACCACAACCCCACCGACCGGGCCCTACTGGAGGCAGTGCTCGATGGACTACGACGACAGCTCTGAGAGCGACGAGCACGACTCGCGCGAGGCATACGCCGAAGGCCGTGCCGACCCCTTTCCAACCGCCCTGAAGATCCTGGTCGCGGGCGGTTTCGGGGTCGGTAAGACGACCTTCGTCGGCGCCGTGAGCGAGATCGCGCCGCTCAGCACCGAGGAGCTGCTCACCACGGTCAGCGCCGCGACCGACAACCTCGACGGCATCGAGAACAAGGTCGAGACGACCGTCGCCATGGACTTCGGCCGCATCAGCCTGGACCCGCAGCACGTCCTGTACCTGTTCGGCACGCCCGGACAGGAGCGGTTCTGGTTCATGTGGGACGAGCTGTCCGAAGGTGCCCTCGGCGCGGTCATCCTCGCCGACACCCGCCGCCTGGAGGAGTGCTTCGCGGCCGTCGACTTCTTCGAGGAGCGCGGCCTGGGCTTCATCATCGCCGTCAACGAGTTCGACGGCGCCCACCGCTACCACCCCGAGGAGGTGCGCGCCGCCCTCGACCTGGACCCGGACATCCCCGTCGTGCGCTGCGACGCACGGATCTCCGCCTCCGGCGTCCAGACCCTGCTCACCCTCGTCCGGCACCTCATCGCCCACGCACCGGCGACGCCACAGCCGAGCCGCGGCGCCACCATGTGACCCCCGCACACCCCGCCACGGAGCCGCATATGACGTACGAGGTCCCCGAAGCCCCCAGCCACGGAGCACGCCCATGAGCTACGACCCGCCCCGCCCGGCAGGTCGTCTGCTGCTCACCCCGCAGGACAGGGAGGCCCCCGCCCGCACCCTCAGGGTGCGCCGGCTCGGCCTCGGGGAACAGCCGGAGCCCGGTCTGGACGCCTTCGCCGACCGTCTCGCCGAGCTGGCCGGCGCACCGTACGCCATGGTCACCTTCCTCGACGAGGAACAGCAGTTCTTCGCGGGACTGCACACCCCGGCCGGGGGAAGCGCCGCCCGCGGCGGCAAGCCCGAGCTGGGGCGGCGGCTGCCCCGCGAGTACGGCTACTGTCCGCACGTCGTCGTCCGGCGCAAGGCGCTGGTCCTGGAGGACGTCGGCGACTACCCGCGCTTCGCGGGCAACCCGGTCGTCGACGAGTACGGCATCCGCTCCTACCTCGGCGCCCCGCTGATCGACACCACCGGCATGGTCCTGGGCACGGTCTGCGTCGCCGACCTCGCCCCTCGGCCCTGGGGGAAGGCGGGCCTGGAGACCATCAAGGCGACGGCCGCCGACCTCGTCGTACGGCTGGAGACGCGCGCTCCGCCGCCGTAGCCCGGGTGGCGGACGGGGGCGTGAAGGAAAGCTGTTGCTCCGCTTAAGAAAAGCTCGATGGACCGGGGCGGGCGGGATGAGGCAGATTGCTGACGCATCCACACCCCTCCCCGGCTGCGGGGCTCTTCGGCCTGCCCGCGTCCGGGACCTCACCCACAGGAGCCGCAGCTTGAAGGCGCTGGTCAAGGAGAAGGCGGAGCCCGGGCTGTGGCTCACGGACGTCCCGGAGCCCGCCGTCGGCCCCGGCGATGTACTGATCAAGGTCCTGCGGACCGGTATCTGCGGCACCGACCTGCACATCCGGGCCTGGGACAGCTGGGCGCAGCAGACGATCCGCACCCCGCTGGTCATCGGCCACGAGTTCGTCGGTGAGGTCGTCGACACCGGACGGGACGTCGCCGACATCGCCGTCGGCGACCGGGTCAGCGGCGAGGGGCACCTGGTGTGCGGCAAGTGCCGCAACTGTCTCGCGGGGCGCCGCCATCTGTGCCGGGCCACCATCGGTCTCGGGGTCGGCCGCGACGGCGCCTTCGCGGAGTACGTCGTGCTGCCCGCGACCAACGTCTGGGTGCACCGGGTCCCGGTGGACCTCGACGTGGCCGCGATCTTCGACCCGTTCGGCAACGCCGTGCACACCGCCCTGTCCTTCCCGCTGGTCGGCGAGGACGTCCTCATCACCGGCGCCGGGCCGATCGGTCTGATGGCCGCCGCCGTCGCCCGGCACGCCGGCGCCCGCAACGTCGTCGTCACCGATGTCAGCGAGGAGCGCCTGGAGCTGGCCCGCAAGATCGGGGTGAGCCTGGCGCTGAACGTGTCGCAGGCCCGGATCGCCGACGGACAGCGTGAGCTGGGCCTGCGCGAGGGCTTCGACATCGGTCTGGAGATGTCCGGCCGCCCCGAGGCGATGCGCGACATGATCGCCAACATGACCCACGGCGGCCGGATCGCCATGCTGGGCCTGCCGGCCGAGGAGTTCCCGGTCGACTGGTCCCGGATCGTCACCTCGATGATCACGATCAAGGGCATCTACGGCCGTGAGATGTTCGAGACCTGGTACGCGATGTCCGTTCTCCTGGAGGGCGGCCTCGACCTCGCCCCCGTGATCACCGGCCGGTACGGCTACCGCGACTTCGAGGCGGCGTTCGCCGACGCGGCGAGCGGCCGCGGCGGCAAGGTCATCCTCGACTGGACCGCGTAAGTCACCTGCATTCCTGAGGAGTTCCCCATGTTCGACTCCGTGCGCGACGACCTGCGCGCCACCCTCGACGAGATCCGCGCCGCCGGACTGCACAAGCCCGAGCGGGTCATCGGCACCCCGCAGTCCGCGACTGTGGCCGTCACCGCGGGCGGCCGCCCCGGCGAGGTCCTCAACTTCTGCGCCAACAACTACCTCGGCCTCGCCGACCACCCCGAGGTCGTCGCCGCCGCCCACGCGGCCCTGGACCGCTGGGGCTACGGCATGGCGTCCGTGCGTTTCATCTGCGGTACGCAGGAGGTGCACAAGGAGCTGGAGGCGCGGCTGTCCGCCTTCCTCGGCCAGGAGGACACGATCCTGTACTCCTCCTGCTTCGACGCCAACGGCGGTGTCTTCGAGACGCTGCTCGGCCCCGAGGACGCGGTGATCTCCGACGCCCTCAACCACGCCTCGATCATCGACGGCATCCGCCTGTCCAAGGCCCGCCGCTTCCGGTACGCCAACCGTGATCTGGAGGACCTGGAGCGGCAGTTGAAGGAGGCGTCCGGCGCGCGCCGCCGGCTGGTCGTCACCGACGGCGTCTTCTCCATGGACGGCTATGTGGCGCCCCTGCGCGAGATCTGCGACCTCGCCGACCGCTACGACGCGATGGTCATGGTCGACGACTCCCACGCGGTCGGCTTCGTCGGCCCCGGCGGCCGCGGCACCCCCGAGCTGCACGGCGTGATGGACCGCGTCGACATCATCACCGGCACGCTCGGCAAGGCGCTCGGCGGGGCCTCCGGCGGCTATGTCGCCGCCCGCGCCGAGATCGTCGCCCTGCTGCGCCAGCGCTCCCGCCCGTACCTGTTCTCCAACACGCTCGCCCCGGTGATCGCGGCCGCCTCCCTGAAGGTCCTCGACCTGCTGGAGTCGGCCGACGACCTGCGCGTCCGGCTCCGGGAGAACACCGAGCTGTTCCGCCGCCGGATGACCGAGGAGGGCTTCGACATCCTCCCCGGCGACCACGCCATCGCCCCCGTGATGATCGGCGACGCGGCGAAGGCGGGCCGGATGGCCGAACTGCTGCTGGAGCGCGGGGTGTACGTGATCGGCTTCTCCTACCCGGTGGTGCCGCAGGGCCAGGCCCGGATCCGGGTCCAGCTGTCCGCCGCGCACTCCACGGACGACGTGAACCGCGCGGTGGACGCGTTCCTCGCCGCACGAGCGCAACTGGAAGCCTGACATATTGCAATAATCGATCCCATGATCGAGGCGCGGCGGCTCCACATCCTCCGTGCGGTGGCCGACCACCGCACCGTGACGGCGGCTGCCGCCGCGCTGTATCTCACCCCCTCCGCCGTCTCCCAGCAGCTCACCGCCCTGGAGCAGGAGACCGGCCACCGCCTGGTGGAGCGGAGCGCCAAGGGCGTACGGCTCACCCCGGCAGGCGAGATCCTGCTCGGCCACACCCACGCGGTCCTCGCCCAGCTGGAGCGGGCCGAGGCCGAGCTGGCCGCCTACAGCTCCGGGGCGGCCGGCACGGTCACCGTGGCCGCCTTCGCGACCGGCATCGCCCTGGTCGTCGCACCCGCGGTGGCCCGGCTCGCCGGCACCGCGCCGGGGATAAGGATCCGCGTCCAGGACGCCGAGGGCGACGCCAGCCTGCCGATGGTCCTCGACCGGCAGGTCGACGTCGCCGTGGCCGTCGAGTACCGGGGCGCCCCGTCCGCCGACGACCCCCGCCTCGCGCACGTCCCGCTGTACGCCGAGCCCTTCGACGCGGTCGTCCCGGTCACCCACCGCCTCGCCGACGTCCCCGAGGTTCCCCTCGCGGAGCTGGCCAAGGACCCCTGGATCGGCCCCTACCCCGGCAACCCCTGCCATGACGTGGTCGTCCTGGCCTGCGAGAACGCCGGATTCCAGCCCCGGCTCGACCACTACTCGGACGACTTCCGCGCGGTCGTCGCCCTCGCCTCAGCCGACGCGGGCGTGGCGCTCGTCCCGCGCTCGGCGCTGCGCGGCATGGACCTCGCCGGTGTGGTCGTCCGCCCGATAGACGGCGCCGCCCCGACCCGGCGGGTCTTCGCGGCCGTACGACGGGGCGCGGAGGAGCACCCGCTGATCCGGCCGGTGCTGGACGCGCTGCGGGAGGCGGCGCGAGTGTGAGGCGTCGTTAACGGCCCTGTTTCATATCTGGGATAGCGTCCCGGATATGAAACAGCATGTGCCGGAGACGCGGGAAGAGGGGCCGGAGACGGTGGACACCCGCCTCGGCCTGAGGCTCGCCGAACTGCGATCCGAACGCGGCTGGTCCCTGGGGGACCTGGCCGAGCGCAGCGGCATCAGCCGCTCGACCCTGTCCCGCGCAGAGCGGGCGGAGATCAGCCCCACCGCCGCACAGCTCAACCGGCTGTGCCATGTCTACGGCCGGACCATGTCCCGGCTGCTCAGCGAGGTCGAGGAGGAACCCGCGCTGCTCCTGCGCGCCGCCGAGCAGCCCGTCTGGGAGGACAGGGCCTCCGGGTTCGTCCGGCGCTCGGTGTCCCCGCCGCACCCCGGCCTGCGCGGCGAACTGGTCGAGGGCCGGCTCGCCGTGGGCGCCGACATCGCCTACGACCGCCCGCCCGTACCCGGCCTGGAGCAGCACATCTGGGTCCTGGAGAGCACCCTCGACGTGACGGCCCAGGGTGTCGCCCACCGCCTCGACGCCGGCGACTGCCTGCGGCTGCGCGTCTGGGGGCCGACCCGGTTCCGCTGCGCGGGCGACACGGAGGTGCGGTACGTGCTGGCGGTGGTGCTGCCATGACGACGATCCGTCTCGATGCCGGCCACCTCGTGGAACGGCTGGAGGAGTTGGCCGATCTGCTGGTCGACACGGTGGACGGCGGTGCCTCGGTCGGCTTCCTCGCGCCCCTCGACCGCGCCGAGGCCGTCGCCTGGTGGCGGGGCCGGGCCGACGGGGTGGCCGCGGGACAGCTCGCGGTCTGGGCGGCGCACGACGGCGGCCGTGTCGTCGGGACCGTCGGCCTGGCCTTCCCGGACAAGGCCAACAGCCGCCACCGCGCCGAACTCGTCAAGCTCATGGTCCACCGCGACGCCCGCGGCAAGGGCCTCGGCCGCACGCTCCTCACCACTGCCGAGAAGGCCGCTGCCGCCGCCGGGTGCACCCTGCTGCACCTGGACACCGAGACCGACAGCCCCGCCGAGCACCTCTATCGCACCGCCGGGTGGACCAGGGCCGGGGTGATCCCCGACTACGCGGCGGACCCGACCGGGGTGCTGCGCCCGACCACCCTGTACTACAAACACATCACCACCGGGTGACTGTCAGTGGCAGCGGCTACGGTGCGGAGCATGCCCGACGCCGAAGACGTACGCCGTATCGCCCTCTCCCTGCCGGACACGACGGAGAAGACCGCCTGGAGCATGCCCACCTTCCGGGTCGCCGGGAAGATGTTCGCCACCCTGCCCGAGGACGAGACGTCCCTCGCCGTGCGCTGCCCCAAGGAGGAGCGCGACGAACTCGTCCTCGCCGAACCCGCGAAGTTCTGGATCGCCGCCCACGAGGCCCAGTTCGCCTGGGTGCGGGCCCGCATCGCCGCCCTGGAGGACGAGGACGAACTGCGCGACATCCTCGCCGACTCCTGGCGCCAGGCCGCCCCGCCCCGTCTGCTGGAGGCGTACCCCGAGCTGGGAGTGGCCCGCGGCGAGTGACGGCACTAAACGGGTGCGCGACCACCGACCCGAGTGCGGTATTGTTTCCATGCGCGTTCGGCCAGGGGAAACCCCAGGTCAGACGGGCAACGGGACGTGGCGCAGCTTGGTAGCGCACTTGACTGGGGGTCAAGGGGTCGCAGGTTCAAATCCTGTCGTCCCGACTTGTGGAGGCACAGGTCAGAGGGGCCGTATCGGAGGATTCCGACACGGCCTCTTCGTCATTCTGCTCTTACACTGAGTAACAGGACACTCAGGGCATGGCGGAAGCCTCCTGCGCCGTTCGCGCATACTCCTTCCGGCGCTCGCCCGGCCGGACGAGGCGCCGCCCAGCCTGTGAGCAGGCCGAGGGAGCTGTGGATTCGCCCAACCCCCGCCGACGCGCGTGATCCCGCTGCCAGGATGAGGCGCCATGATCCCCGGGCGCTGCTCGCGCATGCTGCGGGCCGCTGTGTTCGCGGCCGTCTGTGTGCTGCTCGCCGCCCTGGGGCACGTCATGATGTCCGGTGAGCTGCTGTCCTGGTGGGCGCCGGTCGTCGGGTTCGCCGTCACCGGCGGGGCGGGCTGGGGTCTGACCGGGCGGGAGCGGGGCGTGCCGCTGGTGACGGGTGTGGCGCTCGTCGCGCAGGCCGTGCTGCACTTCGCCTTCTCCCTCGCGCCGACGGCCACCACCGGCACCATGCGCGGGATGGACCACATGGGGGCGGCCGGCGGGACGTTGTCCCGCGGCATGCTCGCCGGCCATCTGCTCGCCGCGCTGCTCTGCGGGCTCTGGCTGGCCTACGGGGAGCGGGCCGGGTTCCGGGTGCTGCGGGCCGTGGCCGGGTGGCTGACGGCTCCGTTGAGGTGGCCGAGCGAGCGGCCCGTGCCGGCGCGGCCTCCGCGTGCCCGGGTGTGCGACCGTTCGGAGCGGGTACCGCGGCCGTTTCTTCTCGTCGACGCGATCACTTCCCGGGGGCCGCCCGCACGGACCGCCGTCGCCTGACGACGGCCGGAACCGTACGGCACCCAGCCCTCCCCCCGAGAACCCGAGAAGGACCCATGGCGATGCCCCCTGCTCCGACGACCCCGCGTGGCACGAAGACGGGCAAACACGAGAGCGCCCGCAACCACACCAAGACCCCCAGGCACAGCACCCCCCGCCGCGCCCACAAGGACACCCCCGCCGACGAGACGACCACCGCCCTCGCCCTGGCCGCCCGCCACGGTGACGCCGACGCCGTGGAACAGCTCGTGCGCGCCCTGCACCGGGACGTGCGGCGGTACGTCGCCCATCTCTGCGCCGACCCGCAGGCGGTGGACGATCTGGCGCAGGACACGTTCCTGCGGGCGCTGGGCAGCCTGCACCGGTTCGAAGGGCGGTGCTCGGCGCGGGTGTGGCTGCTGTCCATCGCCCGCCGGGCGGTGATGGACAGCTACCGGTACGCCGCGACCCGCCCGCGCCTCGCGGACCTGCCGGACTGGCGGCCGGCCGTCGAACTCGCCCAGCCGCGCGGGCTGCCCGGCTTCGACGACGGCGTCGTCCTGCTCGACCTGCTGGCCGCGCTCCCCGCGGACCGGCGGGAGGCGTTCGTGCTGACGCAGTTGCTGGGGCTGCCGTACGAGGAGGCGGCCCGGGTGAGCGACTGCCCGGTCGGGACGGTGCGCTCACGGGTGGCCCGCGCCCGCGCGGCGCTCGCGGAGCAGGTCACGCGGTGAGGGTTCAGCGCGGTCGGCCGAACCGGCGCAGCTCCTCGACCTTCAGCAGCCGGGCCAGGCCCAGGTAGACCAGGACGAGGGTGACGGTTCCCGCCGTGAGCGCGAGCGCGGTGGGAACCGTACCCCCGCCCAGCCACCGGCCGCAGGCCCGGTCCGCCGCCCAGCCGCAGGCCGCCGCCAGGGCCGAGGCGCCCAGCAGCCGGGTGTACGTCCGGCGCAGGGCGCCGTCGTCCAGGCGGCCGCCCACGCGCCGCCGGATCAGACGTGCGGTGAGGGCGAGGCCGGCGAGGTAGGACACGGTGTAGGCGCCGGCCATGCCGGTCACCGCCCAGCGCATGGGCAGCAGCAGATGGCAGGCGGTGGCCAGGGCGATGTTCACCGCCGCGATCCACACCGCCAGGAAGAACGGCGTCCGGGTGTCCCCGAAGGCGTGGAAGCCGCGCAGCAGCAGGTACTGGGCCGAGAACGGGATCAGGCCGAGGCCGAACGCCTGGAGCATGTGCCCGAGCGGCTGCGCGGAGGCCGCGTCGGCCGCCCCGTGCGCGAACAGCAGCGTGGCGATGCGCGGTCCGAGCGCCAGGAACAGGAAGGCGGCGGGCACGACGACGACCCCGCTCAGCCGCAGCCCACGGGACAGGTCGGCGCGCAGGTCCGCGATCCGGCCCTCCGCGGCCGCCCGGCTCATCCGCGGCAGCAGCGCGGTCACCAGCGACACCGTGACCACCGACTGCGGCAGCATCCAGATGGTCTGCGCGTACGTGTACGCCGTGTAGCCCGCGCCGGCGTCCGGCAGTGCCTGGTCGGCCGCGTTCGCGTAGTTGGTGACGACGGTCAGGGCGACGAGGTTCGTCAGCACGAACAGCAGGGTCCACTTGGCCGCGTGGACACCCGAGCCCAGCCCCGCGCCGCGCCAGTCGAAGCGCGGCCGGAAGCGGAACCCGGCCGCCCGGGCGAACGGGACCAGCGCCAGCGCCTGCACGGCGATCCCGGCCGTCGTGCCGACGCCGAGGAGCCGGACCTGGGCGTCGGTGATGTCCGCCACCCGCTCGGGCACGGTCATCAGACCGAGGTAGGCGCCGAACACGCCCAGCAGGACGACGTTGTTGAGGACCGGCGTCCACATCATCGCGCCGAACTTCTCACGGGCGTTGAGGACTTGGCCGTACATGTTGAACAGCCCGTAGAACAGGATCTGCGGGAGCAGGAACCGGGCGAAGACGACGGTGAGTTCGTACGCCTCGTGGCTGTCCGGGGTGTCCCGCAGGTACACGCTGACGATCTGCGGGGCCGCCCACACCGCCAGCGCGGTGCCCACGGCCAGCACGGACACCACCAGGGTGACCAGCCGCTGCTCGTACGCCCGCCCGCCGTCCGGGTGCGTGGCCCGGGCCCGCACCAGCTGTGGCACCAGCACCGAGTTCAGGGCGCCGCCGATCAGCAGCGTGTACAGGCTGGTGGGCACGGTGTTCGCCGTGTTGTACGTGGTGGCCAGCAGGCCGGTGCCCAGCGCGGCGCCCTGGAGCACCTGCCGGATCAGTCCGGTCGCCCGGGACACCACCGTGCCGGCCGCCATCAGCATCGATGACCGGGCCGCCCCGCCGGAACGTTTCGCTGCCCGCTCTGTCGTCGTCGCCCCCATCGGGCCAACGTACGCCATCAAGATCCGCGAGCCCAATCCGCGCTCGGGGAGCGGGAGTTGCTAGCGCCGGCTGCGGACGCGCGCGTCTCTCGGCGGCTTGATGAACTGCAGCTCCAGCGTGACCGGAGGGGGTGCGAGACCGGGGCCGCCGGCGGCCGCCCAGCCGATGATCTCCTCGGTGCAGTCGTCGCCCATGGCGAAGCCGACCCAGGTGGCGCGGCCGCCGGCCCGGCGTCCGGCGGTGGAGGGCTGCACGACGACGACGTTGGCCTGGTCGCAGGGGCCGAGGCAGTCCGTCGTACGGACCTGGAAGGCGCCCTGTGAGCCGGCGGCGGCCGCGACGAGACGGTCCAGCTGCCAGGCGTGGTCGTGGCCGGGGTGCTTGCGGGCGTCACCGCAGCAGCAGCCCCTGCACACCACGAGTGTGCAGGGACGGCTGAGGGCGGCGCCGATCAGAGCTCGCTGACGCGGGACCATCCCCGTCAGGAGGCCGAGAGGCCGACGTGGGCCAGGGCCTGCCGGAGAAGGAAGCCGTGGCCGCCCGGCATCTCGCTCTGCACGGCCGGCGACGCCGCCTCCTGCGGGTCGAACCAGACCAGGTCGAGCGCGTCCTGCCGGGGCCGGCAGTCGCCGGTCACCGGCACGATGTAGGCCAGCGACACCGCGTGCTGACGGGGGTCGTGGTACGGGGTGATGCCCTGGGTCGGGAAGTACTCGGCCACCGTGAACGGCTGCAGCGAGGTCGGCACGCGCGGCAGGGCCACCGGGCCGAGGTCCTTCTCCAGGTGGCGCAGCAGGGCGTCACGGACGCGTTCGTGGTGCAGGACCCGGCCGGAGACCAGGGTCCGGCTGACGTTGCCGTCCGGTCCGATGCGCAGCAGCAGGCCGATGCTGGTGACTTCGCCGCTGTCGTCGACGCGTACGGGCACGGCCTCGACGTACAGGATCGGCATCCGGGCGCGGGCCATCTCGAGCTCGTCGGCGCTCAGCCAACCGGGCGTGGTCTCGGTCAAGTCTGACATTGCTTGATCATACTTTCAGTGTCCGTCGGGAAGCCGGTAGACCCGGCGGGCGTTGTCCGCTCCGGCCCAGCGTGCCAGCCGCAGCGCGTCGGGCAGGCTCAGTTCGCCGTCGTCCACCCGGTCCTCGAGCAGGTCCGAGAGACCCCGGCGGAACGCCAGCGCGCCGAGCGCGTAGAACTCCGACACACCGTATGCGTCAGAGCTGTACAGGAGTTTGCGGAACGGTGTGATCTCCAACGCTTCCTCCAGGACCGCCCGCGCCCGCACCGGCCCGACGTGGTGCAGGGTGAGCCCCACATCCAGGTACACCTGCTCGAACACCGCGGCCAGATACGCGGCCTGCCGCTGGTACGGCCAGCAGTGCAGGAGCAGCACCGGGATCGTGCCCGAGGTCAGGTGCAGCCAGTCCGTGAGGTGGGTGGGGTCGACGCGGTGCAGCCGGATGTCGTTGTCGCCGAAGCCGGTGTGCAGCTGGAGGGGGAGACCCAGGTCCACGGCCGTCCACAGCAGGTGCCGTATCAGGACCGGTTCGTCGAGCCGTCCGCCGCGCGCCAGCCAGCGCCGGGCCGCCCGGGTGACGTCCGCGTCCGACGGGCGGGCCGGGTCCAGGTCGAAGCCGGTGCGGTAGGCGGCCACCGACTTCACCCCGACCACGCCGGGCCGCCGCACCGCGTCCAGCGCGGCCGCCCGGAACGCGTCCGCGTACCCGCCCGCCTCGACCCCCCGCGCGGCCACGGACTCCGCCACCGACTCCAGCCGTACGACCTCATGGGGGTCGCCGCCGCCGGCCCGGGCCAGCTCGGCGGGCGTGGTGACGGGGTGCGGGGCGAAACCGGTGTCGACGCAGAACACACCGGTGCGGGCCGCCGTCAGAAAGCGGCGGTTCACCTCCTGCGGGCCCAGTTCGGCGCGCCGGGCCAGGTAGGCGTCGGCGGAGGCGTGCGGGTCCAGGTCGAGCAGGGGTGCGCAGTGACGGCGTACGGCCACGCCGGCCGGGGTGTCGAAGGAGGTGAAGCCGGGCCAGCGGTCGCCCTCGGTGAGCAGAGCCTCGAAGCCCGGCCGGTCCAGCGGGCCGGTGACCACGCCGTGGCAGTGGTGGTCCACCAGCTCCAGCCCGTCGAGCGCCTCGCGGACCGGCCCGGTGCCCATCTCAGTACGTCCAGCGGTAGGCGGCGGCCACCTGGGCGTCGTCCAGCCCGTACACGGCGTCGATCTCGCCCTGCCGTACGGCGGTCACCGCGTCCGCGAGGACCGGCCCCAGCGCGGCCCGCAGCACCTCGTCCTTGCGGAACTCCGCGACGGCCTCGGTGAGCGAGGTCGGCAGCCGGCGTACGCCCTTCGCCCCGGCCTCGTCGGCGGCGAGGTGGGCCGGATCGCCGGTGGTCTCCTCCGGAAGCGTGGCGTCCGAGGCCCGCCCGTCGAGGCCGGCGGCGATCAGACAGCCGAGGAGGAGATAGGGGTTGGCGGCCAGGTCGACCGGTTTGACCTCCAGGTTCGCCTGCTCGGCGCGCCGGCCCGCCGTGCCCCGCACCACACGGATCGCCGACTCGCGGGTCTCCAGGCCCCAGGCGGTGAACACCCCTGCCCACTGGGAGGGTTTGAGCCGCAGATAGCTGGCCGGGCTGGGCGCGGTCACCGCCGTCAGGGCGGGCAGCCGGGCCAGGATCCCGGCGGCGAAGGCCTCCGCGTCGGCCGTCATGCCGTGCCGCCGGTCGCCGCCCGAGTGCAGGTTCACCCCGTCGCGCCAGGCGGACAGATGGACGTGCCCGCCGTTGCCGACGCCCTCCGCGCCGACGGCGGGGGAGAAGGAGACCCGCAGGCCGTGGCGGCGGGCCACCGCGCGGATCGTCTGCCGGACCAGGACGCTGCGGTCGGCCGCCGCCACCGGGTCCAGCGCCCCCACCGAGATCTCGAACTGGCCGGGCGCGTACTCCGGATGGATCTGGTCGACGTCCACGCCCTGCGCCGCGCACGCCGCCAGCAGGTCGGCGGTGTACTCGCTCAGCTCGACCTGCCGGGTCGCCCCGTACGCCGGGCCCGTCGTCGCCGGCACGAACTCCCCGGCGGGCGCGGAGTCCAGGCCGACGGCCCACTCGATCTCGATGCCCGCCCTGAAGGCGAGCCCGTGGTCGCGGGCCGCGTCCGTGACGATCCGGCGCAGGAAGGTGCGCGAGCAGCCCGGATGCCGTTCGCCGTCCTGGGTGACCCGGTCGACCGGCGCCCATGCCCACCCCGGCTGCGCGGCCAGCACCACCAGCCGGTCCAGGTCGGGGTAGAGGCGGAGATCGCCGTCCGGGGAACCCAGGACGTCCGTGGTGACGATGTGGTCGTTCGCCAGGAACGTGTCGAACACCGGGGACATCCCGACGCCCCAGGCGGCCGCCGACGCCAGCCCCGCCGTGGGGACCGTCTTCACCCGGCCGACGCCCGCGGTGTCGACGTAGGACAGGACGATCCCGTGCACGCCTCTGCCCCCCAGCTCCCCGCTCAGCGCGGACGCCCGCTCGACGTCTCCGGGACGTCCGCCGGGCACGGGGTCGGCAAGGGTGGTCATACGTCCTCCACGGGTCCGTCCGGCTGTGGGGTCAGGGTTTCACGGCCACCGCGCCGTACTGCGGCACCACCGCGGCCGAGTCGTCGCCGGCGCGCCAGCGCGAGCAGGACACCAGGCCCGGCTCCAGCAGCTCGAGGCCCTCGAAGAACGCGGCGATCTCCGCGCCGCCGCGGGCCGTGATCGGCGGAGTGGCGTTCTCGTTCCAGAACTTCATCGCCGGGATCTGGCCCTCGCCGCCCACCTCGGGGTCGTGGGTGGGGTGGGTGAGGACCAGGTAGCTGCCGGAGGGGAGTTGGGCGACGACCTTGCGGACGACGTCCCGGGCCGCCTCGTAGTCCAGCACGAAGTTCAGGATGCCCAGCATCATCACCGCGACCGGCCGGTCGAAGTCGAGCGTGCCGGAGGCCCGTTCGAGGATCGCGGCCGGGTCGTGGACGTCCGCGTCGATGTAGTCGGTGGCGCCCTCGGTGGTCCCGGTCAGCAGGGTGCGGGCGTGCGCCAGCACGATCGGGTCGTTGTCGACGTACACGATCCGCGAGTCCGGCGCGATCCGCTGGGCTATCTCGTGGGTGTTGTCGGCCGTCGGCAGACCGGTGCCGATGTCCAGGAACTGCCGCACCCCGCGCTCCTCGGCGAGGAACGTGACCGCACGGCCCAGGAACCAGCGGTCCGCGCGGGCGATCTCCCGGATGAGCGGGAACATCCCGGCGACGTGCTCGCCGACCTGCTGGTCGACCTCGTAGTTGTCCTTGCCGCCGATCCAGTAGTTCCACACCCGCGCGTTGTGCGCCACGCTGGTGTCCAGCCGTGTCCCGCCCACGTCACCGCTCCTTCTTCCCGCCGTACCCTTCGGCTGCCATTGTGCCGCCGCATGATCACCGCTGTCCCGGGATTCGCCGGGTCCCCCGGTAGGGTGAAAAATCCGGTCACCCACAGCGGAACACCAGCACAGGAAGCAGGACATGCCCTACTCGCACGCCCCCCAGCCGACCGCACCCGAGCTCCCGCCCGGTCCCGTCGACATCCGGCTGGTCGTCACCGACATGGACGGCACGCTCCTCGACGACGACAAGCGGGTGCCCGAGGGGCTGTGGGAGACGCTGGCGCGGCTGCGGGAGCGCGGTGTGCTGTTCAGCCCGGCGAGCGGACGGCAGTACGCGACCCTGGCGGCGGAGTTCGCCGAGGTCGCCGACGGGATGGTGTTCATCGCGGAGAACGGCACCTATGTCGTGCGCGACGGGCGGGAACTGAGCTCCGATCCGCTGGAGCCGGGAGTGGTCGCCGAGGTCGTGGCCGCCGTACGGGGACGCGCGGCCGGCGGGGTCGACCTGGGCGCCGTCGTCTGCGGGAAGCGGTCCGCGTACGTCGAGCGGGCCGACGAGGCATTCCTGGCCGAGGTCGAGCAGTACTACGTGCGCTGCCAGGTCGTCGAGGACCTCACCGCCGTCGACGACGACGTCATCAAAATCGCCCTCTTCGACTTCGGCAACGCCGCGGAGACCGCCGCCCCGGCGCTCGCGCCCTTCGCGGACACCCACCAGGTCGTCGTCTCCGGCGAGCACTGGGTCGACGTCATGAACCGCACCGCCAACAAGGGCGCCGCCCTGCGCCGGCTCCAGCGCGAGCTGGGCATCACGCCCGCGCAGACCATGGTGTTCGGCGACTACCTCAACGACCTGGAGATGCTGGACGCCGCCGACTGGTCGTTCGCCATGGCCAACGCCCACCCGGAGGTCGTCCGCCGCGCCCGCCACCTCGCGCCCTCCAACAACGACAACGGCGTGCTGCGCACCATAACCCGCGTCCTGGACCTCTGACCCCGGCGGTCAGGGGCGGGGCCGCGCATGACCGTGCTGCCAGGCCCAGGCCGCGATCTCGACCCGGTTCCGGGCACCGAGCTTGAGCTGGACGCTGGACAGGTGCGTCTTCACCGTCGACAGGGAGACGTACAGCTCGGCGGCGATCTCCGCGTTCGTCCGGCCGAGCGCCACCAGGCGTACGACGTCCAGCTCACGGTCGGTCAGCGGCTCGGGGAGCGTGGCTGCCGGGCGGGGGGCCGCCGGGGTCTGCGGGGCGGTGAGGTGCTGCAGCAGCCGGACCGTGACCGAGGGCGAGACGAGGGAGTCGCCCGCGGCGGCCGCCCGCACGGCCTCCGCGAGGAGCGTCGGCCCGGAGTCCTTCAGCAGGAAGCCGCAGGCACCGCCGCGCAGCGCCCCGTACACGTACTCGTCCAGGTCGAAGGTGGTGACGACGACCACCCGCAGCGGGTCCGGCACGTCCGGCCCGGCCAGCAGTCGGGTGGCCGCGAGGCCGTCCAGCTTCGGCATCCGGATGTCCAGCAGGCACACGTCCGGCCGCACCCGGCGGGCCAGTGCCACCGCCTCCTCGCCGTCGGCGGCCTCGGCGACCACCGTGATGTCCGGCTGCGCGTCCAGGAAGAAACGGAAGCCGGTGCGGACCATGTCCTGGTCGTCGGCGATCAGAACCCTGATCGGTGCGGCGCCGGGCCGGCTCGGGGTGCTCATGGAGCGCATCATGCCTCAGGTCGGGGCGCGTACTGGCGGAGGCGTCAGTCCGAGGTCTGTGCCGGGTCCGCCGTCACCCGGCGCAGCAGTGGGCGGCTGACGGTGATCGCGGCGACCATGGCGAGCGCGCCCAGGACGACACAGACGGCGAGCCGGAGGGTGCCGGAGGCGTTGATCGTGGCCCCGGCCATCTCGTTGAGCCGGTAGGAGCCGTACACGCCCATGGCGGTGGTGCCGCCGGCCAGCACCACCAGCGGAAGGACGGTCTCCCGGGTACGGGCCCGGTCCAGCACCTTCAGCGGGGTGCCCGCCAGCCGCAGCAGGCCGTACACCCGGCGCCGGTCGAGGACGTTCGCGGCGGCGGTCAGGCCCGCGGAGGCGGTCGCGACGAGGAAACTCAGGGCCAGGGTGGCGGTGCTGACGTCGGCGAGACGGTCGGTGGCCACCCGGTCGCCGGCGCCGGCGTAGTCCCGTGTGAAGGGGACGCGGGCGGTGCCGAGGGCGGTGAGGGCGGTGGCGGCCGTGTCCTGGCCCCGGCCGCCGCCGGAACCGCCGGAACCGCCGGAACCGCCGGAACCGCCGGAACCGCCGGAACCGCCGGAGACACGGACGAGGAGGCCCGGGGCGCCGCTGAGCAGTGTGTCGTAGTCGTCCTCGCGGCCGACCGTGACCGTCGCGGTGACACCGGAGTCCTTCAGCAGGGTGCGCGCCTGGGCCGCGGCCTGCCGGCCGTCGGGGGTGATCACCGCGATCTGGTCCCGGTACGAGGAACCGTCGGCACCCAGCATGCTGACCGAGAAGAACCCGGCCGCGAACCCGGCCAGCACCAGCCCGCTGACGGTGCGCCAGGCGCCGCGGGGGTCGTCGCTGAGCCGGCGGCCCGCCAGCAGGGTCGCGGGGCGGCGGGCGAACCGGCTGACGGTCCGGCCCAGCCGGTCCACCACCCACGGCCCGAACAGCCAGAACGCGCCGTAGAAGAGCAGCAGCAGGGCGAGCGCCTGACGCGGCTTCAGCTCCCCGCCCCCGCCGGTGGACCGGAAGATGTACAGCAGGACGGCCGCGAACAGGGCGAGCCGGATCAGCCGGGTGCGGCGCGGGTTCGCCTGCTGGGCGACGCCCAGGGGAGCCGTCGCCACCTGCCGCAGCATGGACACCGCGCTCACGGTGATCAGGGCGGTGACGGCCGCCACGACCACCGCGACCCAACCGGCCCCCACCCACAGGTCGCCCGGGTACCAGGAGCCGACGCCGAACGGGATCCGGGCCAGCGCGGGCAGCAGCGCCGCATAGGCCAGCACACCGGCCAGGGCACCGGCCGCGCCGACCGCGGCCGCCTCGACGGCGGTCATCGCGACGATCTGGCGCGGCGTCGCGCCGGCCAGCCGCAGCGCGGCGAGGCGCTGCTCGCGCCGGGCCGCGCCGAGCCGTCCGGCCGCCGCCGACAGCACGATCACGGGCATCGCCAGCAGGACCACGCCCAGCAGCGCCATCCCCTGGTCGGTGGCGGTGAACACGCTCGCCTTCGTCCCCGGGAACCCGGCGATCCTGGCCCGTGCCGTCTGGCCCTCGTCGAACCAGGTCTCGCCGCCCGCGGCCGCCGCGGACACCTCCGGGTCGTCCGCCGCCCGGCCCACCACGGCGACCAGCTCGTCCGGCGAGGCGAGACCGGCCGCGCCGATCCTGCCGTACGACGTCACCCTCGGGAAACGGTCGGCCAGTTGCGAAGCCGGCAGCTCGTGCAGGAGGCGGGCCAGGGCGGGGGAGACGTACACCTCGCCCTGCCGGGGAAAGGCACCGAGACCGGGCGGCGCGGGTGTCCGGGCGCGGCCGGGGAGCCGGGCCAGCGAGACCACGGTGACGGGCTCGTGGCGGACGTACGTCGTGGTGAGGGCCTGGACGGCGGTGGCGTGCCGGGCGGGCTCGGGGGTGCGCCACGCGGTGCGGTCGGCGCGGGTGCCGGAGCCGAGGCAGGCGGCCAGCACCACCAGCATCACGAACGTGCCGGTGGCGGCGACCGCGGCCGCGAGCAGCAGGCTCTGCAGCCCGCGGCGGCCGGAGGAGCGGGCCAGGTGCCAGGTCAGGGGCAGAACGGGGGAGCGCATACGGTTCTCCTGGGTTCCCGGAGCGGCGGTCAGGCGACCGTGTACTGGGTGTGGCCGCTGATCCGGCCGTCGCGGACCTGGAGGATCCGGTCGCAGTGGGCGGCGACGTCCGCGTCGTGCGTGACCATCACCAGGGCGGCGCCCTGCTCGCGGGTGACGGAGGTGAGCAGCCGGACCACCTCCTCACTGGTCCGCTGGTCCAGGGCCCCGGTCGGCTCGTCGGCGAAGACCACGTCCGGCTCGACGACCAGCGCGCGGGCGATGGCGACGCGCTGTGCCTGACCGCCGGAGAGCTGTCCCGGGCGGCGCTGCTCCAGACCGTCGAGGCCCAGCGGGGCGAACCACCGGCGGGCGCGTTCGACGGCCCGCCCGCGCGGGACGCCCTCCAGCATCAGCGGCAGGGCCACGTTCTCCTCCGCGGGGAGTTCGGGCAGCAGTTGGCCGAACTGGAAGACGAACCCGAAGCGGGTGCGGCGCAGCGCGCTGAGCCGGTTCTCGCCCAGGTCGTCGATGCGGGAGCCGCGCAGCAGCACCTGTCCGCCGTCGGGGCGGACGATCCCGGCGAGGGTGTGCAGCAGGGTGGACTTGCCGGACCCGGACGGGCCCATGACGGCGAGGGAGTCGCGCTCGCCGACCTCGACGTCCACCCCGGCGAGAGCGGTGGTGGAGCCGTACTTCTTCACGAGGCCGCGGGCGGCCAGGACGGTGCTCATCGCTCGAACTTCCAGGTGATGGAGTGGGCGCTCGCCTTCACCACGCTGACCGGGATGTCGACCGTCCTTCCGCCGCTCTCCTTGCCGACGCAGGTGAGGGTGGCGCCGGCCACCGCCTTCAGAGCGCCCGGGCAGGTCACGGAGACCTTGGTGCCCACCCACGGCAGTGGGTGGTACCTGCTCTCGGTGCGGCCCTCGACGATGTTCGCGGCCAGTGCTGTGTGACCGTCGACGAGGACGGTGGAGAACTGGTCGAGCTCGGTGGTCGACTCGGTGCCGGAGAGCAGGTAGGTGCCGAGGCCGCCGACGGCCACCACGGCCGCGGCGCCTCCGATCGCGCCCACGACGAACTTGCTGGACAGCATCGCGTACTCCTGGAAGGTGAGGGGGAGGAAGTGGCTCCACCCTCGCCCGCGGGTGCCCCCCGCCACCTCGGCCGAACGGCCAGGGTTCACAGGCCGGTTCCTCGACCGTTCGGCCGAGCACGCCGTACTCTCCGCGTATGACCGAACCGGCCGACGTCGCCCGACTCACCAGGGACATCACCTCGGGCCTGAAGACGGGGGACCTGGAGGACTTCTACCAGGACCTGCACCGTCACCCCGAACTCGCCTTCCGGGAGCACCGCACCGCGGCGAAGCTCGCCGCGCGGCTGCGGGCCGCCGGGTACGAGGTGACCGAGGGCGTCGCCCGCACCGGGGTGGTCGGGGTGCTCGCCCACGGGGACGGGCCGGTGGTGTGGCTGCGCGGCGACATGGACGCGCTGCCCGTCCGGGAGGCGACCGGGCTGCCGTACGCCTCGACCGTCGACGGGGTGATGCACGCCTGCGGCCACGATCTGCACATCACCTGGCTGACGGCCGCCGCCGAGGTGCTTGCCGCCGCCCGGGACACCTGGTCCGGCACGCTCGTCGTGGTCGGGCAGCCTGCCGAGGAGGCGGGGGGAGGCGCGGCCGCGATGGTCGCGGACGGGATCCACGAGCGCTTCCCGCGCCCCGACGCGCTGTTCGGCCAGCATGTCGCGCCCGGGCTCGCCGGGTTCTACCCGCACACCCCGGGGCTGACCCTGTCGGCCTCCGACGACATCGACGTCGTCGTGCACGGGCTGGGCGGGCACGGTTCGCGCCCCGAGTCGACCGTGGACCCGGTGGTGACCGCAGCCCACGTCGTCACCCGGCTGCAGACGGTCGTCTCCCGGGAGGTCGCGGCCGGGGAGTCGGCGGTGCTGACGGTGGGGCGGTTCCACGCCGGGACGCAGTCCAACGTCATCCCCGCCGAGGCGCGCCTCGGGCTGAACGTGCGCACCCAGGACGTGCGGGTACGCGAGCGCGTGCTGACCGCGGTGCGGCGGATCGTCGAGGGGGAGTGCGCCGCCGCCGGCTGCCCGGTGCCGCCGGAGGTCACGGTCCACCGCGGCTATCCGAGCACCGTCAACGACCCTTCCCTGGACGCCCGGATTGCCGCCGTGCACCGTGAACTCCTCGGCGAGCACACGGTGTTCGACTTCGGCCCGGCGATGGGCAGCGAGGACTTCTCGCTCCTCGCACCCGAGGGTGTCCCGTACGACTACTGGTACGTGACCTCGACCCCGGCCGCCGTGTGGGACGCGGCGCCGGGGGAGGAGCTGATGGAGAAGTTCCTCAATGTGCCGGGGAACCACAGCCCGTTGTTCGCGCCGGACCCGTCCGTGCTGATACCGGGGACCCGGACGCTGGTGTCGGCCGCCCTGTCCCGGCTCGGTGGGACCGGGACCTGAGCGGCCTTCGGCGTCAGCGCTCGCGCGGCAGGTTCTCCGCCTCGAACATCCACCGCTGCTTCTCCAGCTCGGCGGTGATGCCGATCAGCAGGTCCTGGGTGACCGGGTCCGGTTCCGCGGTCGCCTCGATCCGCTCCCGCAGCCGGCCGATCGCGGTGCCCAGCGCCTCGGCGACCACCTGGACGACCTCGTCGTCCCTCAGCCAGCCGTCCTTGGGGCCGGGCAGGGTGAACGCCGAGGCGATCGTCTCCGGCCGTCCGTCCGGCGGCAGCCCGAGCGCGGCGGCGCGTTCGGCGACCGTGTCGGCGTACGAACGGGCCGCCGACACCACCTCGTCCAGCTGCAGGTGGATCGAACGGAACCGCGGGCCCACGATGTTCCAGTGCGCCTGCTTCCCGATCAGGGAGAGCCCGAGGAGATCCACGAGCGTGCCCTGCAGCGCGTCGAAGGTGACCTGGCGGGCCGGTTCGGGAAGGGGGCTCTTGACGACAGTCATACCGTGCTCCTCCGTGTCCTTGTCGGGGCCTGTCCGGCGGCACGGTGCGGGTGCCCGGGGCGAACCGGTGCAAACGGTCCGTCTCAGTGGGTGAGCGTCCGGTCCAGGAAGTCCGTCAGGTCCACGAACACCTGCTTCCTGTTCGTCTCGTTGAACACCTCGTGCCGGGCCCCGGCATAGATCCGCTCGGTCAGCCCGTCCCCGCCGAGCCGCTCGACCCCGACCCGGCTGCCGGGCAGCGGGACCAGCCGGTCGTCGTCGCCGTGCAGCCACAGCAGCGGGAGCGGACCGACGGCGCCCTCCTCGGCGACGGTCTCCAGGGCCCGGACGAAGGCCTCCAGCGTCGGCCGTTTCATCGGCCCGTGCCAGACCAGCGGATCCGCCGCGTACGCCGTCCCGACCGCGGGGTCACGGGAGAGCGAGGCGGGGCTGATGGGGATGTCGGGGATCTCCTCGTACGCCAGCAGCCGCCCGGGCAGCTCCCAGGCGCCGATGACCGGCCCGGACAGCACGAGCGCGGCGAGCCCGGCACCGTAGCGCTGGGCGTACCGGGCCGCGATCAGGCCGCCCATCGAGTGCCCGATCAGGACCAGGGGAAGGTCCGGGTGCGCGGCCCGGGCGAGTTCCGCCACGGCCCGCACATCGGTGACCACGTCCTCGAAGTCCTCGATCCGCACCCGCTCGCCGGCCGACCTCCCGTGCCCCATGTGGTCGGGCGCGAACACGGCCGCGCCATGACCGGTCAGCACTCCGGCCAGTTCCTCGTAGCGGCCCGCGTGCTCCCCGTACCCGTGCACGACGAGGGCGACGTAGCGGGCGCTCCCGTTCGGCCACTCGTGTGCCGTGATCGCGCCCCGCGTGCCGGCGAGGACATGCTCGGCCATGACTCCTCCAACTGCGTCGGTGAAAGACCCGGAGGATCTTCCCAGGCGGTCGGGCCGAGGTCTACAGTCAAAAACTAGCAGCGCTAATCAAGGAGTCCCGTCGTGCGTCCCGTCCACTTCGCCGCCGCCCGCCGCACCCCCATCGGCCGACTGCGCGGCGCCCTGTCCCGCGTACGCCCCGACGACCTGGCCGCAGGCGTGATCCGCGCCCTGGTCGCCGACGTGCCCGCGCTCGACCCTGCCCGCGTCGACGACGTCTACTGGGGCGCCGCCAACCAGGCCGGCGAGGACAACCGCGATGTCGCCCGAATGGCCGTCCTCCTCGCGGGGCTCCCGGAGACCGTCCCCGGCGCCACGGTGAACCGGCTGTGCGCCTCCGGCCTGGAGGCCGTCACGACCGCCGCCCGGGCCATCGCCGCCGGTGAGGCCGACATCGTCCTCGCCGGCGGCTCCGAGTCGATGAGCCGCGCCCCCTTCGTGCTGGCCCGCCCCGACGAGGCACTGCCGCACCGCGTCGAGACCGTCGACACCCGCCTCGGCTGGCGGCTGGTCAACCCCGCGATGAAGGACCTGCACGGCCTGCTGTCCATGGGCGAGACGGCCGAGGAGGTCGCCGCACGCCACGGCGTCTCCCGCGAACGCCAGGACGAGTTCGCGCTGCGCAGCCACCGGCTCGCCGCGCTGGCCCGCAAGAACGGCCACTTCGACGACGAACTCCTGCCCGTCCGGCGCCCGGACGGGGTGGTCGTCGACGCCGACGAGGGCATCCGCGAGGACACCTCGTACGAGAAGCTGGCGAGCCTGAAGCCGGTCTTCCGGCAGGGCGGCACGGTCACCGCGGGCAACGCCTCGCCCATGAACGACGGGGCGGCCGGACTCCTCCTCGTCAGCGAGGAGGCCCTGAACGAGCTCGGGCTCGAGTCGCTGGGCCGGTATGTCGCGGGCGCCTCCGCCGGGGTGCATCCGGACGTCATGGGCATCGGTCCGGTCCCGGCGACCCGGAAGGTGCTCGCCCGCGCGGGGTGGGGCGTCGAGGACGTCCAGGAGGCCGAGTTCAACGAGGCGTTCGCCGCCCAGGCCCTCGCCTGCGTCGACCAGCTGGGCATCGACCCGGACCTGGTCAACCCCAGCGGCGGCGCGATCGCCCTCGGCCACCCCCTCGGCTGCTCCGGCGCCCGCATCCTCACCACCCTGCTCCACCGCATGCGCCGCACGGGAGCGGAACGCGGCCTCGCGACCATGTGTGTGGGGGTGGGGCAGGGCAGCGCGGTGCTGGTCGAGCGGCACTGACGCCCCGTCGGGGCCAACTGGCGAGACGGTCCTTACATCAGAACATTAGCTGTGCGTAGCATCGGTCTCCGCATGAACACGATGACGTTGTGGCACATCACCGGCTGGGAGTTCGCCGCCCTCGCCTTCGCGGCCCTGCTGGTCGGCTTCTCCAAGACAGCCGTCAGCGGGGCCAACACGGTCAGCCTCGCGGTCTTCGCGGCGGTCCTGCCGGCCCGCGCCTCCACCGGAGTCCTGCTGCCGTTGCTGATCGCCGGGGACGTCCTGGCCGTCCTCACCTACCGGCGGCACGCCCACTGGCCCACGCTGTGGCGGCTGTTCCCGGCCGTCGCGGCCGGCGTGGTCGTCGGCACGGTCTTCCTGATGTGGGCCGACGACGGCGCGGTCCGCACCTCGATCGGCGCGATCCTGCTGCTGATGGCGGGCGTCACGCTGTGGCGCCGCCGCAGCGCCGAGGCGGCCGACGATCCCGACGAGGTGGTCACCCGAGCGGGCCGCGTCAAGGCCCGCTCCTACGGCGTCCTCGGCGGCTTCACCACGATGGTCGCCAACGCGGGGGGCCCGGTGATGTCGATGTACCTGCTCTCGGCGGGCTTCCGCAAGCTCGGCTTCCTCGGCACCTCCGCCTTCTTCTTCCTCATCGTCAACCTCACCAAGGTCCCGTTCAGCGTCGGCCTGGGCCTGATCGACGGCCGCTCGCTGCTCCTGGACGCCGCCCTCGCCCTGTTCGTGGTCCCCGGCGCACTGCTCGGCAAGTGGGCGGTGCACCGCATCAACCAGCGGCTGTTCGAGCAGCTCGTCATCGCGGCGACCGTGGTGGGCGGCGTACAGCTGCTACTGCGCTAGCCCCAGCAGACCGGGAAGGTCCGCGAACGAGTCGACGACGTGGTCCGGGGTGCCGGTCGCCTCGTGGTGCGTCCGTGGGAGGTACTTGCCGGTCCTCACCAGCACCCCGGTGATGCCGGCCCGCTGCGCCGCCAGGACGTCCGACTCGATGTCGTCGCCCACCATCAGCGCCTCGTCAGCGCCCACCCCGAGATGTCCGAGGGCGGCCGCGAAGAACGCGGGGGACGGCTTCCCGGTGACCTCGGCCTCCACCCGGGCGGCCGCCTCCAGACCGGTCACGAACGCGCCGGAGTCCAGCCGCAGCCCGGCGTCCGTACGCCAGTACAGGTTCCGGTGCATCGCCACCAGCCGCGCACCCCGCTGGAGGTGGCCGAAGGCCCGGTCCAGCGCCGCGTACCCGAACTCGGGGCCGGCGCCGCCGACGACGACCACGTCGACATGGTCCCGCGCATCGTCCCCGGCGAGCGTGACGCCGGCCAGGTCCTCCGCGATGTCACCGCTGTTCAGCAGCGCGCACCGGGCTCCCGGGTGCCGCTCGGCGAGATGCGCGGCGGTCACCGCGGGGGCGGTGAGGACGTCCTCGGCGGTCACCGGAAAGCCGGCTTCGGCGAGCGTGCGGGCGATCGAGGCGCGCGTCCGGGAGGTCGTGTTGGTGACCAGGGCGACCGCGAGCCCCGCCTCCCGGACCGTGCGCAGCGCCTCGACCGTGCCCGGCAGCGGCTTCCACGAGACGGTCAGGACCCCGTCGATGTCGATCAGGACGGCACGCACAGCATCCATACGGGGACGATAGCGCCGGCATCGGCCGCCCGCCGGGCGACCTGGGCGGACGGCGGGTTCTCAGGAAGCGACGACCGCTGCTTCCGGTTCCGCGCGGCGGCGGGGGAGTCTGTCGCCGAGGTCCTCGACCAGGAGGCGTTTGGAGATGGTGTCGACCGCGGCGCGCAGGTCGTTGCCCGCCGGGTGGCCGATGTCCTGGGCCACCCGCTCCTCCAGCCGGCGGCCCCATGCCGCGCTGATGACCTCGGCCTCGCGCCCGCCCGCCTCGGTGAGGGAGAGGAGCGAGCCGTCGCGGGTCACGTACCCCTCGTCGGCCATGCGGTCGAACACCGGCAGCAGCACCTCGGGCGGCATCCGGCGGCGGGCGGCGATCAGACCGAGGCTCGCGTGGCCCACCATCCGTGTGTGCAGCTCGACCTGCGTCACCGCCCAGGCGCCCGCCACGTCGAGCCGGGTGTCGGACTCCTCGAAGAGCCGGCGCGCGGTGTCCATGCCCGCACCGCCGATGATCTTCGCGACGGAGGCCTCCAGCACCGGCTGCGACGGTCGCCACGCCGAACACGGCCCCGATCGCGCCCTGGTACTTGCCGCGCTCGCGCAGCGGGATCACATCGGCGATCAGCGCCATCGACGTGACCATCAGCCCGCCCGCGCCGACCCCCTGCATGGCCCGCCAGGCGATCAGCAGGGACATGTTGGTCGCCAGACCGCACAGGAACGAGCCCGTGATGAAGACGATCGCCGAGACCTGGAAGACCACCTTGCGGCCGAACAGGTCGCCGAACTTCCCGACCAGCACGGTCGCCACGGTCTCCGCGAGCAGGTACGAGGTCACCACCCACGACATGTGCGCGGCACCGCCGAGGTCCGACACGATCGTCGGCGGCGCGGTGCCCACGATCGTCTGGTCCAGCGCCGCGAGCAGGATCCCCAGCACGATCGTCACGAAGACGATGTTCCGGCGGCCCGCGTCCAGCACGGGCGGCTGGGCGGCGGACTAGCCACGCATGCCGGGCGGGCCGCTCGGGCTAGCCCTCCTTCGGCCTGCGGCGCAGCAGGTACGTGTCCATGATCCAGCCCTTGCGCTCGCGTGCCTCGGCGCGCAGCCGCTCGATGCGGGGGCCGGCCTCGGCGATCGGGCCGGAGGCGAGGATCTCGTCCGGGGTGCCTATGTAGGCGCCCCAGTAGATGTCGATGTCCTCCTCGGCGTACTGCCGGAACGTCTGGTGGGCGTCCAGCATCACCACCACGTCGTCCACACCCTCCGGGAACCCCTCGGCGAGCCGCCGCCCGGTGGTGATCTGCACCGGCCGCGCCACCCGGTTCAGGCCCGTGCGGTGCCGGGCGACCAGCGCCGAGACGCTGCTGATGCCGGGCACCACGTCGTACTCGAACGCCACCGCGCCCCGCTCCAGGACCTCCTCCAGGATCCCGAGCGTGCTGTCGTACAGCGCGGGGTCGCCCCAGACCAGGAACGCGCCGCTCTCGTCCTCGCCGAGCTCCCCGGCGATCAGCCGCTCGTAGATCTCCGCCCGGGCGCTGCGCCAGTCGCCGACCGCGGGGGAGTAGCCGGCCCCGCCGGCCCGGCGGTCCCGCTCCGGATCCCGGGCCTCGACGACCCGGTACGCGCCCTGCGGTATGTGCGTCTCGAGCAGGTCCCGGCGCAGCCGCGTCAGGTCGCTCTTCACCTCGCCCTTGTCCAGGACGAAGAACACGTCCGTGCTCCGCAGGGCCCGCACGGCCTGCAGGGTGAGCTGGTCGGGGTCGCCCGCTCCGATACCGATGACATGAATCTTTCGCACGCCACCGAGTCTGCCCTACGCCACTGACAGTGACGGGGGCGGGAGTCAGCGCAGCCGGGGCGCGTGCCGTGCCGCGTCCGTCGCCGCGCCCGTCCGCTCCACGTCGTCCGCCAGCGCACGCGCACAGCGGGCGAGGGCCGCGAGATCCATCCCGTACGGACGCGTCCGCCCCGCGTCCGTCGCCCACTCCTCGATGGCCCCGGCGCCGCGCCGCAGCAGCCGGGGCCCGCCCGTGAGGTTGCCCCGGGCCGCGTGGGTGAGGCCCACCGCGAGCTGGGCGAGGCCGCGCCACAGCGCGCGCTCCGCGTCGGGGCCCGACTTCCAGGCGTCCTCGAAGACCTCGTGCGCATGGAACGGCTTCCCCGCGTCCAGCAGGGCCTGCGCCTCGGCGACGGTCTCCTCGGGGGTGCGTACGACCCCCTCGGGCTGCCGTTCCACCCCGGCCGCGTCGTACGGCAGGGGCCGGCCCAGCCCGTCCCGGGGCCGGGCGCTGCGGGCCCGCCCCTCGCCGTCCCGGTCCCGCGCCGCGACGGACCGGCCGCCGCCCGCACCTCCCGTGCTCGCCGCGCCGCGCGCGCTGTCTGTCCTGCCCGAACGGTCCATACGCCGATTGTCCCGCGCCGGGGTCCCCTTCGGCGCGGCGCCCGGCGTGGGGTAAAGTGCTGTTCGCGCGATCACGCGGACATCCGTGACGATCTCGCACCGGGACGTGGCGCAGCTTGGTAGCGCACTTGACTGGGGGTCAAGGGGTCGCAGGTTCAAATCCTGTCGTCCCGACCAGCTTCGCAGCGGTCGGAGGCCGTCTTCTCGAACACGGGAAGGCGGCCTTTTCCGTCTGCCGGGAGAGACGATGGGCGCGGTCCGCAGGGTCGCGGCGCAGCGGAAGGTCGCACTGAAGACGGTGGCGGTCCAGGGGTCCGTCACGCTGCACACGACGACGCGGACGAGCTGGGCGCGGCCGCCCATCTGGTGTGCCCCTACTCCAAGGCCACCCGGGACAACATCCCGGTCACCATCGAGGCGACGGTCGTCTGATCCGGGCAAGAGCCTTGCCTTGAAGCGCACTTCAAGCTGAAGACTCCCTTTCGAGCCGGAGCCGACCACGGATCCGGCCGAACGGGAGGGCACACCATGAAGTACCGCACCATCGGCACCGACCCCGCCACCCGTCGCGAGGTCAGCGTGCTCGCGCTCGGCGCGATGCTGTTCGGGTCGGTGACGGACGAGAAGACGTCGTTCGCGATCCTCGACCGCTATGTCGAGGCCGGCGGCACCTTCGTCGACACCTCCGACAACTACGCGTTCTGGGTCGACGGAAGCCAGGGCGGCCAGAGCGAGGAACTCCTCGGCCGATGGCGGCGCAGCCGCGGCGTCGGCGACGAGATCGTCATCGCCACCAAGCTCGGCGCCCGCCCCCTGGCCCCGGGCACCAGCTACACCGACAACGCGGAGGGCCTCTCGGCGAAGGTGATCCGCGAGTCGGCCGAACGCAGCCGGGACCGGCTCGGCGTGGAGAAGCTGGACCTGCTGTACGCGCACATCGACGACCACACCGTCCCGCAGCGCGAGACCGTCGAGGCGTTCGGGGAACTCGTCGCCGAGGGCGCGGTCGGCCTGCTCGGGGTGAGCAACCAGGCGATCTGGCGGGTGGAGCGGGCCCGCGCCCTCGCCGCCGCGGCCGGGCTGCCCGGCTACGAGGTGCTGCAGTACCAGCACAGCCATCTGCGCCCCCGCAGCGACGTCCCCGACGACCTCTTCCCGGACGGCAGCCTCGGGCACGCCGGCCCGGAACTCCTCGGCTATCTGCGGGCCGAGCCCGGACTGACCCTGGTCGCGTACTCGCCGCTGCTCAAGGGCGCGTACACCCGCGAGGACCGGCCGCTGCCGGCCGACTACGACCACCCGGGCACCCCGGCCCGGCTCGCCGCCTTGCGGGACGTCGCCCGCGAGATCGGCGCGAGCGTCAACCAGGTCGTGCTGGCCTGGCAGTTGGGCGGTGAGCTGCCGATCGTTCCGCTGGCCGGCGCGTCCTCCGTGGCGCAACTGGAGGAGAACTTTGCCGCCGTGGACCTGGAGCTGACCGAGGACCAGCGGGCCCGGCTGGACGCCGCACACTGATGACCGGGGAGTAACAAAGGGGGCTAACCTGGGATCATGCCGTCCACCCGCCGTACCGCCCGACAGGCCGACCTGCTGGAACGACTCGTCGCGCTGCTCACGGCGGAGGGGTTCTCCGCCCTCACCCTCGACGACCTCGCCGAGCGGCTGCGCTGCTCGAAGACCACGCTCTACCAGCTCGCCCGCAGCAAGCAGGGCCTGGTCGTCGAGGCGGTCAAGCACTACTTCCGCGGCGCGACGGAGGCCGTGGAGAAGCGGGTGGCGCAGACCGTGGACCCCTCGGACCGGGTTCGGGTGTACCTCACCACCGTGGCTGAACAGCTGCGCCCGCTCTCGCGCGCCTTCCTCGACGACGTGGCGGACTTCCCGCCCGCCCGCGAGGTGTACGAGGCCAACACGCGGATGGCCGCGGAGCGGGTGCGGCAGCTGATCGCCGAGGGGGTCTCCGGCGGCGCCTTCCGGGACGTGCACACCGCGTTCGTCGGCGAGGTCGCCGCCGCGACCATGCGTCAGATCCAGCAGGGCGAGCTGAAGGCGCGCACCGGGCTGACCGACGCGGAGGCCTACGAGCAGCTCGCCTCGCTGATCGTGCACGCCGTGTCGTCCTGACCCCGACACCCGATCGACACCTTCCGGGGGGCTGCGTCACGCCCCGGTGCCGTACTGTGAATGATACGATCGTACGCACTCCAGTATCATTCCCAGTACTACTCGTGGAGGTCACCATGCCTGCCACTCGCGCCCTGCCGACCGAGGAAGCCGTGGAGCTCATCCAGCTCACCCGCACCCTCGCCGCCAAGGAACTCGCACCCCGGGTCGCCGAGGCGGAGGCGGACGGGGCGTTCCCCCGGGACGCCTTCCGCACCCTCGGCCGCAGCGGTCTGCTCGGACTGCCGTTCGCCGAGGAGTACGGCGGGGCGGGGCAGCCGTACGAGGTCTATCTCCAGGTGCTGGAGGAGGTCGCCGCGGTCTGGTCGAGCGTCGCCGTGGGCATCTCCGTGCACGCCCTGTCCTGCTTCCCGCTCGCCCGCTTCGGCACCGAGGAACAGCGCCGGAAGTGGCTGCCCGACATGCTGGGCGGTGAGCTGCTCGGCGCCTACTGCCTGTCCGAGCCGCACGCCGGTTCCGACCCTGCGGCCATGCTGACCCGGGCGGTCCGCGACGGCGACGACTACGTCCTGAACGGCGCCAAGGCCTGGACCACCCACGGCGGGTACGCCGACTTCTACACGGTCATGGCCCGCACCTCCGACGACCGCGGCCACGGCATCTCCTGCTTCCTCGTCCCGGCGGACACCCCGGGGCTCAGCGCCGATCCGCCGGAGCGGAAGATGGGGCTGACCGGGTCGGCCACCGCCACCATGCGTCTCGACGACGTCCGGGTGCCGGCCGAGCGGCGGATCGGGGAGGAGGGGCAGGGGCTGAAGATCGCGCTCGCCTCCCTCGACTGCGGCCGGCTCGGCATCGCGGCCGTCGCCACCGGCCTGGCCCAGGGCGCCCTCGACCACGCGGTGCGGTACGCGCGGGAGCGGGAGACCTTCGGCAAGCCGATCATCGAGCACCAGGGGCTGGCGTTCGTCCTGGCCGACATGGGGGCCGCGATCGAGTCGGCGCGCGCCACCGCGCTGTCCGCCGCGCGGCTGAAGGACCTCGGCCTGCCCTTCACACGGGAGGCGTCGATCGCCAAACTCGTGGCCACGGACAACGCCATGAAGGTGACCACGGACGCCGTGCAGGTCCTCGGCGGATACGGGTACACACGCGACTTCCCCGTCGAGCGCTACATGCGCGAGGCCAAGGTCATGCAGATCTTCGAAGGAACCAACCAGATCCAGCGCATGATCATCTCCCGTGCGCTGGACCGTAACGACGGCGGTGTGCTCACCGCCCTCGGCAAGGAGTGATGATGCAGCTCGCCCACACCGCCGCCCTCGTCACCGGCGGTGCGTCCGGCCTCGGCGCGGCCACCGCGAAGGCTCTCGCCGAGCGTGGCGCCCGGGTCTTCGCCCTCGACCTCAAGGACGGCATCGACAAGGCGCCCGAGGTCGACGGCGTCACCTACGTCCCGACCGACGTCACCGACCCCGAGCAGGTCCGCGCCGCCGTCGCCGTCGCGGCGGGCGCGGGCGTCCCGCTGCGGACGGTCGTCAACTGCGCCGGCATCGGCCCGTCCGCGCGGATCCTCGGCAAGAAGGGCGTCCACGACCTGGGCCTGTACGCCAAGGTCATCCAGGTCAACCTGATCGGCACCTTCAACGTGCTCGCGCTCGCCTCCGAGGCGATCGCCGAGACCGGGGCGGACGAGAACGGCCAGCGGGGCGTGATCGTCAACACCGCGTCCATCGCCGCGTACGACGGCCAGATCGGCCAGGCCGCCTACTCGTCGTCCAAGGGCGGCGTCGTGGGCCTGACCCTGCCCGCCGCCCGCGACCTGGCCCAGTACGGCATCCGGGTGTGCACCATCGCCCCGGGCATCGTGGAGACGCCGATGCTGGCCACTGTGTCCGAGGAGTTCCGCGCGGGCCTCGCGGCCGGTGTGCCCTTCCCGCAGCGGCTCGCCCGGCCCGAGGAGTACGCCCAGCTCGCCCTGTCGATCATCGACCACGACTACCTCAACGGCGAGACCATCCGCATGGACGGCGCGCTGCGGATGGCGCCCCGCTAGCGGTGCCTATGCCCTGACCAGCAGCTGGAAGTCGAACGCGTACCGGGACGCACGGTAGATGTGCGTCCCGTACTCGACCGGCCGGCCGGTGTCGTCGTACGCCGTGCGCTGCATGGTCAGCAGGGCCGCGCCCTCCTCCTCCGCGAGGAGCTCGGCCTCCTCGGTGGTGGCCGAGCGGGCGCCGATGGTCTGGCGGGCGCTGTGCAGGGTGATGCCGCTGGAGCGCATCAGGTGGTACAGGCCGGTGGCCTCCAGCCGCTCCGTGTCGAGGTCGAGCAGGGCCGGGGGCAGGTAGTTGCACAGGAACGCCACCGGCTCGCCGTGCGCCGAGCGCAGCCGCTCCAGGAGCGTGACCTCGGCGCCCTCCGCGATCCCCAGGGCGGCCGCCACGTCCGCGGTCGCGGGGACGCGTTCGTTGCGCAGGACATGCGTGGTGGGCCCCTGTCCGGCCGCCTCCAGGTCGTCGTAGAGACTGCTGAGCTCCAGCGGCCGCTTCACCTGGCTGTGCACGACCTGCGTGCCGACCCCCCGGCGCCGCACCAGCAGGCCCTTGTCGACCAGCGACTGGATGGCCTGGCGGACCGTGGGGCGGGACAGGCCGAGGCGGGTCGACAGGTCGATCTCGTTGCCCAGGAGGTTGCCCGGGGCGAGCGCGCCGTGCTCGATGGCCGACTCCAGCTGCTGGGCCAACTGGTAGTAGAGCGGCACGGGGCTGGAGCGGTCGAGCGCGAAGTCCAGCCCGTCCAGCGCCGAACCGGCCACCCCGCGGGTACGTTCACCGGTCTTCGCCATCGGGAGTACCTCCTGTGTCGGCCGCGCAGCGGATCGTCTCTTCCGGAGACCTCCGCGAGTCGTTCACACGTGCGAGGGGTACACCCGTGTGCGAGGGGTAGAGATCGTTCTCTCGGGGGTCCGGCGTCTCCCAGGTGTAGGTCCCGGTGGCCTCTGCTGTCAATGGTTTGTTCTTACATTCGGACCTGTTCGTGAAATGATGTCTTAACAAAGTATTGACAGCGGGCGTGTCAGGGGATTGGATCCCGTCCCAGCAGTGAACGCGCCGAGACCGCACAAACCGAACACTCGCGGACCCGGCCCCATGGCCCCACCCTGAGCAGTAACGGGCCCCGGATTCCCCTCGTCGTCTCCCCTTTCCCCGGTTGTTTCCCCCGTCGCACAGTGAGGTGCAGGAAAGATGGACAGCTCTTCGCCCCGCTCCCGCAGAATCGCCCCGGTCGTGGCCATGGCCGCGGCGGTGGCCCTGACCCTCGCGGGCTGCTCCAGCAGCTCCGGTGGCAAGAAGGCCGAGGAGAGCGCGGACGGCGCCTCCGCGGGCAAGGCGAGCACCCCGCAGATGACGGTGGCGCTGGTGACCCACCAGTCGCCCGGCGACACCTTCTGGGACATCGTCCGCAAGGGCGCCGAGGCCGCCGCGGCCAAGGACAACGTCAAGCTGATCTACTCCGCGGACCCGAACGCGGGCAACCAGTCCAACCTGGTCCAGAACGCCATCGACCAGAAGGTCGACGGCATCGCCATCACCCTCGCCAAGCCCGACGCCCTCAAGGACGTGGTGGCCAAGGCGAAGGCCGCGAACATACCGGTCGTCGGCCTCAACTCCGGTGTGAGCGAGTGGCAGAAGCTCGGTCTCATGGAGTTCTTCGGCCAGGACGAGACCGTCGCCGGTGAGGCGCTGGGCAAGCGGCTCAACGAGGAAGGCGCCAAGAAGGCCGTCTGTGTCATCCAGGAGCAGGGCAACATCGGCCTCACCCAGCGCTGCGACGGCGTGAAGAAGACGTTCTCGGGCACCACCGAGGTCCTGAACGTCAACGGCACCGACATGCCGTCCGTGAAGTCGACGATCACCGCCAAGCTCAGCCAGGACAAGGCCATCGACTACGTCGTCACGCTCGGCGCCCCCTTCGCCCTGACCGCGGTGCAGTCGGCGTCCGACGCCGGCAGCAAGGCGAAGATCGCCACCTTCGACCTCAACAAGGACCTGACCGGAGCCATCAGCAAGGGCACGATCCAGTTCGCCGTCGACCAGCAGCCCTACCTCCAGGGCTACCTGGCGATCGACTCGCTGTGGCTCTACAAGAACAACGGCAACTACATGGGTGGCGGGGAGCAGCCGGTGCTGACCGGCCCGGCCTTCGTCGACAAGACCAACGTCGACTCGGTCGCCGCGTTCGCCGCCAAGGGAACCCGGTGATGAGCATGACCCATCACGCCGAGCCGGCGGTGACCACACCGCCGGCCTCCGGCCCGAAGCAGACCGACGGCCGGACCGCCAGGCGGCCCCTGGCCCTGCGGCTGCTGGCCCGCCCCGAGGTCGGTGTCTTCCTCGGCGCGGTCGCGGTGTACGTGTTCTTCCTCATCACGGCCCCGCCGGTGCGCGAGGCCGCCTCGATGGCGAACATCCTCTACCAGTCGTCCACCATCGGGATCATGGCCCTGCCGGTGGCCCTGCTGATGATCGGCGGCGAGTTCGACCTGTCCGCCGGTGTCGCGGTGATCACCTCGGCGCTGACGGCGAGCATGCTCAGCTACCAGCTCACCATGAACGTGTGGGTCGGTGTGGTCGTCGCGCTCCTGGTCTCCCTCGCCATCGGCTTCTTCAACGGCTGGATGGTGATGAAGACCGGGCTGCCCAGCTTCCTGATCACCCTGGGCACCTTCCTGATCCTCCAGGGTGCCAACCTCGCGATCACCAAGCTGGTCACCACCAACGTGGCCACCGACGACATCAGCGACATGGACGGCTTCGACCAGGCGAAGAAGATCTTCGCCTCGTCCTTCGACATCGGCGGCGTCCAGGTGAAGATCACCATCTTCTACTGGCTGGCCTTCGCGGCCATCGCCACCTGGATCCTGCTGCGCACCCGCTACGGCAACTGGATCTTCGCGGTCGGCGGGAACAAGGAGAGCGCACGGGCGGTCGGCGTGCCCGTGAACTTCACCAAGATCTCGCTGTTCATGCTGGTCGGCTTCGGCGCCTGGTTCGTCGGCATGCACCAGCTGTTCACCTTCAACACCGTGCAGTCAGGCGAGGGCGTCGGCCAGGAGCTGATCTACATCTCCGCGGCCGTGATCGGCGGCTGTCTGCTGACCGGCGGCGCCGGCAGCGCGATCGGCCCGGTCTTCGGCGCCTTCATGTTCGGCATGGTGCAGCAGGGCATCGTCTACGCCGGCTGGAACCCCGACTGGTTCAAGGCATTCCTCGGCGTGATGCTCCTCGGCGCCGTCCTGATCAATCTGTGGGTCAGCCGCACGGCGACCCGGAGGTGACCCCATGACATCCAGCAACGGAACCGGCACCCACGGGGCCATCATCGCGGACACCGTCCCCGAGAACGGGGACGCGGCGATCGTCGAGCTGCGCAACGCCGGAAAGTCCTACGGCAACATCCGCGCCCTGCACGGCGTCGACCTGAAGGTGCACCCGGGCAAGGTGACCTGCGTGCTCGGCGACAACGGCGCCGGCAAGTCCACCCTCATCAAGATCGTCTCCGGGCTGCACCAGCACACCGAGGGCGAGTTCCTCGTCGACAACCAGCCGGTGCGCTTCTCCACCCCCCGCGAGGCCCTCGACAAGGGCATCGCCACCGTCTACCAGGACCTGGCGACGGTCCCGCTCATGCCGGTGTGGCGCAACTT
>NZ_JBIWGA010000008.1:0-40836 GCF_044763345.1 Streptomyces sp. NPDC096132
TCCCGGGCGGTCAGCTTGCCCTTGGCATGCTGCGCCGCGGTCGCCTTCTCGCTCGGACCGGCCAGCGCCCGCGCACGGATCTCGTGCAGCTCCGCGACCCGCCCGCGCGCGTCGACGGGTTCGACCGTGGTCAGGGGCCTGTCGTCCAGTGCGGTCATGTGGATTTCCTCCTCACGAGCAGGACAGGCTCGTACGGATCGCCGCCGTACGGCTGTCGGGGATGCGGCCACCGGCCGACACCGCCTCGGTCGGCAGCCGGTGCACGGTGGCCCGGGGGACCGGACCCCTGAGCGCCGCGGCCGCCGCGTGGTCCGGCCCGCACGGCACGTCGAGGACGCTCCAGCCGTCGGGTCGCGGCGGGGCGCCGGGGCCGCCGTCGCCCAGATACACCTCGGACGTCCAGCCGCCGACTCCCTCACCGGTCCCTTTCAGATAGGCCTCCTTGCGGGCCCAGAGCCGGGCGAAGGAAGCCGGGCGGTCCGGGGCCGCCACGTCGGCCAACTCCCGCTGTTCCCCGGGATGGAGAGCCGACCGGCACACCTCGACCCGCTCCGGGAGCGGCAGCCGTTCGATGTCGACGCCCACCGGTGCCCGGGCCAGACCGACGAGCACCGCGCCCCGGCTGTGCGACAGGGAGAAGTGCGGGGCACCCGGTCCGGCGCCGGCCAGCACGGGACGCCCGTGCGGACCGCCGCACCGGGGGCAGTCCGCACGGGTGAACGCCAAGTCCCTCGCGGGAACGCCCAGACAGGCGCCGAGCAGCCGCCGCAGCGCGATGTGCGCGGCGATGTACAGCGCGCGGTCGGCGGGCCGCCGGAAGGCCTCCGCACGCCGCCGCTCGCCCTCGTCGAGCTCGTCGAAGGCGAGCCGCACCCGCTCGGGCGGGGTCAGCAGCCAAAGACTCAACTCGCCCTCGTTCAACGAGAGTTCCTTCATGCCGACCGGCGGCGCACGTCGTCCAGCAGGACGGCCTGGCGCAAGGTGTCCGCGCGGGGCGCGGACCCGGCGCGCACCGCGCCGACGAAGGCCTCGACCGTGGCCGCGACCTGGTCGGCGGCGGCCGGCCGGATCTCTTCGGTGGTGCGCCCGTGCACACCGATGACGGGCACGAGGTCGGCCGGCGGGGTGAACGCCCGGTCGACTGTGATACGCCCCTCGCTGCCCCACAGTTCGTACCGCGAGACATAGGAGTGCTCCATGCCGAACGTGAGGTGTGCCGTGACTCCGCCGGGCGTGGCCAGCAGTGCGGCGCCCGACGTCTCGACCCGCCGTCCGGCACCCCGGGTGAGCCGGGCGCCGACGACCTCGAGGGCGGGGCCCAGGAAGTGCAGGGCGGCCCGCAGCGGATACAGGCCGACGTCCGCCAGCGCGCCCCCGCCGAGCTCCGGGTCGTACCGGATGTCGTCGTCGGGGAGCGGGGGGATGGCGAACTCCGCACGAAAGGCGCGGAGTTCGCCGATCCGCCCCTCGGCGAGGAGGCGCCGCACCGCCTCGTGCCGGGGATGATGGACGAACATGACGTTCTCCATCAGGGCCACACCCTGTTTCGTGGCGAGGTCCAGGAGCCGCTCGGTGCTCGCCGGGTCCGTCGTCAGGGGCTTCTCGGCCAGCACGTGCTTGCCCGCGTTCAGTGCCGCCTCCACCCACGGGGCGTGCAGCGCGGCCGGCAGCGGCACGTACACGGCCTGCACGTCGTCGGCGTCGAGCAGTCCGGCGTACCCCTGGACGGGACGGCAGCCGAAGCGCGCCGCGACCTCCTCGGCCCGGGCCCCGTCGCGGCTCGCGACCGCGGCGACCTCCAGATCGGGGGAGGCGGTGAACGCTGGCAGCATCCGCCGTACCGCGATGTCCGCGCAGCCGAGCACGCCGATGCGGATCGGGCCGCTCATCGGCCACCCGTCCTGGTGGCGTTGAGGCAGGCCAGCAGTGTGCGCGCCTGGACGTTGAGGTAGTGGCCGTGGCGGACCAGCCAGGTCAGCTGGTCGGGGGTGACCCAGGAGTAGCCGGGCGGCGGGGTGAGCGGGACGTCCCGGTCGTCGGCGTCGACGATCAGGTACCGGCTCTCGGCGTTGAGGAACCGGCCGCCCTCCTCCGAGTGCACGGCCTCGTACCCGACCCGCTCCGCCGGTGCCTCGAGCACGGTGTCCAGGAACAACGGGCGTTCCTTCTCCGGCAGATGGGCGTAGTTGCCGGGCGTGTACTGGACCGTGGGCCCCAGCTCGATGGTGTCCAGGAAGCCGCCCTCGACCCGGGCGTGCACCAGTACGTGGGGGATGCCGTCGAAGGTGCGGGTGAGGAAGGCCGTGACGCCCAGGCCCACCGGTTCGAACAACGGCTGGGTCCAGCTGGTGACCTCGCGGTTGCCGGCGTGCACGGCGACGGCGACGACCTTGAAGTAGCGGTCCGCCTCGTGCTCGATGGCCATGTCGCCGCGCCGCCAGCCGGGCAGCCCGGCCAGCGGGACACGCTCGGCGTGCACGTCGTGCCGGGCGCGTTCACCGGTGATCCAGGACAGCAGATCGGCGTCGGAGTGCACCGCGCCGGTCGCCCGCCGGTCGACGGGCAGGCAGGACAGGACCGTACGCGAGTCCATGTTGACGACATTGTCCCGGTGCAGCAGCTCCGCGATCTGCCCCAGGGTGAGCCAGCAGAAGTCGTCGAGGAGGGGCACGTCGCCGGCCGCCTCCACGATCATGTTGCGGTTGGACTTGCGGAAGAACCACGAACCGTGTTCGGACTGCAGCACGTCCGCGATGATCCGGCCGCGGCCCGGACCGACGAAGTGCTCGATGTACTTCACGTCCGCGCCCTGGTGGGCCTTGGTGTAGTTGCTGCGGGTGGCCTGCACGGTGGGGGACAGCTGGAGCAGGTTGGGGTTGCCGGGCTCCATCTTCGCCTGCATGAGGAAGTGCAGGACCCCGTCGAACTCCTTGGCCAGGATGCCCAGGATGCCGACCTCGGGCTGCTTGATGATGGGCTGGTGCCACTCGGCGTACGGGCCGTCGCCGTAGGGCCCGTCCCGCTCGGTGACGTGCAGGCCCTCGACCGTGAAGAACCGGCCGCTGCGGTGCACGAGGTTGCCGGTGGTCTCCTCGAAGGACCAGCCGTCCAGACCGGCGAAGGGGATCCGGTCCACCCGGAAGGCGTTGACGCGGCCCCGCTCGGCGAGCCAGTCGCCGAAGTCCGCGGTCGACAGCTGGACGCCTCCGGTGGCGGCGGCCGACAGTGCCAGCCGGTCCGCCAACAGCTCGGCGCCGTCACGTGGTTGAAGGGTCAGAGGCAGCATCAGAGAGAACTCCCCGTGTGCGATGGGTCCGTGTGCGATGGGTCCGGTGTGTCCGGGAGGCGCGACGTACGGCTCATCCGACGTCGACGAGGGTGAACAGGCCCTTCTTGACGAGCCTGATGCCGTCCGTGGCGTCCTTCGACCAGGTGATCGCGGCGTAGCGGGTCCGCTCCAGGGGGACCTGCACGACCGACGAGGCGCCCGTGGACAGATGCAGGCTCCCCAGGCTGACCGACGTGAACGGGGAGTTCGGCGGAAGCGAGCCGTCGTCGGGCAGGGCGTCGAAGTACGCCTTGAGGTCGGCCTCCGTCGTGCCCTCCTTCACCTGGACGAAGAGCAGCTCGTTGACCTGGCCGGGGATCTCGTTCACGTACCGCAGGGGCCGTCCGGCACGCAGGGTGCCGCGGACCTCGAAGCGGGGGCCGACTCCGGGCACGTTCTTCGACACGACCGTCGCGGTCGGCGCCGCGCCCTGGTCCACGGCGTCACCGGTGACGGTCAGCCAGCGGTAACGCGGTGCGGAGTCGCCCGCGGTCAGATAGTCGAAGAGCAGGTAGGTGCCCGGGCGGAGGCGCTGGGTGAACGACCCCGGCTGTCCGGGATGGATCACCAGCCCGCCGAGCAGCGTGGCCGTCTCGTCGAGGTCCTTCGCCCCCTGGGGGACGTCGGACGGTGTGTTGGACAGCGCCCGGGACAGCGCGCCCAGGAAGTCGTCCCAGCCCTTGCCGTCCTTCAGCCGGGCCAGCCCGATCCAGCCCTTGCCCGCCTGGGTGGTCGAGGCGTGGAAGGTGGTCAGCCCGGGCCGGGTGGTCGCCGGAGCGGTGAACCCCTCGGCGGTCGAGACGAGCTCCACCGTGTGGGACGCCTCGGCCGCGGCGACCGTCCCGGTTTCCCCGGGCAGGGGGGACGACGCCGCGAGGGCGGGCCCCTGGAGGCCGGCCACGAGCAGCGCGGCGCCGACCAGCACGGTCGTCATACGGGTCGTGCGCTTCGTCCTCTTCTGGCTGTTGCGGTTCATCGCGGGAACCTCACGGACCTTTCTGTCAGGCGGAGGCGGATGCGTCGGACGGCACGGACGCCGTGAAGTCGCCGAGGATCCGCCGGTAGTAGTCGGGGCCGAACCCCATGCGCGCGACCTGCGGCACCAGGGCGCGCAGCTTCTCGGTCGAGATCACGTGCTGCCGGCCGCCGGTCTCGACGAACTCCCGGCGCGCCTCGAGCCCGAGGGCCTGCGCGAGATGGTCGACGACGTCCTCCACCGGCACGGCGAAACCCGACGCCACATTGACCGTCTCGGCCCGCAGGTCCGTGGCGAGCAGCCGGTCGATGACGGTGATGACGTCGCTCACGTCGATCAGGTCGCGGGCCGCGCCCCGGTGCACCCGGACCACGCCCTGCCGCAACTGCCGCACCAGGGTGGGCAGCAGCTGGTGCTCGGGCTGGTCGGGGCCGACCAGATGACCCAGCCGGAGGATGAGATGGTCGGCGCCGGAGTCGCGCAGCAGCTCCTCGAGGGCGAGTTTGTGCGCGCCGTAGGGAGTGCAGGGCGTCACCGGGGTGTCCTCCCGGCCGGGCCCCTCGACCAGTCCGTACATACCGGTCGCCGCGGTGGAGAAGAACAGCAGCCGCCGGCCGGTGTCCAGGCACCGCTTCGCGACCTCGCGCAGCAGGGCCGCCTCGCGGGCGAAGTCCTCGTCGGAGGTCCCGCTCGCCCACGACACCCCGGCCGCGAGGACCACCGTGTCCGGATGCCGTTCGGCCAGCGGGCGCAGGTTCCGCGCCAGGAAACCGGTTCCCACAATGTCCATACGTCGTCGTCCCGATCTCTGGAGGAGGAAGAGGGCCCAAGAGCGCCGGCCGCACCCTGGGCGCGGGTGCAGGGCGCCGCCCGGCTCAGCCGCGTGCAGCCACGAACTCCTTGATCGAGGCGGTGACGTAGTCCAGCATCTCGTCGGTGAGCGCCGGGTAGACCCCGATCCAGAAGGTGTGCTCGGTGATGATGTCGCTGTTGGTGAGTTCGCCCACGATCCGGTGCGGCTGGTCGATGTAGGCGGGGTGCCGGGTCAGGTTGCCGGCGAACAGACGGCGGGTGCCGATCTTGCGGTCCTCCAGGAAGTCCACCAGCTCGGCGCGGCTGAACGGCGCCTCGGGGTCCACGGTGATCACGAACCCGAACCAGCTGGGCTCGGAACGCGGCGTCGCCTCGGGCAGCAGCAGCCCCGGAACGCCGTCCAGGCCCTCCCGCAGCCGCCGCCAGTTGCGCTGCCGGGACTCGATGAAGGAGTCCAGCTTGGCCAGCTGGGTCAGACCGAGCGCGGCCTGGATGTCCGTCGCCTTCAGGTTGTAACCGACGTGCGAGAAGATGTACTTGTGGTCGTAGCCGGCCGGCAGGGTGCCCATCTGGTACTTGAACCGCTTCAGGCACCGGTCGTTCTCACCCGGCTCGCACCAGCAGTCCCGGCCCCAGTCCCGCAGCGACTCCACGACCCGGGCCAGCGCCAGGTTGGACGTCAGGACGCAGCCGCCCTCGCCCATCGTGAGGTGGTGGGCCGGATAGAAGCTGACGGTGGTCAGGTCGCCGAAGGTGCCGGTGAGCTTCCCGTCGTACAGCGAGCCGACCGCGTCGCAGTTGTCCTCGATGAGGAACAGGTCGTGCTCCTGGGCGAGTTGGGCGATCTCGGTGACCTCGAAGGGGTTGCCCAGCGCGTGCGCGATGATGATGGCCCGGGTCTTGGGACCGATCGCCGCGGCCACCCGGTCGGCGGTCGCGTTGCAGGTGGTGAGGTCCACGTCCACGAAGACGGGGATCAGCCCGTTCTGCAGGATCGGGTTGACCGTGGTCGGGAAGCCCGCCGCGACCGTGATCACCTCGTCGCCCGGCCGCAGCCGGCGGTCCTCCAGGACGTGCGAGGTCAGCGCCGACACGGCCAGCAGGTTCGCCGACGAACCGGAGTTCGTCAGGTGCGCCTTGCGCCGCTTCAGCCGCCGGGCGAACTGCGACTCGAACTTGCGGGAGCTGGGCCCGGCCGCGATGCGCATCTCCAGGGCGGCCTCCACCAGAGCCATCCGGTCCGTGTCCTCCAGGACCGCGCCGGACGGCCAGATCTCCGTCGTCCCCGGGATGAACTCGCGGGCCGGGGACGCCTCCTGGTGGTACTTGCGGACCTCTTCGAGGATCAGATCCTTGCGGTCGCTCATGGTCGATTCCCTTCCTCGGCCGGTGCGCCGGCCGTGATGCCGAGTGGTGTGCCGAGCGGCGGGTGCTCCGGCGGCAGTACGGATGCGAGAAGGTCGCGCAGCGAGTCGTCGACGCTGCGCAGCGGGCGCCAGCCGAGCAGGGCCCGGGCACGGGAGACGTCCAGGCACTGCCGGGCGACGTCGGTGCGCGAGGCCGGCGCCTCGGCCGCCTCCACCAGCGGGATCTCCAGCCCGCTGAGCGCGATCATCCGGTCGATCAGCCCGCGCATCGGGACCGCCTCGCCGCGGCCCACGTTGATCACCCGGCCGGTGACGGCCGCACCGGGGGCCGTGGCCGCCGCCAGCACCGCGTCGGCGACGTCGTCGGCGTCGACCAGGTCGCGGGCCGCGCGCAGCGGCGGCAGACGCAGTGCGGCGGCCCGTTCCCCGCGCGCGCCGGACCGGGCGGCCTCGCCGAGATGGCCCGCGACCCGGCCGAAGAGACTGCCCTGCGGGACCCCGGCCCCGATCACGTTGGCGAGCCGCAGCACCACCCCGTCGACGCCCCGCTCCCGCGCGGCACGCAGCACGGCACGCGTGCCCAGGAGCTTGGTACGGCCGTACGGGGTCACCGGGGCGGGCTCGTGGTCCTCACCGGTGGCCCCGTCCGGGGCGCCGGCCCCGTACTCGTGGACGCTGCCGAGCTGGACCAGCCGGACCGGCGGACCGGGCAGCGCGGCGAGTGCCGCGACGACCCGTTCCACCAGTTCGGCGTTGCCCGCTGCCATCTCCGCCTCGTCGGCCCGCCAGGCCCGCCCGGCCGCGTTCACCACGACGTCGGCACCGACCGCCAGGAGGGCCTCGGTGATCTCCTCGGGCCTCGCGGCGAGCAGGTCGAGAGGCGCGACCGTCACGGCGTGGGCGACGGGCGGGCCGGGGTGGACCGGCGCCGCGACGGCCGATGCCGGGAGGGCCGGGGTGGGACCGGACGGCGCCGCGGCGGCCGATCCGGCGTGGACCGGCGTGTGGACGGGCGCTGCGGTGACCGCCGACGCGGGGTCCGCCGCCGGGTGGACGGGCCGCGTGGGCGCGGGCCCGGCGGTGCGGGCGAGCAGGTGGACCCGGGCGCCGTGCGCGGTGAACGCCGCGCCCAGCCGGCTGCCCAGGAAACCGGTGCCGCCCAGGATCGCGACCGACAGCCCGGCCACCGGCCGGTGATCAGGCCGCACGGCCGGTTCCGTGCTTGACGGCCTTCCACCAGTCGGGGTTGTCCCGGTACCAGGCCACCGTGTCCGCCAGGCCCTGCTCGAAGCCGACCTGCGGCGCGTAGCCGAGCTGGCTGCGGATCTTGGACTCGTCGATCGAGTACCGCAGGTCGTGCGCCTTGCGGTCCGCGACCCGGCGGATCATCTCCTGGCCCGCGCCGGTCAGTTCCAGCAGCTCCTGGGTGAGCGCCAGGTTGGTGTACTCGTTGCCGCCGCCGATGTTGTAGATCTCGCCGGGCCGCCCGTCGTTCAGCACGAGGTGGATGCCGCGGCAGTGGTCGGCCACGTGCAGCCACTCGCGGACGTTGCGCCCGTCGCCGTACAGCGGGACCTGGCGGCCCTCGAGAAGGTTCGTCACGAACAGCGGGATGACCTTCTCGGGGTGCTGGTACGGCCCGTAGTTGTTGGAGCAGCGGGTGATCGACAGATCCACGCCGTGGGTGCGCCAGTACGTCCGTGCGACCAGGTCGGAGCCGGCCTTCGAGGCCGCGTAGGGGGAGTTGGGCGCCAGTGGCCACTCCTCCGTCCAGGAGCCCTCCTCGATCGAGCCGTACACCTCGTCCGTGGAGACGTGCACGACCCGCTCGACCCCGCTCTCCAGCACGGCGTCCAGCAGGGTCTGGGTGCCCAGCACGTTCGTACGGAAGAACTCGCCGGCGCCCTCCAGGGAGCGGTCGACGTGCGACTCGGCCGCGAAGTGGACCACGCCGTCGTGACCGGGCAGCAGTTCCCGCAGCAGACCCCGGTCGCAGACGTCGCCGCGGACGAACACCAACCGCTCGTGCGAGGCGGGCAGGTTCTCCCGGTTGCCCGCGTAGGTCAGCTTGTCCAGGGCGGTGACCTGGGCGCCCTCCCAGCCGCTGTACTCGTCCGCCAGCAGGCTGCGCACGAAGTGCGAACCGATGAAGCCTGCCGCTCCGGTGACCAGGATCCTCATGCCGCGACCTCCACTCGGGTGTGATCTCCGACGACCAGGCAGTGATGGTCCGTGCCCCGGCCGGTGGTGCCCACGGACGCGGCGCGCCCGATGAGCGAGTCGCGCAGGCCGCGCACGCCGGTGACCGACGCCTCGTCCAGGGCGATGGAGCGCTCCAGCCGGCTGTCCGTCACCAGGCAGTCCCGCCCGATGGAGGTGTGCGGGCCGACATGGCTGTCCTGCAGCACCGTGCCCGCGCCGATGATCACCGGCCCCTCGACCCGGGACCGCACGACACGCGCTCCCGCCTCGACCACGACCCGGCCGACGAGCACGCTGTCGGCGTCGACGTGTCCCTCGACGCGGGTGGCCAGGCCGTCCAGGAGGTGGCTGTTGCACTCCAGGACGTCCTCGACCTTCCCGGTGTCCTTCCAGTAGCCGTCGTACCGGCTGGCGCGCACGTCCGCCCCCGTGGACACCAGCCACTGGACGGCGTCCGTGATCTCCAGTTCGCCGCGGGCGCTGGGCTCGATGGCGGCCACCGCCTCGTGGATGGCGGGGGTGAAGAAGTACACGCCGATCAGCGCCAGGTCGCTGCGCGGCTGCGGCGGCTTCTCCACCAGCCGCAGCACCTCGCCGTCGGGGCCGAGTTCGGCGACGCCGAAGGAGCGCGGGTCGGCGACCTTGTGCACGACGACCTGCGCGGCGGGGCGGTGCCGGGTGAACTCCTCGGCGGTCGAGGCGACTCCGTCGGGCAGCATGTTGTCGCCCAGGTACATCACGAAGTCGTCGTCGCCGAGGAAGTCACGGGCGATGACCACGGTGTGGGCCAGTCCGCGCGGCGCGTCCTGAGGGATGTAGGTGATGCGCACGCCGAAGCGGGCGCCGTCACCGAGCACCGCCTCGATCTCGGGCCCCCGGTTGCCGACGATGACGCCGACCTCCGTCACCCCCAACTCCCGGATGGCGTCCAGCACATGGACCAGGACCGGGGTGTTGGCGATCGGGATGAGTTGTTTGGGCATCGAATAGCTGAAAGGCCGCAGCCGGGTACCGGACCCGCCTGCGAGCACCAGAGCCTTCATCGAGAGGTCCTCTCGGTTCGTTTGGTCATGCCAGCTGCCCGAGCGCGTTGACCACGCCGGCGGGCGAGGGCATGGCGGCGATCTCGCGGGCCAGTTCACGGGCCCGCTCGCCGTATCCGTCCTTGGACAGCAGTTCCTGGCAGGAGTCCGCGATCGCGTCGGCCGACTCCTCGTCGGGCAGGAGCGTGATCGCGGCTCCGTAGTCGGCGACGCGCCGGGCAGGCTTCTCCAGCACGGCGCCCTTGGGGATGAGCAGTTGGGGTACACCGGCGTTGAGTCCGGTCAGGGTGGAGACCCCGCCGGCGTGGTGCACGAGCAGATCGCAGGTGGGCGCCACCAGATCGAGCGGCACCCAGCCGACCCGGACACCCGGCAGACCGTCGCGCAGCGCGTCGGCGACCGGGTCCGGTGCGGCGACGATCAGCTCGACGTCCCAGGCGGCGACGTCCCGCGCGAGGCCGCGCAGGAAGTCGAAGTTCTTGTCGTAGCTCTCCTTCGCGACCCGGCTCCCGGACGTCACGAGGATCCGGCGGCGCTCGCCCCTGCCGACCATCCAGGGCTCCAGCCGCCGTTGGGCGTTCGCCGGGACGTAGCGCATCGGCTGCGCGGGGGCGGCGACCGCCGGGCGCAGGCTCGGCGGGCAGATGTCCACGAACAGGTCGGGGTCGGGCAGCCGGTCCAGGCCGAACGGCTCCAGTTCCGGCCGGAGTTCGGCGTCGGCGCCCGGATGGATGCCGTCGGCCTCGATGGCGTCCCAGGTCTGGCGCACATGCGGCACACCCAGGTGCAGGGCGAGCAGCGGCGCGACATAGCTCATCGTGCCGCCGACGATCAGGTCGGGCCGCCAGGCGCGGCAGAACTCCAGCATCCGCGGCAGGCTCGACGCGGCCATGCGGGCGAACCAGCGGCCGGTGAACAGCGCCTGCTCCACCGGGCCGGAGGGGATCCGGTCGGGGTTGCCGGCCCGGTCCGTGGTGATGAAGTGCCGGATCGGCAGATCGGTGGTCGCCACGCCCGGCAGGCCCGACGAGACGATGTGCGGCACCATGTCGTCGTTCGCGGCCATGACCACCTGGTGGCCGGCGTTGCGGGCGGCGGTGGCCAGCGGGGCCAGCGCGAACACGGTCGCCGGGCTGCCCGCGGCGACGAAGAGGATCCTCACGGTGTTCCTGCCTTGTCGAATCGGGGCAGCAGGCCTGCCCGCACGGCCTCGGCGACGGTGGGTGCCTTGGCGTCCTTGTCCGAGATGAGAGGGGCCCCCGGGCAGTCCCAGGGCAGATCGAGTTCCGGGTCGAGCGGATTGATGTCGATCTGCGTGCCCGGCACGTACGTGGTGGACACGACGTAACAGATGCACGCGTCGTCGGTGAGCGCGAGGAACCCGTGACCCACGCCCTCGGGCACGTAGACGGATCGGCCGGAGTCGGCGTCCAGCACGTTGACCCGGTGCTCGCCGAAGGTCGGGGAGCCGATCCGCAGGTCCACGACGATGTCGCGCAGCGCGCCGCGCACGCACGTGACGTACTTGGCCTGTCCGGGCGGGATGCGCACACTGTGGATCCCGCGCAGTGTGTGGCGCCGGGAGACGGAGTAGTTGATCTGCCGCGGCAGGAAGGGGACCCCGGTGACCTCCTCCAACGCGTCGCCGCGCAGGGACTCGTAGAACGTCCCGCGCTCGTCGGGGATCCGATCGGGCGTGATCAGGTAGGTCCCGGGGATGGTCAGGTCCTCGATGCGCACTGCACGCTCGCCTCTCTCGGTTCTGCGGCTGCCCCGGCCAGGTGCTCCAGATCGGCGGCCACCGCGGCGGGGGAGGGCATCGCCGCCATCTCCGCGGCCAGGTGGCGCGCCGACTCGGCGTACCGCCGGTCGGACAGCAGGTCGTCCAGGGCCTCGCCGACGACCCGCGGGTCGTCCTGCTGGGCCGCCGTGTCGAAGGACAGGCCCGCCCCGGTCGCGGCGAGCCGGTCGCCCAGCGGGAAGTGGTCCGCCAGCTGGGGCAGCGCCAGCTGCGGCAGCCCGAAGGCCGTCGCGGTCATCGCCGTACCGGCACCGCCGTGATGGACCATCGCGTCGCAGGTCCCGAGGAACAGGTGCAGCGGCAGCGGGTCGACCGCCGTCACCTGGTCGGGCAGCGGCCCGATCGCCGTGCGGTACGGCTCGGGCAGCGTCACGAGGATCTCGGTGTCGGGCCGTGCGGCCAGGGCGTGCAGCAGGGCGCGGGCGAAGCGCTCGCCGTGCAGGGCCAGGGTGTTGCCCAGCGACACGGCGACCCGACGCCGCCCGGCTCCGGGGCCCCGGTCCGCCCGCACCCAGGCCGGCACGTCGGCGCCGCCGCTGTACGGCACATACCGGATCGGCACGCCCGGTTCCCCGTCAGGTATCCGCAGGGACGGCGGGCACGGGTCGAGCAGGACCGCCGGGTCGGGCAGCCCGGCCAGGCCGAGCTTCTCGCACAGTTCCCGGAAGTCGGGACGGACGAAGCGCCGGGCCGGGCCGGAGATCGCGTCCACCGTCCAGCGGTGGTGCACGACCGGGACACCCAGCCGCGCCCCGATGATCAGGGAGCAGTACTCCAGCGGGTCGGCGAGGATCAGCTCCGGCCGGTACTCCTCGGCCACCTCGGTGTAGCGGTCGAGCAGCGAGGTGGCGTGCGCCCACCACAACCGGCCGTATCCGCCGATCAGTTCGGGGGCCGGCCGGGGCCGTGCCTGCAGCGGCCGCTGCTCCTCGGTCAGCCCCTTCAGCAGCATCGCGTTGACGTCGAACGACTCGCCTACCCCGACGCCGGTGAGCCCGCAGGCCCGGACGGCGCCGAGCACATCGGGCTGGCCGACGACGGTCACCTCGTGTCCGGCCGCACGCAGCGCCCACAGCAGGGGCACCAGCGGCAGGAAGTGGGTCGGTACGGGGGTGGACAGCACCAGTACGCGCATCTGACGGTCAGTCCTCTCGAACTCGGTCAGCGGCGCTCGGCGGTGAGTCGCTCCAGCAGGGGAACGACGTCCTTCGGCGCGGGCGCGGCGAGCATCTCCTCGTACAGACGGCGGGCGCCGAGCTGGAACGACGGGTCTTCGAGGAGCCGCACCAGTTGCTTGTGCAGTCCCGTGACGTCGAGGGCGTCGGGATCGGCGACCAGCCCCGCGCCCATCTCGGCCACATAGCGGGCCGTGACCATCTCGTCCCACATGACCAGCGGCATCACCAGCTGCGGCACCTGGAAGGCGACGGCCGAGGAGAAGGTGCCGCCCCCGCCGTGGTGGATGATCGCCGAACTCGTCGGCAGAACCTGGTTGAGCGGCACGTACGGGAGGGCGCGGACGTTGTCGGGCAGGGTGCCGGCCGCGTCCAGCTGATGGCTGTTCAGCGTCGCGACGATCTCGATGTCCAGGGCGGACACCGACTCGAAGAACTCCCGCATCGGGAAGCCGCTGTACTTGCCGAAGATCTTGCGCCGGCTCACGCCCAGGGACAGCACCGTGCGGGGCCGCTCGGGGCGCGCGTGCAGCCAGTCGGGGAGGGAGGCGGCGCCGGTGTAGGGGACCCGCCGTACCGGGACGTGCGTCAGGTCGAGCGGTGCGCGCATCCGGGACTGGGTCAGGTCGAGGGTCCACTGGCCGAGCAGCATCTCGTCGCCGAACTCCAGCCCGTAGCGTTCCAGCATCGGGCCGAACCAGCTCAGCCACGGGTGTTCGGTCAGCTCCGAGGCGGGGTCGGCCAGCTCCCTCTTCGTGCGCTCGTGGATCACCGCGATGTTGTCCATGCCCCAGACCAGGCGGGCGTGCGCGGCACCGCTGACCCGTGCGGCGATCGGCGCGGGGAACATCAGCGGGTCCCACAGCACGAGGTCGGGGCGCCAGGCGCGGGCGAAGTCGACCAGGTTGTCGAGGACGGGCCGACGGGCGCCCGCCTCCTCCGGCTCCGGGTAGTGCAGCCGGAACATACCGGTGAGGATCGAGCGGGCCGAACGCCAGGCATCGCTCTCCTCCGCCTCGTGGGCGTCGAAGCCGAGGGACGGACGATCGGGCTTGGCGTCACCGGTGTGCGGACCGAGGGCGGCCGGCAACTCCTCGGGCGTGCCGAGCGGTACGGCCGTGAGACCCGCCGCGCCGATGTTCGCGATCACCCCGGGATCCACCACACCCGCGTGACTCGCCACGACGACCTCGTGCCCGGCGCTCTGCAGCGCCCAGGCCAGCGGCACGACCGGATACAGGTGTGCCGTCGCCGGAAAGATGGTGAACAGAACACGCATCGTTGATCTCCGTTCGCGTTCGTGCGCGTGAGGGGGGACTCGGTGTCAGGGTGTGGGGGGAGCGTCCCGGCGGTGGGACACGGCGGCGGTGAGGGCCCCCGCCGCGGACAGCGCGGTGAGGAACAGCAGCGCCCGGCGGTAGCCGTGGCCGGCGGCCGCGGCCACGGCCGGCAGCGCCAGCACCGCGCCCAGCTGTACGGCCGTCTGGTAGACCGGCACCGCCGCGCCCCGGTGTTCCGCCGACATCCCGGACGTGGCCTGAAGGTTGAGGGCCGCGAAGGACAGCACGAAGCCGGCCTCGACGCACAGCAGCGCGGGCAGCACCCCGTCGGCGTACGTCCCGGGCGCTCCGGTCAGCAGCGCGGTCAGGCAGCCGAGCGCCGCCGCGCCGCCGCCGGCCGTGATCAGCCGTTCGGTGCCGAAGCGCCCCACCATCCGCGCCGTGAAGGGCAGGGCGAGCACGAGGGGCAGACAGGCCGGCAGGAAGGCGAGCGCCGTACGCCAGGAACTCCACCCCCACTGGTCGTGCAGCCAGTGGGTGAGGAGCAGCAGCAGCCCCAGATACGTGCCGTTGAGCGTCGCCGCGCCCACCGCCGACCGGAGGAACGAGCCGTTGCGCGCCAGCCGTGCCAGGGTCGCGCCGAGCGGCGCGGCGGCCGTCGGCGCCGGGTCGCGTGGGATGAGGCGGAAGCCGGCCACCAGCAGGAGCAGGGCGACCGGTGCGGGAAACACCGGGTTCCAGCGCCAGCTCAGCCCGGTGAGCGCCCCGGAGGCCAGCAGGCCCGCGGTGAACCCGGCCGCGCCGAACAGCGAGTACACCGACACCGCGCGGCGCTGCTCGGGCCCCGGCCGGAACGTGCTGCCGATGATGGCCAGTCCGGTGGGCGCGGTCAGCGCCGCGCACATGCCCTTCACCACCCGGGTGGCGATCAGCACGGCCCCCTGGTCGGCGAGCCCGCCCACCACCGAGGCGGCGATGAACACCGGCAGCGCGGCGAGATACACGCGCCGCCTGCCCCACCGCGCGACGAGGCGCGGACCGAGCAGCAGCAGCGCCGCGAACCCGGCGGCGAAGCCGCTCATCACCCACTGGCCGGCGACCGCCGACAGCCCGAGATCCCGCTCCACGGTCGGCAGGGCGACCAGCACGACGGACACCTCGAGGGCGTCGATGAGCATGTTGCCGGCGAGGACGAAGAGCAGGGCACGCCGCCCGGCGCCGGTCCGGGGCGCGGGGCGGGAGGAGAGCGTCGTCATGCGCTTGACCGTCCGTCCGCTCAGCCCCCGAGCAGGGTGCCGCCGCTGGCGTCCAGATAGGAGCCGGTGATCCAGCGGGAGTCGTCGCTCGCGAGGAAGGCCACCACGTCGGCGACGTCCCGGGCCTCCCCGACCCGGTTGAAGACCGAGTAGCCCGCCATGGCGGCCACCGCCTCCGGGTTGTCGAAGACCGGCGAGCCGTTGTCGGTGATGCCCGGACCCACGCTGTTCACGGTGATGCCGCGCGGACCCAGGTGCTTGGCGAAGTGCAGGGTGAGCTGGTCGATGGCGCCCTTCGTCATCGCGTACGCCACCTCCTGCGGGTTGGCGACCCGGGTCAGCCCGGAGGAGATGTTGACGATCCGGCCGCCGTCGGGAAGGTTGCTCAGCGCCCGCTGCACGAGGAAGTACGGCGCCTTGGCGTTGACGGCGAAGAGCCGGTCGAACTGCTCGGGCGTGAGCTCCTCGGGGTTCACCCCGCCCATGACCCCGGCGTTGTTCACCAGGATGTCCAAGGTGGTGGCGCCGGTGCGTTCCTTCAGCTCCCGCTCCAGGGCCAGGAACAGCTCGTGGACGTCGCCCGCGACCCCGAGTTCGGCGAGCACCGAGAAGGCCCGTCCGCCCTCCTTCTCGATCGCGGCGACGGTCTCCTCGGCCGCCTCCCGGTTGCTGGAGCAGTGCACCGCGACGAGCGCGCCCTTGCGCGCCAGCCGCAGGGCGGTGGCCCGGCCGATGCCGCGGCTGGAGCCGGTGACGAGCGCGGTCTTTCCGGTGAGCTTGCCCATGGTGATCCTCCTGTGCGTGAGGTGCTGACGAATCGGTGGGGGAGCGTCGGGCACGGCCGGCCCGCGGGTCCCGGACGCGGCGGGACCGCCGCCGTCGAGGCCGCTGATCATCGCGGCGAGGTGGCGCCGGGCCGCCGGGATCTGCAGCAGCTCCCCGAACACCGCCCGCACGGCGTCCACTTCGGGCCCGCCGAACAGCAGCTGGGCCTGCGCCTCGATGTTGGCGAGGACACGGGCGCCCACCGGGTGGCGGACCGCGTGATAGGTGTCGAGCAGCTCCGCGCCGACCCGGCCGGTGACATGTGCGGCGAGGGTCCCGCCGAGCTCCATCGCGTCCTGCAGACCGAGATTGAGCGCCTGACCGCCGACGGGCAGCTGGACATGGGCGGCGTCTCCGGCGAGGAACACCCGGCCCTTGCGGTAACGGGCCGCCTGCCTGCGGGCGTTGTGGAAGGCGTTGACCCAGAGCGGCCGGGCGCCGCTGATGTCCTCGCCGGTGACCCGTGCCCAGGCGTCGCACACCTCGGCGAAGGCGGGGGACCTGGAGGCGCCGGGGACCCGGTCGAACGCGTGCACCATGACGCGGGTGACGCCGTCCGGTCCGCGACGGGCGTTGGCCACCCCCGCCGGGTGCCGCTCGAAGCGCCGCTCCCGCAGGTCGATGTCCGCCAGGTCCGCACGCAGCAGTTCCTTGGTGGGACCGACCCCGGGAAAGTCGAAGCCTGCCAGCCGCCGTACGGCGCTCTCCTCGCCGTCGCAGCCGACGACGTACGCGGCGGCGAACCGCAGCCGCTCGCCGTCCGGGGCCGTGGCGACGACATGGACCCGGTCGGGCGCCTCGACCAGACCGGTCACCGTGTGACCGCGCCGCACCTCGGCGCCGAGCTCCCGCACCCACGCGGCCAGGACCGCCTCGACGCGGGTCTGCGGCGCCTTCCACTGCCCGGCGTACGGGCTGTCGCCGGCCTCGGCGAGATCGAGGCGGATGCCGCCGAAGTGGCCCGGCCCGGCGTCGGGCAACGGCCCGAACCGGTCCGACAGACCCCGCTCGTGCAGCAGTTCCCTCGTGCGGGCGTGCAGAACCGAGGCCCGTGACTCGGTGGTGGGCTCGGCCAGCCGTTCCAGTACGGTCACCCGCGCCCCGCCGGTGCGCAGTTCCCCGGCGAGCATCAGCCCGACCGGTCCGGCGCCGACGACGATCACATCGGTGTCCAGCCCGTCCATGTCAGCGCTGGTTCTCGGCGTAGTCCTTGGCGTGGCCCAGGGTGGCGCGGCTGTTGGTGCTCAGCGCGTTGTGGACGTACGCCCGCGCGTCGGCGACGGTCGCCGCGGGGCCCAGGATCCTGGCGATGTTCTCGGTGTTGAGGACGACCGTGTGCTGCGAGGTGGCGGCGACGCCCCCGTCGTTCTCCGTGAACGTCCAGAAGCCGGTGTGCAGCGTCATCAGGGCGGGCAGCGTGACCTGCTTGTACGCGATCCGGTGGTGCGGGAAGGTCACCCGGTACGACTTCGTGGTGTGCGTGGAGCCGTCCTTGGCGCGGGTGTCCATCTCCAGGGTCTGCAGTCCCGGGGTGTCCTCGGAGAAGCGGACGGAGGCCACGTGCGGCAGCCGCTCCACCCACAGATCGGCCTCGTTGACGAAGTCGTAGGCGTCCTTGGCCGAGCCCGCGATCTGCACGGTGTCCTCGAAGGAGAAGGTGATCTCCTCGGCGGCGTGGGCCCGTTCGACGTTGGTCTTCAGCGCGGCCAGCTCCGCACGGGAGTTGCGGTCGACGGCCTCGTCGATCCACTTCAGGCCCTCCGGGTCGTCGTCGACGGCCCGGTAGTCGTGCAGCAGCCGGATCCGGGCGGACGACAGGGACAGCGGCTCGATGATCCAGGTGCCGCCCATGGCGGCCACCGGCGGGGTGGAGACCTCCTGGCGGAAGGTGATCCGCAGGTTCCCCGGGTCCAGGGTGCGGCGCGAGGACCAGTTCTTCGCCTCGCCGTTGGCGGTGGCCCAGATCCGGATGCGCTCCTCGCCCACGCCGCGTTCCACGTGTTCGACGTAGATGGTGGGCGGGAAGATCCGCGGCCAGTTCTCCACCTCGGCGATCAGCCGGTAGACGGCGGCGGCGGGGGCGTCGACGGTGATCTCGTGCTCGACCTGGCGGGTCGTCATCGTGTCTTCTCCTGCGTGTGGTTGAGGGGGCCGGGCCGGGGCTCAGAAGTTGCCCAGGCCGCCGCAGACGTTCAGCGCCTGGGAGGTGATGGACGCGGCGGTGTCGGAGGCCAGATAGCCGACCAGGCCCGCGACCTCCTCGGGGGTCGAGTAGCGGCCGAGCGGGATCTTCGCCTGGAACTTGCCGAGGATGGCGTCCTCGGTGGTGTCGTAGGCGGCCGCGTAGCCCTGGCGCACCCGCTGTGCCATCGGGGTCTCGACATAGCCCGGGCAGACCGCGTTGACGGTGATGCCGGTGGGCGCCAGCTCGTTGCCGAGCGCCTTGGTGAAGCCGACGACACCGTGCTTGGAGGCGGAGTACGGCGCGCCGAGCACCACGCCCTGCTTGCCCGCGGTGGAGGCGATGTTGATGATCCGGCCGCGGTCCTTGTCGCGCATGCCGCCCGTGGTGAGCACCTCGCGCGTCACACGGAAGACGCTGTTGAGGTTGGTGTCGATCACGTCGTCCCACAGCTCGTCGGCGATGTCGGCGGTGACCCCGCCACCCGATCGGCCCGCGTTGTTGACCAGGACGTCGATCGTGCCGAAGCGGTCGACGGCCTGCCGCACGAACCGCTTGACGTCGTCGGGGGAGCGGACGTCGCACGGCGCGCCGTCCACGTCCATTCCCTCGTCGAGGAGTTCCTTGACCGTACGGGTCACGCTGTCCTCGGTGCGGGCGCAGAGGAACACCCGGTGGCCCTGGGCGGCCAGCAGCCTGGTCACCGCCAGGCCGATACCGCTGGTCGCGCCGGTGACGAGGGCGACCTTAGGGGGCTGCTGCGTCATGTCTGTCTCCTGGATGCGTCGGTGACGGCGGCTGGACACGCCGCTGCCGCCGGGCCCCTGCGGCGGGGGCGCGGCGGCAGCGGAGGGAAAGGGAAGGGGAGAAGGCGCGCCGCCGGTTCCCGCCGGGGGCATCGACGGTGTCCGGCGGGAACCGGCGGGCGCGGTCCGGGCTGGGCTCAGCCGATCCGGGCCGGCACCAGCAGGGCGTTGACGGCCTCGATCAGCTCACGCGGCGTCTTGGCGTCGGTGACCGTGTCGTCGTCCAGGGTGACGCCGAACTCGCGCTCGATCCGGCCGCCGGTCTCCAGCATCGCCAGGGACTCGTAGCCCAGCGACTCGAAGTCGGTGTCGACGATGTCCCCGTCGAGATCGACGCCGTCGTCCGCGCCGGCTCCCTCGCGCAGGATGCGCTTGAGGTCCTCGAGGGTGAACTCATGGGCGGGCATGGGTGACTGTCCTTTCGTCGCTGATGTGGGGGAGGCGGTCACGCCCGGCCCTCCGTGCGCCGTCGTGACCACCACCGCTCGCCGTGGGACCGGGGCCGGACCTCACAGTGCCGAACCCTGCGAAACGGCTGAGCGGAGCAAGGGGGCAGCATGCTGCTGCGAGAGGAGGGGCCGGAGCGACAGGCCGGGGCTGCTCTACGCCGCGGCGCGGACCACGGCCGCCGAGTTGTAGCCGCCGTGGCCGCGGGCGATCACCAGGGCCGTGCGCACCGGGGCGGTCCGCTCCTCGCCGACGACCAGGTCGAGGTCGTGGTCGGGGGAAGGGGAGATGCCGATGGACGGGGGGATCACCCCGTCGCGCATGGCGAGGAACGCGGCGGCCAGGTCCAGCGGCGCCGCCCCCGAGTACAGCCGCCCGGTCATCGTCTTGGGCGCCGTCACGGGCACCGCCCGCGCCCCGAACACCTCGGTGATCGCCTCGGCCTCGATACGGTCCAGCTCGGGGATCGCGGCCGCGTCGGCGAACACCACGTCGATGTCGCCGGGCTCCTCCCGGGCGTCGGCCAGCGCCAGCTCGATCGCCTTGCGCAGACCGGGCGCGCGCCCGCTGCCCGGCCGGGGGTCGAGCGTGGCGCCGTAGCCCGCGATCTCGCCGTAGATCTGCCGCGCGCCACGGGCCCGGGCCTGTTCCAGTTCCTCCAGGACGAGCAGGGCGCCGCCCTCGCCGGGCACATGGCCGCTGGCCGCCGTGTCGAAGGGGAGGTAGGCCCGCTCCGGGTCGCGGCTGGTGCTCAGCCGGTTGCTCGCCATCTGCGCGACCCACCCCCACGGGCAGATCGAGGCGTCGACGGCGCCCGACATCACCAGCCGGGTGCCCTTGCGGATCTGCCGCCTGGCCTGGGCGACGGCGTCGAGGCCGCCGGCCTGGTCGCTGACGACCACACCGCTCGGGCCGCGCATGCCGTTGCGGATGGAGATCTGGCCGCTGTTGACGGCGTAGAACCAGGCGAAGGACTGGTACGCGCTGACGTACCGGCCGCCCTTGCTCCACAGGGCCTGCAGCTCGCGCTGGCCGAACTCGAAGCCGCCCGACGAGCTGGCCGTGATCACGCCCATCTCGAACTCGGGCAGTTCCTCGGGGCGCACCGCCGCGTCCTGGAACGCCCAGTCGGCGGCCACGAGCGCGAGCTGGGTCATCCGGTCGGTCTGCGGCAGCAGCCGGCCCGGCAGATGCTCCTCCGCGACGAACCCCTCGACCTCACCGGCCAGTTGGGCCGGATAGCGGTCGGGGACGAAGCGGGTGATCCGGCCGATGCCGCTGGTCCCCTTGCGGGTCGCGGCCCAATACGCCTCCGTGCCCAGCCCGTTGGGGGCGACGACGCCCAGCCCGGTGACGGCGACCCTGGCACCCGTCGCGCTCATGCTGCCCTCCGATCGGGGCGGGCGAGCACCATGGCGCTCTGGAACCCGCCGAAACCACTGCCCACCGACAGCACCGCGTCGGTCCTCCAGTCCCGCGCGGTCACCGGAACGTAGTCGAGGTCGCACTCGGGGTCGGGTGTGTGCAGATTGGCCGTGGGCGGCACGACATGGTGCTCCATCGCCAGCGCGCTCGCCGCGATCTCGATCGAGCCGATCGCGCCCAGCGAATGGCCCACCATGGACTTGATGGAGCTGACGGGCACGCCGTACGCGTGCTCGCCCAGGCTGCGCTTGAACGCGGCCGTCTCGTGCCGGTCGTTCTGCTTGGTGCCCGAGCCGTGCGCGTTGATGTAGTCGACGGCCTCGGGTGCGAGACGGGCCTCGTCCAGGGCCACCCGGATCGCCTCGGCCATCTCGCGTCCGTCGGGGCGCAGACCCGTCATGTGGAAGGCGTTGCTGCGGGTGGCGTACCCGGCGATCTCCGCGTAGACATGGGCGCCGCGCCGCCGGGCGCTGTCCAGCTCCTCCAGCACGAACACGGCCGAACCCTCGCCCAGCACGAAGCCGTTGCGCGTCCCGTCGAAGGGGCGCGAGGCGTGCTCCGGGTCGTCGTTGCGCGGGGTGGTCGCCTTGATCGCGTCGAAACAGGCCACGGTGATGGGCGAGATCGGGGCGTCCGCCGCGCCGGCCACCATGACGTCGGCCGAGCCCTCACGGATCAGCTCGGCGGCGTAACCCACGGCGTCGAGACCGGAGGTGCAGCCGGTGGAGACCACGGTGGTCGGGCCCTCGGCACCCACCGACCAGGCCACCTCGGCGGCGAACGAGCTGGGCACCAGGTAGTTGTAGAGGTGCGGCACGGCGTATTCGTGGTCGACGAGGTCGAGCCGCCCGCTGTCGCTGACGGTGCGGTACTCCTGGTCGAGGCCCATCGTCGCGCCGACGGCGCTGCCGATGGTCACACCCGTGCGGTGCGGGTCCAGGGACGCGAACTCCAGGCCGCTGTCCGCGACCGCCTCCCGCGCGGTGACCACCGCGAACTGCGCGGCCCGGTCCATCCGCCGGATCTCCTGGGCCCCGAGGCCCAGCAGTTCGGCGTCGAAGTCCACCTCGGCGGCGATCTGCGAGCGGAACGGCGACGGGTCGAAGAAGCTGATGCGCCGGGTGGCGGTGCGGCCGTCGGAGAGCAGGCTCCAGAAGTTCTTGGCGCCCACGCCGCCGGGCGCGGTGACCCCGATGCCGGTGATCACGACCCGTCGGCCGTGCGGGCCGCTCACAGGGCGGTCCAGTGGTAGAAGCGCTGCGCCATGGCGTCGGCGGGGGAGCGCCAGGTGGCGGGGTCGTAGGCGGTGATGAACGGCTTGAGGTCCTCGCTGATGCCGATGAACCGCGGGTCCGTCTTCGCCTCCTCTATCCGCTCGCCGCCGTCCTCGGAGTCGAAGTCCTGCAGATGGAAGTACAGCCCGCGGTACGAGAAGAGCTGCCGGCGCCGGGTGCCCATCGCGTGCGGCATGTCCGTGCCGTCGAACTCGCCGAAGAGGCGGGCCACGTCCTCGGCCGAACGGGGTTCCATCCGGGCCACGATCAACGTGCTGTGCATGAGTCTCTCCTTGTCAGAACTGCTGGGTCCGGGTCGGCCCGAACCAGCGCTCCAGTGCCATGGGCAGGTCGTGATGGCTGCCCGGCGCGGCCCAGGCCACATGTCCGTCGGGCCGCACCAGGACCGCCGAGGTGCCCGAGAGCGCGCTGCCGGCCAGGACGCCGTGGGGCTCCGCCGTGACGATGTCCAGCCGGTCCGCCCAGCCGGCCGCGCGGTCGCGGAGGACGGCGTTGTCCTCCAGGTCGAGCAGCACACCCCGCCCCGCGCGCAGCAGTTCGGTGCTGCTGGTCTTGCGCCGGTCGCCCACCAGCTCCAGATGCGGCATGCGCAGCCCCAGCAGCGGGTGCCTGCCCGGGCCGACGTCGTAACGGATCTCCAGGCCGCTCACCATGCCGGCGAGATGGCGGCTGACCTCCTCGTAGCGGATCAGCTCGGCCAGCACGTCGCGCAGCGGCTGGACCTCCTCGCCGCTGAGGAAGAGCAGACCCTGGGCCTTGGTGTTCATCATCAGCCGCTCGCCCACCGGGTACCGCTCGCCGTGGTAGGTGTCGAGCAGTGCCTCGGGCGCGGTGCCGCGGACCACGGCGGCCAGCTTCCAGCCCAGGTTCACGGCGTCCTGGATGCCGGTGTTCATGCCCTGGCCGCCGGCCGGCAGATGGATGTGCGCGGCGTCCCCGGCCAGCAGCACCCGGCCGCGCCGGTACGCGGTGACCAGCCGGGTCGCGTCGCCGAACGCGCTCACCCACTCGTGCTCGGCGTGCGAGATGTCGATGCCGGTGATCCGCTGCCAGGCCGCGGCGACCTCCGCGTAGGCGGGCGGCTCGGTGCGCCGGCGGGGCGGGGTGCCGCGCTCGCAGACGATGATGCGGGTGACCCCGCGGTCGCCGAGCGGGCCGCACATCACCATGCCGCCGGGGTACGTCTCGCCGATCAGACGGGGTGTGAGGTCCACGCCCTTGATGTCCGCCAGGTACATCTCCATGGTCGCGGCGGTGCCCGGGAAGTCGAAGCCGGCGGCCTTGCGCACGGTGCTGCGGCCGCCGTCGCAGCCGACGAGGTAGGGAGCCGTCAGCCGGCTCTCCTCGCCGTCGGGGCCGCGCACCCCGACCTCGACGTGGTCGCCGTGATCGCGCAGGCTGACCAGCTCGTGGCCGCGCCGGATGTCGACACCCAGCTCACGCACCCAGCCTTCGAGCATCGTCTCGGTGTCCGACTGGGGCACGGTCTTGGCCGCCTGGTGGATGCTGTCGAGCACACCGAAGTCGACCGGCAGGCCGCCGAAGTGCCCGGCGTTGCTCGTGCCCATGTCGCCGAAGCGGTGCAGCAGGCCGCGCTGGTCGAAGACCTCCATCGTCCGGGTGGTGAATCCCAGTCCGCGGGACTCGCCGGTGCGCTCCTCGAGCCGGTCCAGCACGATGACGTCGATCCCCGCGAGGCGTAGTTCCCCGGCGAGCATGAGTCCGGTGGGACCCGCGCCGGCGACGATGACGGAAGCGTCCATGGATGTGTCCTCCGGGGGCGTCGGAAGGGTGGATACGACGAGGCGGCGCACCGGAAGGGGAACATCGGTGCGCCGCCTCGGACGGGCCGCTTTTGTCGGCCGTGATGTGTGTGCCGGATGAATCGACACAGTGCTGCGGAAGCTAATGAAGAGCTTCTTCGGAATCCCCGCCGATGTCAATGCAGATTTTCCAGTTCGACCACAAACTTGTGTCAAACCCGTGTCAAGTCGGGTCTGTGGGCGGCCAATCAAAATTCCATGGGCGGCCAATAAAAAGAAGCTCCGCCCGGGTGTTTCACCCTGGCGGAGCTTCTATTTTCCGGTAGTTCCCCCGGCACCGGTCAGGCGCGGGCGCCGAGCGATGCGTGGATGTCCTGCTCGTGGTAGTAGGTGCGGCCGTTGCGGGCCCGGCGGCGCCAGCGGTCCTCGCTGGCGCGGCGGTACACGCTGCCGGGCGCGATGCCCCACAGCAGGGCGATGTCGCGGGCGGTCATCCAGCGGACAGCCGGCTCCCGCGACTCTTGCTCGGGAGTGGACCGCTCGCCGCGCCGCAGCCAGTCCCGACCGGACCAGCGGTGCCCTGGATCGGTGTCGCAGCCGATCTCCACACCGGTCCCGGAGCCGTCGGGCCGGGCCGCCGCCGTCAGCACGCCCGAGCAGTCGGGCACCACGCAGCCGCCCACCGGGACCCGGTGCCCGGGGCGGGGTTCGATCACCCGGCGGGCCCGGCGGACACAGTCGGTGACCTCGTCGGACAGCTCGCCGGCCGCCGGATGGGCGGCGAGCCAGTCGGTGTGCCGCAGCAGGAACGCGGCGATCTCCCGCGGGGTGTCGCGCGGGGCGCCGGCACTTCGCTCCTCGATCACCAGTGCGGCCCAGGAGCGCAGGATCCCGAGGATCGCCGTGCGGGCGTCGGCGGCCGCCGTGTTGAAGGGCATGCCGGGCAGCGGGCCGCCGGAGGTGCGGTCCCGGGGTCGGTCGGCACCGGTGAGCAGCTGTCCGCACTCGTCGTACAGGCGCGGCAGCCGCCGCAGATCATGGGTGAGCCGGAGCCGGCAGGTCGGGCAGAGCCGGCTGCCGGCGGCGGCGAGATCACGGGCCCGGCCCGCCTCCTCGCCGCGTCGGCAACGGGCGCCCTCGCACTCCAGCGGCTCTGTCGTCGTGCATGTGGTCTTCGTGGTTTCCGTGAATCCGTGTGTCATTTCCCCCACCGCCTCGAAGTACGGCGAACCTATTTCGCGGATTCCGGTAGGGACAAGAGAAGGCCCGCTACATGTATTTTCTCTGTAGCGGGCCTTCGCTTTTTCTGAGTGTGCTGTTCCGGATATGTGGTCAGACCGACAGACGGGCCGCGATGCCGTCGAGGACGCAGTCCAGGCCGGTCTCGAACTGCCACAGCAGGTCGTCCTTGCGGTCGGCCTCGCCGATGTAGCGCGCGTACATCGGGAACCGGCCGGTGCTCATCAGCCAGGCCATCTGCGAGGCGAGTCCCGAGCGGGCCTCCTCGCGGCTGGCCCAGCCCCGCACGCGCAGCAGCTGCGTCAGGCCGACCTCCGAGTCGACCGCGCCGTGCACATACGCGGTGACGGTGCTGTAGACCGCCATCGCCGTGTCCGCGTCGAGCCCCAGGCCGTCCAGTGCGTCCAGCGCGGCCTCCGGTACGGCCAGCTGGTTCGGGGTGGGCGCGCACCAGGTCGCCCGGGTCACCCACGAGTGCCGCAGCAGGACCTCCCGGGTCCGCAGGGCCAGCGTGCGCATGGTCGTGCGCCAGCCCTCCGTGCCGTCCGGCAGGTCCAGTTCGCCGTAGACGAAGTCGACCATCAGTTCGAGGAGTTCGTCCTTGCCGGTGACGTAGCGGTACGCGGCCATGGGCGCCACGCCGAGTTCGGTGGCCAGGCGTCGCATGGTGACCGCGTCCAGTCCCTCGGCGTCGGCGATGCCGACCGCCGCCCTGGCGATCCGCTGCGGGGTGAGCGTGGTGCGGGGGGCCGGTGTCGGCCGTTCGAGGCGTTCCCACACGGAGACGTGGTCCCGCTCGTCGGTCTGTACCTGTCTCTCCTGGGAGGCCATCGCATGGGTTCCTTCCGCCGGACGTCGCTGTGTACAGCGTATCAGGAGTGGACAACGTACACGCGGATGTGTACGTTGTACGTCGAGGATACGGCGTACACACCCCGGAGGTGCTTTCCATGGCTGACGCGACCGGCGGCCCCCTGCGGACCGCGGTGATCATCGGCAGTACACGGGACGGGCGGTTCGGGCCGGTCGTCGCCGACTGGATCACCGAACACATCGCCCAGCGCGACGACCTGACGGCCGATCTCGTCGACCTCGTCGACACGCCACTGCCGACCGTCTTCCCCGCCTACGGCCAGACCCCCTCCGACGAGGTACTGACCCAGCTCGGCGCGGTGTCGCCGCGGCTCGCCGAGGCCGACGCCTTCGTGATCGTCACCCCCGAGTACAACCACAGCTTCCCGGCGCCGCTGAAGAACGCCATCGACTGGCACAACGAGCAGTGGCACGCCAAGCCGGTCGGCTTCGTCTCCTACGGCGGCCTCGCCGGCGGCCTGCGCGCCGTCGAACAGCTCCGGGTGGTGCTGGCGGAACTGCACGCCGTCACCATCCGCAACACCGTCAGCTTCCACAACTACGGCGAGGTCTTCGGCGCGGACGGCAAGCCCACCGACCCCGGCTGCGACGTCGCCGCCAAGGCCATGCTCGACCAGCTCACCTGGTGGGCGCACGCCCTGCGCGAGGCCAGGCGTGTCCGTCCGTACGCCGTCTGACGTCCCGCGACTCGTGACCTGGGGACAGCGATGAACGACACCCCGACACCCACCCCGACCCCCGCTCCGGCGCCCGACCGGCCCGCCCTGCCCCGGCTCGGCGTCTTCGGACTGATGCTCGGCATCTTCCTGGCGACGCTCGACGGACAGATCGTCAGCACCGCGCTGCCCACGATCGTCGGCGATCTCGGCGGCCTGGAGCACTTCTCCTGGTCGGTCACGGCGTACCTGCTCACCATGGCCGCCGCCACCCCCCTGTGGGGCAAACTCGGCGACCTCTACGGCCGCAAGGGCGCCTACACCAACTCCGTGGTGCTGTTCCTGATCGGCACGGTGTTGTGCGGCCTGGCACAGAGCATGGGACAGCTCATCGCCTTCCGGGCCGTCCAGGGCCTCGGCGCCGGCGGCCTGATGGTCGGGGCACTCGCGGTCATCGGCGTGCTGGTGCCCCCGCAGGAGCGCGGCCGTATCCAGTCCATGGTGGGCGTCATGCTGCCGGTGTCGTTCGTCGGCGGCCCTCTGCTCGGCGGATTCATCACCGACTACATGGACTGGCGCTGGACGTTCTACGTCAACGTCCCCGTCGGCCTCGTCGCCCTGGTGGCCGTCGCCAAGGGCGTACGGCTGCCCGCGCAGCGCGTCACAGGACGGGTCGACTACCTCGGCGCGACCCTGCTGACCACCGGCATCCTGGCCCTCACCCTGCTCGCCGGCTGGGCCGGCACGACCTACGCGTGGACGTCCTGGCAGATCGCCGCGCTGGCGGTGGCGGTCGTGCTGAGCCTGGCCTGGTTCGTCCGCGTCGAACAGCGTGCCGCCGAACCCATCACGCCGCCCCGGCTGTTCACCAGCCGGGAGTTCACCCTCGCCCAGGTCCTCAGCTTCCTGGTGGGCGCCGTCCTGGTGTCCGTCATCAACTACCTTCCGCAGTACATGCAGTTCGTCCAGGGCGCCTCGTCCACGGTCAGCGGCATGCTGATCCTGCCGCTGATGCTCGGCATGCTGACGGCCCAGCTGACCACCGGGCGGCTGATGGACCGCGGGGGACTGGACCGCGTCGTGCCGCTCACCGGCGGCACCGTCACCGTCGTCGGCGCGCTGCTGCTGCTCGTGCTCGGCACGGACACCCCGCTCGCCGCGGCCTCGGCACTCACCCTCGTCGTCGGGATCGGCGTCGGGATCCTCATGCAGAGCACCCTGCTCACCACCATGAACCACGCCGCCCCGCGCGACATGGGCGCCGCCACCGGCACCGTCACCCTGGTGCGCACCATCGGCGGCTCCCTCGGGGTCGCCGTCCTCGGAGCCGTGCACAGCAGCCGCATGGCGGACGTCCTGGCCGAACGGCTCGGCTCCGGCACCGAGGAGCGGCTGATCACCGGCGGCGAGCTGACCCCCGCCCTGCTGAAGGACATGCCCGACGGTGTACGCCGCACCGTCGAGGACGCCGTCAGCAGCGGACTGCACGGTGTCGTGGTCGGCGCGGCCGTGCTGTCGGTGGTCGCGTTCGTCACCGCGTGGTTCATCCGCGCGACGCCGACCCCCGCCCCGGCCCCGGCGGCGACCCTGCCCGGAAGCGCCCCGGGGAAGGACACCGTGCCCGCTCCTCCTGCGGACTGAGCGCGGGCCGGGCCCGCGCCGGGGCATCCCGGAGACGGGCGGCCGGGCTCGCGCCGGGGCATCCCGGGGAAGGGCGGCCCGGCTCGCCGCCACCGGGGCGTCCCGGGAACGGCGGCCTGGCCCGCCACGACCCGGGCGTCCCGGGGAACGGCGGCCCGGCCCGCCCCCGGCCCGCACCACCCCGGTTTCACCAACCCACCCAAGCCGCCGACCGCACGGTGTAATCCAATCCCCCGACGCCGTGCGGTCGGCTCCCTACCGAAGGCAGACACCGATGCCCACGAATCCGGTCCAGCGTGCCCAGGACATCCTGGTCCGTCCCTTCTCCCTGGGAGGTCTCAGCCTGCCCAACCGTGTCGTGATGGCGCCGATGACGCGCGAGTTCTCCCCCGGGGGCGTACCCGGCGAGGACGTGGCCCGTTACTACGCCCGGCGGGCGGCCGGCGGCGTCGGCCTGATCATCACCGAGGGCACGTACGTCGGCCACGACTCCGCGGGCAACAGCTCCCGGGTCCCGCACTTCCACGGCGACGAGGCGCTGGCCGGCTGGTCCGCGGTGGCCGACGCCGTCCACCAGGAGGGCGGCAGGATCATGCCGCAGCTGTGGCACGTCGGCATGGACCGCACCCCCGGCAATCCGCCCGTGCCGGACGCCCCGCGGATCGGCCCGTCCGGCATCGCCCTGGACGGCACGCACTCGGGTCACGCGATGACCCAGGCCGACATCGACAACGTGGTCGCCGCCTACGCCTCCGCCGCGGCCGCCGCCGAAGCCGTGGGCTTCGACGGGGTCGAGATCCACGGCGGACACGGCTACCTGATCGACCAGTTCCTCTGGCCCCACACCAACCGGCGCACCGACGGCTACGGCGGTGACGTCGCCGGCCGTGCCCGCTTCGCCGCCGAGATCGTCGCCGCCTGCCGGGCAGCCGTGTCCGAGGAGTTCCCGATCTCCTTCCGGCTCTCCCAGTGGAAGGTGAACCACTACGAGGCACGCGTCGCCGAGACCCCGCAGGAACTCGAGACCCTCCTCGGCCTGCTGGCGGAGGCGGGCGCGGACATCTTCCACTGCTCCACCCGGCGCTTCCACCTCCCCGAGTTCGAGGGCTCCGACCTCAACCTCGCGGGCTGGGCGAAGAAGGTCTCCGGCAAGCCCGCCATCAGCGTCGGCGCGGTGGGTCTGAGCAACGAGTTCCTCCAGGTGTTCCAGGGTGAGCAGGCCCGCGTCACGGACCTCGCGGAACTGCTCGACCGCATGGAGCGTGACGAGTTCGACCTCGTGGCGGTCGGCCGGGCCCTGCTGGGCGACCCCGAGTGGCTGGCGAAGGTACTCGCCGGGCGCCACGACGAGCTCACCCCCTTCCATGTGGGCCTCGTCGGCAGCCTGAGCTGAGCCGTACGACCGCCGGCCGGCGAGCCCCGCTGCTCCGTGCGAAAGCCGGTCGGCCGGCCCCGTCGCTCCAAGCGAACCCCCTCCGGCGAGCCCCCGTCGCTCCGGAGGGCCGCCGGAGCGACGGGCCGCGGCCCTCAGGCGTGGACGCAGGCCCGCTGTTCCAGAGCCGTCGACGTGCTCCCACGCGACCGCTTCCTCAACGGAGGACCCCAGGTGAACCCTCGTTCGTTCGTTCTGACCTCGGCCACGTTCGCCATCGGCACCGCCGTCGCGCCGTCCTACGGCGTCGCGCTGACCCGCCGGCTGGTGGCGGCCGCCGGCGCCGCCGCCGTCACACCGGTCGCCCCCGTCGCCGTGACCCCGCCGGCCCCGCCGCACCAGCGGGGCCGGGCGCTCGCCGTCGTCGCCGCCGGAGTCGCGCTGCTGCCGTCGCCCTGCTGGCCTGTGTCGGCGACTTCGCACTGATGCCGTGGACCGGGTCCGGGCTTCCCGGCGCGCTCCTCGCCGTCGGCGTATATGGCTCGCGCACCGGATCATCCGGCTCCGGAAGGAACCCGAGACGGCGGCCGACGGCCTCGAGCCGGTCCTCGACTCCCCGAGCGGGAAAGGGCGTTGACCGGTTTTCCGTGACAAAGTGATTTCTCCATTCCCCCATGGAAACCAGGCGCCGGTCTTGCTAGTGTGTAGGCGCAGCTCCGCTTACCGGACAGGTTCAAGTTCCCCGGCATCCACGGGAATCAGCCGAGTCCAGCGGCGATCGGGCCATGAAATCCGGCCAACGGCGCCGACGTCGACGGAGTGTGTCTTCCGCGCGGCCGGGTGAGCGGCCCCGATCATCGACGATCAGGTGATTTCGCCGCCCGCCCTCACACGAGGCCGCACGGTTCCGGGGTACCCGTCAGTGCGGTGCCCCGTTGATCAGCAAAGGGGGAATGTTGATCGCCCTGCTCTCTGAGACCAGGCATGAAGTGGCGGACAACAGAGGGGAGTCCGGACAGGAATGGAGACGCATCAGCTCGCTGATCGGTGAAAGCGGTGCCGACTGGGTGGCCGACCCCGTGCGCCGCATCGAGGAACTCACGGACCGCGAATTCGACGTGTTCATCCTCCTCGGCCGGGGGCTGTCCAACCAGGCCGTCTCGGCGTCCCTCCACGTCACCGAACGCACGGTGAAGTCCCACGTCACCCACATCCTCGCCAAGCTGCGCCTGGACTCACGGCTGCAGGCCGGCCTGGTCGCGCAGGCCTATACGCACCGGGTCGCGCTCAGCTCGCGGTGAGGGCGTGACGGTCACGTCGTACTTTCGTCCGGTGCGCCACGCACCGGAGAGATGGTTGACTTATTCAGTACCTGATCAAGCTCCTCAAGTCTCGTGTTCCGCAAGTGTATTGACGCTTCAAATCGAGTGGAGTCACAACGGGGATGACGACAGACGATACGGCGGTTCTCTTTCCGGGCCAAGGCGGATTCGACGGAGCGGCGCTGCGTGCCGCCAGAATGAAATACCAGCAAGTCGACCAGACTTTCAAGGCAGTTGACACGGTCGCCGAGGAAATCTTCGGGAGCGCGGTCTCCACCGCCCTCTTCGAAGGCACCCCGATGACCGCGGAAGAACTCCTGCGACAGCCGACCTGGGTGTCCCAGCTGGCGATTTACAGCAGCGATGTGGCAGCCTGGCGCATTCTGCGGGAAAACGGTCTGCGGCCGCGATTCCTCGTGGGCCACAGCCTCGGCGAGATCGCGGCGCTCGTCGCCGCCGAGGCGTTCTCGGTGGAGGACGGCGCGCGCGTGGTCGCCGAACGCCTTCATGTCCTTCAGGCGGCGCGGCCCGCCGTCGGCCGGATGGCGGCACTGGCGCTCGACGGGCGGCGAGCGCGGCATCTGCTCGGACTGCTCGACGACCCGGCCCTGGCGGTGGCCGCCGAGAACCACGACCGGCAGACGGTGATCAGCGGGCCCGAGCGCTCCGTGCTGGCCGTGCTGCGCGTCGCCCGTGAGCTGAACGCCGGCGGCCTGCTGCTGAAGTCGCCGTTCGCGTTCCACAACCCGGCGCTGGAGCCCCTGCGGGCACCGCTCGCCGCCCGGATCGCCCGCCTGCCCCGGCAGGCGCCGCAGGGAGCGGTGTACTCGCCGATCCTGGGCCGGGCGTACCGCGCGGACGACGACCTGGCCACCCTTCTCGCCGAACACCTCGTCAGGACGGTCGACTTCGCCGGGACGGTGCGCGAGCTGCACGACCGGGGCGTCACCACGTTCGTCGAGGCGGGCGGGCTCGGCTCGCTGGGCCGGTGTGTCCGACGCGTCCTGGGCGACGCCGCACAGGTCACCGTCCGGTCGACCTTCACGCTGGACTCGGCCGGACGGCTGGGCGTGGAGGAGGCCATCGCCGGGCTGCCCGATTCCGGGCCGTCCGACTCCGGTCCCGAGTCCTTCGAGCGGTTCTGGGCGGCGTACGGCACGCAACTCGTCGAGCGCGTCCGGGCGCGGATGTCCGCGGAACCCGCCGCACTCGCCGCGCCCGCAGCTCCCACAGTTCCGGTTGGGCCCGCCGTGCCTGCCGGTCCGGTGCAGGTGCCGTCCGTCGCGCGCCCCGAGCCCGTCGGCCGGGCGGAGCTCCTCGCCACCGTCCGGGCGCTGTACGCGCAGGCGCTGGAGTATCCCGAGGAAGTCTTCACCGAGGACGTCCTGCTGGAGGCCGAACTCGGCATCGACTCCGTCAAACAGGTGGAGCTGCTGAACCGCGTCACCGGTCGCTACGGCATCGTGCCCACGGACAGCGGCTTCCGGCTGTCCGACTGCGACACCGTCGGCAAGGTGGTCGATCTGCTGCAGGCCCATTTGACGGGCGGCGACCTGTCCGTCGCCGCCGCCTGAGCGACCCACCCCGACCGGGCGCCGCGGGCCGCCGCGCCGCCCGGTCCCGGACCGCGCGACAAGGAGCAATCCCGCGATGCAGCAGCTCAGGGGCAGAATCGCCCTGGTCACCGGCGGTGCCAGGAACATCGGCCGGAGCGTGGCCAGGACCCTCGCCGAGCGTGGCGCCCACGTCCTGGTCAACTACTTCCACTCCCACGACGAGGCCCTGCGCACCCAGGCGGAACTCACCGCCCTCGGTGCCCGGGTCGATCTGATCAGGGCCTCCGTGGCACGACAGGACCAGGTCGACCGGATGTTCGCCGAGATCGACGAACGCTTCGGTCATCTCGACATCCTGGTCAACAACGCGGCGAACGGCGCGCTGCTCCCGCTCGACCGGATCACCGACGCCGACCTCGACAAGGCCCTCGACACCAACTACAAGGGGAGCCTGCGCTGCGCGCGGGCGGCGGCGCCGCTCATGGCCCGGCGGGGCGGCGGCTCGATCGTCCAGATGTCGGCTCTCGGCAGCTCCCAGATGGTGATGGCCAACTACCTGGCGTGCGCGCCGGCCAAGGCCGCGGTCGAGGCCGTCACCCGTTATCTGGCGGTGGAGTTCGCCCCGCTCGGCATCAGGGTCAACACCGCGTCCGCGGCCATGCTGGTCAGTGAGGTGGCCGACGCGTTCCCGGATGCCGAGGCGCTGCAGGAGGTCATCCGGGATGCCACGCCGCTGGGCCGGCTCGGCACACCGGAGGAGTTCGCCGCCCTCGTGGCCTTCCTCGCCTCGGACGAATCCCGCTGGATCACCGGCCAGACCATCCTCGCCGACGGGGGACTGTCCCTGGGGGCGGCACTCCTGTCGCCACCGCGAGGAAAGCCGGGGGCTGCGCGGGTGCAGGAGCAGGGCGGTACGACGGCGGGGCCGTCGACCGACGAGATCCTTGCCGCGTCCGCCGGACCTGCCACGAACGTCGAACCACTCGCGGACGCCGAACCCGCCACAGCCGTCGAACCCGGCGTGGCCGGCGGTGCCGTGGACGACGACATCGCCATCGTCGGCATGGGCCTGGCCGTCGCCGGTGCCAACAGCCCCGAGGAGTTCTGGGAGTTGCGCACGACCGGAGCGGACCTCTTCGCCCCCGTGCCCGCGGACCGCTGGGAGCGCTCGACCTTCCATGCCGCCGACCCCTCGGCGCTCGACAAGTCGTACCAGGACACCTGTGTCTTCATCACCGACTTCCGTCCGGTCGCCGGAGCCGTCGACACGATGGACCCGACGGAAGACCACGAGTTGACGACCACCTGGCTGCGCCACAGCCTGGTACAGGCGCTGAGCGGGGTACGGCGCGCCCCGTCTGCCCGCCATTCCTTCCTGGTGGGCTACACCCCCGACGGCAGCCAGCACCTGGAGGAGGCCGGAGTCCTCGCCGGCACGGACGCACGGGCCCGGCAGATCGTCGGCGCGCTGGACCTCACCGCCCCGCAACGCGAGCACCTCCTGGACGCGGTCCACGACACCCTGGCCCGGCGGTACCGGCATGGCGCACACGCCCCGGAGAGGTTTCTGCCGCACCGGGTCGGGCAGCTGGCGATGGCGGGCGTCCTGCCGGCCGACACCGAGCTGCAGATGATCGACACCGCCTGCTCCTCCTCGCTCTACGCCATCGACATCGGCGCCAAGGGCCTGTTGAGCGGCAAGCACGACATCGCCGTCTGCGGCGGCGCGTTCGCCCTGGCCCCGCGCGGCACCGTGCTGTTCTCCAAGCTGCAGGGCCTGTCCCGGCGCGGGGCGGTCCACTCCCTGGACGCGGACGCGGACGGCGTGATCTTCGCCGACGGCGCGGGCGTCGTCGTGATGAAGCGCCTTCGCGACGCACGGCGTGACGGCGACCGGATCCTCGGCGTGCTCAAGTCGGTCGGGGCCTCCTCCGACGGCCGGGGCAAGGCGATCTACGCGCCGAACGCGGCCGGACAGGACCTCGCGGTCCGCGCGGCCTTCGCCGAGGGCACCTCGCCCGCCGACGTCGACTGGATCATCGCCCACGCCACGGGCACCCCGGCCGGAGACCTCGCCGAGTTCACCACCCTGCGCGAGCACTTCGGCAGGACGCGGCCGGCGTACGTCACCTCCAACAAGTCCCTGATCGGTCACACCGGGTGGGCGGCCGGCGTCGTGTCCGTCATCGAGGCGCTGCTGGCCATGGAGCACGGCACGATCCCGAAGCAGTTCCGGTTCACGCGGGCGCCCGAGTCGTTCCGCCTGGACGACACCCTGCTGGAGATCCCGACCGAGAACGTACCCTGGCCCGCACCGGCCGACCGGCCCCGTACCGTCGCCGTGTCCGGCTTCGGCTTCGGCGGCACGAACGCGCATCTCCTCGTACAGGAACATCGTGTGTCGGAGCACCGCGTACCGGAGCACCGCACCCGGGCCCTGCCTCCCGGTGCCCCCGTCGGCGCCGAAGACCCGGTGGTCGTCGTCGGATGGTCCGCCCACGTCCCCGGCCTCGACCGGGACGGTGTCGTCGAGTGGCTCGCCGGGCGGGGCGACGGACCGGCCGAGAGCTTCGGCTCCGCCTACCCGACGCCGCCCCTGCACCGGGTACGGCTGCCTCCCGCGACGGTCCGCGCCATCGACCGCTGCCAGCTGATGATCCTGGAGTGCGCGCACGACCTGCGGGGCAGGCTCACGGAGTTCTGGGACGCCACCACCGCGTCGACCGGTGTCTTCGTCGGCCACATGGGCCCCACCCGAGCGGCCATGCTGTACGCCAACCGCTGCTTCCTCGACGACATCGACAAGGCCCTCACCGAGGACCAGGCCACGGCATCGCTGCCCGGACTGCCCGAGCTGCTGACGGAGCTGCGCCGGCTCGTGCGCGACGAGATACCGGCGTCCACCGAGGACGCGTTCCCCGGCATGATGCCCAACGTCATCTCGGCCCGGGTCGCCAACTACTTCGACCTCAAGGGCCCCAACATCACCCTCGACTCCGGGTACGCCTCGAGCCTGACCGCCATCGAGACGGCCGCGCGGTATCTCCGGGCCGGCCGGCTGGACTTCGCGCTGGCGGGCGGCATCAACGGCAACAGTCTGCCGGAGTACGCCACCCTGCTGGCCGGGCTCCCCGAGGGCGTGGCCGATGCGCGACTCGCCGAGGGCGCCGTCCTGTTCGCCCTCACCACCGAGTCCAGGGCCCACGCGGAAGGGCTGCCGATCCTCGGCCGGGTCGCGGACCTGACGGTCGGTGACACACCACCCGGCGACCACCGCATCGACCTCCTGCCGCCTCCGCCGACCCCGGCGGGCACGAGTCCCGCCGCGTCCGTCCCGGCCGCACCCGCCAACGCCCGCTACCTGGGCGCCGCCGGCGCCCTGGGCGCCCTCCAGGCCCTGCTGGGCAGGCCCGGCACGGTGGACATCACCTGCGCGACCGGCAGCCCGAAGAGCACGGTCCGCCTCACCCTCGACATCCCCGCCGAACCGGACCCCGAGCGCCTGCCCGCCGCCTTCCTCGACGGCGAGCGGACGGCCACGGGCGAAGCCCTGCGGACGGTTCGTCACGTGGCGGAACTGACCGAGCTGACCGAAGTGACCGACCCGACCGGTCCCGATCCGCACGAGCGCGTCCCCTTCCTGCCACCCGGTGTCGTCGTCCTCACCGACCTGCCCGACCTGGAAGCCTCCCTGCGGCACCTGCCGCCCGACGCGACCGTCCTGTGCACCGCGCCCATCAGCGTGACCCGGCCCGGTCGGCACCACCTGCCCCACCCCACCCCGGAGGCGGTGCGCGCGGCGCTCGCGGACCACGGCCCCGTACGGCATCTGCGGATCGTCACCGATCTCGCGCGCTCGGCGCCACCCTCGGACTCCACCGGCAGCCGGGACGGCCTCGCCCCGTCCCTCACCGCCCTCCACGACACGGCGTTCCTGGTCCTGCAGACCGCCCACACCGACCTGGCGGCCGCCGGATCGTCGTTCCTCACCCTTCTCCTCGGCGCCGTCACCGACGGTGTCCCGCACGCCTGCACCGGCCTGTTCTCCGGACTGGTCAAGTGCGCGGGCCTGGAACTGCCCGACGCCCTGACCTTCCTGCTGGCCACCGACGAACGGGGGCCGCGCAAGGGTGCCCTGCTCGTGGAGCGGGAGACACGGGCCGTACGCACCTTCCCCGTGGTCGTCCACCGGGACGGCCGGCGCTACGCCCCCACCCTCCGTCCTGAGAAGGCCCTGCCCGGAACCAGGGAAGGGAAGAGGGAAGGGAAGACCGTCGCGGCCCGCCTCGGCCCCGAGTCGGTGGTGGTCGCCGCCGGCGGTGCCCGTGGCATCACGGCCGCGGTGGTGAGCGCCCTCGCCGAGCACTTCCGTCCGCGGATCTATCTGCTGGGCAGCAACCCGCTGGACGACTACCCCGACGACGTCTTCGACGGGGACGACGACACGTTCGCCGCCGGCCGGCAGTCGTACATCCGCGAGCATCTCGCGGCCGGCGGCCGCACGGTGGCGGACATCAACCGCGCCTTCGACCGGCTGCTGGACGCCCGCGCGGCCCGCCGCACCCTGCGCCGACTGGAGGAGTACTGCGGACCCGGCCGGGTCACCTACCTGACCTGCGACGTCCGGGACGAGGGGGCCGTAGCGCGGGCCGTGGACCGGGTGCTGGCCGAGCAGTCGGCCGTGGACCTGCTCATCAACGCGGCCGGACGCAACCGCTCCGCCCTGATCAAGGACAAGGACTTCGCCGAGTTCCGGGCGATCCGCGACCTGAAGACCCTCGCCTACCGCAACCTCAAGCGGGCGTTCGCCGACCGGCCGCCGGCGATCTGGTGCAACTTCGGTTCCCTGCTGGGCCACTTCGGCCAGCTCGGCGAGCCCGACTACGCGGCCGGCAACGACTACCTGGCGACGGCCGCCGCGTCGGCCGCCGCACAGGGCGCCGACGAGTTCACCGTCGGCTGGACACTGTGGGGCGGCGTCGGGATGGGAGCCGGCGAGCTGACCGAGGCGTACTTCCGACGCGGCGGGTCCTACAGTCACATGCCGGTGGGCGAGGGCATCCACCACTTCCTGCAGGAACTGCACGCGGACCGCCGCAGGGCGTCGGTGGTGCACATCGGCGCGGCGGAACGCGAGACGGTCGAGCGCTTCTACCCCGGCTATCTCGCGTCCGACGCGGCCGAGCCCGCCCTGCCCGCCGTGCCTGCCCTGTCCGCCGTGCCCGGCAAGGGCGCGTTCTACCTGCGCCGGCCGGTGTCCGCCGACGCCGACTCCGCGGTCTTCGCCTGCGCCTTCGACCTGGGCACCGACGGCTACCTCGCCCACCACACCGTCCGCGGCGTACCGACCCTGCCGGGCACGTTCGTCGTGGAGATCGCCGTGGAGGCCGCACGCCACCTGGTGCCCGGCCTGCGAGCCGTAGCCCTGGAGGACCTCCGGTTCGAGAACTTCCTGCGCGTCCACCCGGGCGCCCGCCCCGCCCCCAAGAAGATCACCGGCCGGGTGGTGGACCGCGGGGACGACGTCACCGTCGTCGAGGTGTCCGTCACCGGAGACGTACGGGCCCCCGGCGGCGTCCTGCTGGTCGAGGACAAGGTGCACTTCACCGCACGGGTGCTGCTGCGCCGCGACCCACCCGAGGCCCCGTCCTGGCGGCACTGGGACGACGCCGACGACATCCCGGTCGTCGATCCCTACCACGTACCGGCGTCCCCGGTGTCCCTGACCGGTCCCTTCGTCTCCACCGGACGCACCCGGCTGCACCCCCTGGGCAAACGGTCCGTCTACCGCGCCGCCCTCGCCGAGCGTGACCCCGCCCTGTCCCGGTTCCTCACCCCGGCGATCCTGCTCGACGGCCTGGCCCGCACGGGGGTCCTGCACCTGGAGGACGGCCGGCTCGTGCCCATCGCCGCACCTCTGTCCATCCGCCGGGTGGACCTGTACGAGGAGGCCAACGACATCGAACTGACCAGGCGGTACGGCCGGCTCCACCTCTACGCCACCCCGCCCGCCTTCGACATGACGGGACCCGCACCCGACAACCGGTTCGTCGCCGTGACACCGGACGGCCGGGTCGTCGTCCAGATGCAGGACATCTCCGCCACCGTCGTCGGCTACGTGGACGCGGACTCCGGGCGCCTGTACTCCCCGGACAAGCGGCCGCTTCCCGACCCGGCAGACACCGAGACGCTCAGGAAGGCCGGCTGATGGGGGACCGCACGACGACCACCGACCCCGTGGAGGAGCGCCGGCACAGGGCCCCGGGGCCCACCGGCAGTGTGCTGTTCGGCGCGCTGAGCAGCTTCAAGAAGGACACCCTCCGTCTGCTGACGGAACTTCAGCGCCAGTACGGCGGCGTGGTCCGGATGAAGATGGGGCCCTACCTGGTCCACCAGGTGACCGCGCCCGAGGCGGTCCGGCACGTCCTTCAGGACAACGCGCGGAACTACGTGCGCGGCAGGTTCTACCGGGGCTTCCACCTGTTCTTCGGGCGGGGCATGCTGACCACCGACGGCGCAGAGTGGCGGACCCGCCGCGCGGTCAGCCGGCCCTTCTTCCACCGGGCCGCGCTGCGGGCCCGGTCAGCCACCGTCACCGACACGGTGGAGGAACTGCTGGAGCGCTGGGAGCCCCACGCGGCCTCCGGCGAACCGGTCGACATCACCGACGACATGATGTGGCTGGCGATGGGCGTCCTCGGCCGCATGCTGTTCGGCGTCGACCTGCGTCAGTACGCCGACCGGCTGCTGCCCGCGGTCCGCTTCTCCCTGAAGGCCATGATCCTCACCGGCGAGGTCAAGCAGCTGCTGCCCCGCTGGGTGCCCACCACGTACCAGCGCCGGCTCAGGCGGCACCAACGGACCCTCAACGACGTCATGGACGAGATCATCGACCTCCACCGGCGCGGCGGGGGAAGCCCCGACAGCGTGGTCGCCGCCCTGCTGAAGGCCACCCACGAGGTCACCGGCGAGCCGTTCACCCAGCGGCAGATCCGCGCCGAGCTCAAGACCCTGTTCCTCGCGGGCCACGAGACCACCGGCTGTGCTCTCGCCTGGACGCTGCACGCGATCGCCCGGCACGACGACGTCCGCACCAGGCTCGACGCCGAACTGGACGCGGTGCTCGCCGGCCGGGTGCCCACGGCCGAGGACCTCGACGAAATGCCGTACCTGCGCGCCGTCGTCGACGAGTCGCTGCGCCTGTATCCGCCGATCTGGCTGTTCCCCCGGGACACCGTGGCCGACGACCACATCGCCGGCCACCACGTCCCGGCCGGCAGCACGGTGCTCGTCCCGGTGTACGCCGCCCACCACAACCCCGCCGTCTGGGACGACCCCGAGACCTACGCCCCGGAGCGGTTCTGCCCCGCGCACGCGGGCACGGCCACGAACGGCGGCAGCCGGACCGGGAGCACGCCGCGGCAGCGCGACCGCTACGACTACTTCCCGTTCGGCGGCGGTGCCCGCAAATGCATCGGCATGGACCTCGCCCTGCTGGAACTGCGGCTCGCCGTCGCCATGGTGGCGCAGCGCTACCGGCTCCGGCCGGCCGAGGGCCACCCGGTCCGCCCGACGGCCCTCGTCTCCCTGCGCCCGCAGCCCGGCGTCGTCGTGCACATCGGGCACCACGACCCGGCCGAGCGGAAGGCACCCCCGGCATGAGCCGCCCCGCCCCGGCCCGGCCCACGGAGACCCGCCCCGTGGCGCCGGTGCGGCGCGTCCGCTGGCGGACCGTCACCGAACCCGACCTGCCGGCCGATCCCGCACCGGCCCTGCGCGGAGCCAAGGTCCTCGTGCTCGGCGGAACGCCGCCGCTCGCCCGCGCCGTCACCGAGGCCCTGCGTACCGCGGGGGCCGAGGCCCGCACCGACGAGGAGGGCGTCTGGCCGGTGCCCGGCGAGGTGCCCGACGGCCTGCTGGACCTGGGCCACGCCGAGCCCTTCGTACCCGGGGAACACCACGGCTACCGCCGCGCGCTGCTGCGCTCGGTGACCGCGCTCCGGGCCTGCTACCCGCACTGGCGGAAGGAGCGGGACGCCCGCCGCCTGTTCTACGTCGCCGTCACCTACCTCGGCGGATCCATGGGGTACGACATCCCCGACGCCTCCGACGCCTCCGACGCCTCCGACGCCTCCGACGCCTCCGACGCCTCCGACGCCTCCGACGCCTCCGACGCCTCCGACGCCTCCGACG
>NZ_JBIWGA010000008.1:40935-412982 GCF_044763345.1 Streptomyces sp. NPDC096132
CCGACGCCTCCGACGCCTCCGACGCCTCCGACGCCTCCGACGCCTCCGACGCCTCCGACGCCTCCGACGCCTCCGACGCCTCCGACGCCTCCGACATCCCCGACGCCCCGGCGCCCGCGCAGCCGCTCGGCGGCATCTGGGCCGGCCTCGCCAAGACCGTGCACCGGGAGATCCCCAACTGCAACATCCGCGTCGTGGACACCGACCTCGCCGATCTGGCGGAGCTGCCCCGGCGGATCACCCGCGAGCTGTACCGCTGGGGCCCGTTCGAGATCGGCCACCGGGGCGGACGCCGCCGCACCCTCCAGGCGGTGGGGGAGGAGGCCGGCCCGCCGGAGCTGTCCCTGGGCACCGGTGACCTGGTGCTGCTCTCGGGCGGCGGACGCGGCATCGGCTGGCGGCTCGCCCGGACGCTGGCGGCCCGCCACGGCTGCGCGGTGGTCGTCACCGGACGCGCCCCGCTGCCCGGCCCGGACGCCCCGTCCAGGACGCTCGACGACGAGCGGGTCACGGCTCACGAGCGGAGCCTGTGGGCGCAGCGGCGCCAGGGCCGCCCCCTGGCCGCGATCCGCGCCGAGATCGCCGCTGTCCGGCGTGAGCGGGAACTGGTCCGCCACCTGGAGGAGGCCCACCGGGAGGGACTGCGCATCTCCTACGCGGTGTGCGACGTCACGGATCCCGGCCAGACCGCGGCCCTGGTCGCCCGGTACGGCGACCGGCTCACCGGCGTCGTGCACAACGCGGGCGTCGACACGCCCGCCCGGCTGCCCGGAAAGACCGACGACGACGTCCTGCGCACCGTCGCGACCAAGGTGGACGGCTTCGTCAACCTGTTCTCCGCGGTACGCGCGCTGCCCCTGAAGTTCTTCTGCAACGTGGGCTCCCTCACCGGACGGCTCGGCGGCATGGTCGGCCAGCTCGACTACGCCGCCGCCAACGACGGGCTCGCCCGCCTCGGCCTCTGGGCGCGGACCCGGGCCGCCTTCCCGGTGATGACGCTGTGCTGGCCCACCTGGGACCGGCTCGGCATGGTCGCCAACTTCGAGGCCACTCTGCGCTACATGGCCGCGCTCGACGTGGCGCAGGGCATCGACCTGTGGACGCGGGAACTGACGGCCGGGTCCCGCGGAGAGGTCACCTACATCGGCCCGCTGGGCCGCGCCCTCGGCCCGCAGCAGAGCCGCGGATACCGGGTGAGCGCGGATCTGCCGGGCCACCGTGAACTGCGGTCGGCGGTGTTCCACCTGGGCGAGCCGCGCACGTATGTGCCGCACGCGGAACTGACCGCGCTGATCGCCCTGGACCGCGCGCACGCCCCCGTGCTGACCGACGTACGGGTCGGCGAGGAGGCCGCGCTGCCGGTGTCGCTGCTGCTGGAGAACGCGGTGCGGGGCGCGGCCTGGGTGCAGCCGGAGGACTACGCCCCGCTGACCCCGCGGAGCGTGCGGGACGTACGCGTCGAACTCGCGCACCTGCGCCTGCGGCACGGCCGCATCGCCCTGCACCGGTCCGTCACCGCCGGCTACACCGACGGCGACTGGACGGCGGACGTCCACTACCGCACGCCCGGCACCGACGCCCCGGTCGCCCGGCTGCGGCTCGTGTACGCCCCCTCCGGCCGGCTGCACTCCGGGCGGCAGCCCGACGGGGACGGGCCGAACGGGCCGTACGCCGATGCCTTCGACGAGGGCGGCGCCGGGGAGCCGTACGACGGCCCGCTCCTGCACTGGTCGGGCTTCGTGCTGCCGGCCGCCCGCTGGCGCAACGGGCCGCACGGCACCTGCGAGGCCGAGATCCGCGAGACCCCGGCCGGCGATCTCTGGGTGCTGCCCAGCTGGCCCGTCAACGCGCTTCCCCTGACCGCCCTCGAGAACGTCTTCCGCCGTACGGCCGCGCATTCCCCGGGCCCCGTGCTCACGATCCGGCACATCGACCTGGGGGAGGGGATCCCCGGCCCGGACGGCGCCTCGGCGCTCCTCGTCCGGGGCAGTGCGCGCACCGGCCGCTGGACGGTGTCCGGCGCCGACGGCGACCCCCGTGCCCTCCGACTCTCTGGTGTCCGCTACCGAGGAGATCTGCGATGACGCAGCCGACCGCCCCCGAGGTGTCGCTGTCCGACGTCTACCGGCCCGAGTTCATCGACGACCCGTATCCGCTCTACCGGCGGGCCCGTGAGGCCGATCCGGTGCTCTGGGACCCGCGGATGGGCGACGCGGGCGCCTGGATGGTCACCGGCTACGACGCCGCGCTGAGCGCGCTGCGCGACCCGCGGCTCTCGGCCCGCCGCCCGCAGTGGGACCCGGCCACCGGCACCGAGCGGACCGCGCCCGCCCTGCGCGCCCTGCACACCCAGGTGTTCGTCAGTGACCCGCCGGACCACCAGCGCCTGCGCCGAGCGATGTCCCAGCCGTTCCTGCCGCGCGCCGTGGACGCGATGCGCGCCGACCTCGAGCGGGCCGCGCACCGTCTCCTCGACGCGGTCCTGCCCCGTGGCGGGATGGACTTCATGGCGGACTACGCCCTGGCCCTGCCGTCGGAGACGGTGTGCCAGGTCCTGGGCATCCCCGAGGAGGACCGGGGCCGGATCTGGAAGTTCATCCTCAGCTGGGGGCTGCTCGTGGACGACGGGCCGGCCGCCAAGGAGAACCCCGAGTACCACCTGGCCGGCGTCGGGAAGTACATGGACTACTTCCGCCGGCAGCTGGACCTGCGCCGCACCCGGCGCACCGATGACCTGATGCAGACCGCGCTGGACGCCTGGGACGACGGCGAGTTCCACAGCGAGGAGGAGTTGCTGGGCAACCTCGTCTTCCTGCTGACGGCCGGTCAGACGACCACGGCCCACCAGATCGGGAACACCGTGCTGGCGCTGCTGTCCCAGCCGGACGTGTACGAGACGGTCGCCGCCGACCCGTCCCTCGTGCCCGCCGCCACGCCCGAGTTCATGCGGTACGACAGCTCCGTGCAGCTGACCCGCCGGCGCGCGACCGAACCGGTCCGGCTCGGCGGGCGGACCGTCGAGACGGGCCAGGAGGTGTTCGTCTGGATCGGCGCGGCCCACCGCGACCCGGCGGCCTTCGCCGACCCCGACCGCATCGACCTGAACCGGCCCCGCAGCACCAACCTCGCGCTGGGACACGGCGCCCACTACTGCCTGGGCGGCCGGCTGGGCCGGCTCGTCAACGAGATCGCCGTCCAGGTCTTCCTGGAGCGGGTGGCCCGGCCGAAGGTCGACCCGTCCGGGATCCGGCGTGCCCTCACCCCCACTTTCCGCGGTCCCCACCTCATGCCGATGATCCTTGAGGCGAAGGAGGTGTCATGAGCGCGGCCAGGCCGCCGCTGCCGGCCTTCCCGGCTTCACGAGTCCCGCATGGCCGGTTCCCGCCTGTATTCGAGCGGCTCGTGCTGGACGTGGTGTGCGGGACGGAGCGGTCCCGCACACCGGCGGCCAGTCCCTGCCGGAGACGGGCTGGTTCACGCCGCCCGTGATCTTCACGGCGGCATGCCGCCTCAGTGCACGTGCGGCCCGCCGCTCAGCTGCGGCCTGCCACGCGGTACAAGTCCCAGGGCCACCGCGGCACTCGCTGCCGCCGCGACGGCGCAGACGGTGAAGGCGTCGGTGAATCCGCCGACGGAGCCTGCCTCGATGCCGGAGGCGGCGACCGTGGAGACGACCGCCACGCCGATCGAACCGCCCACCTCGTGGAAGGTGTTGACGACTCCCGAGGCGAGGCCCGCCTCGTGGTGTTCGATCATGCCCAGCGCCGTGGTGGTGGCGGTGACGAAGACCGTGCCGAGGCCGAAGGAAGCGACGACGAGGCCGGGGAGCAGACCGGTGCCCACGCTGCCCTCGGCGGAAAGTCGGGTCAGGGGCACGGATCCGACCGCAGCGATCGCCATGCCGGCCACGGCGACGGTGCGACTGCCGATCCGGCCGACGAGGCGGGAGGCGAGATGAGCGCCGAGCGCGGTGGCCACGGCTGCGGGCAGGAACAGCAGACCGGTCCTCAACGGGGTGAAACCGCGGATGTGCTGGAGGTAGACCGAGCCGAGGAAGAAGTACGCGATCAGCAGCGCGGTGGCGATGAGCATGAGGAACGCACCTGCCAGTACCGGGCGCCGGGTGAACATCCGCAGGTCCATCAACGGGGCTCGGCTCACCCGTTCGACCGCGGCGAACCCCACGTACAGAACCGTCGCGGCGGCCAGCGGCAGAAGCGTGGCGGTGTCGGCCCAGCCGGCGTCGCCCGCCTCCACCAGGCCGTAGATGAGCGAGCCCGTGGCCGCGGTGACCAGGAGGGCGCCGGGTAGGTCGAGTCGTGCCGGCAGCGGGGTGCGGGCGGGGACGAGCGCCGACAGGGCGGCGAGCACGGCGAGGCCGATCGGCACGTTGATGTAGAAGACCCACTGCCAGCCCGGTCCATCGGTCAGGGCGCCGCCGATCAGGACACCGGCCGCCGCGCCCGAGCCGCCGATCGCGGCCCACACGCCCAGCGCCTTGTTGCGCTCCGTGCCGTGGAAGGTCGTGGTGACGATCGAGAGGGCCGCGGGGGAGAGGAGAGCGGCTCCGACACCCTGGGCGATCCGCCCGCCGAGCAGCGCGGTGGCGGTTCCGGCGAGGCCGGTGACCAGGGAGGCGGCGGTGAAGACCGCGAGGCCGGCCAGGAGTGTGCGGCGGGCGCCCAGGGCGTCGGCAAGGCGGCCGCCCAGCAGCATCAGCCCGCCGAAGCAGAGCGTGTACGCCGTGACCGCCCAGGTGAGTGTGGCCCGGTTCAGGTCCAGGTCGGCGGCCATGTCGGGCAGCGCGACGTTCACCACGGTGACGTCGAGAACCAGCATGAACTGCGCGACGCAGATGAGCGCCAGCGCCACCCAGCGGCGTGGGTCGGCGGGGGGCTGGTGATGTTCGGGAGCGTGGTGCGTGCGGCTTGCGGAATGAGCCGAATGCGTCATGACGCGTCCTTGTCGCAGGAGACGGAAGTGCGGGAAGGGGCGAAGGCGGCCCCAGCTGTGCGGATCCGCGCTGCCTCCGCCCACAACTGAACTGTACGGCGCGGTACATGTGAACTCAACTGTTCAGTTCAGTCAGTTGCTAGGATCGGCTCATGAGCGTGGACAGCGTCAAGCAGCCCCCCAGCGGCCCTCGCGCCGAACTGAAGCGGCAGGCCATCGTCCGGGCGGCGCGCGAACTCTTCCTGCGGGAGGGCTTCGGCGTCGGAATGGACGCCATCGCCGCAGAGGCGGGCGTGTCCAAGGTGACCGTCTACAACCACTTCGGCAGCAAGGAAGCGCTGTTCACCGCGGTCATCACCAGCGCACTCGACGACCCCCTCGGCCACGCCTCCTCGACCGCCCTCGAAGGGCTGGCCGAGGCCGAGGACCTGCGCGCGGCCCTCATCGACGCCGCACGCGCCTGGGTGCACGCCGTCAGGACGAACCAGGACGTCATCGCCCTGCGCAACCTGGTCGCCGCCGAACAGCACCGCTTCCCCGAACTCGGGCGGGCCTGGCACGGCCATGGTCCCGAGGGGCACCACCCGGCCGTCGCCGGGGTCCTGCGCACGCTCGCCGACCAGGGGCGACTGGTCATTCCCGACCTGGAAGCCGCGATCATCCAGCTCTACGCGCTGCTGGTCTTCCCCCACATGGTCTTCAGCACCTACGGCACCCACATCGAGGACGGCCTCACGAACCGCCTCGTCGTCAGCGGGGTGGACATGTTCCTCGGGTACTACGGTCCGGGGCGGGACCGCTGAGTCCCGACCCCCGGACCGGTGACCGCGGGCTCAGGCCCCGTAGGCCATGAGTGCCATCATCCCGGCCTCGCCGTGGTAGGCGTTGTGGCAGTGCAGCATCCACTGGCCGGGGTTGTCCGCGTCGAAGACGACAGACACCTTCCGCTTGGGCAGCACGATGGTGGTGTCCTTGCGCGGACCGGTGCTGCCGAGCTGGTAGGTGTGGCCGTGCAGGTGCATCGGATGCCACATGTCGCTCGCGTTGACGAAGTCGAGCCGGACGCGCTGGCCCTCCTCAACGAGCAGCGGGTTCGCTGTCGGATCGGCCATGTCGTACCGCTTGCCGTTGATGGCCCAGTCGTAGCGCATCATGCCGCCGGTGAGCCTGATCTGGTGCGTGACGTCGGGGTCGGCGGACTTCAGTCGCACGCCGTCGGCTGCGCGAAGCAGGGAGGCGGTCATCACTGTGCCATTGAGCTCCTTCGGCCGTACGGCGGGCGACGGAGCGCTGCCTGAGCCCGTGCGCACGAGAGCCCGGCCGGTCGCGTTCTTGCCCTCGGCCAGGGCGACCAGCGGGAAGACGCCGTCCTGGAGAGTCACGAGCACGTCGTAGCGCTCACCCATGCCGACCAGGAGTGCGTCCGCCTGTCGGTGTCGGACCGGGAAGCCGTCGGTGTGGGTGATGGTCATCCGGTGGCCGCCGAGGGCGATGCGGTAGGCGGTGTCGCCGCCCGCATTGATGACGCGCAGGCGCACCTTGGTGCCGGGCTTGCCCTGGTAGACGTCCGGGTCCGTGGCAACACGTCCGTTGACCAGGTGGTATGCGTATTTCACGTCTCCGGCGTCGCCGCCGAGCAGGTCGCTCCGGGCGCCCATGAGCATGAACTTCGACGACATCCCGCCCGACGAGGCGGACGCGGACGGGGACGCGTCGCCGCTCATGCTCCCCATGCCGTGCATGTCGTGGCCCTCCATGCCGGAGCCGGAGTCGCCGCCCATGCCCATACCGCCCATGCCCTGCTCGAGCTCGGCGAAGACCTCGTCGGGGGTGCCGGTGACGCCGTCGACCCAGTCGTCGAGGACGACCACCCATTCGTCGTCGTACGCCAGAGGTTCGCGCGCGTCCTCGACGATCAGCGGGGCGTACAGAGCGCGGTCGAGCTGGACACCGACATGGGGGTGGAAGAAGTACGTGCCGGGGGTGTCGGCGATGAACCGGTAGGTGAAGGTGCTCCCGGCGCGCACGGCGGTCTGGGTGGCCGGGGGTACGCCGTCCATGTCGTTGCGCAGGGCGATGCCGTGCCAGTGGATCGACGTGGTGGTCTTTCCCGGCAGCTGGTTGGCGAGTTCGGCGGCGAGGGTGTCCCCGGCGGACAGCCTGATCTCCTTGCCGGGCGTGCGGCCGTCGAAGGCCCAGGTCTTGGCCTTGACGCCGTCGCCCAGGTCGATCGTGGCGGGAGCGGCGGTGAGTGTGACCTTGCGCTGCCTGCCGGTGCCGGCCCGCTTCTTCTCCGCGGCCACGACCGCGGAACTCGACGGGCTGACCAGGGCGGGGGTCGTGCTGGACTTGGTGCAGGCGGCGAGTGCGCCGGCACCGGCGGCGCCGAGTCCGGCGAGCAGGACAGAGCGGCGGTTGATGCTGTTCACGATGTGAGTCCTCTTGGTCGAGCTGCGTGTGGGTCGCGGCTGAGACGGCACACGGGTGCCGTCGGCGCGGCCTAGATGCGCAGCTGGGAGAGGACCGACAGGTCGGGTGGCGCGCGGCTGATCGTCCCGCCGGGCGACCGCCCGGCCTTGCTCTGGTGCGGATGCGCTGCCTGCTCGACATGGCCCTGCTGCGGCGAAGCCAACTTGACCGTGTCGACGCTCGCAGCGGCGCAGTGCTGCATGCCGGCATCAGCGCAGGCGCTGCCCTCGGTGCCGTGCGTGGGCGCGGAGGCGTACGAGGGGCCCGGGTGGTGGGAGGCAAAGCCTTGTGGGGCGGCGCCCGATGAGGATGCCATGCCGGGCATGACGTGCCCGGCATGCGTGGACCGCATGGTGTCTCCGCCCGGGCTGCCGAGCGCTGCCGTTTCGTGGTGAATCAACAAGGCCAGCGCCGCGAGCAGGGCGATCAAGGCGCCGCGGGCCCAGCGGATGCGGCTGACGTGGATATGCGCCATCGTCACCGCCTCCGCAAAGACCCGTCTCTGTGCGCTCAATATACCCCCCTGGGGTTTCTCGGGCATGCCGGCGATCCAGGTCGCCGGCTGCAGTGAGGGCGTACAAGCAGTAGCTCCGTCGCCGTCGTCCTCGCTGTACACCTGGGGCTCGGCGGTGTCCTCCTGTCGACCTGGCGGTGGTCGGTGGTCCTCAGAGTCGGTCGAGGATGCTCTGCAGCTGCTTGACCTCGGCGGACTGGCCCTCGACGATGTCGTCGGCCATCTTCACGGCGTCGGTGTTCTTGCCGTTCTTCTGCTCGTCCTCGGCCATGCTGATCGCGCCGTTGTGGTGCTCGATCATCATCTCGGCGAACATCTTGTCGAACTCGGCACCCTTCATGCCCTCGAGGTGCTCCATGTCCGCGTCGGACATCATTCCGCCGCCGCTGCCGTGGTCCATGCCGGGCATGGACTCGGCGGCGGTCGGCTTGTTCCAGGACTTCAGCCAGCCCCGCATCGTCTTGATCTCGGGGTCCTGGGCCTGCTCGATCTTCGCGACGATGCCCTTGACCTCGGAGTCCGACGCCCGGCCGTCGGCGAGCTCGGCCATCTCCAGGGCCTGCTCGTGGTGCGGGATCATCATCTGCGCGAAGGTGACGTCCGCGTCGTTGAAGCTCGATGAGCCGGCCTCGGCCGTCGCCGAGTTGTTGCCGCTGCCGTGGTTCATGCCGCTCATGTCGTCGCCGTCGTCTCCACAGGCGGAGAGGAACAGAGCGCCGGCGGCGACGACGCCTACGGCGGCGCTGCGGCGGACGAGCTTGCGGTGCGGGGCACGCGTGAAGGCAGTCATGGTCGATTCACCTCGTGGTGTTGGTTCTTGGGCTGTTTGTGCGCAGGCGAAGCCGCGGGGTCGCGCGTGGTACGCGCCCGCGAGAGCGGTTCGGCCTACAGCCGCAGAACTGACAAACGGGTGAGATCGGGTGTGCCCGGCGGGTGGTTGGGCCGTGCCGCGGCGGCCACCTGGGCGAGAAGCTCTGCCGGCCACTCCTGGCGACGGGCGAGAGCCGACCCGACGAGGGCGGTGAGCACCCATGCGCCGAACAGGACCGCCACGCAGAGCGAAAGCATGTCCATGGTCATGGGGGGCTCGTGCGAGGACGACGGCGCCGGCGTATCCGTGGCGTGACCGTCGACGACCATGTCGGCGGGAGCGCTCATCGGGGTGCGGCCCGAAGCAGTCGCATCCGTCGTTGTCGAGTGGGATGCGGTGCTCATGGTCGCGTGGGCCGACTCGCCGGGATGGCCCATGCTGTGCATCGCGAAGACGCCCAGGGCGAGTGCGACGACGAGCAGCAGGTGCCCGAGGGCGCCTCCCGCGCGTACGTATCGGCTCACCTTCACATGGACTCCGTCACCGGCCGTTCTGGATCTGATGTTCCGACAGTACTCAAGGGATGCGGGCAGTGCCGTGAGAGAGGCCGATTTCTACTGATCTACTAAGCTGATTGGTGGCGAAGGTCACCCGCCAGCCGGATTCGCTCTACGCTCGGCCCTTCGACTGGTCGAGAGGCGGAGCGAAGCATGAGCGCAGCCGCGGTCCTTGCCGGATACGCCGTTGTGGTGGGTGCCCTGGCGCCCTCCCTGTTGTGCCGGGCGAAGTGGGCTCACCGCGCTCCGGCGCTGGCGGTCCTCGCCTGGCAGGGCCTCATGGCCTCGTTCCTCGTCGCCACCGTCCTTGCGGTCTACCACTTGCTCCTTGCCGAGGAGCACACGCACGACGGCCTCGCCGGGCTGATCAGCGCCTGCGGCCTCATCGTCGGCGATCCGGGGGCGGTCGCGTCCGACTCGGGCGCGGTCCTGGCGCTCGCCGTCCCCGGCGCCGTCCTGATGCTGCCGCCCGGCTGGCTGGTGCACTGCGCCTGGCAGGCGCGCCGGGCACGGAGGCGTCATCTGGACCTGCTCACCCTCGTCGGCGAACCGGCCCCCGCATACGACGCCACCGTCGTCGACCATGCGGCGCCGGCCGTCTACTGCCTGCCCGGCCGTCGCTGTCGGGTCGTCATCACGCAAGGTGCGCTGGACGTCCTGTCCGAGGACCAGTTGCGGGCGGTTGTGGAACACGAGCGTGCGCACATCGACGGCAGGCACCATCTCCTGCACCTGCTGGCGGAAGCGTTCTCCCGGTCCTTCCCCGGTCTGCCCCTGGCCCGCCATGCCAGGGAGCAGACGACGCTGCTGGTGGAGATGATCGCGGATGACCGCGCCCTGCGTTCCCATCCTCGGGAGGCGCTCGCGAGCGCCATGTACGAGGTCGCGGCGGGGCGGATCCCGCCGGCGGCCCTGGGCGCCGGCGGGGGCGGCGCCCTGATTCGTCTCCGGCGCGTCCTCACCCCGCAGCCCCGGCCGCATCGCGCGACCTGGCTGAGCGTGGCCGCCGCGACCGTCGCGGCGCCGCTGCTGCCGGTGCTGGTGGCGTGCGGGCACTGATCCGACACGGCTCCGGAACACCGACGCGTCCGCACGCCCGCGGTCAAGTGGTTCGAAGGGGCTACTTGAAGGAACGCAGACGCAGACTGTTGGTGACGACGAGGACCGACGAGAAGGCCATCGCGGCACCGGCGATCATCGGGTTGAGCATGCCGAACGCGGCGAGCGGCAGGGCGGCGACGTTGTAGCCGAAGGCCCAGAAGAGGTTGCCCTTGATGGTGGCCAGGGTCGCGCGGGAGAGACGGATCGCGTCTGCCGCCACCCGCAGGTCGCCGCGTACGAGGGTCAGGTCGCCGGCCTCGATCGCCGCGTCCGTGCCGGTGCCCATGGCGAGGCCGAGGTCGGCGGTGGCCAGGGCGGCCGCGTCGTTGACGCCGTCGCCCACCATGGCGACCGTACGGCCCTCGCTCTGGAGCCGCTTGACGACATCGACCTTGTCCTGAGGCAGGACCTCGGCGATGACCTGGTCGATCCCGACGGCCCGGGCGACCGACTCTGCGACGAGTTGGTTGTCCCCGGTCAGCAGGACGGGCTTCAGCCCCAGCCTGCGCAGCTCCGCCACTGCCTCGGCACTGGTCTTCTTGACCGCGTCCGCGACGGTGAGGACACCGCGCGCCTTGCCGTCCCAGGCCACGGCGACCGCCGTACGGCCCTCTGCCTCCGCGGCGGCCTTGGCCTCGGCCAGTTCGCGAGGCAGCTCGATGGCTCTCCCCCACTCTCGGCTTCGCTCGAGCGGGGGGACCCCCATCGCGAGGAGCTTCTCGCGGCCGACGAGCACGGCGTGGCCGCCGACGACGCCTTGGACGCCGAGGCCGGCGACGTTCTCGAAGTTCTCGGGTACCGGCAGACTTCCGGCCCGCTCGACGGCGCCGGCCGCGATCGCCCGGGCGATCGGGTGCTCGGAGGCGTGTTCCAACGCGCCCGCCAGTCGCAGCAGTTCGCCTTCGTCCACGCCCGGTGCGGTGAACACGTCCTGGAGATGCATGCGGCCGGTGGTGACGGTGCCGGTCTTGTCGAGGACGACCGTGTCGACGCGGCGGGTGGACTCCAGTACCTCGGGGCCCTTGATCAGGATGCCGAGTTGGGCACCGCGTCCCGTACCGACCATGAGGGCGGTCGGCGTCGCGAGACCGAGCGCGCACGGGCAGGCGATGATCAGGACGGCCACAGCGGCCGTGAAGGCGGCGGTCGCGTCCCCCGTGACGCCCAGCCAGGCGCCGAGAGTGGCGGCGGCGATCAGCAGGACCGCGGGGACGAAGATGCCGGAGATCCGGTCGGCGAGGCGTTGTACCTCGGCCTTGCCGTTCTGGGCGTCCTCGACCAGCTTCGCCATGCGGGCGAGCTGGGTGTCGGCGCCGACCCGGGTCGCCTCGACGACGAGGCGTCCACCGGCGTTCACGGTCGCCCCGGTGACGGCGTCACCGACGCCGACGTCGACGGGCACCGATTCGCCGGTCAGCATGGAGGCGTCCACCGCCGACGCGCCCTCGACGACGGTCCCGTCGGTCGCCATCTTCTCGCCGGGCCGCACGACGAAGCGGTCGCCGACCGCCAACTGCGCGACAGGTATGCGCGTTTCCGTGCCGCCCCGCAGAACGGAGACGTCCTTCGCGCCCAGTTCCAGCAGCGCTCTCAGCGCCGCACCCGCCTTGCGCTTCGACCTCGCCTCCAGGTAGCGCCCGGCGAGAATGAACGCGGTCACCCCAGCCGCGGCCTCCAGGTAGATGGAGGAGGAGCCGTCGGAGCGGGAGATGGTGAACTCGAAACCGTGCCGCATGCCCGGCATGCCGGCGTGACCGAAGAACAGTGCCCACAGCGACCAGCCGAGGGCGGCGAGCGTGCCGATGGACACCAAGGTGTCCATCGTCGCGGCGCCGTGCCGGGCGTTCGTCCAGGCTGCCTTGTGGAAGGGGAACGCGCCCCAGACGACGACGGGCGCGGCGAGAGTCAGCGAGAGCCACTGCCAGTTGTCGAACTGCAGGGCCGGCACCATCGCCATCAGGACGACCGGCAGCGAGAGCGCGAGCGACACGAACAGGCGCTCCCGCAGGGAGAGCAACTCGTCGTCCGCAGCGGGCGGCGCGGCCCGGACCTCGCCCTCGTCGCCCACCGGAGGAGTGGGAGGAGGCGGCTCCGCGGCGGTATAGCCGGTCTTCTCGACGGTGGTGATGAGCTCGGCGACTGCGATGCCGTCCGGGTAGGAGATCCTGGCCTTCTCGGTGGCGAAGTTGACGGTCGCCATGACGCCGTCCATGCGGTTGAGCTTCTTCTCGATGCGGGCCGCGCAGGACGCGCAGGTCATGCCGCCGATGGAGAGCTCGACCTCGGAGACGGGCGCAGGTGCCCGGTCGGGAAGCGTCTTCTCGGGAGCCGTGCTGGTCATGGGGATTCTCCTGGGGAAGGCCGGGACGTGCGGCGTCCGTATCAGCGGAGCGGCACGTCCCGGCGGGGGAGGAAACGCGTGGTCCGGGGTTGCCCGACCCCGGACGGGCTCATGCCGTGCCGACGAGCTCGTAACCCGCCTCGTCGACGGCGGCACGGACGGCCTCCTCGTCGAGCGGGGCGGCAGAGGTGACCGTCACCTCACCGGTCTTGGCGACCGCGGCGACCGCCGTGACGCCCTCCAGCGCGGATATCTCCTGCGAGACCGCTCCCTCGCAGTGTCCGCAGGTCATGCCGGACACCTTGTAGACGGTGGTGGAGTTCTTCGGGTCGGTCATGGCTTCTCATCCTCGGGTGTCGATGCGTGGACGCTTCGGGAGGAGCTCGTCCCCGCTCCTCCCGAACGACCCAACCATATACCCCCCTGGGGTATGCTCGGTGTGGTGCCGCCCACATTCCGCCATCGCCGGAGCCGCCGGCTAGGCGACCATCATGAGCAGCATGGCGGACATGGTCCCGCCCATGCCGATGTGAGCGGCGAGGGCTGCGTCCGGGGTGGCGCCGGCCCGGCGGCGCCGTCCGCCGTGGCGACCTCGTTCCGTGGTGCGTGCCTTGTCCCACACGGAGAGCGTCAGCGACGCCAGAAAGACGACGATCGTGTCCGGCATCGAGAGCAGCCAGCGGCCCCAGCCACGGCGCCGACCGTTCTCCCGGCCCGCCGTGGGAGCGTTCCTGTCGGTGCCGCGCACGCGCGCCCACACCGAGGCGGCGATCGACAGCAGGAAATAGACGGCGAGCGCGGCGATCACGAAACGCCAGAGAGACGACGATGGCGAGGCGTCCGCCCCGGTGGCGGAGACGTGACCGCTCATGTCCGCCACCCCCGCTCCGTACGACGACTCCCTGCCGGCCATGCCCTCCATTCCGGCCGAGTGCCGCATGCCCGCCGCGGCTTCCTCGTTCGACATGCCCGACATGCTCGACATGTCCGGCATCGCGGAACCGTGGCCATGACCGCTGCCCAGCGCGAGGACGGGGCCGGACGGCGTGGTCGTCATGGCCAGTGTCATGATCACCATGCCCGTGCTGCCCACGATGAGGTGTACCCAGTGGCGGCCTTCCTTCCAGCCGCGTTCGCGCGTGCGCTTGACGGCCAGCACTACGGCGCCGAGCCCGAGGAGGGCGAACAGCGCCGACCACCACATGCCGAGCCCCCCGTACCAGGCAGCCGTCGCGGGCAGGGCCATGGCAGCCATGCAGAGCCCCATCAGCAGGTCACCGCCCGCTGCATAGCGGCTTTCGCCGTTCGTGGTCACGACCCGCACCGCACCGACGGCGGCGACCAGAGCGGAGACCGCCGCTATGGACCAGCTCAGAGTCAGAGTTCCCATGTCCACCCTTCTTGTGCATCCCGCTGAGCCACGTGAGAGGTGACTGCTGGGACCTAGTACGCACCCGGGGTGGGACGTGCTCAGTATCTGCTAAGTAGATTAGTAGCCAGAGGGTGAACCCTCGTTCAGGGGCGATCCCTTCGCCCTGCGTCGCGCAGCGCCTTGCGCAGCGCGCTGACCTCCTCCGGGCCCATCTGCTCCACGAAGTGGGCGAAGGCCGCGGGATGGTCCTGACTGGCGCCGAGCGCCTCCTCCATCAGCGCGGCCGCGTACTGCTCGCGCGTCCGGACCGGAGAGTACGTCCAGGCGCGACCCTGTTTTTCGCGCAGGAGCCAGCCCTTGCTGTAAAGGATGTTGGCCACGGTCATCACGGTGGTGTAGGCGAGCGGCCGCTGGGTGTTGATGTCGTCGACGATCTCCCGCACGGTCGCGGGACGCTTCCAACGCCACAGGCGGTCCATGATCTCCGCCTCGAGTTCCCCCAACCACCGCATGGTCGCTCCCTGATCGCCGCTCTACGCGGGCTCATAGTAGAACGCACGCTCGGTTTGCAGGTCAGGAGTGTCATGGGCAACCGTCCGGAGTCCTCGCCGAAGCAAGCAGGTCATGTGTGGCTCGTTAGCGCGCTGTGGTGCGGGAGTTGACGGACCGAGGTCTGTGAGCCGCTAGTATCACGGCATGATTACGGCTTGGTCACTCCCGCGCCTGGTGCGGGCTCGCGCGTGTGCGGGCCCGTTGCTGCGCGTGCTGACCATGGTCGTGCTGCTGTTCGGCATCGTGTCCACCCATGGACTGAGCACCAAGAGCGCTGAGGGACACCTGGTGACCAGCGATGTGTCGCCGGTGGCCGTGCTGCATAACGAGCCGGCGCTGTCCGCCGCATCGTCGACGGCCCTGAGATTGTCCGCGGTTCAGCAGGTCTAGAAGCAGTGGTCCGCTGCTTCCTCGCACCTTGAGGTGACTTCGGCGCTGCGTCGTCGACGCCGTAGTACCCCCACCCATGCCTGCCGTTCCCCTCTGCCGTGGCTGCCGCTGTGGTGGGAGGGGGCGAGCGCACGGAGGACCTGTGCCGACACACTTTCGTACCCCCGCGCCCGCCTTGCGTGCCCTGGCCGACTCGCGTCGGCGGCGCCCACTTCTTGCTCTGTTGTCCGCGGCCCTGCTCGTAGTGCTCGGGCTGTGCGGCCTCCTGCACGGCCGGCTCGACGAGCCGGACCGGCTGACACCCACCGTCGCCACAGCCTCCGGACGGACGGACGGACGGCGGTGGCGAGCGATGCGGTACCTCATGGGCCGCATCGGGACCATGGGGCCGAGGAGTGTGGCCCGCACGGGGCTGCCCGTACGACGGCTCAGGCCGCTCACCAACCGTCCGCTGAGGCCGGGATGACGGCGTTCGCCGACCTTCCCGAGGCTCTCGTGCGGCCGCAGCCCCGGCGCCGGCAGTTCCGTACGCGCATGAGACGTACGGGTAGAACCGCGCTTGTTCGCACCTCGCGGTGGCGTATCTAGACCTCTCGCTCGCAGCCGGCCCCGCTCGGCTGCCGCGCGACAGCCCCACGACCTCGGACGGAGTGACCGTCCGCCGTGCGGCCGTGGCGCGAGATGAACGTGCACCGCGTATTCATCGAGCGAGAGCGAAACGACATGCAGTCCTCCCAGCCCCTGACGCCCCCCGCCGTCTGTGGCGTATCACCCAGACCGTGCCTCGGTGATCATCAGACCGCGGCCGAACCGCTGGATCTTGTCGATCACCTGCCCTGGGCGCTTGTTGCGCAGCATGTTCCAATGGAAAATGCCAAAGTCGTCCTCCGGGGGCGGTACGTTCCGTAGCCTCGGAGTCACCCGCTCGCTCCGGGTCGTGTGAACGACCCTGCCCCGCCCCGCACTTGAACCGCTCCCGCCGCCAACGCGCCGAAAGGACACGGTCATGGCCGTCGAGGCCGAGGTTCTGAACGAACTGCACCGGCTGCGCACGCGCATGCCGCAGCTGACGGGAGCGCTGGCGGCCAGTGCCGACGGACTGGTCCTGGCCCGGGACATGCCGGACGTCGAAGCGGAGGCGCTGGCGGCACTCACCGCGGCGGCCCTCGGCGTGGGCCGCCGCATGGCCGACCTCACGGCCCGCGGCGACTTCCGCGAACTGCTCGTCCGCGGAGCCGGGGGATACGTCGCGACCTACGCGGCCGGCCCGACCGCCGTCCTCACGCTGCTCGCGGACGACCGGGTCAACGTCGGCCGGCTCCACCTGGAGGGACGGCGCAGCGGCGGCCGTATCGCCGAACTGGTGGCGGCGGGCACCCAGGCCGACCGGCCCCGCCTCCTGGGGGAGACACCCTCTCCGACGGGCCGCGGCCGCATCCTGGGCTCCCTGCCCGTCCGCATCCCCCCACAGTCCCGACACGAGCGCTGACCACCGACGCCGGCGCCCGACCGAGGCCTTGCACCCCGGCGCTGTTGTTCGGCGGTCCCGGCCTCCCGGCCCATGTTCCGGAAACCCGGCACCCAGGCCGCCAGGCCGGTTCAGTCGCCGTTGCCCTCCGCCTCCGCGTGGCCGCGTCGTCTGCCGACGCCTCGGCGGCGGTTGCCCGCTCGTTCCGGGCCGGGGCCCGGGGCGGGGCTCGACGGGGCGCTGAAGCCGCCGGGGACGAGCCGGGGCGGGGCCACGGTCGGTGCCGTGGGGCCGGGCGGCGCCGGGCGGCGGTCGTACGGCTCCCGCTCCGCGTCCCGGGGCGCGGGCGGCGGTGGGACCGCGCGGCTCATCACGCGCGCGTGGGGCATCAACGGGGCGCAGGCGGAGCACACTTCGGTGAGCGTCCACACCTGGCCGACCGCCGGGTCGTGCCGCAGCACGAGCACGACCGAGCCCGCGCAGTTGACCCGGGTGTCCTCGTGCAGCGCGCACCGCTGGCGCCGGCACCAGCAGGCGGCGTCGTGATGCACGGCCGCCGCTCTGGCGTGCGCGGCCGCGTGGGCCTCGGCGAAGCGGCGCAGGGCCGCGATGTCCCGCGAGCGCGGCGGCATCGCGCACGCCGACGAGCAGGTGACCGAAGCGCTGCGGTCCCGGTGCCCGACCACACGGATCGTCCAGCATCGGCCGGGACGACGGGCCGAGGGGGCGTCAGGGTACGTAAGAGCCAAAGCACATGTCCTTCGTGGCGTTCGTGGGGGGAGGGCGAGTCCGGAAATGGTTCCGGCACGGCCCGCCGGAAGTGACCTCGTTCACAGCATGCCCGTGGCAGGGCGGACCATTCGCGCTGTGCCCCCTCTGGCGGACACACCACTGTCCGCGACTACCCCTAAGCTCCCCCCATGAACACCGGGGAACCTGAGAGACGCATCGTCGACGGCCGATTCGAATTGCTGCACCGGCTCGGCGGCGGTGGCATGGGGTGGGTGTGGCGCGCCCGTGACCTGGCGCTCCACCGGGACGTGGCGGTCAAGGAGGTACGGCCGCCGGATCCGGCGCTGGCCGAATACGATCCCGAGGGTGCCCGGACGCTGCGGGAGCGCGTGTTGCGCGAGGCCCGCGCACTCGCCCGTGTGCACCACCCCAACGTGGTCACCATCCACCACATCGTCGACGGGGGCGAGGGCACCTATCCGTGGATCGTGATGGAGCTGGTCACGGGAGGCTCCTTCCAGGACCGGCTCCAGCACGGCACGTTGACCCCGCTCGAGGCCGCGCGCGTGGGCCGTGAAGTGCTGTCCGCGCTGCGCGCCGCGCACGCCGTCGGCATCGAGCACCGCGACGTGAAGCCGGCCAACGTCCTGCTGCGCCCCGACGGACGCCCCGTGCTCACCGACTTCGGCATCGCCGCCCTCCGCGAGGCCACGAGCCTCACCGCGACCGGCTCCGTCATCGGCTCGCCCGACTTCATGGCGCCGGAACGCGTCAGCGGCAAGGACGGCGGCCCGGCCGCCGACCTCTGGTCGCTGGGGATGCTGCTGTACGTCGCCGTGGAGGGCCACCACCCGCTGCGCCGGGCCAGCACGCTCGCCACGCTGGCCGCGGTGCTCGGCGAGGACGTACCGCCGCCCCGGCAGGCGGGCCCGCTGACCGGCCTCCTCACCGCCCTCCTCGTCCGTGACCCCCAGGCCCGCCCCACCGCCGAGGAGGTCGACCGTCTGCTCGCGGCGGTGACGGGGGACACCCCGGCGGAGCCGGTGGGCGCCTTCGGGCCGCCGGCCGGGAGCCCCGTCGCACCCGGGGCTCCCGCGCAGGCGTTCCCGGGCCCCACCGTGGCCCCGGGGTTCACCGGCGCGCAGACCTCCTACCCGCTCGCGCCGCCGACCCCCGTGCCCGCGCCCACTTTCACCCCCGCCCCGCCCCCTGCCCCCGTCGACGTGACGGCCCCGACCTCCCCCACCCCACCGGCGGTCCGACGCCCCTTCGCGACGGCCGTCGCCAGGGCCGTCATCGGTACCGCGCTGACCGGTCTCGCCGTGTGGCTGGTCCCGCAGATACAGGACGGCGGGGGCGGCACCGGCGGTGTCACCGGGCCGAACGCCTCCGCCTCCGCCTCGCGGGGCAGTACGTCGGGTTCCTCGTCGTCGGGCGGCGACACCGAGGGGACGCTCAACCTGCTCACCGAGGACGGTCTGCGTACCGTCGCGAAGAAGCTGAAGGCCGCCTCGGGCGTCTCGACGGTCACCAGACTCGTGGTGTACCCGGAGTACGCCATCGCCGAGATGCCCGTCAAGGGCAACGCGAAGCTCTACGACCGCTACGAGTACCGGGGTGGGGACGTGGCCGTGAAGGACGGGCCCGGCGGCACCGTGAGCAGCAATGACACCCCCCTCGACCTGGACACCGTCAACTGGGCCGCCGTGCCCGGGCTGTTCACCAAGGCCGACCGGACGCTCAACATCAGCGACCCCACCAGCCGCTATCTGGTGATCGACCCGGCGTCCACCGTCTTCGACGACCCTCCGACGATCAACGTCTATCTCTCCGACGACTACGGCGGCGCCTACCTGGAGGCCGATGTGAAGGGCAAGGTGATCGAGGCCCACGCCCGCGACGACGGCTGAAGCCTCAGTGCGGGAACGCCTTCGGCTGCCGCAGCAGGGGGAGTTCCTCGCGGAACTCCTCGATGCGGGTGCTGATCTGCCGCATCAGGACCGTCTCCGCGAGGCGGTCCAGGTAGAGGTTGCGGCGGGACAGGCCCACGGCGTCCACGCAGAAGTACAGGGACATCAGAGGATTGACGAAGAGCTCGCTGTTCCTGGTGCGCTCGGTGAACCGTACGTCGCCGAAGTCGCCCCGTACGGCGGCCGCGACGGAGCCGTTGACGATGCTCGGGTGCCCGGGCGTGGACGCCTGGGCGTGGGCCACGGCGTCCAGGTACAGGGCGCCTTCGCGGCTGTCGCGGGGCAGGGAGAACGCGCCGAGGTAGGCGCCCTCGCGGTCCAGCGCGGCGAGGTTCTCCAGGACCAGGGAGTGGTTGACGCCGTGATAGGCGTCCACGCCGAAGCCCAGGCAGGCCACCAGCCGGTGCTCGACCTCGTCGAGCGCGTGCACGGCGGCGAGGCTCGCCATGTCCTCCTCGGGCGTGCCCAGTCCGTGCTCGTCCCCGCGCATCAGGATGTCGGTGCCGCCGTCCACGAGGACGAGGGCGTCGACCCCGCCGAGATGGTCCAGCAGGGCCCGGTAGGCGTCCCGCAGCGGGGCCACGCCGGTCCGGGGGAACGCGTACACCGTGGCGGGCAGCCCCTGCCGGTCCAGCCAGGTGGCGAGGGCGTGTTCGGGGAAGTAGTCGCCGCGTGCCGGGGTGTCGGGGCGCACCGCCGCGACGTCCGGAGCCTGCCAGACCTCGGTGGGCAGGCCGTACAGCTCGGTGAAGGAGAGGTTGGCCAGATGGACGTCCTTGCCGGCCGAGCGCAGCGCGAGCGCCAGCGGAAGACCCGCGTACACGTCGAAACCGCCGCCCGCGCCGGCGACGAGCACCCGCCGCGCGTCGTGCAGCCGGGTGAACAGGGGAGGCTCGTGGAGGGAGAACACGCCGGGACGCTAGCAGGCGTCGATCATGCGGCCCAGTGAATTGGCCTCGACCGACCTGCGGAGCAGGTGAACCGAGGGCTCGGGGAGCAGGCATCCCGCCACGAGCCCCGAGCCCTCCGGCATCCCTACGCGCCGCTCTCGCGCAGCATGTCCTCACGCTCGACGATCTTCACGCGCTCGCGGCCCTGCGGCTCGCCCAGCGCCTTCTCGGCGGCGTCCAGCTTGTACCAGCCCTCCCAGGTGGTGAAGCGGACGTCGCGCTCGGCGAGGAACGCGTCCACGGCCTCCGGCTCGGGCGAGGCCGGGGTCTGCAGACGGCCGCCCGCGTGGTCGTCCAGCAGGTTCGACACGGTCTCGTTGGCGTCGCCCTTGGTGTGGCCGATGAGGCCGACCGGACCGCGCCGGATCCAGCCGGTGACGTACACCGACTGCAAGTGGCTGCCGCTCTCCTCGATGACCCGGCCGCCCTCGTCCGGGACCGTGCCCGAGTCGATGTCCCAGGGCAGCTTGGGGAGCTTCTCGGAGAGGTAGCCGACGGCGCGGTAGACCGCCGAGACGTCCCAGTCCTTGAACTCGCCGGTGCCCTTGACGTTGCCGGTGCCGTCGAGCGCGGTGCGCTCGGTGCGCAGACCGACGACGGCGCCGTCCTCGCCGAGGATCTCCGAGGGCGACTCGAAGAAGTGCAGGAAGAGCTTGTGCGGGCGGTCGCCGGTGTCGCGGATCGCCCAGTTCTCCAGCGTCTTGGCGACCATGTCGGCCTGCTTGTTGCCGCGCCGGGTCGCGATCGAGCCCTCGTCGTAGTCGATGTCCTCGGGGTCGACGATGACCTCGATGTTGGGGGAGTGGTCCAGCTCCCGCAGCTCCATCGGGGAGAACTTCGCCTGCGCCGGGCCACGGCGGCCGAACACGTGGATCTCCAGCGCCTTGTTGGCCTTCAGACCGTCGTAGACGTTCGGCGGGATCTCCGTCGGCAGCAGCTCGTCCGCCGTCTTGGCGAGGATGCGGGCCACGTCCAGGGCGACGTTGCCGACGCCCAGCACGGCGACCTTCTCGGCCTCCAGCGGCCAGGTGCGCGGCACGTCCGGGTGGCCGTCGTACCAGGAGACGAAGTCGGCGGCGCCGTAGGAGCGGTCGAGCTCGATGCCCGGTATGGACAGCTCACGGTCGGCCATCGCGCCGGTCGAGAAGATCACCGCGTCGTAGAAGGCGCGCAGGTCGTCCAGGTTGATGTCCGTCGGGTAGTCGACGTTGCCGAAGAGGCGGATCTGCGGCTTGTCGAGCACCTGGTGCAGGGCGGTGATGATGCCCTTGATCCGGGGGTGGTCGGGGGCCACGCCGTAACGGATCAGTCCGAACGGGGCCGGCATCCGCTCGAAGAGGTCGATGGAGACACCGGGGTCGGCGGCCACATCGGACTTGAGCAGCGCGTCGGCGGCGTAGATCCCGGCGGGGCCGGCTCCGACGATGGCTACCCGCAGGGGGCGGGGCATGATCAGGTTCCCTTCGAGCGGTGACAGATCAACTCGGGGGAAGCCTAAACTGAGGCATACCTAAGTCGGTACGGGGGTCCGGTCTATGGACTCATAAACATCATTTATGAGCCAAAGATCATATCGGCACCGGTTCAACCCGCCCTACGGCAGCGGCTGTTCCGCCCAGATGACCTTGCCGGTGGGCGTGTACCGGGTACCCCAGCGGTCGGTGAGCTGCGCGACCAGGAACAGTCCGCGGCCGCCCTCGTCCGTCATCGCCGCGTACCGCAGATGCGGCGAGGTGCTGCTGCTGTCGGCGACCTCGCAGATCAGGGTGCGGTCCCGCAGCAGCCGGACGCGCACCGGGGCGCTGCCGTAGCGGATCGCGTTGGTGACCAGCTCGCTCAGGATCAGCTCCGTCGTGAACGACAGCTCCTCCAGGTCCCACACGGCCAGCTGCCGGACGACCGCGGCCCGCACCTCGCCCACCGCCGCCGGATCCACCGGTACGTCCCACTCGGCGACCCGGTCCGCACCGAGCGCCCGGGTGCCCGCCACGATCAGCGCGATGTCGTCGGTCGGGCGAGCCGGCAGCAACGCGTCCAGGACGCTTTGGCAGGCCTCCTCCGGCGTACCCTCGGCGCTGCGCTCCAGGGCCGTGCGCAGCAGCTCCAGACCGGTGTCGATGTCCCGCTGCCGGTCCTCCACCAGCCCGTCCGTGTACAGCACCAGCCGACTGCCCTCCGCCAGCTCCAGTTCGGCCGTCTCGAACGGCAGCCCGCCCAGACCCAGCGGCAGCCCGGTCGGCACGTCGGGGTACTCCACCCGGCCGTCGGGGTGCACCAGCGCCGGCGGCGGATGCCCGGCCCGGGCCACGGTGCACCGCCGGGACACCGGGTCGTAGATGGCGTACAGACAGGTTGCCCCGGACACCGGCCCGTGGGGGCCGTCGGCCGCCTCGTCCTGGTCGATCCGGGTCACCAGCTCGTCCAGCAGCCCGAGGAGCTCCTCCGGCGGCAGGTCCAGGGCGGAGAAGTTGTGCACCGCGGTGCGCAGCCGCCCCATCGTGGCCGCCGCGTGCAGCCCGTGCCCGACCACGTCACCCACGACGAGCGCGATCCTGGCCCCGGACAGCGGCAGCACGTCGAACCAGTCGCCGCCGACGCCGGCCTGCGCGGGCAGATAGCGGTAGGCGATGTCCAACGCGTTCTGCTCGGGCATCGTGCGCGGCAGCAGACTGCGCTGCAGGGTCACCGCCATGCCGTGCTCACGGGTGAAACGGCGCGCGTTGTCGATGGACACCGCCGCCCGCGCCACCAGCTCCTCCGCCAGGGCCACCTCCTCCGGGTCGAACGGCTCGGGCCGCTCCGACCGCAGGAAGCTGACCACGCCCAGCACCAGCGCGCCCGCCCGCACCGGCACGGTGATCAGCGAGTGGATGCCGAACTCCACGACCTGCTCGGTCCGCTCCAGATCCTGCGCCCGCCAGCCCGGCGCCTCCGCGAGCCGCGCCTCGAGGACGGCCCGTTCCTCGGTGAGACTGCGGGCCTGCGGCGCCGAGTCCACGAACCGGATCCGCTCGCCCACCGCGTACAGCGGCGCGCCCTTGCGGACCCCGCACATCGCCGTGCGCCGCAGCGTGCCCCGCGCCTCCGGCTCCTCACCGTCCAGGACAGCGTCGAACAGGTCGACGGTGACGAAGTCCGCGAACCGGGGCACCGCCAGCTCCGTCAGCTCCTCCGCCGTCCGGGTCACGTCCAGGCTGGTCCCGATGCCCACACCGGCCGCGTACAGCAGATCGAGGCGCTCCCGGGCCGCCTCCGCCCGGCCGGACAGGGCGCGCAGCTCCGTGGAGTCGCGCAGCGTGGCGACACTGCCCGCCGGGCCGCCCGACAGATCGGTGGGCCGCTGGTTGATCGCCAGCAGCCGGTCACCGACCAGATGCACCTCGTCCGTGACCATCCGCCCGGACGCCAGCAGCTCGGCGGTGCCGGGATCCAGACCCAGGTCCAGGACCTGGCGGCGCTCGGCGTCCGGAGGCAGGTCGAGCAGACGGTGCGCCTCGTCGTTGGCGAGCAGCAGTTCGCCGTCCCCGCCGACGATGATGACCCCTTCGCGTACGGCGTGCAGCACCGCGTCGTGGTGCTCGTACATCCGGGTCATCTCACGCGGGCCGAGGCCGTGGGTCTGCCGCAGCAGCCTGCGGCTGACCAGCGCCGTGCTCGCGGTGGCCAGGGCGAGGGCCGCGGCGGCGCTGCCGAGGACGAGCGGCAGCTGCCGGTCGGCGTTGCCGCCCACGTGCTCGGTGGTGATGCCGGACGACACCAGGCCCACGACCGTCCCGTCGGGCGCCTTCACGGGCACGACCGCCTGCACCAGCCGGCCGATGGTCCCGTCGACCTCCTCGACCACGGTGCCGCCTTCCAGCGCCGGCTGGATGTTCCCGACGAACTTCTTGCCGATGCGGTCCGGCTTGGGATGGGTGTAGCGGATGCCCTCGGTGTTCATGACGACGATGAAGTCCATGTCGGACGCCTTGCGCGCGGCCTCGGCCGACGGCTGGAGCACCGCCGTCGGGTCCGGGCTGCGCAGGGCCTCCACGATGCCCGGCGAGTGGGCGTAGGTCTCGGCCACCGCGAGGGAGCGGTTGCGGGCCTCCTGGGTGCTGTCGTGCCGTACCTGCAGCAGCAGCGCCACGACGGCCGCCACGACCAGCAGCAGCACGATCGCCACCTGCAGGACGAACACCTGTGCTGCGAGACTGCGCCCGCCCAGCGCCGACTCGGGCGCACGCCGCATACCCGGGCTCCGGGGACGACGGGCCGGCCGGGCACCCGGGCGCCCCAGGACACGTGCCATGTGCCATTCCTACACTGCCCGGCCCCATGAGGCGAGAGGCGTCACACAGGGTCACAGGCCGGGCCCGTCATGCTCTCCCTACGTGATCTTCGAGCGCGTCCGGGAGGGTGGCGAGCAGCAGGGCGATGTCGTCCGCCCGGTCGGCCGCCTGCCGGGCCGACGCGGTCAGCCGGTCCGCGACCTCCCCGAGGGAACGCCCGCCCGAGCCGTCCGCGGCGGACAGGGCCGTGCGCAGCGCGGCGATGCCGTCGTCGATGTCGTGCCCGGGCCGCTCCACCAGCCCGTCCGTGTACAGCGCCAGGATCGCGCCGGGCTCCAGCCGCAGCTCCGTCACCGGGTACCGGGCGCGCGGATCGACCCCGAGCACCACCCCGCCCGGCAGCTCCACCGCGGTCGTACGGCCGTCGGGGAGGCGCAGCAGCGGGGGCAGATGACCGGCCCGGGCCGCCCGGGCCCGGCCCGTCGCCGGGTCCAGCCGCACGTAGCAGCAGCTCGCGAACTGGCCGGCGTCGAGATCGATGAGCAGATGGTTCGTGCCCGACATGACCTCCTGCGGCGGATGGTCGCCGAGCGCGAACGCCCGGACCGCGCTGCGCAGCTGCCCCATGGTGGCCGCCGCCTGCACCCCGTGCCCCTGGACGTCCCCGATGACCAGGGCCAGCCCGTCCCCGGCCTCCACCACGTCGTACCAGTCGCCGCCCACGTCCATGCCCTCGGTGCCCGGCAGATAGCGCCCTGCGGTCTCCACGCGCGCGTGCTGCGACAGCCGCCGGGGGAGCAGAGCCTGCTGCAGCCCGCGCGCGAGGGCCGCCTCCGTGTCGTAGCGCTGGGCCTTCTCCATCGCGTGGGCGATCAGCCCGGCCAGCGCGGTCAGCACGGTGCGCTCCTCCTGGCTGAAGCTGCGCGGGCCGTCGAAGCCGAGGATGCACGAGCCGACCGGCCGGCCCGAGGCGATCAGCGGGAGGAAGGCGCGGGCGCCCTCCGTCGCGTCCAGTTCGATGCCCGGGTAGGCGGCCGCGAGCTGCTGCATCGAGTCGAAGAACAGCGGCCGGCCGGTGGTGAGCGTCTCCACGCCGGGCAGCCGGGTGTCGAGGCCCACCCCTTCGAACGGCGCGAGGAAACCCTCCGGGAAGCCGCTCTCCCAGGCCAGGTACAGATGACGTTCCTGCAGCAGGTAGATCGCGAGCCGGCGGCCGCCGAACGCGGGCAGCAGCTCCTGCATGACCACCGCCGACACCTGGCGGGCGGTCACCGCCTCGGTCAGCGCGATCGCCAGCACGATCGGCCGGTACAGCGGGGCGCTCGACGCGGCCTCCTCCGGCGCCGGGACCTCGGTGTCCACGGGGTCGGGGGCCGCGTCGGGCGGAACGCGGTTCGCCGGGACCGCGGTGCAGGTCAGCAGGTCCGGGCCGGGGTAGACGGACAGGCTCAGCCAGTCGCCCTCGAACACCCGCGGGCCGTCGGCCGGCCGCCGTACATGGAAGTGCACCGGCTCCGGCGACAGCAGGGCGGCGCGCAGATGTTCATCGAGGGCGGGCTGGTTCAGCCAGGGCACGGCTTCCCACAGCGGCCGGCCGGCCAGCTCGGCGTGGTCCACGCCCAGGAAGTGCGCCGCCCGGGAGTTGGCGTAGACGATCAGCCCCAGCCGGTCGACGCAGAAGACGCCCTCCGGCAGCAGATCGGCCGCGCCGTCGGCGAGGGCGCCCGCGCCGGGGTCGAGCAGGACCCCGGTGACGGACCCGGACTCCCCCTCGGCCGCCGCCCACAGCTCCAGCAGCCGCAGACCGCCCTCCGTGGTGCGCACCTCGATCGGCAGGGGCGGCGGGCTGCCCCGCGCGGTCTCGTGCAGCAGGCCGGGGAGCCGGTGGGCGTCGGTCGGGTCGACGGCCCGGGCGAGGGCGTCGAGTGTGCCGGGAAGGTCCCCGGGCGGCAGCCCGAACAGGGCACGCGCCCGCTCGTCGGCGACGACTGTGTCGGACGCCGGGTCCCACGAGAACCGTCCGACCCGCCCCGGCGCCGGGCCTGCCGCGGGCGGCCGCACGCACACCGGCTCCGCGTCCCAGGTGACGGTCCGGCCCGCCGCCTCCAACCGCAGCAGGGCAGCCGCCAGAGCGTCCGCCACCCGCGCCAGCCCCTCGCGCTCCGCCATCACCTCCACGCCGTCGGACACCGCCGCCCGCAGCACGATCAGCACCCCGAAGGACCGGCCTCCCGCCGCGACCGGGACATAGAGGGAACCGAACTGGAAGGGCAGCCCCGCCGCCAGCTGCGGATACCGGCGCATCGCCTCCGTGGCGTTCGCCAGCACCACCGGTACGCCCGTCCGGTGGACGTCCACCACCGGGAACGGCCGGTCCACGTGCACCCGCCACCAGGGCCGGAACAACGGTCCCGGGAGCCCCGCCAGCACAGCGAGCCGCATCACCCTGCCGCGCGAACGCGAGCACAGGTAGACGCCCCCGGCGCGCCCGCCCGCCGCCCGCAGCGCGTCCACCGCGGCCGCGGTCAGCAGCCCGGGCAGCGACCCGGCCGGCCTCCGCTCGTCCCCGGCGCTCCCAGTCATCGGCCCTACCTCGTCCGTGCGCCGCCGCGTGGGCGACACAGCAAGAATGCGCCACACCTGCCCGGATGTGCATCCTCACCCGGTGCGCGCCGAGGCGGGCCGCCTGCCGCACGGCCCGCGGGTCGGGTTCGCCGCCCGGGGTCAGCCCGTGGTGCGCAGGGTCGTCTTGGCGAGTTCGTAGGCCGGGAGCATGGCCTCGTGCTCCTCGTTGTCGAGGCCGCCGAGGTGGAGGACGACCGGCCCGTCGGGGGTGGTGACGGCGAGGGCGTGGGCCTTCTTCGTCTCCTTTCCGCCACCGGGGGTGACGTACTCGACCTCGGAGCCGCTGACCTCGCCGGCCTCGAAGGAGCGGTACTTCGCCCGGGCGGCCCCCTGCTCGTCGGCGACGAAGTCCTCGAGCACGGCGCGCGCGTCGGCGTCCCCGGGCTCGCCGGTCCAGACGCGGAGGAAGCCGATGTTCCCGGCGGGCTTGGCGTCGATCTCGCAGGCCATGGTGACCGGACCCTGGCGCAGGAACGCGTCGGCCAGGTCGGCCAGTTCCTCGCTCACGTCCTGGGCCGCCTCGGCGTCGACGGCCTTCGCCTTCCAGGCCTTGGCGACGTCGAAGGTGACGGGCAGCTCGCAGGCCGAGCCGGCCGCGCCGACGCTCGCGCCCCGCTCGGCGACCTCGGCCGCCGCCGACCCCCCGTTCCCCTCCCCGTCCCCGGCCGCGCAGCCCGTCACCAGTCCCGCCAGCAGAGCGGCCAGCGCCAGCCCCCGTCGTCCGTTCCCCACCCCGTAGCGCACCGCGCTGTCTCCTCTCGATGTCGGCGGTGCACTGTAACGCGAACGGGCGTCCGTCTCGTACGCACGAGTGACGCACCGTCACACGTGCGGCCCGGCCGGGCACCCATACCCGCATGGGCAAGACCGCGCTGATCGTCATCGACATGATCAACACCTACGACCACCAGGACGCCGACCTGCTGCTGCCGTCGGCGCGCGGCGTGGTCCCGGTGGCCGCCGGCCTCCTCGCCCGCGCCCGCCACGACGGCACCCCGGTCGTCTACGTCAACGACAACTTCGGCCAGTGGCGCTCCCACCACGGCGAACTCCTCACCAAGGCCCTCGCCGGCCGCCACGCCGACCTCGTCGAGCCGCTCCGGCCCGACGAGGACTCCCTGTTCGTCGTCAAGGCCCGGCACTCGATCTTCTTCGAGACCCCGCTGCCGTACCTGCTCGACCAGGAGGGCGTGGACCACCTCGTCCTGTGCGGACAGGTCACCGAACAGTGCGTCCTGTACTCCGCGCTCGACGCCCACATCCGCCACCTCCGGACGACGGTGCCACGGGACGCCGTCGCCCACATCCACGCCGACCTCGCGGACGCGGCGCTGCGGATGATGGAACGCAACATGGGGGCGCGGGTCTGCGACAGCGGGGACGTCTGGACCACCTGAACCGCACGCACCGCACCGACGCGCTCGACAAGGGGCACCCATGGCCGAGTTGACCCGCCGCAGACTCCTGGGCTCGACCGCGGGCGCGCTGGGCGCCGCGGCGGCCGTCGCCCTCCTCCCGCCGAACGTGCGCAAGGCCGTCGCGGCCGAGCCGCCCCGGCGCGGCTCGCTCACCGACGTCGAACACGTCGTCCTGCTCATGCAGGAGAACCGCTCGTTCGACCACTACTTCGGCACCCTGTCCGGCGTGCGCGGCTTCGCCGACCCGGACGCGCTCACCCTCGACACCGGACGCTCGGTCTTCCATCAGCCCGACCCCGAGAACCCGAAGGGCTATCTGCTGCCCTTCCACCTGGACACCCGAACCACCAGCGCCCAGTCCATCCCCTCCACCAGCCACGCCTGGTCGGTGCAGCACGACGCGTGGAACGGCGGCCGGATGGACCGCTGGCTGCCCGCCCACCGCAAGGCCGACGGCGTCAACGCCCCCTACGTCATGGGCTACCACACACGCGAGGACATCCCCTTCCAGTTCGCGCTCGCGGAGACCTTCACCATCTGCGACCACTATTTCTGCTCGGTGCTCGGCCCGACCTGGCCCAACCGTCTGCTGTGGATGACCGGCACCCTCGACCCCGGCGGCACCCGGGGCGGCCCGGTCACCAACAACACCGCACCGGTGCCCTACCGCTGGACGACGTACGCCGAACGGCTCCAGGCCGCCGGGGTCAGCTGGAAGGTGTACCAGCAGGACGACGACTACTACTGCAACGTGCTGGAGCAGTTCGCCGCCTTCCGTGACGCCCCGCCGGGCTCCGCGCTGTACGAGCGGGGCGTACGGCCGCAGCCGGAGGGGACGTTCGAGGAGGACGCCCGGGCCGACCGGCTGCCGACCGTGTCCTGGATCATGCCGACGAGTCACCAGTCGGAGCACCCGGACCACCTGCCGGCGGCCGGCGCGGACTTCGTCGCCGCGAAGATCGAGGCGATCGCCGCCAATCCGAAGGTGTGGCGCAAGACGGCCTTCATCCTCACCTACGACGAGAACGACGGCCTGTTCGACCACGTGCCCCCGCCGACCCCGCCCGCCGGTACGCCCGACGAGTTCGTCCGGGGGCTGCCGATCGGCGGCGGCTTCCGCGTCCCCGCCGTCGTCGTCTCGCCCTGGACCGTGGGCGGCTGGGTGGCCACGGAGACCTTCGACCACACCTCGGCGCTGCGGTTCCTGGAACGGGTCACCGGTGTCGAGGAGCCCCACATCAGCGCCTGGCGGCGCGCCACCTTCGGCGACTTCACCTCCGCCTTCCGCTTCTCCTCCGCCCGGCCGGTCGCACCCCGCCTGCCCGGCGACACGGCGGAGCAACTGGCGCGGGCGGAGGAGGGAGTGGCCGTCCTGCCCGCGCCCACCCTGCCGGGCGAGGCGCAGACCCTCCCGCAGCAGGAGCCGGGGAGCCGACCGCACGTATGACCGGAAATGACCGAGCCGGGGAGTCCGTCTGTCGCCGGTGACCGTCCGTCACCACAGGGGTGCCGGCAGTCGCGGTCCGTGCCGGAGTGATCCTCGCAGGCCTCGCGCGCGTCTTCACAGGAGCGACACCGGCTGACCCGCCGGGGTGGCGTCCCCTGCCGGTGACGTGCGCCGATCCCGTTGCGCGGGGCGGCGGCGCACGGGAGGGGGAGTTGTTCCGACCGGCCCGGACAGGGACGTCCGTGCGACGAGCTTTCTTGGGGGACCCGTGGTGATCCTGCGTCCAGAAGTGGAGGGGCGCCGCGCCGGCCGTGCCGGGGCCGGCGGGGCCGGGCCGCGCCGCGGCGCCGCGGCCCGGGCGGCCGCGTTCGTCGGACGGACGCTGCGCGACGAGTGGTACGGCATCGTCGTCGACCCCGTACGGCAACTGCGCCGGCGAGGCCCCGGCGCGCTGCTGCTGGCGTTCGTGGCCTGCGGCGGCGTGATCTTCTTCCACGCCCTCGCGCAACACCCGGCCGGCGAGACGGCCGTCCGGCTCCTCGGCGGAGTCCAGGGCGACCTCCCGCTGTGGCTGGCCCTGTTGCGCACCCCGGTCTCCCTGTACGTCCCCGCCCTCGACCTGCCGGTGTGGGCCGGCATCACCCAGCTCTTCCTCGCCTTCGCCCTCGCCGAACTCGCCCTCGGCCGGCTCAGGACCCTGGCCGTCGCCTACGCGGCCACCCTGGCCGGCACCCTCACCGTGCGGGTCATGATCGCGGTGGGGCCCGGCTGGTGGGGGCTCGGACTGCCGCCCGAGGCGGGGCAGGTGCTCGACACCGGCCCGTCGGCGGCCGTCGTGGGGCTGTTCACCTACCTCTCGGTGGTGCGCCGCGCCCCCGTCGTCTTCTTCCTCACCGGCGGCTCCATGGTGGTCGAGTCGATCGCCAAGCCCAATCTGGCCGGCCGCGAGCATCTGATAGCCGTGGCCGCCGCCGTCGTCCTGGGTCTGTACCACGAACGCGCGCGTCTCGGGCGGCTGTTCAGGGCTCCGGCGCTCCTGTCCGCCACGGTCCCGGAGGGCCCGCCGAGGCGCCCCGCCTGAGATCTTGCTATGAATTCGTGCGTCGGTTGAACACTCCTGCGCCCCGCTGCGTATAGGGCCGGGGGATTTCCATGCCCAGGCCGCCGACGACGAAGACGCGTAGGAGCACTCCTTGGTACAGAACAGACGCAGGCGCCCGACGGGCGGACGGCGGGCGACCTTCGCCGCGGTCGCCCTGATCCTCGGCGGCGGCGGGCTGATGGCGGTGAACGTCTACGCCTCGGCCACCTCCAACGGCGAGACGGTGGAGCTGACCGGCGGAGGTTCGGTCACCATCGACTGTCCCGACGTCGGCAACAGCCTCACCACCGTCCCCGACGGGGCCAGGCAGGAGGTCGACCGCGAACTGGCCGCCCTGGACGAGCAGATAGCCTCCGCCTATCAGCAACTGCAGGACCAGGCGCAGGCGGTACGGCAGGATTCCGGCTTCGCCGACAACGCGGTGATGAACCCGCTGAAGGAGAAGCGGGGCGCCACGATCGGCCGGATCGCGGAGGCCATCGACCGCGACGGCGACCGCCCGGACGGCCTGGACTCCCTGGCCGCTTGCTCCTTGCGCGTCACCGAGGAGCAGAAGCAGCAGGACGGCCAACAGGGCCAGGAGCAGGGGCAGAACGCAGGGCAGGGACAGGGCTCGGCTCAGGAGCCCGGTCAGAACGGCCAGCAGGGCAACGGCGGGCAGGCCGGCAACGGCCCGGTCGGCGCGGACTACGTGGACATCACCAGGGTCGCGGCCACCCAGCAGCTCCCCGACCCCCGCTCGGGCCCCTCGCGCGGCACCTTCGTCACCAGCTGCGGCGTGAACGAGAACGGGCTGTTCAACTCGGACAACGTCATCGTCGCCCCCGGTGTCAGCAACGGCGCCCACCACTTCCACGACTACATCGGCAACCAGTCGAACACCGCCTTCGCCTCCGACGACGACCTGGCGAACGCCGAGACGAGCTGTGTGGACCAGGGCGACAGGTCCACGTACTACTGGCCGGTCCTGCGGCTGCAGAACGGCACCGAGGAGCAGGACGCCAAGAGCCCCGGCGGCGGCATCGAGGGCAACGCGGGCGAGATCGTCACCCCGAAGGACGTGACACTGACCTTCGTCGGCAACCCGGTCTCCAAGGTCACCGAGATGCCCCGGCTGCTGCGCATCATCACCGGCGACGCCAAGGCCTTCGTCAACGGCCCGGCCAACGCCAACGCCTCCTGGAGCTGCACCGGCTTCGAGGACCGGCAGCTGAAGGACAAGTACCCGCTGTGCCCGTCCGGCAGCGACGTGGTGCGCACCTTCCGCTTCCAGAGCTGCTGGGACGGCAGCAACATCGACAGCGCCAACCACCGTACGCACGTGGCCTTCGCCGCACCCGACGGCACCTGCCCGACCGGCTTCGAGGCCATCCCGCAGCTGGTGCAGCGCATCGTCTACGACGTCGACGCGCCGAGCCTCGCCGACGGCGGCCGTACGACACCGCTGTTCGCGGTGGACTCCTTCCCCGAGCAGCTGCACAAGCCGGTGACCGACCACGGTGACTTCATCAACGTCTTCGACGAGGACCTGATGGGGCAGATGGTCGACTGCATCAACGAGGGCCGCACGTGCGGCGCCGGAACGGGCGGCGGCGGTGACGACGGCGGGAACGACAACGGTTCCGGCAACGGCGGCGGTGCCGACAACGGCAACGGCTCGGACGACGGGTCCGACACCGGTGGCGGCGCCGACAGCGGCGGTGGTGCCGACAACGGCAACGACAACGGGGCCGGCAACGGATCCGACGAAGGCAACGGTTCGGACGACGGCTCCGGCGGCGGCGCGGACGACAACGCCGATGACGACGGGCAGCAGCCCCCGGCCCAGTCCCAGGCCCCCGAGGCCCCGGTGACCGAACCCGCGGACCCCGAGCCCGCCGCGGGCGACGTCGACGCCCCCAAGGCCGCCACCTCCGCTCCCTCCGCCCCCGACTCGCAGGACGGTGAGGTCGGCACCGCGGCGACCGCCCCGCAGCAGACGCCCTCCACGGCGGCCACGGCCACCGACACCCCGGCCGACAACGGCGCGCAGCCCCCGGCCGACACGGGCACCGGAATCGGCGGCGGGACCCAGCCGCAGGCCGTCGAGGGCAGCCTCGCCGAGACCGGCACCAGCCTGTGGCCCGCGGCCGCGGGCGGGCTCCTGGTGATCGCCGGATTCGTCGTCCTCTACCGCAACGTCCGCCGCACGCACTGAGACACCCGAGCACCACCGGGACACCGCATCACCACGAGACACCGCATCACCCCCGAGGGGCCCGTCGCACCGCCGACGGGCCCCTCTCCCCGTACGGGTGCTCCCGCCCCGAAGCCACCGCCCCGGCGCCGGCCCGCGCGGTATACGTCGCTCGAACCGCGCAGGACGAGACGATGGGAGCACCATGGAATCCGTGGAGAACTCCGTGGAGAACGTGGACATGGACTATTACGACCTCGGCGGCCACGGCCGGCCCGTGACGACCTCCTCGTCGGAGGCCCAGCTGTGGTTCGACCGCGGGCTGGTGTGGTCGTACGCCTTCCACCACGAGGAGGCCGTCGACTGCTTCGAGAGGGCGGCCCGCGCCGACCCCGACTGCGCGATGGCGTACTGGGGCATCGCCTACGCCCTCGGCCCCAACTACAACAAGCCCTGGGAGTTCTTCGACGACCAGGACCTGGAGCGGACCGTGGCGCGCACCCACGCGGCCGTGGAGCTGGCCCACGAGAAGGCCGCCGGCGCCACCCCTGTGGAAAGGGCGCTGATCGGCGCGCTGCGCGCCCGCTATCCGCAGCACCGGCCCGCGAAGGACTGCTCGGTGTGGAACGCGCCGTACGCCGACGCGATGCACGCCGTCCACGCACTCGCCCCCGACGACCTCGACGTCGCCGCCCTGTACGCCGACGCCCTGATGAACCTCACGCCCTGGCAGCTGTGGGACGTGCGCACCGGCCGGCCCGCAGAGGGCGCCCGCACCCGGGAGGCCCATGAGGTGCTCGACCGGGCGCTCGCCGACGAGGCCGCGGACGTCCACCCGGGCGTCCTGCACTTCTACATCCACCTCATGGAGATGTCGCCCACCCCCGAGGCCGCCCTCCAGGTCGCCGACCGGCTGCGCGGGCTGGTGCCGGACGCCGGCCACCTCCAGCACATGCCCTCGCACCTGGACGTGCTCTGCGGCGACTACCGCAGGGTCGTCACCGACAACACCGCCGCGATCGCCGCCGACGAGAAGGTCCTGGCCCGTTCCGGCGCGATGAACTTCTACACGCTGTACCGGTGCCACGACCTCCACTTCAAGATCTACGGCGCGATGTTCCTCGGCCGGTGCCGGACCGCCCTGGAGACCGCGGACCGACTGGAGGCCACCATCCCGGAGCAGCTGCTGCGGGTGGAGAGCCCGCCCATGGCCGACTGGCTGGAGGCCTTCCTCGGCATGCGGTTCCACATCCTGATCCGCTTCGGCCGCTGGGACGACATCCTCGCCCTGCCGCTCCCCGCCGACCGGGAGCTCTACAGCTTCACGACCGCGCTGCTGCACTACGCCCGCGGGGTGGCCCTCTCCGCCACCGGCCGCGTGACGGAGGCCGAGGGCGAACGCGAGCTGTTCCGGGCGGCGGCCGAGCGGGTCCAGGAGACCCGCATGCTGTTCAACAACACCTGCCGGGACATCCTCGCGATCGCCTCCGCGATGCTGGACGGCGAACTGGAGTACCGCAGGGGCCGGTACGACCTCGCCTTCGCCGCCTTGGAGCGGTCCATCGAACTGGACGACAACCTTCCGTACGACGAGCCGTGGGGCTGGATGCAGCCCACCCGGCACGCCTACGGCGCCCTGCTCCTCGAACAGGGCCGGGTCACGGAGGCGGAGGCGGTCTACCGCGCCGACCTCGGACTCGACGACACGCTGCCGCGCCCGTCCCAGCACCCGGGCAACGTCTGGTCGCTGCACGGCTTCCACGAATGCCTGGTCCGTCAGGGCAAGAACGCGGAGGCCCTGATCGTCGCCCAGCAGCTGAAGTTCGCGACGGCGCTGGCGGACGTACCCGTCCGGGCGTCCTGTTTCTGCCGTCTGGAGCCTTCCAACGACCCGGCTGCCACCCCGGATTGCTGTGCCATGGACAATTGACCGACTGCTGTCCACCCATCACGACACGCACAGCGAGGGGACCCCGGAGCATGGCGGGCGCACGGTGAACGAGACGCTTTCGAAGTGGACCACGGGCAGGACGGCCCAGGACGCCGTCGCCCGCGCGCGCAGATGGGCCAGGCTCGCCCTGGTCCTGGTCCTCGGCTGCGCCGCCGTCGTGGCCGTTGGCGCCGGGTCCGGCGGCTGGGTGGTCCTGCTCACCGGCCTCGCCGGACTCGCGCTCGCCGGGGCGGGCGTCTGGTGGATGCTGGCCCACCGTGGCGGCGCCCGGATCCTCGGCGGCGTCCTCGCCGTCACCTCGCCCGTGGGCGTGCTCGCGCTGTACGCCACCTCCGGCCTGTGGGTGGTGGCGGTCGGCGCCCTCGCGCTGTGGGGGGCCGCCCTGGCTTCGGCCCGCCAGTCGCTGCGCAGCCTGCGCCGCCCCAAGGGCACCCACGGCCGCCGCGTCCCGCCGCCCCAGCGGCCCGTCCTGATCATGAACGTGCGCTCGGGCGGCGGAAAGGTCGAGAAGCACGGCCTCGCCGAGCGGGCCGAGGCGCTGGGCGCCCGAGTGGTCCTGCTCGGCGACGGCGACGGCTGGACCGACCCGGTCGCGGAGGCCCGCAAGGCCGTCGCCGAGGGCGCGGACCTGCTCGGCGTAGCGGGCGGCGACGGCACCCAGGCGCTCGTCGCGGCCGTCGCCGCCGAACACGACCTGCCGTTCATGGTCATCGCCGCCGGCACCCGCAACCACTTCGCCATGGACCTCGGGCTGGACCGCACCGACCCCGCGCTCAGCCTCGACGCGCTCACCCACGGCGTCGAACTCCGCGTCGACCTCGGCGACGTCGACGGGCGGGCGTTCGTCAACACCGTCTCCTTCGGCGCGTACGCGGAGATAGTGCAGAACCCCGAGTACCGGGACGCGAAGGCCGCCACCGCCCTCGAACACCTGCCCGACCTGCTGCAGGGTGGCGCGGGACCCGGCCTCGACGTCCGCGCGGACGACACCCGTATCCACGCCCCGCAGGCCGTCCTCGTCAGCAACAACGCCTACGCCCGCGCCGACCCGCTCGGCGGCGGCCGCCGCCCCCGTCTGGACACCGGCCTGCTCGGTGTGATCGGGGTCCGCGTGGAGGGCGCCGCCCAGGCCGCCGAACTGGCACTGCTCGGCGAACGGGCCAGTGGCATCACCACATTCACCTCCCCTCGCGTGGTCGTCGAGGCCGACCGGGACCGCATCCCGGTGGCCGTCGACGGCGAGGCGCTCGAACTGCCCACTCCGGTGGTGTGCACCGTACGGCCCAGCGTGCTCAGGGTCCGGGTGCCACGGCACCGCCCCGGCGCGGCCTACGCGCCACCCACGGTCGACTGGCGGCGCATCGTGCGTCTCGCCCTCGGCCACCCCGATCCCCGCACGATCAAGGATGCCTACGATGTCTGACCGCCTGCCGAAGCTCACCACCCCGCCCCTGGTCCGCGACCTCGCCACCCTGGACCAGGCGCTGTACGAGACGGTCACCATCACCAGGACCCCCACCCTGGACAGCGCGCTGCGCCGGCTGTCCGCGGCCGCCGACCACTCCAAGCTGTCCTTCGCCGTCGCGGCGGGCCTGGCTCTGCGCGGCGGCCGCTCGCGCCGCGCCGCCGTCCTGGGCGTCGCCGCCATCGGCGTGGCCTCGGCGACGGCGAACCTGGTCGGGAAGCGGCTCGTACGGCGCAGGCGGCCGCACCGCTCCGAGGACTCGCCGTTCCCGGGCCGCCACGTGCCGATGCCGGACTCCGCGTCCTTCCCGTCCGGGCACACCGCCTCGGCCGTCGCCTTCGCCGCCGCCGTCGGCCCCGCCTTCCCCGCCGCCGCCGTCCCGCTCGGGCTGCTCGCCTGCGCGGTCGGCTACTCACGGGTCCACACCGGCGTGCACTACCCGGGCGACGTCATCGCGGGCGCCCTCCTGGGCACGGGGTCGGCGGCCCTGGTGCTGTCCCTCGCGTCCCGCGTCGAGGACTGAGCACGGCGGCCGGTCATTCCCGGCCGCAGTACAGGAAGAGGTGGGGCTCGGGCACGGCCTCCGGATGGTCCGGGGTGAACAGGGTGTTCTCCTCGGCCAGTACGGTCAGGCCGGCGCCCCGCACCACCTCGACGAGGTCCTCGCCGCCGAAACTCGTGACCCGGACCGGCTGCCCCATGAACACCGCGTCCACGCCCTCGATGTCCAGCGGCACGGTCGCCAGCACCAGACTGCCGCCCGGCACCAGCGCCCGAGCGAGCCGGCCGATCAGCCCGGTCTGCTGGGCGCGGTCCATCTGGAGCAGGGAGAAGTACACGCAGACCGCGTCGAACGAGCTCTCTTCCAGCGGGAGTTCGCGTACGTCGGCACACTCGAAGGCGGCCCCGGGCACCTGGCGGCCGGCGAGGTCGACCATGACGGGGGAGACGTCCACGCCCCGCACGTCGTGGCCGGCCGTGACCAGCGTCTCGGCCGTCGGCCGACCCGTGCCGCTGCCGACGTCCAGCACCCGGCTGCCCGGTGTGAGCCGCCCCAGCAGCCACTCCAGGGACCTGCGATGCGCCTCCGAGTGCGCGAACGCCTTCTCGTAGCCGGACCCCAGCGCGTCGAACACCGCCGCCGCGCGCCGCCCGTCGTTCTCGACCGTCACCGTCGTCTCCCTTCGTCGGTTCCGGGAACGGCCGGAATCGCATTTTTCGCTACCGTGAGTAACATGGTCCACTTTCCTTCGACGTGGGCTACTGGCGAGTAGGCAGGTCCCACGGTAACCGTCGTTTCGTTCGGAGGACCCCCATGACCTCTTCTGAGGACGCCCTGCACCAGGCCCGTACCGCCTACGAGGAGCACGTGCGCACCTGCCGTCAGTGCCACGTCGACATGTCGCCGTGCGCCGTCTCCAAACTCCTCCTGCGCGCCTACAACAACGTCCGCAGGACCCAGACCCGCGCCGGCTCCGCGATGCGCTGAAGGGGGGCCGGCGCCCGTCTCACCTCGGGACGGTCACCGTCAGGTTCCTGATCTCGTACCCGCCGATCTCGTCCTTGAACGACACGCGCGGCACGCCGGTCATCCGCAGCCCGTCGAGCGCGAAGAGCCGGCTGAGCAGGACGTCCGCCTCCAGTACGGCGACGGAGGCGCCCGGACAGCGGTGGGCGCCGTCCCCGAAGGCGAGCCCGGCCGCACCCGGGCCCAGCCCCAGCTCACGGCCGGGACGCAGACGGCACGGGTCACCGCCCACCACCGCCGGATCGGCGTTGGTCTCGTCCACATGGACGGTGATCAGCTCCCCGGCCTCCACCGGCGTCCCGCCGACCGTCAGGGACGCCGTGGCCCGCCGGGCCAGCCGCCCCACGACGGGCTCCAGCCGCAGGATCTCCTGCAGCAGCGCCAGCCGCTCCGGCTCCTGAGCCGCCCGGTACCGCTCCAGCAGCCCCGGGTCGTCGAACAGATGCCAGGCGGCGACACAGATGAACTCCCGCGTGGTGACCATCCCGGCCGCCGCGTACGTCAGGCACTCGCCGAGGATCTCGGCGCCCGAGCATCCCTCGGCCAGCAGGTGCGAGATCAGGTCGTCCCGCTCCCGGCGGCGGTGCGCCCGGATCGCGGGGCGGACGTCGGCCAGGTGGATGCGCAGCCAGTTCGCGTTCTGACGCACGAGCCAGTACAGGCCCCGAGCGCTGGTCAGCCCCGGCTGCCCGAACTCCTCGGGAAAGAACCGCTCCAGCCGCTCCTTCAGCCCCGGCCGGCTGTGCGTGAGCCCGATGATGTCCCGCACCACCTCGATCGCCATGGTGAAGCTCAGATCGGACAGCTGCGCGGTACCGGCCGCCCGCACCACCGCCACCTGCTCCTGCGCCACCCGGGTCATGAGCGGACGGTAGTGCTCGTCCACCCACCGGGGCGTGAAGAACCGCGCGGTCTGCCGACGCTGCTCCCGGTGCTCCGGCCCGTCCTGGTACAGCACGGGCCGGCGGATGCGCCGCGGCAGCTTCTCCACCGTCTCGATGCCCAGACCGGCCTGCACGGTGTCCGTACTGCGCAGCACCTCCCGGGCGGCCGCGTACCCGCGCACCACCCAGCTTCCGTCCGTCTCCCGGCTCACCGGGCAGCCGGGCCGCCCCGGTCCCCGGTCCACCTTCCGCACGCTCTCCTGCGCGTCCCCCACGGGATCCCTCCCTGCACCGGACCGGACGCCAGTGTGACCGTGCGGACCGGCCCCGCGATGCCCCTCTTTCGGCCACACGCGCCCGGCCGGTGTGGCGCGGATGCTCGCCTCAGGCGGGGCGTACCGCGCCGCGCACCGTGCCCTCGCCGACGGCGACGATCGGTTCCTCGCGGATGCGCGCTCCCGGGCCCGGGGCGTGGATCATCATGGCGCCGTCCGTGCACAGGCCGACGTGGCTGAGGTCGTCGTGGAAGAACACGAGGTCACCGGGGCGGAGTTGGTCGAGGCCGACCCGGGTGAAGGCCTTCGCCTGGTCGATGGCGGACCGCGGCAGGGTCACCCCGGCGGCCCGCCAGGCGGCCTGGGTGAGGCTGGAGCAGTCGTACGACTCCGGTCCCGTGGCACCCGGAAGACAGGGCCGCCCGATCTGCGCACGCGCGAAGGCGAGCGCCTTGTCCGCCTTGCCCAGGTAGGCCGTACCGGTCGCGCTGAAGGTGGCGCCGACGGGAGCCGCGGCCGGGGCGGGCATCGGAGCCGGGGTGGGCGCGGGTGCCGGTGCGGGGGCCGCGAGGATCGGGCCGGTGAGGGCGTCCACGGGTGCGGGGGCCCCCATGACGCCCGTCGCGGGGGCTGCCATGCCCGGCATGGGGGCCGCGACCCCGGCCATGGGAGCCGCGACGCCTGCCATGGGGGCCGCGACGCCTGCCATGGGGGCCGCGCCCACGAGTTCGGGAGCCGGGAAGGCCTGCGCGGGTGCCGTCGGAGCGGCGTCGGGCATGGGGAAGCTGAACTGGCCGCTCGCCGGACCGGCTTGGGGCATCGGCGTGCCGCCGGCGGGCGTGGACCCGTCGGCTGCGGGATACGGGAAGGCGAACGGAGCCTGCGCCCCGCCGAATTCGGCGGCAGGGAAGCCGGCCCCGGCATTCGCGGCTGCGACGACCGGGGTTCCGCCGGGCGGGGTGGAAGGCGCGGCGTCGGGCATGGGGAAGGCGAACGAGCCGGTACCAGGCCCGGCTTGGGGCATCGGGGTGCCGGCCGGGGGTGTGGTCGCGGCGGCGTCGGGCATGGGGAAGGCGAACGACCCGGTGCCAGGCCCGGCTTGGGGCATCGGGGTGCCGGCCGGAGGTGTGGTCGCGGCGGCGCCCGGCATGGGGAAGCTGAACGAACCGGAGGCGGGGCCGGCCTGCGGGGTCGCGGCGTCGGGCATGGGGAAGCTGAACGAGCCGGAGGCGGGGCCGGCCTGCGGGGTCGCGGCGTCGGGCATGGGGAAGCTGAACGAGCCGGAGGCGGGGCCGGCTTGGGGTGCCGGGGCGGCCGTCGGCGTGGCGGTGGCGGCGTCCGGCATGGGGAAGGCGAACGAGCCGGTCGCGGAGCCGGCCTGCGGCGTCGGAGTGCCCGACGCCGGGGTGCCCGACGCCGGGGTGCCGTTCATCGCGTCGAAGTCGGGGAGGATGAACGTGCCGGTCGTGGGGTCGACTTCGGGCATCGGGAAGGCGAACGCGGGCTTCGCGACGCCGAATTCGGACGTCGGGAAGACGGTCGCGGGCTGGGCAGCACCCCCGCGCGTGGAGCCGCCGGCCCCCGGCGTCATGATCTTGAACTCGGGAAGCTGGTCGTTGCCGCCACCACCGGCCTGTGCGGGAGCCTCGGGGGTCGGGGCCGCCTGCCCCTGCCCCTGCCCCGCCCACGCGGCCGCGGCCTGGGTCCGGATCGCCTGCTGCTCCGCGGTGTCGCCGGGCCTCGGCACCGGGGCGGCCGGCGGTCTCATCGGCTGTGCTGCCATGGGCTGTGACACCGCGCCGGGCTGCGGCCCCATCGGCTGCGCCATCACCTGCGTCATGGGCTGCGTCATCGCCTGGCCCATGGGCTGCGCCATGACTTGCCCCATCGGCTGTGTCATCGGCTGCCCCATCGGCGGGGGCGTCATCGAGGGCGCGGGCGACGGCTGTGCCGCCGGCGGGAGGGCCTTGGGCTCCTGCCGGCGCGGCTCGGGCGCCGCGGGTGCCTGCTCGGGCGCCGGGGGCAGCGCGGCGACAGCACGCGCCGTCAGCTCGGGAACCCGCCGCTCGGGTGCCTCCAGTGCGAGGCGTGGTGTGCGCTGCACGCTGTTCTCGAAGGCCTGCTCCAGCTCCTTCGGCACGCGCGGAGCGGACGGGCCGATGGCACGGGCCGGCGTCCGGTCGGCCGGCAGGACCGCTTCCACGGTCGGGCCGATCGAACTGCGTGCCACGTCGAACCACTTGCGGGCCATGGCCTCGGTCGACGGGTCGCCGGAACCGCGCCCACCGCGCGCGAGGGAGACACCGGACCGGCGGTTCGCGTTGGACCTGGCACGCGTCGCGTTGAAGTTCCCGGTGTCGCTCTCGGCCCGGTCGTACAGCGCGTTGACCGCCTGCTGGATCTCCGCCCGGCTCGGCTCGCCGACCTCCGTCGCCATGGAAGACGTACTCCTTCCGTGCTCCGCCGGGCCGTACCGGCCCGCGGATCCGGGCGACCCCCGAGTCGAGGGTGCCCCAAGCTCTGTGCCCTGCCGGGCTGTTGGGCCGCGGGACCCGGCGGGGTTTGCCGGAGCCGTTCGTGCGGTATGGGCGTCAACCTAGCCAACATGTGTGACAGGTGTGAAGATTCAAGCGTTAAATGTCCGATACGTATTCGTGACCTTCGTCTCTCGCTCCCTCGGGCGGGCCCGCAATGACCGGTTCACCACCGTTCATGATCGGCGGGTCGCCTCGTCCTGGGCGAGCAGCGAGAGCAGAGCGGCGACCTGCAGGCCGGCCTCCGCCGGGTGGCGCAGCACCTTGTCCGGCTCGATCCGGTAGACGTTGCCCCGCCCTTCCCGGACGTGCGACAGATAACCGTCCTGTTCCAGGTCGGCGATGATCTTCTGAACCGCGCGTTCCGTCAGCCGGCAGTGTGCGGCGATGTCACGGATCCGGGCACTGTGGTTGTCCGCGATGGCCGCCAGCACGCGTGCGTGGTTGGTCAGAAACGTCCATCCGTTGTGCGACTCGGCAACTCCCTCCATGGATCGATCCTACGGCCGGGCATTCACGTATACAAACACAGGAACTTATTTTCGTGTATTGGTTGACGGGTGACAGGCGGGCGGGCGACTCTGTTGTCACGTGGAAAGTGACCGAGGGAGGCGGTCATGCCGGAGCCTGTGTACGACGTGAATTCCGTCCCGCGGATCGGCGTTCGGCCGGACGGTGACCGTGTCGTCGTGGCCGTACGCGGGGAACTCGACCTCGAATCCGCCGAGCGGCTCGAGCACGCCCTGCGCGCGGCCCTCGGTGCGTCCGTCGGTGGTGTCGACCTGGAGCTCGACGGCGTCGACTTCTGCGACTGTTCCACCCTCAATGTGCTGCTGAGCATGCGTGAGCAGGGTCTGCGACAGGGCAAGACGATCGCCCTGCGCACCCTCGCCCCCGCCGTCGAACGTCTCCTCGCGCTCACCGGCACCCGCCCGCTGTTCGCCGAGCCCGAGCCGACGGACCCGGGCGGGGGCGAGGACGCGGACCCGGAAACCCTGCGGGACCTGCGCGTCGAGGTCGTCCAGCTGCGGCGCGCCATGCAGACCCGGCCGGTGATCGATCTGGCCCGCGGCGTCCTCATGGCCTCCTTCGCCCTGAGCGCCGAGGACGCCTGGCGGGTGCTCGTGGAGGCCTCGCAGCACACCAACACCAAACTGCACCACCTCGCCCAGGACCTGGTGTCCGCCGTCCAGGGCGCCCCGCCGGACGGTTCCGTGCAGGAACAGGTGGGCGCGGCCGTGGCCAGGATCCGGACGGAGACCGCGGTGGGGCCCGCGACGGAGACCGCGCTGGAGACCACTGTGGAGGTCATTGCGGAGGCCGTTGCGGAGAACGCGATGGACGACTGAATCGATCGCGGTGACAATCGATTCGATCGTCAAGCCTTGAGATTCCCGCGTCGGCGACCGTAGATTCATCGCATTCATTCGTCCCTCGGATCCGGGGTGTGCCATGGACCGTGCCCGACTGCGTGATCTCCTGGCCCGCGAGAGCGCGGAGGCCGAGCGGCGCAACCCCCGCTCCCGGGACGCCTACGCCCGCGCCGGGCACCTCTTCGGCCGGGTGCCGATGACCTGGATGAACAAGACGGCCGGCGCCTTCCCCCGGTACCTGGAGTCCGCGCGGGGCGCCCGCGTCCGGGACGTCGACGGGCACGAGTACGTCGACTTCTGTCTCGGCGACACCGGCGCCATGGCGGGTCACTCGCCGGCCGCCGTCGCCGAGGCCGTACAGCACCGCTTCACCACGCTCGGCGGAGCGACCGCGATGCTGCCCACCGAGGACGCCGAATGGGTCGGCGCCGAACTGACCCGCCGCTTCGGCCTGCCCCGCTGGAGCTTCTCGCTCACCGCCACCGACGCCAACCGCTGGGCGATCCGCCTCGCCCGGGCCGTCACCGCACGCCCGAAGATCCTGGTCAACAGCTACTGCTACCACGGCAGCGTCGACGAGTCCCTGATCGTGACCGGCCCCGACGGGCAGGGCACCGCCCGTCCCGGAAACGTCGGCGCCCCCTGCGACGTCACCCTCACCAGCCGGGTCGCCGAGTACAACGACCTGGACCACCTGGAGCGTGAACTCGCCCACGGCGACGTGGCCGCCGTCCTGATGGAACCCGCGCTCACCAACATCGGCATCCTCCTGCCCGAACCCGGCTACCTGGAGGGCGTGCGCGAGCTGACCCGCCGGTACGGCACCCTGCTGATCAACGACGAGACGCACACCTTCTCCGCCGGACCGGGCGGCTGCACCGCCGCCTGGGACCTGGAACCGGACGTGCTGACCATCGGCAAGGCCATCGGCGGCGGCATCCCGGCCGGCGCCTACGGCCTCTCCGCCGACCTCGCCGACCGGCTCCTGGGCCGGGCCGACCTGGACCTCGTCGACATGGGCGGGGTCGGCGGCACCCTCGCGGGCAACGCCCTCTCCGTCGCGGCGACCCGCGCCACCCTCGAACACGTCCTCACCGACGGGGCGTTCGCCCGGATGCACAAGCTGTCCGAGCGCTTCGAGGCGGGCGTCCGCGCCGGCATCGAAGCCCACGCCCTGCCCTGGTCCGTCAGCCGGCTCGGCGCCCGCACCGAGTACCGCTTCACCGACCCGGCCCCCCGCACCGGGACCGAGGCCGCGGCCGCCGGCGACACCGAGCTGGAGGACTTCCTGCACCTCTACCTCGCCAACCGGGGCATCCTCCTCACCCCGTTCCACAACATGGCCCTGATGTGCCCCGACACCAGCGAGCAGGACGTCGACACCCACACCGAACTGTTCGCCGCCGCCCTGGCCGAACTGGCCGGCTGACCACCGGGAAGGGACCCACACGTGGACGAGATCGACCGGGCCATCCTGCGCGAACTGCAGACCGACGGACGTATCGCGTACGCCGACCTCGGCCCCCGGGTCGGTCTGTCCGCCTCCGCCGCCCGCCAGCGTCTGCAACGGCTGCTGGACTCCCGCGCCGTCCAGGTCGTCGGCGTCACCGACCCGATGGCCATGGGCGGCCAGGCCATGGCGCTCCTCGGCATCACCGCGGCCGGCGATCCGCGCCCCGTCGCCGACGCGCTGGCCGCCCACCCCGAGGTGGTGTACTCCGTGCTCACCTCCGGCGGCTTCGACCTGTTCGCCGAGGTGGTCAGCCCCACCGCGAAGGACCTGCTCGACTTCGTCAACGACACCGTGCGGCAGATCGAAGGCGTCAGCGGTGTGCAGTCCTTCCCCTACTTCGCCATCCACACCCACCGGTTCCTGTGGGACGTGGGATGAAGGCGGCGCCGTAGGGTGGCCCGCATGCGCGTTGACCACGACCCCGAGTCCCTGGGCGCGGGCGCCTTCTACCGGCTGCTCACCGCCGTCGTCGTACCCCGGCCGATCGCCTGGGTGTCGACCCTCGCGGCCGACGGCACGACCGCCAACCTCGCACCGCACTCGTTCTTCACCGTCGCCTGCACCGACCCGCCGATCGTGCAGTTCACCTCCGTCGGCCGCAAGGACTCCCTGCGCAACGTCGAGGCCACCGGCGAGTTCGTGGTCAACTTCGCCTCCGAGCCGCTGTTCGAGCAGATCAACGCCAGCGGCACCGACTTCCCCGCGCACGAGGGCGAGTTCGACGCGGTCGGCATCGAGCGGGAGCCCTCGCTGCGGGTGAAGCCGCCGCGTGTGGCCGCCTCGCCCGTGGCGCTGGAGTGCCGACTGCACTCCACTCTCGGCATCGGCAACTCCACACTGGTCCTCGGCCAGGTCGTGCACGCCGCCGTACGCGCGGACGTCGTCGTCGACGGGCACCCCGACATCCGGCGGCTGCGGCCCCTGGCCCGGCTCGGCCGCGACGAATGGGGCACCGTCGGTGAGATCCACGAACTGACCCGGATCGCCTACCGCGACTGGCCGCCGTCCTGACGGTTCCCGATCGGCCGACATCCCGGCCGGTCCGGTCCTATGCTCGGATCATGATGAGGTCTGTGGCGAAATCCGTGACTCAGCATGCCGACAGCGCCGACGGCTCCTGGCGTTCGCTCTGGTCGAAGAACTCGGCCCTGTCGATCGCCTCGGTCGACTCGTTCCTCTCCATCGGCTCCGTCGGCAGTTCCCTGTCCGTCGCCTCGGTCGGCAGTTTCCTGTCCGTGGGATCCGTCGGGTCCGCCGTCTCCTTCGTCTCCGCGGGCTCCTGGCTCAGCTCCGGCTCCGTGCTGTCCGCCTACTCGACCGGCTCGGTGCTGTCCTGGCGTTCCCGTGGCGGAGCCCTCGCGGCCGGTACGGCGGCGGCCACGGTCGCCGGGGCGGCGCTGCTGTACGCGTGCACGGCACGCCGGGGCCGCACCCCTAGCTGACCTCGCGGCGACCTTCGGCCGGACGACCGCGAGGGTCCGCCGTACCGACCGGGCCGCGCACGGCGGTCGGACGGCGGCGTGGTCTTCCGCCCGTCCCGGCCCCGCTTGGTGGTCGGACGGCGCCGAGGGTCTGCGGTACCGGCCCGGCCGCGCATGGCCGTCGGACGGCGGTGAGGGTCTGCGGTACCGGCCCGGCCGCGCATGGTGGTCGGAGGGCGGCGTGGTCTTCCGCGCCGACTGGGCCGGGCACACGGTCGGACGGCCGCGTCCCCGGCCGTATCGGTCCGGCCGCGCATGGCGGTCGGACGGCGGTGAGGGTCTGCGGTATTGGTCCGGCCGCGCATGGTGGTCGGAGGGCGGCGTGGTCTTCCGCGCCGACTGGGGCGGGCACACGGTCGGACGGCCGCGTCCCCGGCCGTATCGGTCCGGCCGCGCATGGCGGTCGGACGGCGGTGAGGGTCTGCGGTATTGGTCCGGCCGCGCATGGTGGTCGGAGGGCGGCGTGGTCTTCCGCGCCGACTGGGGCGGGCACACGGTCGGACGGCCGCGTCCCCGGCCGTATCGGTCCGGCCGCGCATGGCGGTCGCACGGCGGTGAGGTTCTGCCGTATCGGTCCGGCCGCGCAAGGCGATTCAGGTGACCGCGTGGTCTTCCGCACCGGCCGGGCCGGGCACGCGGTCGGACGGCCGTGTGTCCTTCCGCCGTGCACGCCGGTCAGACGGCCGCGTGCCCTTCCGTAGCGGCCCGGCCGCGCACCCCGGTCAGCGCGTACGCCACCGCCGCGGCCGCCAGCATCCCTACGCCTCCGACGACCGCGCAGGTGTGCAGCGCGTCGGTGAAGCCCGCCCCGTAGGCCGCCTGGGCCTGCCCGGTCGTCTCCGGGGAGTCCAGCCGGAGGAACGCGCCGGCCTGGATGCCGACGTGGGACACCACGCCCAGGACCTCGCCCTGGTCGGCGGGGCTCAGACCGGATCCGGCGAGATGAGCGGGCAGGCTGTCCAGGGTGCGCTGGGTGAGGACGACACCGAAGACCGCCGGGCCCAGCGCGCTGCCTATCTGCCGCAGGGCGCTGTTCGCCGCCCCGGCCGTGCCCGCCAGGCGGTGCGGCAGGCTGTCCATGGCGATCGTGGTGATCGGGGCCATGGCCAGCGCGATGCCGATCCCGAGCACCGCGATGACGAGTGCGGCTGCACCCGTGCCCGTGTCGGCCCGGAAGAAGGTCACGCACAGGGCGCCGACGCCCCCGACGACCAGACCGGTCACCAGCAGCAGCCGGGGCGAGTTCCGGTTCATCAGCCGGCCCACCAGCGGGCCCAGGACGACGGTGAACCCGTTCAGCGCCACGAGCCTCAGCCCGATGTCCCACGTCGAGGCGTGGTGGACGAGCCCGAAGTACTCGCTGAGCGCGAAGACCAGACCGACCTGGGCGAACAACGTCACCGCCATGACGAGGGCCGCCCCGGAGAACGCGCGGGAGCGGAACAGCCGCAGGTCGAGCATCGGGCACGGGGAACGCAGCTCCACCAGCACGAACGCCGGCAGCGCGGCCGCCGTCACCAGGAACGCCGTCACCGCTTCGGCCGAGGACCAGCCCTCGCTGCCGCCCTCGATCACGCCGTAGACGAGCCCCGTGATGCCGACGATCGCGAGCAGTTGTCCGGGGATGTCGAGCTGCCGCTCCCGGGTGGACCGGGACTCCGTCAGGACCGCGGCGCCGGCGGCGACGGCGACGGCACCCACGACCAGCGCCGGGAGGAAGATCCACCGCCAGCTCGCCCGCTCCACGATCAGCCCGTTGAACAAGGGCCCGAGGGTCAGGCCGAGTCCCAGCGACGCCGTCCACAGGGCGATCGCCCGGGCCCGTCGGCCGGGATCGGGGCAGACCTCGCTGATCAGGGCGAGCGTGGAGGGCAGCAGCGCGGCCGTGCCAAGGCCGGCGAACGCCTGACCCACACACACCTGGACGACACCGTCGGCGGTCAGACACACCAGACAGCCGAGGCAGAACAGGGCCAGACCGGCGAGGTACGCCTTCTTGCGGCCGTACAGATCACCGAGCATCCCGCAGGTCAACAGTAGGGCGGCGGTCGGCAGGATGAAGGCGTCGGTGATCCACTGGAGCCCGGCGGTGGAGGCACCGAGGGCCTGCTGCATCACCGGCAGCGCGACCGACACGCCGACGACCGGCAGATAGGAGACGAAGACCCCGAGGCAGGCCAGCACGACGGTGGCCGACGCATGGCGGGACGGGGCCGCGGACTGGGGGAAGCGGGGCGAGGCATCGGATACGGCGGTCGGCATGGCACCTGTTCTGTTCGGCTCGAATCTCCGTTGACGTAAGCCATTCCTGATCAGGGAAAGCGCGCTTCGGACCGTATACCGACCGACCTGCCGCCGAGATGCCCTCGGACCCGCAACCTTAGATGAACGAGCCGGAACGCACCCACTCCCGCGGGGAACGTCCGTAGGCCGCGCGGAACACCCGGCTGAAGTGGGCGGGATTGGCGAAACCCCACCGCTGGGCCACGGCCGACACCGTGGGAGCCGCCGTGTCACGACGGGTCAGGTCCCGGGCGCACCGCTCCAGCCGCCGCCGCTGGATCAGCCGCGCCACGGTGACCCCCTCGTCCTCGAACAGCCGGTGCAGATACCGCACGGAGATGTGGTGCGCCGCGGCGATGCTCAGCGGGGACAGCCCGGGATCCGCGAGGTGCCGGTCGATGTGGTCCCGGATGCGGGGCACGAGGTGGTGCCGCGGGGCGGCGGGGGAGAGCGTGTCGGCCGGCGTCCGCTCGTCCACGAGTGTGGCGAACAGGTCGACGACACTGGCGGCCAGCCTGGTCGCGACCGCCGGGGAACACGTCGGGACCGACATGGCGAGCGTGGTCAGGAAGGACGCCAGCAGCGCGCCGGAACCCTCCGTGCCGGCGATGGCGGTGCCGGTCACCCGCCGCAGTTCCTCCTCGGGCAGGCCCACCGCCCGCCGGGGGATGTGCACGACCCGTGTCGAGAAGGGCCGCGGATACTGCAGGACGTACGGGCGTGCCGTGTCGTAGACGACGAGGTCGCCCTCCCCGACGAAGGAGCGCCGGCCGTCCTGGAGGAGCGTGGCCGTGCCGGACGTCTGGACGCCGACGGCCACGTGATCGGAGTCCGCGCGGGCGATCTGCGCGGGCGTGCGGCTCACGCGCTGCGGGTCGGCCTCGACGGTGGAGATCCGCAGGTACCCCAGGCGCCCGGTGGTGACCCGGCCCGAGAACGGGCCGTCCTCGCGGGCGGTGACGGTCATCGGCACCAGCGCCCTGCCCACCGCGTCCCGCCAGTACGCGAGTCTCTCCCCCTCGGGAACCGCATCCGTCGTCCACACCAGGCTCACCCGGTTCTCCTCTCCTGCCGTACGAGGCACAGGAGAACGCGGAACGGCGGCGGCCCGGTCTCCCCGCCGCCCTCAGCCAAGCAGCGGGTGGTGGCGGTCTCCAGGCAGGAAGGAGGCAGAATCGCGGGCGCCGCCCGCTGTGCGCCGAGGGAACAACTCCGTGCGCTGCGGGACAAGACACGGCTGAACCGCAGCCACGACGATGGGCCGTACGGCGCGGGGAACCTCGCCCGCCGGACGGCCGCTAGTCGGCGTCCCGGCGGGCGAGGGCGTTTCGGGCCTCCGCGACACGCTGCGGGTCGGCGTCCGGGCCGAGGGAGACACAGCGAGCGAAGGCCTCCCGTGCCTCGGCGGACCGTCCGGCGGAGAGCAGGGCCCTGCCCAGACGGATGAGCTGGCGGCTCTCCATGGCCGTGTTGCCGCTCGTCCGCCAGATCGCCACGGCGGCGCTCTGGTGCTCGACCGCGTCCGTCCAGCGTTCCATCAGCGCGTAGCAGGAACCCATGCCCGAGTGCAGCCCGCCCCGCCCGAAGTCGGCGATGTGCCGCTCCAGCCGGTCGTGGACCCGCTCCAGGAACTCCAGCGTGCGCCCGTACACGACAAGGGCCTCCTCGGGCCGCCCCGAGTCCATCAGGACGAGCCCCCGGCCGTGCCGGGCCTGAAGGCTGCCGTGCAGATCGCCGGCGGCCTCGAACAGCGAAGCCGCACGGTCCATGTGCTCGGCGGCCGGCACATGGTCGCCGAGCCGGCGCAGAGCCAGGGCGCGGTAGATGTGGGACCAGGCCTCCTGCCGGGTGTCGCCCGCGCGCCGGGCGGCCGCCAGTGCCTCGGCGGAGCGCTCGAGGCTTTCGTGGGGGCGTCCCTCGCAGGTCAGCAGGGCCCACGCGTGGTAGTTGAGGTGCGTCGCCTCTCCGACCGGATCGTCCAGCGCCCGCGCGCAGCGGGCGGCCGTACCGAAGACCTCGGGCCAGTGCCCCCAGAAGATCCACTGGTCCGAGAACCAGTGCAGCGCCTCCGCCACCTCCACCACCATCGCGTGCTCACCGGCGGCCGCCGCCGCGCGCAGGGCGGCCAGCCAGTTCGCGCCCTCGGCCTGCAGCCACGCCCGGGCGCGGTCCGCGCTCGACAGGTCGACCGTCCCCGCCCAGCCGGCCGTCGGCGCACCGTGGTCCGGCTCGAACCAGCGCCCGGCCACGACCGTGGTCTCCAGCAGCCAGCCGTACAGCGCCGTGCGGGCCTCCTCGGCGTCCCGCGCGCTCTCCTCCGCCTCCAGCCGGGTACGGGCGTACAGCCGCAGCAGGTCGTGCATCCGGTAGCGCTCGCCGTACGCCCCCAGCAAGCCGGTCTCCACCAGCTCCTCCAGGGTGTCCTCGGCGTCGAACAGGGGCTGCCCGGTCAGCCGGGCGGCTCCGGCGGCCCCGGTGTCCGGTCCCGGCACCAGCGCGAGCCGCCGGAACAACCGGGCGGCGGCGGGGGTGAGCTGACGGTACGACAGGTCGAAGGCGGCCGCCACGCGGACATCCCCGGCGGCCAGCGCGTCCAGGCGCCGGTCCTCGGCGGCGAGCCGGTCGGCCAGCCGGCGCACGGTCCAACCGGTGCGGGTGGCCAGCCAGTTGCCCGCCACCCGCAGGGCGAGCGGCAGATGCCCGCACCGCTCGGCGACCTCGGCGACGGAGTCCGGATCGGCCGCGGCGCGCTCGGCGCCGACCAGGGCGGTGAGGAACTCGGCGGCCTCCGCCGGGCTCAGTTCCCCGAGCGGCAGCCGGTGCACGCTCTCCAGCCCGGTCAGCATGCGCCGGCTCGTCACGACCACCATGCCCGCGCCCGCCGCCGGCAGCAGGGGCCGCACCTGGGCCTCGTCGCGCGCGTCGTCGAGCACCAGCAGACAGCGCCGCTCGGCCAGCACCCGCCGGTACAGGGCGGGATGGCCCTCCGGCCCGGCCTGGGCGAGGTCCCGGTCGGCCACCTGGAGGGCCTTGAGCAGCCGGAGCACGAGCTCCGCCGGGCCGGGCGGCTCGTCGTCCGTACCGCACAGGTCGAGGACCAGCTGCCCGTCGGGAAACCGGTCGGCGAGGCCGCGTGCGGCGTGCAGCGCGAGCGTCGTCTTGCCCGCGCCCGGCGGCCCGGACACCGCCACCACCACCGGCTGGACGGCGTCCCGCCGCTCGGCGAGGGCCGCCAGCCGCGTCAACTGCGGCTCCCGGCCCACGAAGTCGTCGATGCCCCGTGGAAACGCCGTGACGCCCACCGGGCTGTACCCCGGAGCGCGCCCCGCCCGGGCGGCCGCGAGCAGCCGCTCCCGCAGTGTCTCGTCCAGCCCCAGACCGTCCGCGAGCGCCGCGACCGTACGCCGCTGCGGAGCCGCCCGCCGCCCCCGCTCCAGGTCCCCGATGCCCCGCACACTCACGCCCGACGCCTCCGCCAGACCCTCGATGGTCTGCGACGCGGCCAGCCGCAACTCCCGCAGCAGCGCCCCGAACGCCGCCCGCTCCCCGCTCAACTCCGCCCTTTCCGCGCGCAATGCCCTGCCCTCGTCCCGGCACGATCACCGGAATTCTAGGAGAGAGCGGGGACCCGCGCGTGCGGAGGGAACTGTCGTCGCAGGTCAGAGGCGTTGTCAGTGGCCGCCTGTACGTTCTTTTGTGTCGCCCCGATCCGGTGCGACAACCCCCCTTGTGCTGCGCCGATTCGGCGTGTGCAGCCGTGTGCCGCAAAGGAGATGGTGAGTGTCGGACCGGGAGAACTGGGAAAGGGCGAGTACGGCCCGGGTGGTGCCGCCCGCCCGACCGCGCAAGCTCGCCAAGGTCCCCTTCGTCGAACTGGCCGAGGGACGCCTCCAAGGGGTCGTCTCCAGCGGCTCGGACATCGAGCGGGTGTACGTCTCGTCGATCGCGTCCGGCACCCACGCCTTCGCGTGCAGCACCAACAACAACCGGCCCTGCGGCGGCGCGCGCGGCTCGTTCTGCAACCACATCCGCGCCCTGGTCACCGAGGCGGTCCTGCAGTACGGCGCCGAGCGCGTCGCCCGCTACCTGCGCGTCGAGCCGGCGGGCGGCGAGCCCGACGCCGCCGCCCTCACCGCCGCGATGACCGCAGCCCGCCCGCCGCAGGCGGAAGGCAAGGCGGCCGCCGCGCCCGTCTTCAGCCGGTTCCTGCGCCACCTCGCCTATCTCGAACAGGCCCCGGTCACCGCCCCGTTGCCGGAAATGCAGTGGTTCCCGCCGACCCGCGGCGAGACGCCCGGCGCGCTCACCTCCGGCGCGGGGGAGAACACCGGCGCCGGGGAGCACACCCGCGCGCTCACCGCACCCGTGGAAGGACTGGACGAGGCCCTGGCCGCGGTCGACGCCTTCGACCGCTGTCTCGTCGCGGGCCTGCTGCGCCCCCGGGCCGACCGGGCCGGTGACCTGGCGGACCTCGCCCGCGCCGTCGCCGGCAGCCCGCCGGCCGCCCGGGTCGCCGAGGCCGCCGAGAAGGCCGCGGCGGGAACCGCGAGCGAGGACCACTTCCTCGCCCTGGCCGCCGCCCGCACCGCCCTCCTCGGCGCCGTCCACGACGCGCTCACGGCCCGCGCCGACGACTCCACCGGCCGCACCCGCACCGCCGACACCTCGCAGGACATGGGGGACCGGCAGCAGGCCAACCTGCTCGCCGCCGCCCGCACCTGGCTCGCGGACCTCGCCCGCGCCGGCTGGCAGGGCATCGACCACGACCTCGTCGGCGGCGCCGCCCAGATCGTCTCCGCGATGCTGCCCCGGCCCGAACTGCGCCGCCTGGCCACCCTGCTCGACGGATTCGCCGCCGAACTCGCCGCCTCCTGCCCCGGATCCGCCCTGGAGCGGTTCCCGGCCCGCCGCTGGGGCGACCTGTGGGCGCACGCCCTGCTGCTCACGCAGTCCGGAGCCGCCGACCCGGGCGCCGCCGGCACCGCCACCGGCCGGCTGCTGCCGCTCGGCGTCGACCTGCACGAACACGCGACCGCCGCCCAGGCCCAGGTCCACGCCGTGTTCGAACCCGACGACGGCACCCCGCCCCGGCTGGTCCGCGCGAGCGTCTCGGTGCCCAAGCCGGACACCGTCGTCGCGGCCGGCGTCTGGCAGCTGCTGCGGCCCCATCTGTCGCTGCTCGCGGCCTTCGGCGAAGGCCGGGCGATGCACCTGGACGCCATGCCCCTCACCGCCGAGGGCGACCTCGTCTGGGACGAGTCCCTGGCCCGCCCGGGCGACCCGGCCGACCCCTTCGCCACCGCCCGCGTCGCCCTCCCCACCGCCGCAGCGGCGCCGACGGCACCTCTGGACCGCCACCCCGCGCGCCTCGCCGAACCGGTGTTCCTGGAGGGCTACACCACCCGGCGGGACGGCGACACCCTCGTCCTCACCGCCGCCGGGGACGACCTCGCCGTCGACACCGACCGCATCCCGGTAGCCGGCCCCCTCACCCCCGAGGCCGTCGAGGCCTCCGGTGCCTGCATCGGCCTGCTCCGCTGGGACGACGGCGCGTTCCGCCTCCAGCCGCTCGCCGTCGAGACCACCGTCCGCAGGAAGACCGTCGCCCTCCACGCGGGTGCCTGGGCCGGCGGCACCACCGACAAGACGGGCGTCAGGGCCGAGAAGGCCGCCACCGACGCCGTCACCGTCCTGCGGGAGCGAGCGGGAAGGCTGCTGCGCAAATGAACGACCCGACGCCCGCACCGACTCCGCACGACAACCGCCGGCAGGTCCTGTACTGGCGGCTCCTCGCCCGCCTCTTCGACCCCGAGGAGCAGGCCGCCCTGGAATCGGCGAGCCTCGCCGTCGTCGAGGACATCGGCCTGCCGCCCGCCCTGCTGGACCCGCAGGCCTCCGTCGACTCGATCGTGCAGCGCCATCCGGAGCTGGCGGGGGAGTTCGACGGGCTGATGGTGCCCGACACCGCGGAGGACGACTCCGGCGACACCGAGGCCCGCGACCGGGCCGCGGAGGTGCGCCGCGCGGCCCTGGTGTCCAAGGTGCTGCTCAACGTCTTCGCCACCGGCAGCGGAGCCGTCAGCGCCGGTCAGTTGTCCCGGTGGCAGTCCGACGCCGGCTGGCTGGAGCGCGCCCTCGGCTGCTCGCCCGGCGACCTGCGCGGAGGGCGCGGCGCGGGCGGCCCCGGCGCCGGCGGCCCCGGCGTCAGCCCGACCGGCACCGGCGGCAACGGCACCAGCCCCGACCTCAGCCGGCTGATCCCGGCGATCGGACCCGAACTCGGCTCCCTGGAGGCCGACCTCGTCCAGCGCATGCGCCTGCGCGAGGTGCTCGCCGACCCGCAGCTGGCCTCCCGGCTCACCCCGAGCATGTCGCTCATCGAGCAGTTGCTGCGCGACAAGAACAATCTCTCGGGCGTGGCCCTGGCCAACGCGAAGTCCCTGATCCGCCGCTTCGTCGACGAGGTCGCCCAAGTCCTGCGCACCCAGGTCGAGAAGGCCACCGTCGGCGAGATCGACCGCTCGATCCCGCCCAAGCGCGTCTTCCGCAACCTCGACCTCGACCGCACCATCTGGAAGAACCTCACCAACTACAGCCCCGAAGAGGAACGGCTCTACGTCGACCGCCTCTACTACCGGCACACCGCCCGCAAGACGACCCCGCAGCGGCTGATCGTCGTCGTCGACCAGTCGGGCTCGATGGTCGACTCCATGGTCAACTGCACCATCCTGGCGTCGATCTTCGCCGGGCTGCCGAAGGTGGACGTCCACCTCGTCGCGTACGACACCCGGGCGCTCGACCTCACCCCGTGGGTGCACGACCCCTTCGAGACGCTGCTGCGCACCCAGCTCGGCGGCGGCACGGACGGCACGGTCGCCATGGCCCTGGCCCAGCCGAAGATCGCCGAGCCGCGCAACACCGTCGTGGTGTGGATCTCCGACTTCTACGAGTGGCACCACCAGTCCCTGTTCGACAGCATGGCCGCCCTCCACCGCTCCGGGGTCAAGTTCATCCCCGTCGGCTCGGTCACCAGCTCCGGGCGCGGCAGCGTCAACCCGTGGTTCCGGGAGCGCTTCAAGGACCAGGGCACACCGGTGATCTCCGGCCACATCCGCAAGCTCGTCCACGAGCTCAAGACGTTCCTCGCCTGATACCCCCCATTCTGAGAAAGGCACTGTGATGACCGACCTGTTGCGCGCCCCCGCCGAGATCAAGTACGCCGAGGAACTGGACTGGCTGGAGTCGATCGACGACAACCCCAAGCCGTTCTCCTGGCGCCTTTCCCCGAAGATGGTCCGCCTGTTCGTCCTCGGCTCCGAGCGCGCCGACGGCCTGGACCGGGAGATCGACCAGAAGTGGTTCGGCGACCGCAGCTTCGTGGAGCGTTCCATCGTCACCCTCGCCTCCGACCGCGGTCTGCTGCTCATCGGCGACCCCGGCACCGGAAAGAGCTGGCTCGCCGAACTGCTGGCCGCCGCGATCTGCCGCAACTCCACCCAGGTCGTGCAGGGCACGGCGGGCACCACCGAGGACCACATCAAGTACTCGTGGAATGTGTCCATGGTGATCGCCAAGGGCCAGTCGCGGGAGTCGATGATCCCCTCGCCGATCATGACCGCGATGGAGACCGGCACCATCGGCCGTTTCGAGGAACTCACCCGTTCCACCAGCGACGTCCAGGACGCGCTGATCTCGATCCTGTCGGAGAAGTACATCTCCGTCCCCGAACTGGACGGCGCCGGCGGCGACAACATCGTCTTCGCCAAGCCCGGCTTCTCGGTCATCGCCACCGCCAACAGCCGCGACCGGGGCGTCAACGACCTGTCCTCCGCGCTCAAGCGCCGCTTCAACTTCGTCCGCATTCCGGTGGTGACGAACAAGAAGAGCGAGGCGGAGATCGTCCGCTTCCGCACCGAGGAACTCCTGCGCCGCCACCAGATCGAACTGGACGTGCCGCCCACCCTGCTGGACGTCCTGCTGCAGAGCTTCGCCGACCTGCGCGCCTCCGCGGCCGCCGCCGGCAGCGACGACGAGAAACTGGAGTCCGCCCTGTCGACCGCCGAACAGATCGGCGTCCTGGAGGACGCCATCCTGCACAGCAACTTCTTCGGCGAGCGCGCCCTGACCGCCCGCACCCTCGCCTCCTCCCTCGTCGGCTCCCTGGCCCGGCGCGAGCCCGAGGACCTCGCCATCCTCAACAAGTACCTGCACGGCGTCGTCGAGCCGCGCAGCAAGGAGGAGGGCGGCTCCTGGCCGGAGTTCCTCGAGGGCGGCCGCGACGCGATCGCGACCCTGTCATGAGCGGCGGCACCTTCGAGGCGCTGCGCGGACAGCTCCATGAGGCCGCCACGGCCTTCGCCGACGGACCCGGCGCACTGGAAGGCATCCTGCGCGGCATCGTCGACGACGTCGAACGCGCGGTGCGCGAGCCGCTGGAGATCTTCCCCGTCTGCCACCACTCACCGGCCTCGGCGATCGCCATGGCCCGCCGGCTGCGCGAGAAGCAGCCGAAGGTCGTGTACCTGGAGCTGTGCGAGGACATGGCTCCCCTCCTCACCGAACTGCGCAACTGCCGCCTCCCGGTGGCCGTCCAGGCGTTCGCGTCGGAGGTCGAGGGCTTCCCCGCCGACTGGTCACCCCTGTCGGTCGTCGCCCCGATCACGGAGGCGTCCGCCGAGTACCAGGCCATCGCCTACGCCCTGGACACCCCCGGCGTCGAACTGGTCCTCGTCGACCGCTCCTCGGACCACGTCTTCCAGTGGGAGACCCGGGACGAACCCACCCCCTCGGACCCCGACGCACCGGCGGCCGGCGAGGAGAGCGCCCTGCACGGCGACGCCGTCGGCGTGGAGATCGGCGACCTGCGCCCCCGCTTCGCCGAACTGGAGGAACACCTCCTGCGCCACGGCCGGGTCCGCCACTGGTCCGAGTGGTGGCACCAGTACGTGGAACTCCCCCTCGGCGACGGCGACCACGACACCTACCGCCAGGTGATGCTGCTCATCGGCAGCCTCTTCCGCCGCCTCGCCCCCGGTGACCCGCACAAGGTCCGGGTCGACGAGGACCGCGAGCGGTACATGTGGACCCGGATGCGCGAGCACCTCGCCGCCACCGGCACCGACCCCGGCGACTGTCTCTACGTCTGCGGCGCCTTCCACGCGGCCAGCCGTGTCGCCGAGTTCGGCGTGCACGGCAGTGACACCTTCACCGTCAGCCCGCCCAGCGGCACCAAGTGGCGGCACGGCCTGATCCCGTCCAGCCACGCCGCGATCGAGGCGCAGTTCGGCCTGGCCGCCGGCTCGGTCTCCATCGCCGCGACGGAATGGGCCAAGAACCTCAAGCGCACCCGGGTACGGCCGTACCGGCTGGCCGGCCAGGCGGGCAGCCGACCGAAGAAGGCCCTGCCCGCGCCGACTTCCGCCGCCCCGACCCCGCCCGCCGACCGGCTCACCGGCTTCCTCCAGCGGCCGCCCGCCCTCGACCCCCTCGACGAGGCCGAACTGCTCGGCTGGTCGGTGGACATCGTGCGCGCCGCCCGGCGCAACGGCTATCTCGCCTCCACCGCCGACGCCATCGCCGTCTTCGAGACGTCGATCCTGCTGGCCGGCATGCGCGACCGCGCCAAACCGACGCCGTACGACTTCCAGGACGCGGCCGTCACCTGCATCGAGAAGGACTCCGTACCGGGCCGGCGCGACGTGGGCAGACTGGTCGAGATCATGATGGGCGGCGACCGCGTCGGCCAGGTCGGCTACGACGCGCTGCCGCCCCTGGCCCGCGACGTCCACGACCGGCTCGCCCCGCTGAACCTGAAACTCCAGCAGCGAGGCGTCCAGCGGGCCCTGCTGGACATCGCCTCCCGGCCCGAACTGGCGCACTGCTCCGACGTGCTGTGGATGCTGCGCCGACTGCTGCCCCAGGGCGCCGCCCGGCCCATCATGGGCGACCGCAGCCTCGGCGAACGCCCCATCCAGGAGTCCTGGGACCTCGCCCTGGGCACCCACCAGCGGGCGCTCATCGAACTCGGCTACGAGGGCGTCAGCATCGAGCAGGTCCTGGAGCAGCGGCTGCGCCGCACCGCGTACGCCCCGCAGGCCACCGCGGCCACCGTCCTGGAGACCGTCGAGGACGCGATCCTCTACCTGCGCAGCCGCCGTCTCGCCGACGAACTGGGCAGCCACGCCCTGGAGGTCCTGGCGGCCGAACGCAGCGTCGACGGCGCGCCCGAGGTGCTGCGCCGCGTCCGCCGTCTGCTTGCGTACTACCGCACCAGCGAACCCGTGCTGCCGCCGTGGATCGAGTCCTTCGTCAAGACCGGCTACGCGCACTACTGCACCCAGCTGCCGACCGCGTTCACCGACGACGACGCGACCGTCCGTCAGGTCGCCGCGATGCTGGGCTTCCTGTTCAGCATGGAGAGCCTGGCCCTCTCGCTCGGCTGCGACCGCACCCAGCTCGAACTGGCCCTCGCCCAGTCCCACCCGTCCGAGCCCGCACGGACCGCCCTGCTGTGGGCGGCCCAAACCCACTTGGGCACCCTGCCCCGGGCCGTCCTGCGGGAGCGCTGCGACGACCTGCTCGCCAACCCCCTGGTGGTCCCGGCCTACCCCCGCTACCTCAGCGGGTTCGTGCACGCCCTCGAACCGGTGCCCACCCTCGCCGACTTCGTCGTCGAGGCGGTGTCGAACGCCTTCGCCCGACTGCCCGACCGGATCCTGCTGCCCTGGCTGCCGACCCTCATCACCACCCTGCGCGCCGACGGCCGCGAACTGGCCCCGCTGATCGTCCGCGAGGCGGGCCGCCTCTTCCCGGCGCGCCTGACGGACCTGGACACCTGGGTGCCGCCGTGGCGGCTCCCGGAGGAACCGCCCCTGGCGCTGCCGGCCGCCCGCACCGACGGGGGCGTGGCACTCCTCGCCGCCCACCCAGCGACCTGCGACGCGCTGGCAGGTCTGCTGGGCTTCGAGGGCACCTGGGAGACGGCTGAACCGGCGGGCACCGAGCTGCTCGCCCGGTATCCGGGGACCGCACGGGCGCTCGAGGCCCTGCTGGCCGTCAGCTGACCGGCAGCGCCGCCACCAGCCGCCGGATGGCGTCCACGCCCAGTGCCGGATTGGCGGCGGCGTCCCGCACGAGCTCCTCGTCGTCGAGCAACTCGGCCAGCCGGGCCGGGGGAAGGTTCGGATGCCGGGCGAACGCCGCCCGCACCCCGGCATCCGGGTCCCGGGTCAGCCGCTCCACGACCTCCGACGGCGTCCCGGGATCCCGGGCGGCCAGGGCACGGACCGCCGGGTCCGCGTGGTCGGCGTACCCGGCCAGCCCGTCGGTCGGGAAGGCCGGCCGGGTGAGGAGGTGCTCGCGTTCCCGGCCGGTGTACTCCAGGAAGCTGCGCAGCAGCAGCGCCGCCGGTGCGCCGGGATGGTTCTGGGCCAGCAGGACCCGTACCCCCAGGTCGTCGTCGGCGCTCAGCAGGTCCACCAGGTCCGGCGGCAGCCATCGCTCCGTCGCCGCGTGTCGGCGCAGCAGCGGATGCCCGGACAGGGCCTCCCGCCGGACGGCCTCGGGATCGCGGGGGTACAGGAGCTCGAAGTGGGGGCCGAACGTGCAGTCCATGGGAACCGCGTAGTCGATCCCGGCCCGCTCCTCCTCGCTCCACGCCGGGTGGACGGACACGGCGAGCCGCACCTTCGGCTCGGGATCGACGGCGAGGGCCCGCAACTGGTCCGGCCCGAGGTCGTCCCGGCGCGCGATCTCCTCCCGCACCTCCGGGTCCGGATCGGAGGCCAGCAGGACCACCACGTCGGAAGGCAGTGAGGCGTTGCCCGCGATCATCGAGCGCTCCTGGGGACCCGCCGGAGCGGTGAGCACGCTGTCCACGACGGACCTGGTCAGCGGCAGGTTCACCAGGGTGTAGGTCCGCGCGTGGCACGGGCGGTCCGGCAGATTGCTCTCCACCCATGCCGGATCCTCGTTCTGCCGATGACCTTCCGCCCTCCTGCGCACCTCGTCGTCCGGGTCCGCCAGCAGCGCGGCGCGGCGCTCGGCGGACAGCGAGGTCCACATGCCGACGCCCCAGACCCGGACCTTGGGATCGGGGTGCGTGGGCATGGCCTGGCGCAGTTCGTTCGAGAACTGCCGGTAGATGCCTCCGCCCAGCTGGTCGCTGTCGTAGGTGCTGAGGATGCGGACGACGGTCGCGTCGGGCAGCGGCCTCGGCCGGTGCGGGCCGGTCGGCAGGGGCCCGTCGGCCAGCCAGCCGCGCACGATCCAGTTGGGATCGTCCACCAGCCGCGCCCGCGAAGCGGGATCGGCATGGGCGCTGCCGGCGAAGAAGCGGCGGGTGAGGTGGTCCGGATGGGTGATCACGGCGTCGACGACGACCTCGGGCAGCGCCCGGTCCCGGCACAGCACCATCCGGACCGCGAGCGGGCCGTCCAGGAGCAGGCGCAGCAAGATGTCCGGTGGTGTGGCCGGGTTGAGGGCCAGCCCGGCGAGCCGCCGGGTGGCGAGGTCGGCGCTCTTCCAGATCTCGTCGGGTGTCGGCATGTGCGAGGTCCCCCCCAGGACGACGAACGGGCCCCCTGCGAGCGCAGGGGGCCCATGACCTTAACCCGGTCCTAGCGGCGGTGCGTGCCGATCGTCACGGTGCCGGGCTTCACCCCCGCCCCCGTGTCGAGGACGACCGTCCCGTCGGACTTCTTCCAGATCCTGATCGCGAAGGTGTCGGGGTTGTCGGTGGCCGTGACCCGGAAGCCGTAGCCCTTCTTGCCGCTCACCGTGCCCGAGCCCTCGAGGACGGCCGTGGAGCCGGAGACCACGAGCCAGTCGACGTCCGTGGAGCGGAACCTGAGGGCCGACCCGAGGTCGAAGGTGACCTGCCCGGCCGGAGCGGTGGCGCCCGGCAGATAGCCGACGGCGAGGGAGAAGAACGCCTTGCCGGGAGCCGCGAGGGTGCCCGCGCCCACCACCGGCCCCGCCGCCCGGTCGTACACGACCAGTTCGGGGAGCGTCCTGCTGTCCGAGGCGCCGTCGTCGTCGGTGACGGTGATCACCGGACGGTGGAGGCCCGCCGAGGTGTAGGTGTGCTCCGCGCGGCAACCGGACGCGGTGACCGTGCCGGCCGCCGGCTTGCCGCCGTCCTTCCAGTCGACCGTGCAGGTGTGGGTGTCGCCCGCGCCCGCGTCGGTGAACGCGGCGGTGACCGTCGTACGGCGGCCCGCCGGCACCGGGCCCGAGGGGCCGGTGGCGGAGGTGACGGCCGGGGCCGCGTTCGACACGGTGACGACCGCCGTGTCGGTGCTGCGCCCGCCGGTCAGCGTGAGGGTGAACGTGCCGTTGTCGGTGCAGGTGACCGTGGTCCGGGCGGCCGTCGGGTCCGCGACCGTGCAGGGCGCGTCCTTCTCGACCGTCCACTTCGGGCCGCCCGCCCCCGACAGGGAGCCGTTCAGGGCGATCGCGTCGCCCTCCACGCCCTCGGCGTCCGGGCCGGCGTGCACGATGGTGACCGGGTCGATGCTCTCCAGGGTGGGGACGACCTTCTTCAGCAGGCCGTCGGCGTCGAACTCCAGCTTGTCGATGGTGGTTTCGCGGTGCATGCCGTCACCGCCGGGGATGGCGAAGCGGTGGTAGACGATGTACCAGTCGTCGGTGTTCGGGACATGGACCACGGAGTGGTGGCCGGGGCCCTTGACGCCGAGCGAGAGGTCCTTCTCCAGGATCAGGCCCTGCTTGGTCCAGGGACCGGTGGGCGAGGGGCCGGTGGCGTAGGCGACCTGGTAGTTCTCGTCACGTGTGTCGTTCTCCGACCACATGAAGTAGTAGGTGCCCTTGCGCTTGATGACGAAGGTGCCCTCGTTGTAGTTGCTCGGCGTGATGTTGGTGACCTTCGAGGCGTCGAAGGAGACCATGTCGTCGTTGAGCGGGACCACGTAGGCGCGGCCGTTGCCCCAGTACAGGTACGACGTGCCGTCGTCGTCGGTGAAGACCGCCGGGTCGATCATCTGGCCCGTGTAGTCGCCGGCCTTCAGCAGCGGCTTGCCGAGCGCGTCCGTGAACGGGCCGGTGGGCGAGTCGGAGACCGCGACACCGATGTTCGCGTCGGCGCAGAAGTAGAAGTAGTACTTGCCGTTCTTCTCCTCCATGGCCGGCGCCCAGGCCCTGCTGTCCGCCCAGGAGACGTCCGGACCCAGGTCCAGGATGACGCCGTGGTCGGTCCAGTTGACCAGGTCCTTGGAGGAGTACGCCTTGAACTGCGTACCGCTCCAGCCCTCGAAGCCGTCGGTGGTCGGGTAGATGTAGAAGGTGTCACCGAAGCGGACGACGTTCGGGTCCGCGTTGAGGCCGGGCAGGACCGGGCTCTTCATGACCACCGCCGAGACGGTCCAGCTGCGCTTCTTCCCGTCCGAGCCCGTGACCTCGTACGTCACCGGCTGGGTGAAGTCGTGCAGGGTGCCGGAGGCGGGGCTGATGGTCGCGCCGTGGGCCAGGGTGAACTCCGGCGCCAGGGCGGTGACGTCACTGCCCGGGGTGAGCGGCAGGACGATCTTGCTGTCCTTGTCGGTGATGATCGCGTCGGTCTTGAGCGCCGGGTGGGTCGCCGCGGCGATCCCGGTGGTGTTGCCGCTGAGTTCCAGGATCTCGGCGGGCGTCAGGGCCCGGTTGTAGATCCGGAAGTCGTCGACCTCGCCGCCGAAGTACGGGTCCGGGGAGTACAGGGACTTGCCGATGTAGCCGGAGTAGTCCTTCGCCGAGTCGTACAGTTCCGACGGCTTGATGGTGACGCCGCTGACGCGTGCGGCCTCGGCGCCGTCCACGTAGAGGATCGCCGTCTCGGTCGCGCCGTTCAGGGTGACGGTGAGGTGCTTCCACTCGCCCTGGGTGAGCTGGGAGCCGCCGATCATCTGCTTCTCACCGGACCAGGTGGCCTTGGTGATCGCGGAGAACAGCTTGCCGCCGCCGTTGGACGGGGTCGCGAACAGGTACTTGTTGCTGTCGGGGCCGAGGCCGAACAGCCACTGGAAGTTGTCGCCGCCCTTCCACTTGACGTAGGTGGAGACCGTGACGCTGGTCGTGTCCTTCAGGACCCCGTTGGGGATCTTGACGTACGGCGAGCTGGAGCTGCTGTTGCCGCCGGACATCTTGAACGAGCCGCCGTCGACGCCGGTCCCGAAGTCGGGCGTACGGACGTAGGTGCCGTGGTAGCCGTGGCCGCTGGAGTCACGGGCGATGCTGCCGCCGGTCTCGTCGAAGTCGTAGTGCAGGAGCAGGTCGGCCGGGACGTCCGGGCCCTCGGCGGAGACCGTTACCTCGGCGTTGACGTCGATCGCGGAGTCGCCCGCCAGGTCGCCCTTCACCGTGAAGGTGCCGGCCTGCGCGTACTGCGACTCGGCCACGTCCTCCCAGGTGACGGCCACGGGGCGCTTCACGCCGTCCGCGGACTCGGCGATGACGGTGGCCGGCAGGACCGGGGCGTCACCGATGCGCGTCTCGACCTTGACGTCCTCGACGCCCGTGATGATCTGGTCCGGCTGGTAGGTCTGGAGCAGTCGGTCGTACTCGGCCTGGGTGACCGGGAGCACGGTGCCGTGCCGGGGCCGGGAGGGGAGGTCGTAGCCGGTGGACGGGGTCCAGACGCCGGAGGCCAGGTCGGTCGTCTCGAAGGGGATGTAGCCGCGGCCGCCGAACTCGTCGAGGAACGCGTACCACTTCTCCTCGGTGTTCGACTTGAACACCAGCGGACCCTCGGCGGCGCTCATCGCGCCCTTGCCGATGCCCTCGGCGACGGCGGTCCAGGAGAGGTTGCGGAGCGTGTCGCTCTTCTCCTCGAAGATGAACTTGCTGTTCGGCGTGGAGGAGGTGTTGTTCCGCTCGTCCTTGGAGAGGCGGTAGTACTCGCCGTCGTGCTGGATGACCGTGGAGTCGATGACCGAGTAGCCGCGGTCGACCCAGACCTTGGGCTCGCTGAAGGTGTAGAAGTCACGCGTCGTCGCGTACATCATGCGGTTGTACGTGTCGCCGGAGTGGGCCTCGTTGTCGTACAGCTTCGACGCCCAGAACACGACGTACTCGCCGAGCGTCTCGTCGTAGTAGGCCTCCGGGGCCCAGGTGTTGCCGGCCGCGTCGGGGGAGACCCTGACCAGGCGCTGGTTGGTCCAGTTCACCAGGTCGGTGGACTCCCAGACCATGATCGACTTGCTGCCGGTGCGCTGCGAGGCGTCCCAGTCGCCGTTGCCGTAGATCCTGAGGTCGGTGGCGATCTGGTAGAACTTGTCGCCCTCGGGGGAGCGGATGATGAACGGGTCGCGCAGGCCCTGCTCGCCGAGCGTGGAGGTCAGGACGGGCTGGCCGTCGTTCAGCTCCCGCCACTTCAGCGGGTCGTTGCCCTTGCTGAGGGCCGCGTAGAGCTGCTCGCCGTTCGAGGTGCCCTCGCCGGTGAAGTAGCTGAACATGTAGCCCTTGAGGGCTTCCTTCTTGGGCAGCTCCGGCACCTTCGCGGTGAAGACGCGGGTGGTCTTCGCGTCGCCCTTGGTGACGGTGGCGGTCAGCTCGGCGGTCGTGGCGCCGTCGCCGTGCGCGGGACGGTGGACCACGCCCTCGGCGGAGACCACGTCCGCGTTCGCGGAGGACCAGGCGACCTCGGTGCCGAAGGTACCGGTGGCCGGGAGGGTGAGGTTGCCGCGGACGTCGTCGATGTTGTGGACGGTCAGCGCCTCGGCGGCCTGCTGGACGGCGGTCGTGTCGTCGAAGGCGGGCAGGACCGTGACCTCGAAGGTCTTGGTGGCGCTCACCGTGCCCTTCTTCAGGGTCGCCGTCAGCGTGGCGTGGCCGTCCGGCTCACCGGCGGCGGGGCGGGTCACCGCGCCGGCGTTCGAGACCACGTCGGTGTTGTCGCTCTCCCAGGTGATGGAGGAGCCACCGGCCGTACCGGTCTTCGGCAGGGTCAGATCGGCGGTCACCGCGCTGGTGTCGCCCAGCGTGAGGGCCGCCTTGTCGGCGGCGACGCCTTCCTCGGCGACGGGGAGCGAGAGCTGCTCGACCTCGGAGCCGGCGAGCGCGCGGTCGTAGACCCGGAAGTCACGGATCTTGCCCTTGAAGAGCTTGTCGCTGGTGTAGACCGACTTGCCTATGTAGTTGGCGGTGGTCGTGCCCGAGCCGATCGATCCCGGGGTGATGGTCACCGCCGTGTTGCGGCCGACCTCCACGCCGTCCTCGTACAGCACGGCCGTGTTGCCGGTCTGGGTGTAGGTGAGCTGCTTCCACACCGAGCGGGTCAGGTTGTGCGAGTCGGAGGGCCGGGTGTTCTGCTCGGTCGACCAGTTGCCGGACGCGATGGCGGTGCGCAGCGAGTTGCCGGTGGCGAAGAGGTAGCCGTTGCCCGCGCCGCTGCTGGTGTTGCCGAAGCCGTAGATGAAGTACGGGCCCACCTGCGACTCGTCCATCAGCACGTCCATGGAGACGCTGATCGAGTTCATGTCCTTCATGACGTCGTTCGGCACCTTGATGTAGGTGTCCGAACCGTTGAAGGCGAGGCCCTGGCCGTTGCCCGTCCAGCCGGCGGTGCCGTTCAGCGTGCCGTCCCGGCCGTGGCCGGAGGCGTCGGTGACGGTGGTGCCCGAGGCGCCGTCGAGCTTGTACCAGAGGGCGAGTCCGTCGGTGACGTCGTCCGCGGCCTGTGCGGGAGTCACCGCTGACGTGAGCCCCATGAGCAGCGACACGGCGGTCAGTGCGGCCAGTTGGCCCGCCCCGCGTCTCGCACGGTCGCGGAAGCGTTTTCTCTGCGTCATAGGAGACCGCCGTTTCAGCCGTGTGACGTGATGTTGCGAGAGTGTCAAACGGTGTACATGGCTGCGTCAAGAGTTCTCGAACAATGTCCGACAGGTCGAACAAAATGAGGTCGCCGCTCAAGCCCCGCTGCTCAATGCTGCGTTGAGGACTCCAGCCACGCCGTGAGGGCCCACCACCAGTGCAGCGCGGCCAGCGGACCGCCGTCGCCGTCGGTGAGCGACGCGGAGGTGATCTGCCGGAGCCGGCCGAGCCGGTAGCGGACGGTGTTCGGGTGGGTGAACAACGCGGCCGCCGTCTGGTCGAGACGGCGCCCGTTGTCCAGGAACGTCAGTGCGGTGAGGGCGAGTTGCCGGTGGAAGGCGTCCGCCGGATCCAGGTCGCCGAGCAGCCGGCGGCTCAGCAGCGCGCCCAGGGAGGGCTGTTCGGCCAGCGCGATCCGGGCGGCGAAGTCCGTGACGTCGTACAGGCCGTGCAGGCCCTGCTGCCGGCCGAGATCCACGGCGCGCACGCACAGCCGGTACAGCGCGGGGAGTTCCGGCAGGGCGGCGGCGGGTGCGACCACGACCAGCGCCTCCGGCGCGAGCTCCCCGGGCTCCGGCGGCCGTGGTCCGAGGCCCGCCGTACGGCCGTCGAGCGGCAGGGTCACCACATGCGCCGAGCGTACGGCCCGGGGGCCCGCGGGCGCGGCGACGAGGCAGTGGTAGCGGCCGTCCGCGTCCGCCCGGACGCCGGCGCGCGCCAACTCCTCGGCGCAGGGCGCGACTTCACCGAGCAGCGCCTGGTGCAGCAGCCGGGTGCGCACGGCGCCCCACGCGCGCGGCGACTCGTGCTCGGCGGCACGGTAGCCGTGGATCACCTGCCGTTCCACCGCGGCGCCGTACTCCTGCATCCGCAGCACCACGGACAACAGGGCCCGGTCCGACACGCCGGCCGAGCGGCAGCGGTCCACGGCGATCTCGGCCGCCCGGGCGAGCGCCGCCTGCACACCCCGCAGGACGACCGTCATCGGCACGCCCTGCACGGCCCGGTCCGCCCCCAGCAGCAGCGCGGCAGTGAAGTCCTGCTCGTCGACCGGACCGGTCCGCTCCGCGCCGGTGAACCAGGGGGCGGCCGCGCGCAGCACCGCCCGCACATGCGACCGGGTCGCCTCCTCCGTCAGCCGGGACAGCTCGGGGGAGCGGCTGCGGGCCGCGTGCGCCAACTCGCCGTACACGTCAGGGTCGTCGGCCATCCCCCGCAGGACCGCCGTGGCCGGCTCCGGTCCGTGGACGACCGTCATGGTCCCCTCTCCGCCCGGCCGCTGTCACCGGGTCACAAGCAAGCGGTTGTCACGTTGGCGCCCGCGCACTACCGCAGCGCTGTGACGACCTGGTTTCCTGTTGGGCTACCGACGGTAACAGCGCAGCTGTCCCAGGAACACCCCCTCTCGCGCCACCCATGTACCGACCACACCTTGCCCAAGCCCTGCTCAAGTACCGCCCCCAGCGACGCCTCCAGGAGGGCCGCTCATGGACACCCCCGAAGCCGATGGAATCACCCGCCGACGCGCCATGACCGTGGCGGGCGGAGTCCTCGCGGGCGCGACCCTCGCCGCCCACGCCTTCCCCGCCTTCGCCGCCGAGTCGCAGGACGCGGACGCCATCGTCGTGGGCCACGGACTCGCCGGCCTGGTCGCGACCGCCGAACTCGCCGCCGCCGGACGCAAGGTGCTCCTCCTCGACCAGGAGCCCGAGGCGAGCATCGGCGGCCAGGCCTTCTGGTCCTTCGGCGGACTGTTCTTCGTCAACTCCGACGAACAGCGCCTGATGGGAGTCCAGGACACCTACGACCTGGCCTGGCAGGACTGGCAGGGCACGGCCGGCTTCGACCGGGACGTCGACGACCCCAAGGGCCAGGACTACTGGGCCTACCGATGGGCCAAGGCCTACGTCGAGTTCGCCTCCGGCGAGAAGCGGTCCTGGCTTTCCGGGCTCGGTGTGCAGTGGTTCCCGATCGTCGGCTGGGCCGAGCGCGGCGGCGGCCTCGCGACGGGACACGGCAACTCGGTGCCCCGCTTCCACGTCACCTGGGGCACCGGCCCGGCCGTGGTCGAGCCGTTCGAGAAGAAGGTGCGGGCCGCGGTCGACGCGAACAAGGTCACCTTCAAGTTCCGCCACCGCGTCGACGAGATCGTCACCACCGGGGGAGTGGTCACCGGGGTGCGCGGCGCGGTCCTGGAACCCAGCAGCGCGGCCCGGGGCAAGCCCAGCTCCCGCACGGTCGTCGGCGACTTCGAACTGCGCGCCCCGGTCGTCGTCGTCACCTCCGGCGGTATCGGCGCCAACCACGACCTCGTCCGCCAGAACTGGCCCGCCCGCATGGGCACCCCGCCGAAGTACATGGTCACCGGCGTCCCCGCGCACGTGGACGGCCGGATGCTCGCCATCACCGAGAAGGCGGGCGGCCGGATCGTCAACCCGGACCGCATGTGGCACTACACCGAGGGCCTGCGCAACTACGACCCGATCTGGCCCGGCCACGGCATCCGCATCCTGCCCGGCCCGTCCTCCATGTGGTTCGACGCGACCGGCAAGCGGTTCGACACGCCCGACATCCCGGGCTACGACACCCTGCACACCCTCCGCTCGATCACCGCCTCCGGCTACGACTACTCCTGGTTCGTCACCACCCAGAAGATCATCGCCAAGGAGTTCGCGCTCTCCGGCTCCGAACAGAACCCCGACCTCACCAACAAGAACATCTGGCAGCTGCTCTCCCGCATCTGGCAGACCCCGGAGCCGATCGAGAAGTTCAAGAACAAGGGCGAGGACTTCGTCGTCGCCACCACCCTCACCGACCTCGTCGCCGGCATGAACAAGCTCACCGGCGACAACCTGATCGTCCTCGACGACCTCAAGCGCCAGATCGAGGCCCGCGACCGGGAGATCACCAACTCGTACACCAAGGACGTCCAGGTCATGGGCATCCGCAACGCCCTGAACTACGTCGGCGACTCCCTCAGCCGCACCGCGTCCATCCACCGCATCCTCGACTCCAGCGCCGGACCCCTGATCGCCGTACGCCTCAACGTCCTTACCCGCAAGACCCTCGGCGGCCTCCAGACCGACCTCTCCGGCCGCGTCCTGGACACCGCCGGGAACCCCGTGCCCGGTCTGTACGCGGCCGGAGAGGTCGCCGGCTTCGGCGGCGGCGGAATCCACGGCTACCGCTCCCTGGAGGGCACCTTCCTCGGCGGCTGCCTGTTCTCCGGACGCCAGGCGGGACGGGCGGCGGCGGAGGCCACCGCGACCTGACTCGCCCTGCGGAACACGTCTCATCGAGCGAGACATGCCGGTGAGTGGCCCGGCTCACATGGTCAAGAAGGTCACTCACCGCCACCATGGGTCCCGACACCGGCAGGCTGAAGGGGTCCACGATGTTCCGCAAGGTGCTGGTCGCCAACCGTGGCGAGATCGCGATCCGTGCGTTCCGCGCCGGCTATGAGCTGGGCGCGCGCACGGTCGCCGTCTTCCCGCACGAGGACCGCAACTCGCTGCACCGGCTGAAAGCCGACGAGGCGTACGAGATCGGCGAACCGGGGCATCCGGTGCGCGCCTACCTCTCCGTGGAGGAGATCGTCGGCGCGGCACGCCGCGCGGGCGCCGACGCCGTCTACCCGGGCTACGGGTTCCTCTCCGAGAACCCCGAACTCGCCCGCGCCTGCCAGGAAGCGGGCATCACCTTCGTCGGACCCGACGCCCGCACCCTGACGCTGACGGGGAACAAGGCGAGCGCGGTCGCGGCGGCCCGGGCGGCGGGCGTCCCCGTCCTCGGCTCCTCCGCGCCCTCCACCGACGTCGACGAACTGGTCCGGGCCGCCGAGGAGATCGGCTTCCCCGTCTTCGTCAAGGCGGTCGCGGGCGGCGGCGGGCGCGGCATGCGCCGCGTCGAGGACCCGGCCGCGCTGCGCGAGTCCATCGAGGCGGCCTCGCGCGAAGCCGCGTCCGCCTTCGGCGACCCCACCGTCTTCCTCGAGAAGGCCGTCGTCGACCCCCGCCACATCGAGGTGCAGATCCTCGCCGACGGCGAGGGCAACGTCATCCACCTCTTCGAGCGCGACTGCTCGCTCCAGCGCCGTCACCAGAAGGTCATCGAGCTGGCGCCCGCGCCCAACCTCGACCCGGAGCTGCGCGAGCGGATCTGCGCCGACGCCGTCAGCTTCGCCCGGCAGATCGGCTACCGCAACGCCGGCACCGTCGAGTTCCTCCTCGACCGCGACGGCAACCACGTCTTCATCGAGATGAACCCGCGCATCCAGGTCGAGCACACGGTCACCGAGGAGGTCACCGACGTCGACCTCGTCCAGGCCCAGCTGCGCATCGCCTCCGGCGAGACCCTCGCCGACCTCGGCCTCTCCCAGGACACGGTCACCCTGCGCGGCGCCGCCCTGCAGTGCCGTATCACCACCGAGGACCCCGCCAACGGCTTCCGCCCCGACACCGGCCGCATCAGCGCCTACCGCTCCCCGGGCGGCTCGGGCATCCGCCTCGACGGCGGAACCACCCACGCCGGTACGGAGATCAGCGCGCACTTCGACTCCATGCTGGTGAAGCTCACCTGCCGGGGCCGGGACCTGGAAGCGGCGATCCGGCGGGCCCGGCGTGCCGTCGCCGAGTTCCGCATCCGCGGCGTGGCCACCAACATCCCGTTCCTCCAGGCCGTCCTGGACGACCCCGACTTCCAGGCCGGGCGGGTCACCACCTCCTTCATCGAGCAGCGCCCGCACCTGCTCACCGCCCGCTCCTCCGCCGACCGCGGCACCAAGCTGCTCACCTACCTCGCCGACGTCACCGTCAACAAGCCGAACGGCGAGCGGCCCGAGCTGATCGAGCCGACCACCAAGCTGCCCCCGCTGCCCGCCGGCGAGCCGCCGGCCGGTTCCCGGCAGCGCCTGGTCCACCTCGGCCCCGAGGGCTTCGCCCGCTGGCTGCGCGAGTCGCCGACCATCGGCGTCACCGACACCACCTTCCGCGACGCCCACCAGTCCCTGCTGGCCACCCGCGTGCGCACCAAGGACCTCCTCGCCTCCGCCCCGCTGGTCGCCCGCACGCTGCCCAACCTGCTCTCCCTGGAGTGCTGGGGCGGCGCCACCTACGACGTCGCCCTGCGCTTCCTCGCCGAGGACCCCTGGGAGCGGCTGGCCGCCCTGCGCGAGGCCGTCCCCAACATCTGCCTCCAGATGCTGCTGCGCGGACGCAACACCGTGGGCTACACGCCGTATCCCACCGAGGTCACCGACGCGTTCGTGCAGGAGGCCGCCGCCACCGGCATCGACATCTTCCGCATCTTCGACGCGCTGAACGACGTCGGCCAGATGCGCCCCGCCATCGACGCCGTACGCGAGACGGGCACGGCGATCGCCGAGGTCGCCCTCTGCTACACCTCCGACCTGTCCGACCCGAACGAGCGCCTCTACACCCTCGACTACTACCTGCGCCTGGCCGAGCAGATCGTCGAGGCCGGAGCGCACGTCCTGGCCGTCAAGGACATGGCGGGCCTGCTGCGCGCCCCCGCCGCCGCCAAGCTGGTCTCGGCGCTGCGCCGCGAGTTCGACCTGCCGGTGCACCTGCACACCCACGACACCGCGGGCGGTCAGCTCGCCACCTACCTCGCCGCCATCCAGGCCGGCGCGGACGCCGTCGACGGCGCGGTGGCCTCCATGGCCGGTACGACCTCCCAGCCGTCGCTGTCGGCGATCGTCGCCGCCACCGACCACTCCGAGCGGCCCACGGGCCTCGACCTCCAGGCCGTCGGCGACCTCGAACCGTACTGGGAGAGCGTCCGCCGCATCTACGCCCCGTTCGAGGCGGGCCTGGCCTCCCCGACCGGGCGCGTCTACCACCACGAGATCCCCGGCGGCCAGCTCTCCAACCTGCGCACCCAGGCCGTCGCGCTGGGCCTCGGCGACCGCTTCGAGGACATCGAGGCGATGTACGCCGCCGCCGACCGCATCCTCGGCCACCTGGTCAAGGTCACCCCCTCCTCCAAGGTGGTCGGCGACCTCGCCCTGCACCTGGTCGGCGCCGGAGTGTCCCCGGAGGACTTCGAGACGGCCCCGAACCGCTACGACATCCCCGACTCCGTCATCGGCTTCCTGCGCGGCGAACTCGGCACCCCGCCCGGCGGCTGGCCGGAGCCCTTCCGCAGCAAGGCCCTCGAGGGCCGCGCCGACGCCAAGCCGGTCAAGGACCTCACCACCGAGGACCGCGACGGCCTGGAGAAGTCCCGCCGGACCACCCTCAACCGGCTCCTCTTCCCCGGCCCGACCCGCGACTTCGAGAACCACCGCCAGGCCTACGGCGACACCAGCGTCCTGGACAGCAAGGACTTCTTCTACGGCCTGCGCCCGGGCAAGGAGTACTCCGTCGACCTGGAGCCCGGCGTCCGGCTGCTCATCGAGCTCCAGGCGGTCGGCGAGGCCGACGAACGCGGACTGCGCACGGTCATGTCCACCCTCAACGGCCAGCTGCGGCCCATCCAGGTCCGCGACAAGGCGGCCGCCTCCGACATCCCGGTGACCGAGAAGGCCGACCGCGCCAACCCCGGCCATGTCGCCGCCCCCTTCGCCGGCGTGGTGACGCTGGCGGTCGCCGAGGGCGACGAGGTCGCGGCCGGCGCCACCGTGGCGACCATCGAGGCGATGAAGATGGAGGCGACCATCACCGCGCCGAAGGCCGGCCGGGTCAGCAGGCTCGCCATCAACCGCATCCAGCAGGTGGAGGGCGGTGACCTGCTGGTCGAGGTCGGCTGAGCGGACGGCCGCCGGCGGGGTCACTCGGCGGCGGCCACGTACCGCTCCTCGTCCTCCTCCAGCTCCGGCCTGCCGGACACGTCGACCGTCACCCCGTGCGGCTCCAGGGCCTGCCGCACCCGCTCGGCCATCTCGTCCGACAGGTAGTGGTGGTACAGGTCCAGCTCCTCCAGATGGGTCAGCGGCTGACCGCCGAGCAGCGCCTCGGCACCGGCGTCCGTGAGGATGCCCCGCCCGAGGTGGAGGGCGGTCAGCCGGGCCACCACCGGCGCCGAGGCGACGGCGGCGGCCACCTCGTCCTGGATGTCGGCGTTCTGCAGGCCCAGTCGGCGCAGCGCGGGCAGCCCGGAGCCGTCGAGGACCGGCGCCAGATCCTCGACGGTCGCGGTGCGGCCGTACCCCTCCTCGCCCAGCCAGATGTCCAGATGCTCCAGGGCGGGCAGCTCGGAGGCGGTGAGCCCGTGCAGCACCTGCGCGGGCAGCCCGCCGTTCTCGAACCGCAGGACGCGCAGTTCGGCGTGGCTGACCGGCTTGAACTCCAGCCCCGGACCGCTGCCGTAACCGTTGGTCGAACCGCGTACCGCCAGCTCCCGCAGTCGGGGAAAGGCCTGAAGGATCGGGCTGACGTCACCCTGGACGATCCACGACAACTCCGCCTCCTCGAACGTGAGGTCGGCGAGATAGAGGGCCTGAAGGCCGGTCAGCCGGTCGGCGGCCGCGGCGAGCAGCTCCGCCGTTTCCTCGGGGTCGCAGCCGTCCAGGTCACCGCCGTAGGCACCCCCGCCGAGGACCAGAGCGCGCACCCCCGCTGGGTCCACGGTGTCCAGGAAGCGCTCCCAGTGCTCGTCGAAGTCCTCCTCGTCGGTGCGCAGGCCGCTCACCAGCTTCCAGGCGACCGCCCCGGCCTCCGGCAGCGGCACTTCCCCGGCGCCGGGCTGCGGGAAGACGTGCACGGGCAGGCCGTGCAGGTGGGAGATGTGGGAGAGGGACACGACGCATCCTTCCGAGCGCGGACTACGGCCGGCACCCGAGGTCCAGGCCTGTGGCGGCTCTTTCTACCAAGGCCCCCGGCAGGCCGCCGCCGACCGGTTCTGCCCCCGGGGGCAGCCACTCTGCCCTCGCGTCCGGTGACACCGGCGCGGCCGCGGGCTAACGTCCGCCCGTGAACAACTGCACATCCCCCGCGGAGCTCTCCGCGTGAGCGAAGAGCACACCGTCGACACCCCGATGCGGGACACCGAGCCCGGAGCACCCACGCAGGCCCCGCCTCCCGCACCCCGCCGACGCGGGCCGGGCCCCGTCGTCTTCCTCGTCCTGCCAGGCCTGCTCACCCTGTCCGCGGTGGCCGGAGTCCTGGCCCTGACCGGCGGACTCCCCGGCGACCTGGCCCCGGGAGACGGCACTCAGCAGGACGCGGTGGCCGGCGTCAACGACACCTACGGCCCCTGGCTGCGCAAGGCCGCCGACGCCTGCACCGTCGTCACACCGTCCGTCCTCGCCGCCCAGATCGACCAGCTCACCGGCTGGAACAACGCCACGGCCGGTGCCTCCGGCGGGCAGGGCATCGCCGCCTTCACCGACGCGCAGTGGCGGACCTGGGGCAAGGACGACGACGGCAACGGCACGTCCTCGCCCGGCGATCCGGCCGACGCGATCATGGCGCTCGGCCGCCAGGACTGCTCTCTCGCCCGAAAGGTCACCGACCTCAGAACCGACGGAACCGTCAACGGGGACCTCGTCGACCTCACGCTCGCCGCCTATGCCGTCGGCACGGACACGGTGAAGAAGGAGGGGCGCGTCCCCGCCGACGCGAGGACCTACCTCACCGAGGTCAAGGCCCTCTTCGCGAAGTACGCCGCGTTCGACCGCGAGGACCCGAGCGGCGGCGCGGCGGGCGCCCAGGCGAACGCCATCCTCGCCCCGCCGACCACCACCCTCACCGTCACCTCCCCCTACGGCTCCCGCAAGCACCCCCTCACCGGCGTCACCAAACTCCACACCGGTGTCGACTTCGGCGCGCCCCAGGGCGCCCAGGTCTCCGCCGCCCGCGCCGGCACGGTCGTCTTCGCGGCCATGACCAAGGCCTACGGCAACCGGGTCGTCATCGACCACGGCACCATCGAGGGCAAACGGCTGCAGACGACGTACAGCCACCTGTCCGCGATCGAGGTGAAGGCGGGCCAGACGGTGCAGACCGGAAGCCCGGTCGGACGGGTCGGCTCCACCGGCCTGTCCACCGGGCCCCATCTGCACTTCGAGGTGATCTACGACGGGTACTACGCGGACCCGATGCCGTGGCTCACCGCGTCCGGCTGACGGATCAGGCCTGGCTGCGCCTGGGCATGAGGATCTCCGCCCAGGGGCTCATCATGACCGCCCGGTCGCCGCCCGGCACCTGGGCGAGGCCACCCTCCGCGGCCTCCAGGTCCTGGGTCCGCGACTCCCAGAACGTGTGCGCCGAGCCGCCCGCCGCCGGCGGGATCAGGGCCCAGTACTGGTAGTGCGTCAGCGTCAGATAGACCCGCTTCTGGACGTAGTCCAGGACCACCTTGACGTTGTGCGTGGCGTCGGTGCCGGTACCGGTGTACTCGGCGAAGCCGCGCGGCCCGTCCGCGGCGACCTGCACGGAGGAGCCCGAGCCGCTCTTCGAGTTGTCGGTGTAGTGCTCGTGCAGAGCCGTCGCGTGGGCCGGGACGTTCTCGGAGTCGAACCCGTTGGCGGGGAGCCTGCCGGAGTCGTCCTGGTGCCAGCTGCGCAGGGTGCCGGGGTCATTGGGAGTCGCGTCCCGGTTCGCCTTCTCGAGATCGGTCCGCTCGTCGATCACCTGCCGATCGCCGGGCGGCGCCTCCAACTGGTAGCGGACGTCGAACAGCAGGTTCAGCAACGGGCGCGGCAGCAGACGATAGGCCTCGGGCCAGGGGAGCTGCTTGAGCGGCAGATTGCCGGTCTTCCTGGGCTTGGCCTCACCGAGCGTGGCCTCCTTGGGGCCGAGGCCCTTGGCGAAGGAGCCGCGCATGTTGTCGTCGGTGCCCCACTCCCGGTCCGCGGTGGCTTTGCGCGGGGTGTGCTGGTAGCCGGAGGCCGGGTCCGGCGTCGTGGCATAACGCGAGTTCTTGTTCTGCGGCATGGTGGCGACCATCGTCTGGGCTGCCGTGATCGCGTCGATCAGCCCCTTCGTCTGCGCGAGCGCGGTCTGCGTGTTCGGAGCCTTCTGTTGGAGAGTGGCCAAGAGGGTCTCGTAGCACGTCGTCACGAGGTCGGCCGCGTTGACGTCGGTGCACATCGCCTGCGCGTGGTTGGCCTCGTCGCGCAGAACCATCTCGAAGTACATGCGGAGCTGCGGCGCACTGACGGTCTCGGGCGTGACGTTCACACCCGCCATGTACATCTCCGGGGTCACCTTGATCGCGCGCTGTACGGCCACCGGACCGTCCGCCGCCCGCGCGGCGGGAGCCTCGGCCGACCGCTGCACGGGCGCGGGTTCGGGCACCGGTCCCGCCATCACCCGCCGGGCGTTGGCCTCGGCCTCCCGCTCGAACCGGTCCCCGGGATCGCTCACCGACAGCCCGTCGGCGGTGGGGGTGCCGGACACGGGGCCCCGGCGCTGCTGGACGACGTGGGTCAGTTCGTGTGCCAGGGTGTGCCGGTCGGTGGTGCCCGCGCCGAGCACGATGTCGTTGCCGGAGGTGTAGGCCAGGGCCCCGACCTCCTTCGCGGACCGCCGAGCCACGGCGTCGGTGTGCAGCCGGACGCCGGAGAAGTCCGCGCCGCCGAACCTGGCCTCCATCTCGGCCCGCACCGGCGCGTCCAGCGGCCGGCCCGACGACCGCAGCGCCTCGTGCACGGCCGACCGCTGCACGGGCCGGCCGTGCCCGCAGTGCGCGTCGTGGCTGTGCCGCTCCCGCGCCGACGCGTCCTGCCCCAGCCCCTCGACGAGCGCGCGGACCACCGCGGCATTGCCCGCGGTGCGCTGCAGCGCCGTCAGCGTGGCGGGGGAGACGCCGTCGGCGAAGGGCCGGGACGCCGTCGGCGGTACCGTCCGCTTCCGTACGGCGGAAGGCGGTACGGCGGCTTCGTCGCGCTGCCTCGGGGTGCGCACAGGGACGTTCCTCTCGGGTCGTGGCCCGGGGACGGCGAAATCCGCCCGGGCTTCCCACCCTACGGGCGACACTCGCCCCGCGAGCACAACTCGCCGCGTGAGCAGGGCACTTGACCCTGCCTCCGCGGTCACCGCAGGACGGCCTCCCAGGTGTCCACGGCGTAGTGGAGGCTCATCCCCTGGCGCGCGTACAGCGCGGGCGCGCCGGTGGCGTTGGAGGTGTCCACGCCGAGGCCGACGGTGTCCCGTCCCCGGGCGGCGAAGGCCGCGAAGGCCTGCTCCAGCAGCAGCCCGGCGAGACCACGGCCACGGGCCTCGCGCAGCACGCCGATGCTGCGGATCCAGCCCATCGCCTCACGGTCGTCGCGGGCCAGCAGGAACCCGGAGTCCCCGAGATCCTCCGTGCCGACGATCCACACCAGCGACCAGTCGAGGCCCTCGGCGTCCACGTCGTGCAGCCACGGCTCGTACGCGCGCGGCTGGAAGTCGAAGTGCTCGGCGAACGAGGCCTGGTACAGCTCGTGGACGCGCAGCCGGTCCGCCTCGGTGGCGCAGGACCGCAGCCGCACCCCGGCGGGCAACGGCGGGGCCTGGTCCCGGGTGCGGTCCACGGCCCGGCGCAGCACGTGGTAGCGCCGCACGACGGACCACCCGCGCGCCCGGATCAGCGAGGTGTCCAGGGTGGGCTCGATGTTGAGATGCAGATGCACCACCGAGTGTCCGGAGCCGTTCTCCCGTGCCCTCCCGAGCGCCCGGGCCTCCATGGCCTCCAGCACGAGCTGCCCGGCCTCCTGCCGGTCGGGCAGGACGTAGTGGTCGATGTCGATGCGCTCGCCGCCCGAGTTGTCCCACAGCAGCCCATAGGCCACCAGCCGGTCCCCGTCGAAGGCGAGCCAGGAGTCCCGCTCCAGATCGGTCTCGGGATGCTTCAGATCGGCCTCGACGGTGTGCAGGTCCGTCTCCGGCCGGCCGATCTCGATCACGTCGACGGCGTTCAGCAGGTCGGTCACGGCGGACGCGTCGGCGAGGGTGGCGGGGCGCAGAACGAAGGACATGGGGCAAGGGTCGGCAGGAGCGGGACCGGCCGCAACGCATTTTCACGTTGCGCACAGTGCAGCGGTGAGCCCTGTATGCGCCCCCGCGCGCCTGGGCAGAATCCGTTCTGCCATTGATCATGCGGGTGAGCGACACGGTCCTCACCACGAACTACCCGGGAAGGCAGGTCGGTTGTCGTGCAGTTGCGTCTTCCCGCCTCCATATCCGAAGCACAGCGGTGTCTGGCCGAGGGGGCGGTACCGATCGGCGGTGCCACGTTGGTGTGGGCCACCTGGCAACGGGACGGCTTCCCCGAACAGGCGGTGTCCCTGCGCAACGTGCCGGAGGCGAACGTGGTCGGCCCCGAGGAACTCGGCGGGGCCGTGCTGCTGCACCGCGTCGACGACACCGTGCCCGAGGCGCTGCGCCGGGCGGCCTCGAGCGTGGGAACGGGCGCGGTCCGCCGTACCGCCACGGTCGGCGGCAACATCGTCGGCAGCACGCTGCGCTGTCTGCTTCCCGCGGCCCTCGTCCTCGACGCCCGCGCCACCGTCCTGGAACCCGACGGCGTGTCCGAGACCGATCTCACCGAGCTGCTGGCCAAGCGTCACGTCCTGCTCGCCCTGCGCTGGCGCACCCCGCTGGTGAGCGGCCACCGCAAGGTGGAGGGCGAGGCGGGCGGGCCGCCGCCCCTCGTCGTCGCCGCCGCGGTGCACGCCGACGACGACGGCCCGGGACGGCTGCGCGTGGCCGTGCGGGACGGCTACGAGGTGCTCAGCGAGTCGACGCCGTACGACCCGGACGCCGATCGGGTCCTGGACGCCCTGGAGCGCACCGACCTGGGCGCCCTGCCCGCCCCGGCACGGGAGCAGGTGCGCGAGCAGGTCACGGACGTGCTGGCCCGTACCGGCGCGCTCTGAGGCCCGTCGGTCTCACGTCTATCGCCCGGCGACTCCCGGACCTGATCGCCTCCCGCAGCGGTGACACGTGAGACCAGGCCGTCTCACGTCTCCCGCATCGGCGCGTACACGTCCGCCTGCAGCCCGAACGTCCAGGCGACGCCCTCGCGTGCCGTCAGGGTCGACGGCGGCACCCGCAGCCAGTAGGTGCGCCGGGTCCCGTCCGGCTCCGGGGTGGAGTTGAGGACCTCCACCATCACCACCGGCTCGTCGTCCTGGAGGTCGATCCGCCACAGGGTGCCCGTGTCGTCCCGGTGGACGGGACGTGCCCCGGAGTCCGCCAGATAGCGGTCGTAGCCGTAGTACTCCAGCATGACCCGGCGCAGTTCGGCGTTCTCCTCGGAGCGGATCCGCTCCGGGGTGAGCGTCGGCAGTTCCGCGAGGAAGCCGGCCGGTACCGGCATGCCGCGCCAGGCGTGCAGGGCGAACCCGTCGGGGTAGGCGAGCGCCGGACCGTCCCCGTGGTCGAGCCTGCCCGCCTCGTCGCGGTGGAGCGCGACGGGACGCTCGCACACCACGGCCACCCGCTCGAACGGCCACCACCAGCCGGCGCTGCGGGACACCGCGGCCAGCCCGTCCAGCGGGCCGTCGTCCGTGGGGAACGCGGCGAGCCACGGCGCGTCGTGCTGCCCCAGCACCGCGTCCAGCAGGATCAGCCGGACCTCCGTGGCCTCCTTGCCCGTGTCCCCGCCGGCCAGCTCCTCCAGGACCCCCGTCCGGATCCGGTCCACCAGCGCCTGCGTCGAGTCCCACAGACGCCCACCGGTCGCCGCCCAGTGCGCCGGCCAGCCCGCCGCCCCCAACTCCGTGTGCAGCCGCTGCCGCTCACGTGCCCAGGGCGCGCTGCGGACCGCCTCGCGCACCCCGGCACCCCGGTCCGTCATCGCCCGGATCAGCGTCACCGCCTCGCGCGGCGAACCGGCCCACACCACCCGCTCCGGTTCCGCGAGCCCGGCCCGCCGGTACGCCCGGCACACCCCGTCCTCGGCGGCCGCGCGGTCGGCGGGAACGACCGCCGCCGCACAGGCCCGCCAGGCGCGCACACTCTCGTCGGAGGCCACCACGGTCATCTCCACGTCCGTCGTCATCCGTCCTTCCCCACTCTCTGTTCAGTCCGCGCTCAGTCCGCCACGATCCGCACGGACCCCGGCACGTACTCGCGCTGGCGGATCACCCGGTACCAGCCCTTCGGCAGCGAGATCGCCGCGTGCTCCTCGTGCACCACCCGGCCGCCCTGCGGCAGGTGCAGCAGCAGCGGACCGAACGGCCCCGGCTCACGCACCAGATCACCCGGCCCGACCACCGCGTGGGCGTGCCCGGTGACCTCACCCAGCGCCAGCACCAGCCGCCCCCGCCCGTCCCGCGCCTCCCTCGGCGCCTGCGCCACATGGGGCGGCACCGCCTGCTCGTCCACGGGCACGATCAGCACGTCTCCCTGCCGGTACATGGCTCTCCCCTCACCGCCGGGTGCGCCACGCACCGGCCTCATGACCACGACCGTAGGGGCCGGCACTGACAACGCCCCGAACCCGGCCCCCGCCCACGGGCGTTGTCAGTGCCTGTTGGTAGAACTGCGGACATCACAGACCGCACACGCAATCTCCCCAGGAGCAGCCGTATGACCATCGGTGACCACCTGAACTCCCTGTACCGGCTGCCCGCCCGCACCTTCCCGAGCGCCGACGCGCCGACGGACGGCCTGCCCGACGCCGCCGCCGTCGCCTGGCGGATCACCAGTGACGTGTACGGCAGCGACGAGGACTGGACGCAGGCCTTCACCCGCTTCTGCGCCACCGTCGACACCACCCGGGTGAAGGCCCTGATCGTCGGCGCCTGGCAGGAGTCGTACGACACCGACCCCACTCCGATCGTCGAGGCCCTGCTGGCCGCCCGGGACCGCTTCCCCGCGCTGCGCGCCCTGTTCGTCGGCGACATGGTGATGGAGGAGTCCGAGATCTCCTGGATCACCCAGACCGACGTCACCCCGCTCCTGGCCGGCTTCCCCGACCTGGAGGAGTTCGGTGCGCGCGGCGGAAACGGGCTGCGCTTTCCCGCACTGACCCACAGTGCGCTGCGCAGGCTCGTCATCGAGACCGGCGGCATGCCCGCCGACGTGGTGCGTGGGGTCGGCGGCAGCGACCTGCCCGCCCTCGAACACCTCGACCTGTGGCTCGGCACCCCCGACTACGGCGGCGACAGCGAGGTGGCCGACCTGGAGCCGATCCTGTCCGGCGCCCGCCTGCCGAACCTGCGTCACCTCGCCCTGCGCAACAGCGAGATGCAGGACGCCGTCGCCGCGGCCGTCGCCTCCGCCCCCGTCGTCGCCCGCCTTGAGGTGCTGGACCTCTCCATGGGCATCCTGACCGACGACGGCGCCGCCGCCCTGCTCGGCGGCCAGCCGCTCACCCACCTCAAGAAGCTCGACCTGCACCACCACTACCTCACCAAGCCCCTCGAGGACCGGGTCCGGCAGACCCTGGAGCCCGCGGGCGTCGAGGTGGACCTCGACCGCGACGACGCCGAGGAGGACACGGAGGACGACGGCACGGTCTGGCGCTACGTCGCCGTGGGCGAGTGAGCGCACCCACCGCGCCGGGACCGCGCTTCGCGGTCGTCGGCAACCCCGAGAACCGCCGCGTCGCCCTCTTCGGCGACGCGGTGCGCACCGCCGGCCTGCCCGCGCCGCGCGTCGTCCCGTGGGCCGACGTCCTGCGCGACGGGGGAGCCGACTTCGCCGCCGACGAGACCGTCCGCGTCGACTCACCCGGTGAGAACGACGAGGTCGACCGCCTGCTGCGGGGCCCCGGGGACCCCACCCGGGTCGAGGGCTCGGCCCGCTGGTACGCCCGCCTCATCGCCGCGCTGGGCACGCTGCGCGGAGGCACCCGTCTCGACGACCCGGACGACCTCGCCGTGCTGTTCGACAAGCGCCGCTGCCACGCCGTCCTCGACGCCGCCGGGATCCCCGTACCCGCCTCACCGACCTCGGGACCCGGGGCGGCGCCGGTGCGCGGCTGGGACGACGTACGGGCGCTGATGCGCGAGCACCGGATGCACCGGCTGTTCGTCAAACCCGCGCACGGGTCGTCCGCGTCGGGCGTCCTCGCCGTCGATTCGGGCGGCGGCGGCCGGATCAGGGCCACCACCTCCGTGGAACTCGCCCCGGACGGCCGTCTGTACAACTCCCTCAGAGTGCGCCGCTACCACCGCGAGCACGACATCGCGGCCATCGTCGACGCGCTCGCCCCGGACGGCCTGCACCTCGAACGCTGGCTGCCGAAGGCCTCCCAGGAGGGGCGCGCCGCCGACCTCAGAGTGGTCGTCGTGGCCGGGCGGGCCACCCACGCCGTCGTCCGCACCAGCCGCTCACCCATGACCAACCTCCACCTCGGCGGCAGCCGAGGCGACCTCGACGCCGTCCGGCAGTCCTTCGAGGCGGCGGGCGCCCGCTGGACCGACGCCCTCGGGGTGTGCGAAGCGGCCGCGGCCTGCTTCCCGCGCACCCTGTGCGTCGGCGTCGACCTGCTCCCGGCCGTCGGCTGGCGCAGATCCGCCGTGGGCGAGGTCAACGCCTTCGGCGACCTGCTGCCCCGCCTCACCGGCCTGCCCGGCAGCGGCGCCGAGGGACTGGACACCTACGGCGCCCAGGTGGCCGCCGTACTGCACGACCGGCACAGAACAGGAACACCCCATGCCTGAGCCCGACATGAAGGACATCGTCGGCAGCCACGACATCCTCCTGGTCACCCTCGACACCCTCCGGTACGACGTGGCCGACGAGCTGGCGCGGGCGGGCCGCATCCCGAACCTCGCCCGCCGGCTCCCCGGGGGCCGCTGGGAGAAGCGGCATGCGCCGGGCAGCTTCACCTACGCCTCCCACCAGGCGATCTTCGCGGGCTTCCTGCCGACCCCGGCCGCCCCCGGTCCGCACCCGCGCCTGTTCGCGGCGAGCTTCGCGGGCAGCGAGACCACCGCGGGCGGCACGTTCGTGTACGAGACCCCCGACCTGGTCTCCGGCCTCGCCGAGGAGGGCTACCACACGGTGTGCGTCGGGGGAGTGGGCTTCTTCAACAAGCAGGGCCCGCTCGGCTCGGTGCTGCCCGGCCTCTTCCACGAGTCGCACTGGACACCGGAGTTCGGCGTCACCTCACCCCACTCCTTCGAGAACCAGATCGCCCACGCCGAACGAGTCGTCCGCGAACTCCCCGCCGACCAGCGGCTGTTCCTCTTCGTCAACGTCTCCGCCCTGCACCAGCCGAACTGGTTCCACCTGCCCGGCGCGACCCGCGAGGCCGGCGACAGCCGCGCGACGCACGCCGCCGCCCTGGAGTACGTCGACCGGCACATCGGCCGCCTCTTCGCCGCCGCGAGCGGCAGACGCCGCTGCTTCGCGATCGTCTGCTCCGACCACGGCACCGCCTACGGCGACGACGGCTACACCGGCCACCGCCTCGGCCACGAGTCCGTGTGGACCGTGCCGTACGCCCACTTCTTCCTGGACCACCCCGCCGAGGCCGCCCGATGACCACCGCCCAGCTGACCAGCCCCTATCAGAACTACGTCTACGCCTACCCCCACAAGACCGCGTACCGGACGCTGGACGACCGCCCGCGCCTGCGGGACCTGTGGGCCGCCGAACCCAAGGACACCCTCTCCCTCTACCTGCACATACCGTTCTGCGAGGTCCGCTGCGGCTTCTGCAACCTCTTCACCCGCATCGGCGCCCCCGACGGCCTGACCGGCGCCTACCTGGACGCCCTGGAACGGCAGGCGACCGCCGTACGGGACGCCCTGGGGGACACCGACGAGGTCCGGTTCGCCACGGCCGCCTTCGGCGGCGGCACGCCCACCTTCCTCACAGCCGCCGAACTGGAGCGCCTCTGCGACATCGCCGAGCACCGCATGGGCGCCGACCTGCGCGCGGTCCCACTGTCGGTCGAGGCGTCACCCGCCACGGCCACCGCGGACCGGCTCGCCGTCCTGGCCGACCGCGGCACCACCCGCCTCAGCCTGGGCGTCCAGAGCTTCGTCGACACCGAGGCCCGGGCCGCCGTACGCCCACAGCGCCGCGCCGACGTCGAGGCCGCCCTCGGCCGCATCCGCGACGCCCGCATCCCGGTCCTCAACATCGACCTCATCTACGGCATCGACGGCCAGACCGAGGAGTCCTGGCGGCACTCCCTGGACGCGGCCCTGGCCTGGCGCCCCGAGGAGCTCTACCTCTACCCCCTCTACGTCCGCCCCCTCACCGGCCTCGACCGCCGCAGCACCGATCCAGGCCCGGATCCCGCCTGGGACGAGCAGCGGCTGCGCCTGTACCGCGCCGGCCGCGACCACCTCCTCGCGCACGGCTACACCCAGCAGTCCATGCGCATGTTCCGCCGCACCGACGCCCCGCCCCAGGGCGCCGACGACTACGCCTGCCAGACCGACGGCATGATCGGCCTCGGCTGCGGCGCCCGCTCCTACACGGCCGGCCTGCACTACTCCTTCGACTACGCCGTCGACATGCACCAGATCCGCGGCATCATCGACGACTACGTCACCACGACCGACTTCGCGCACGCCGAGGTCGGCTACCGCATGGACCCCGACGAGGCACGCCGCCGCCACCTCCTGCAGTCGCTCCTCCAGGCGGAGGGCCTGCCCGTCGCCGACTACCGAGCCCGCTTCGGCAGCGCACCCACCGACCACTTCGGCGCCGAACTCGCCCGCTTCGCCGGCCGGGGCTGGCTGACCGACACCGACCCCACGACCCTGCGGCTCACCCCGGAGGGCCTGGCCCACTCCGACGCCATCGGCCCCGAGCTGTTCTCCCCGGCCGTACGCGCCGCCATGGCCGCCTACGACAGGAAGTGACCGGCCCGCCATGGACCTGACCCTCCTCTACCGGGGCCCGCTCGCCTCCTGCGACTACGACTGCCCCTACTGCCCGTTCGCCAAGCGCCGCGACTCCACGGCCCAACTGCGCGCCGACCGCGCCGCTCTCGAACGCTTCGCCCAGTGGGCAGCGGACCGGACCGACGACCGCCTCTCGATCCTCTTCACCCCCTGGGGCGAGGGTCTGGTGCGCTCCTGGTACCGGCGCACGCTCGCCGAGCTCTCCCACCTCCCGCACATCCGCCGCGCCGCCATCCAGACCAACCTCAGCTGCCGCACCGACTGGCTCGCCGAGGCCGACCCCGACACCCTGGCCCTGTGGTGCACGTACCACCCGGGCCAGACCCCCTACGACCGTTTCCTCGGCAAGTGCCGCGACCTGGCCGACCGGGGCGTCCGCTACAGCGTCGGCGTCGTCGGCCTGCCCGGCCACCTGGAAGCGGCCCGCTGGCTGCGCGCCGACCTGCCCGCGCACGTCTACCTGTGGATCAACGCGGCCGAGGGCCACACCTACGAGGACGCCGAGGCCGACGAGTGGACCGCCCTCGACCCGCTGTTCCCGTACAGCCGCCACCCGCACACCAGCGCCGGACTGCCCTGCCGCACCGGAGAGTCGGTCATCTCGGTCGACGGCGAGGGCACGGTCCGCCGCTGCCACTTCGTCCGCGCCGAACTCGGCAACCTCTACGACGGCTCCTACCGCGCCGCCCTGCGCCCCCGCCCCTGCCCGCTCGCCGTCTGCGACTGCCACATCGGCTACGTCCACCTCGAGACGCTGCCGCTGTACGACGTGTTCGCGGGCGGTGTCCTCGAGCGCATACCGGCTGAAGCCCCCGCACGGCACTCCGCCCGCATCACGACGATCGCGATGCGGGCGGAGACAGCGGACTAGCGGGCGTTACGGCGTCACGTCCGTGATGCGCCACCGCTGGTTGGAGCCGGAGTTGGCCGGCCACGTGGTGACGGCCGCGCCCTCGTTGGTGGCCTGGCCGCCGACCTCCAGCAGACGCCCGGTGGCCACGTTCACCAGGGTCCACGTCCCGTCACCGGTGGTCGACAGGATCCACTCGGTGGCCGGGTCCCGCTCGCCGGTGTCGGGCTCGACCACGGGCACGTTGTCCCGGACGGCGAGCCGCTTCCCCTCGGCCGGGTTGGCGAAGACGTACCGCTGGCGGGCGCCCTTCTTGCCGTAGCGGGCGTCCAGCTGCCACTCCTGGGTGACGGTCCCGTTGGCCGAGCCGATGACCAGGTTCGTGCCGTTGGCGGCGACGGTGACCGCCTTGCCGCTCTGCACGCCGGTCAGTGTGTAGGAGTGACCCTTGGAGAAGAGCCCCGCGTTCTTCGCGACACCGGAGACGCCCTTGACGGCGAAGGACGTCACGGACTGGGCCGGCACCGTGTAGGTCGCCCTGCCGTCGACGACCTCGACCGGGGCCTGCCGCACGAGCTTGCCGTCGGCGCTGGTCACGGTCGGCGTGACGGTCGCGTTGTCCTTGACGGTGCGGAACTTGGACAGGTCGATGGTGACCGTGCGCGCCGCGGTGGTGGAGTTGACGTGGACGAGCGAGGCGCCCTTGCCGTCCTTGGTCACGGCGGCGGCGCTGGAGGTGTCGTCGACCTTGATCAGCTTGTCGCCGGGCTTGATGAAGTGCGTGAAGTTGCGCGCCGTGTCGAACTTGGTGTTCGTGTAGATCGGGCACGACTCCAGCGTGTCCGTGGAGGTGCAGCTGAACGGGAGCTGAATGGAGCCCCAGTTGCCGCCCTTCGCCGACTCACCGCCCGGCTTCATGTTGTCGTAGTCCTCGACCGGCTGCCAGAACACCCAGGCCTTGGGCTCCAGTTCACGCAGGTCGTTCACGATCTGCTGGGCGAGACCGAGCCCCGGGCGCATGTCGGTGAAGCTCTGCCCGTCGCCCCAGTCGCCCTCGACCTCGCTCATCCACAGCGGCTTGTCGGCGGCCTTGGCGAGGTCGCGCACGCTGGTGCGCTGCCCGGTGCCGTAGGTGTGGACGTTCATCTGCCCGACGAGGTCCTTGGAGTCCTGCGAGTAGGAGTTCCAGTTCGTCGAGAACAGACCGGGGTTGGTCTCGTCCATCGCCGAGATGTCGGCCTTGACCTTGGCCTTCTTCAGCGCGGGCGCCAGCGCGGCGAGCACCTTCTGCTGGAGCGCGGGCCCGATGTGGGCGCCCTCCTGCCGGCCGCCGACGGGCTCGCCGTCCGAGCCCAGGCGAGTACTCCAGTAGCCGGTGTTGGGCTCGTTGAACGGGTCGACGGTGTCGACCTTGATGCCCTCGGACTTCTCCAGCAGCCTGGTCGCGCCCGCCATGTAGGCGGCGAAGTCGTCGACCGAGTCCGCCTTCAGCTGGTCGGTGTTGGCGTTGAACCCGCCGGACACGTATCCGCTGACGGTCATGAACCACGGCGGGGAGTTGCTGAACGTCTCCCAGTGGTCGATGTCGTTCTTGATGCGCTCCACCCACCAGCGCTGGGTGGCGTCGGCGTCCTTGTTCCAGTCCGCCGGGTCGTCCGCGCTCCACCAGTCGGTGTCCGTGCGGGTGGTGCCCTCGGGCGCCTTCCACCAGCCCTCGACGGCACCGCCCGCGCGCAGGTAGTCCTTGACGTCCGGGGCGTTGCCGCCGCCGATGTTGTAGCGGGCGATGTTCAGCGCGAGGCCGTCGTCGTCGAAGAGGAGCTTCGCGAGCTTCTCGCGGATCGCGGGCGGATAGTCGCCGGTCGCGTTGGCGAACCAGACCAGGCTGGTGCCCCAGCCCTCGAACTTGTCCTGCTGGTACGACGGGTCCGGCGTCACGGTGACGGCGGCGTCGGCCTGCGCCTGCGTGGGGACGCTCAGCAGGGCGGCCCCGGTGGCCAGGGCGGTGAGCGCGGCGGCCCCGAGGGACCGTCTGCTGCGGGTACGGCGTGCCATCTGTGCTCCCAACTGCGGTGGTGGTCGCTGAAGTGGGCCCCTCCCGCCCGTCCGGGCGGGAGGGGATGGCCCCCGGCACGTGTCAGGTCGTGCCGGGGAGTCGTGGGGGTGCGGGTGCCGTGGTGCGTGATCAGAGGGCCTGGCGGAGCACGGCGACCGCGCGCGGCCCGAGGACCAGGGCGCCGTCGGTGCGCTCGCCGCCGACGAGGACCTCGCCCTCCAGCCCGGTCACCGGCACCGTTCCGTCGGTGCGGTTGACCAGGAAGAGGAAGCGCGCGTCGGCCCCGCGTCGGACGGTCAGCTCGACCGAGCCCCGGACCTCCTCCGCGAGTTCACTGCGCACGCCCGTCGGCTCCAGCAGCCTGGGCAGCAGCGCGCGCAGCCCGTCGACGCCGAGCCGGGTGGAGACGTACGAGGCCGAACCGGCGCCCGTCGTACGGCGGGTGACCGCCGGACGGCCGGTGTGCACACCGGAGTCGTAGTGGGCCACCACGGTGGTGTCCGGGTCGGTGACCGTGATCCGGTCGGTCCACAGGGTGCCCGTGGAGGAGTCGTCCAGCTGGACGCTCTCCCCGCCGAGCAGCGGCCCGAACTCCTCGATGCGGATGCCGAGCAGATCGCGCAGGGCGCCCGGGTAGCCGCCGAGCCAGACATGGTCGTTCTCGTCGACGACGCCGGAGAAGTAGGTGGTGACGAGATGACCGCCCTGCTCGGCGTACCGTGTCAGCTCCTTGGCGAGTTCGGCGGGCACGACGTGCAGCACGGGCGCGATCAGGACCTGGTGGCGGGAGAGGTCGGCGCGGGTGGTGACGAGGTCGGAGCGGACACCGAGGGCGAGGAGCGCCGAGTACCAGTCGAGGGCCTCCTGCCGGTAGTCGAGCAGCGAGGTGGGGTGCGAGTCCTGCTCGCTCGCCCACCACGACTGCCAGTCGTAGAGGATGCCGACGGCGGCGGTCTCCCGCTCCGAACCGGCCACCGGGGCCAGGGCCTTGAGCGTGGCGCCCAGCTCGGCCACCGCGCGGAAGACGTCACTGTCCGCACCGGCGTGCGGGACCATCGCCGAGTGGTACTTCTCGGCGCCGGCCGCCGACTGCCGCCACTGGAAGTAGCACACCGCGTCCGCGCCGTGCGCCACGTGCAGCAGCGAGTCACGGGCCAGGTCGCCGGGCCGCTTCGCCACGTTCACGGCCTGCCAGTTGACGGCGCTGGTGGAGTGCTCCATCAGGAACCACGGTCGCCCGCCCGCGATACCGCTGGTCAGGTTGGCGGAGAACGACAGCTCGTCGCGGTCCTGCGGGCCGGGGTGGACGTAGTGGTCGTTGGAGACGAAGTCGATCTCGTCCGCCCAGTCCGGGTAGTTCATGCCCTTCGTGCCGCCCATCACCATGAAGTTGGTGGTGACCGGAACGCCGGGCGTGATCTCCCGCAGGATCTCCCGTTCCGCGATCAGATGGTCCTTCAGCGCGTCCGAGGAGAACCGCTTGAAGTCCAGCTGCTGCGTCGGGTTGGGGTGCGAGGCGGCCAGCCGCGGCGGCAGGATCTGCTCCCAGTCGCTGTAGCGCTGCGACCAGAACGCCGTGCCCCAGGCGTGGTTGAGCGCGTCCAGCGAGCCGTAGCGGGCGCGCAGCCAGACGCGGAAGGCACGGGCCGCGTCGTCGGAGTAGTCGTAGATGTTGTGGCAGCCCAGCTCGTTGGAGACATGCCAGGCGACCAGCGCCGGATGGTCCTGGTAGCGGGTCGCGAGCTCCCGGACCAGGCGCAGCGCGTGCTCGCGGAAGACGGGGGAGGTGGGCCGCCAGTGCTGGCGGGCGCCCGGCCACACCGTCTCGCCGTTCGCCGTGACCGGCAGGATCTCGGGGTGGGCCGTGGTCAGCCACGGCGGCGGGGAGGCGGTGGCGGTGGCCAGGTCGACGCCGATGCCGCCCGCGTGCAGCAGGTCCATGACCTCGTCGAGCCAGCCGAAGTCCCAGGTGTCCGGGCCCGGCTGGATCCGCGCCCAGGAGAAGATCCCCACGGAGACGACGGTCACGCCGGCCTCCCGCATCAGCCGGACGTCCTCCTCCCACACGTCCCTGGGCCACTGCTCGGGGTTGTAGTCGGCGCCGTAGACCAGACGCGGGGCGGGGTCACCGTCCGCCCCGCGCAGCATGCGGGACTGGAGGGTGGAGATCATGGCGGTCCTTCCGAAGGGATGGTGCACGAGGGGTGGTGCACGGGGGCGGCGCGGCCCGGGAGCCGCGCCGCCCGGCGTTTCGTCGCTTCTTTCGAGAACTACTTCTCGATGGTGAAGCCCTGCTCCTCGCCGTACTTGACCGAGGCGTCCTGCCAGGCCTTCAGACCGTCCGCCAGCGTGGTGCCGGAGACGTAGGCCTTGCCGACCGTGTCGTTGAAGATCGAGTTGGCGTACGGCTGGAAGGGCAGGTACGACCAGTCGTCGGCGACGTTGGCCGCGGACTGGGCGAAGATCTCGTTGGCCTTCTGGCCGCCGAAGTACTCGAACTCCTTGTTGAGGAAGGTGGAGGACTGCAGCTCGGCGTTGGTCGCCGGGAAGGCACCCTCGTTCACCCGGGTGGCCACGCCGTCACCGGCGTTCGCGTACTCGACGAAGGCGTAGGCGAGTTCCTTGTTCTTGCCCAGCGCGGGCAGCGCCAGCGAGCTGCCGCCGTTCTCCGCGCTCGCCTTGTCGCCGGCGGTCCAGGCCGGCAGGGCGGCCGCGCGCCAGTCGCCGGAGGCGTTCGGAACACCGGTCACGAAGTTGGCCGGCATCCAGGCGCCCGTGGCCAGGGTGGCGATGGAGCCGTCGCCGAGGCCCTTGTACCAGTCGTCGGTCCAGCCGTTGATGGGCGCGAGGAGCTTCTCGTCGATCAGCTTCTGCCAGACGGTCTCGAACTTCTTGGCGCCCGCGTCGTCGAAGTTGATGCCGACCTTGGTGCCGTCGACCTTGTACGGGCGCGAACCGGCCTGCCACAGCATGCTGGTGGTGAAGCCCGCGTCACCGGCGTCGTTGGCGATGTAGACCTTGGGGTCGGCCTTGTGGAGCTTGCGGGCCGCCTCCAGGTACTCGTCCCAGGTGGTCGGGACGGCGATCTTGTACTTGTCGAAGACCTTCTTGTTGTAGAACAGCGCCATCGGACCGGAGTCCATCGGCAGACCGTAGACCTTGTCGCCGTCGCTCACGGCGTTCCACGGGCCCGGCGTGTACTTGGAGGCGAGCTTGTCGGCGCCGTACGGGGCCAGGTCGGTCAGGCCCTTGGTGAGGGCGTACTGGCCGAGCGCGAAGTACTCGACCTGGGCGACGTCGGGCACGCCCTTGCCGGCCGATATGGCGTTCGACAGCGCGGTGTAGTGCTTGTCGCCGGACCGCTCGCTGACCAGGTTGATCTTGACCTTGGGGTACTTCTTCTGGAAGTCGGCGGCGACCGACTTCAGGGTGGGCTCCCAGGCCCAGACCGTGACCGAGCCGCCCTTCTTCAGGGCCGCCTGGATGTCCCCGGCGGAGACCGCCTTGGTGTCGGAGTCGTCGTCCGAGCCGCCGCAGGCGGTGGCGCCCAGGGCGAGGGTGGTCAGGAGGGCGAGGCCGCGCAGCAGGCGGCTGGTCTTTCTGCGCATGAAGGTGCTTCCACTTCTTCGTGGGTGGGACAGGTGAGGGTGGGGGTTGCGCGAATGCGTGGCTGTGCGTGGGGTTTGGGGGCGGCCGTCGGGCCGCGGGGTCACTCCTTGACGCTTCCGGCGGCGAGTCCCGACTGCCAGTACTTCTGCAGGAACAGGAACGCTGCGATGAGCGGCAGGATGGTGAGCAGGGAACCGGTGATCACCAGGTTGAAGATCACCTCACCGCCGATGGTCTCCGCCTGGGAGTTCCACGCGCTCAGGCCCAGGGTCAGGGGGTACCAGTCCGGGTCCTTGAGCATGATCAGCGGCAGGAAGTAGTTGTTCCAGGTGGCGACCGTGGTGAACAGCAGCACGGTCACGATGCCGGGGGCGAGCAGCGGGAGGGCGACCGTGAAGAAGGTGCGCGCCTCGCCGGCCCCGTCGATCCGGGCGGCCTCCAGGAGTTCGGTGGGGATGGCCTCGGTGGCGAAGACCCACATCAGGTAGAGGCCGAACGGCGACACCAGCGACGGGATGATGACCGCCCACGGGGTGTCCGTCAGGCCCATCTTGCTGAACATCAGGAAGGTGGGCACCGCCAGCGCCGTACCGGGCACCGCCACCGCGCCGATCACCGTGGCGAAGATGCCGCGCTTGCCGGGGAAGTCGAACTTCGCCAGCGCGTAACCGCCCAGCACCGCCAGCAGGGTCGCGCCGCCGGCGCCGAGCACCACGTACAGCAGGGTGTTCAGGAGCCAGCGGGTGAAGACGCCGTCGTCGTAGGTGAACGTGTCGCGGACGTTGTCCCAGAGGGCGAAGTCGTGCGCGAACCACAGACCGTTCGAGTCGGCCAGGCCCGCCTGGGTCTTGGTGGCGTTGATGGCGAGCCAGATCAGCGGCACCACGGTGTAGAGGACCACGAGCGCGGTCAGCGCGGTGAGGAGCTTGCTGCGCCTGGGCCGGCCGGGGGTGTACGTGCGGGGGCTGCGCAGGCGCGGGGCGCCCTTGCCGGAGCCGGGGGCCTTGGCCGTTGCGGTGGGGGAGGCGGAGGTGAGAGGAGTGCTCATCGGGTCACGCTCCCTTGCGCATGCCGCGCAGCTGCACGACGTAGGCGATCACCATCGTGATCAGGCCCATGATGATGGCCACCGTCGCGGAGTAGTTGTGCTGCTGGCCGTTGAAGGACAGCGAGTACGTGTAGAAGTTCGGGGTGTAGTCCGTGGTGATGGCGTTGCGCGCCAGCGGACGCAGGATGCTCGGCTCGTTGAAGAGCTGGAAGCTGCCGATGATGGAGAAGATCGTCGCGATCACGAGGGCGCCCCGGATGGCGGGGAGCTTGATCGCGGTGATCACCCTCAGCTGTCCGGCGCCGTCGATCTCCGCGGCCTCGTACAGCGAGTTGGGGATGACGCGCAGGGCCGAGTAGAAGATCAGCATGTTGTAGCCGACGAACTCCCAGGTCACGATGTTGCCGATGGACGCCAGCACCAGGTCCGGGGAGAGCGGGTCGGGCAGGGTGACGTCGAACGCGCCGTTGATGTCGCCCACCAGGCCGTAATTGGTGCCGTACATGAAGCCCCACATCAGGGTGGCGACCACGGCGGGCACCGCGTACGGCAGGAAGATCGTGATGCGGAAGAAGCTCTTGCCGTAGAGCCGCCCGCTGTCCAGCGCCAGGGCCACCAGCAGGGCGATGCCCAGCATGATCGGCACCTGCACCACGAGGAACAGCGCCACCCGGCCGACGGAGTCCCAGAACTGGTCGTCCTTCAGCGCCTGCGTGTAGTTGTCCAGACCGACGAACGTCGTGCCGCCGATGAGCTGGTCACGGAACAGGCTCAGGTAGATCGAGTAGCCGATCGGGGCCAGGAAGACCAGGGCGAACACGGCCACGAAGGGACCGATGAAGCCCCACCCCGCCCAGGAGCGTCGGTCCCGTCTCGCCGGAGGTGGAGCCGGCCGCGGCTCGGCGGCCGCCGGCGGTTGCAGCGTCGTCATGTCGTTCCTCGCTCGTGCGGGTGTGGAACTGGCGGCGGGGCATTGCGCGGAGGTTTCCGAACGCCTCGCCGCGACCATGATGTTTACGCAAACATCGGCCACGCAAGAGCCTGGGCGGACTGTTATGTTTACGTAAACATCTGATGGCGGCATGTCTACACTGCCCTGATTACGATGGTCAAGGGTCCCCTGGTCAGACCGGGAAACCCTGCGCGGACAGAGAGGTGGGGACACCCGTGGACATGGCTGAAAGAACCCCGGCGAAGACCCCGAGAGGCGCGCGGGTCACCGCCTCCATGGCCGATGTGGCCCGCCTGGCGGGGGTCTCCTCGCAGACCGTCTCCCGCGTCTCCAACGGTTACGCCGGCGTCAACGAGGAGACCCGGCAGCAGGTGCTCGCCGCCATGAAGGAACTCGGCTACCGGCCCAACAGCGCCGCCCGCGCCCTCAAACGCGGTGAGTTCCGCACCATCGGCGTGATCACCTTCTCGCTGTCCTCCACGGGCAACGTCCGCACCCTCGAGGCCATCGCCACATCCGCCGCCGCCGAGGGCTACGCGGTGACCCTGCTGCCGGTCGCCCTCCCCACCCAGGACGAGGTGCGCGGCGCGTTCTCCCGGCTGGAGGAACTGGCCGTCGACGCGGTGATCGTCATCATGGAGGTGCACCTCCTGGACGCCGCGACGATCATGCTCCCGCCGTACGTCCAGGTCCTGGTCGTCGACTCCGACGCCGGCGACCACTACACGGTCGTCGACACCGACCAGGCCGGCGGCAGCCGCACCGCCGTCGAGCATCTGCTCGACCTCGGGCACGAGACGGTGTGGCACCTCGGCGGCCCCGAGGACTCCTTCGCCGCGCAGCGCCGCACCGACGCCTGGCGCGCCGCCCTCACCGAGGCCGGCAGCACCCCGCCGCCCCTCATCCGGGGCGACTGGTCCGCCGAGTCCGGCTACCGCGCCGGCCTCGAGCTCGCCGACCGAGAGGACTGCACCGCCGTCTTCGTCGCCAACGACCAGATGGCCCTGGGGCTGCTGCGCGCCCTGCACGAACGCGGCCGGCGCGTCCCCGAGGACGTCAGCGTCATCGGCTTCGACGACATCCCCGAGGCGGGCTCCTTCATGCCCCCGCTCACCACCGTCCACCAGGACTTCGCCGAGGTCGGGCGGCTGTGCGTGCAGGCCGTGCTGCGCAAGATGCGGCAGCACGACACGGAGCGGGGGACGACGTTGGTGCCCACGCGGCTGGTGGTGCGGGAGAGCACGTCTCCGCCGAGGTCGGTGTAGCGGCGCCGCCGACGGCGGGACGACCACGGAGCGCGACTTTTGCTGTGCGTGACCTCAACAACACGCTCAAGGCGGGCGGCGCCAACCTCACCGCCCTCCCCGGCGACTACGGCTCGGACCTGTGGACCGTCCCCGCCGCCGGCACGGGCACGTCCCGTCGCCCCCGCCTACCTGGGATGAGGGTCCCGGGGCCGCAGCGGCCGCTACTTCGCCAGTTGCTCCAACGGCCGTTCGCCCACAGCCCGCACCGCCGTCCGCCAGGCCGCCGTGACGGCGAGGCGGGCGGCCGTCGTGCCGTGGTCCGTCTCCGCGGGCAGACGCATCGGGGCGCCGAGGTGGACGTGGCAGCGGGGGCGGCGGACCGGGGCCGTCAGGGTGCCCGCCAGCTGTTTCGTGGCGCTGCCGGAGGCTATCCGGCGGGCACCCGCATGGCCCACCGGTACCACCAGCGCGCCCGACCTCTGCGCGAGCCGGGCCAGGCCGGTGCGGAACGGCTCCGGCGGGGTGGGGGCCGCGTCACGGCGGCGGGGCAGGCCGCCCTCGCCGTACAGGAGCACGTGCCGGCCGCCGGCCAGCGCCTCGGCGGCGGCGTCCAGGGCGAGTGCCGCGTGGGCCGTGCCCCGGTGGACCGGGATGTGGCCGTCGCGGGTCAGCGCCCGCCCCAGCCCGGGGATCCGCCACAGCCCCGCCGTCGCCAGCACCACCGGCTGCAGATCGAAGCGGCGCAGGGCGGCCATGACGACCGCCGGATCGGCCACAGAGTCGTGGTTGGCCACGAAGATGCTCGGTGCGGGCAGTCGCATCCTGATCTCACTCGTGACGGTGAGCCGCCCGAAGAACGGGGTCAGGGCGATGACGGTACGGCTGAACACGGGCGGGCCTCTCTGCGGGCGATGATCCACTCCAAGTGTCGCGGTGGATGGGGCGTCGACGCCTGAGTACGGATACTCAGACCTCGTCTTGGCCTCCGTGCCACTGGGCCCGCGTGAGTGATCCGGGGGCCGGGTGCCGTGCGGGGGCGTCGCGGGTGATCGGCGTGACAGGGGGTGAAAGCTGCTACATATTTTCTAGTCATTCCTAGTCATTTCTGGTCGTGTATCTCGAATATTCTTGGTCTTGTGAAGCTTTCGGAGTGGGCGCGTCAGCAGGGCGTGAGCTACCAGACCGCTTGGCGGTGGGTGAAGGACGGGAAGATGCCCGTGCCTGTCCGTCAGGCGCCGTCCGGGACGTGGCTGGTCGACGAGGTCGCCGTCCAGCCGTCCGGGCGTGTGGTGGCGTACTGCCGTGTGTCGTCCGACGACCAGAAGGCCGACCTGGATCGGCAGGCCGCCCGGGTCGTGTCCGGCGCGAACGGGCTGGGTCTGGCTGTTGCCGAGGTAGTCGCCGAGGTCGGCTCCGGGCTGGACGGCGGGCGCGGCAAGCTGCACGGGGTGCTGTCCGACCCGCGGGCGACGGTGATCGTGGTCGAGCACCGCGACCGGCTGGCCCGGTTCGGCGTCGAGCACCTCGAAGCCGTGCTCGCGGCGTCCGGGCGGCGGCTGGTCGTCCTCGACCCCACCGAGAGCGCCGACGACCTGGTGCGGGACATCACCGAGGTGCTCACGTCGATGTGCGCGCGCCTGTACGGGCGGCGGGCAGCGAAGACGCGTGCGGCCCGCGCGGTGGCCGTGGCGATGGGCGAGGACGCCGGGTGAAGAAGTTCCGTCCGCGGCCCGGGTTCGTGGTGCAGGCGTTCCGGTTCGCCCTGGACCCGAACGCCGCTCAGGAGCATGTTCTGCGCTCGCACTGCGGGGCCGCGCGTGCCGCCTACAACTGGGCTGTCGGCTGGGTGACCGCCTCCTGGTGGCAGCGCCGCGCGGAGGAGTCCTACGGCGTCGCAAAGGAGGAGCTGACCGAGTGGCGGCCATGGTCGCTGCCGTCGCTGCGGAAGGCGTTCAACGCCGCCAAGCACACCGATGGGAGGTTCGCCGCCTGGTGGGAGGAGAACTCCAAGGAGGCGTACAACACGGGGCTGGCAGGCGCGTCGGCCGCGTTCGACAACTACGCGAAGTCCAAGCAGGGCAAGCGGCGCGGCAAGCGGATGGGCGCGCCGCGGTTCAAGGCGAAGCGCAAGGCGCGCCTTGCCTGCCGGTTCACCACTGGCGTGATCCGCGTGGACGCCGATGGCCGGCATGTGACGCTGCCCCGGCTGGGCACGATCCGCACCCACGAGCCCACGGTGAAGCTCCTCGCCCGTGTCCAGGCCGGGACGGCCCGGATCCTGTCCGCGACCGTGCGGCACGAGCGTGGACGCTGGTTCGTCTCCTTCCAGGCCGAGGTCAAGCGGGACCTCGAACGCGTGGCGCGGCCGGACGTGGCGGTCGGCATCGACCTCGGGGTGAAGACCCTCGCGGTCATGGCCGACAGCACCGGCGAGATTCGCACCGTGCCCAATCCCCGACACTACGACCGGGCGCGTAAGCGGCTGCGCCGCGCGTCCCGTGTCGTGTCCCGCCGCCAGGGCCCCGACCGGCGCACCGGGCAGAAGCCGTCCCGGCGCTGGGAGAAGGCCAACGCGGCCCGCAACAAGGTGCATTACCGGGTGGCGAACCTCCGCGCGGACGCTCTGCACAAGCTCACCACCGCCGTGGCGGCCGAGTACGGCACGGTCGTGGTCGAAGACCTGGGCGTCGCCGGGATGCTCCGCAACCGGCGCCTCGCCCGCCAGATCGCCGACGCCGGATTCGGTGAGATCCGCCGCCAGCTCACCTACAAGGCCCGCCAGCGTCACGCCACCCGCATCATCGTGGCCGACCGCTGGTACCCGTCCTCGAAGACCTGTTCCGGTGCGGCGCGGTGAAAGCCAAGCTGCCGCTGCACATCCGGACCTACCAGTGCGACGCCTGCCACCTGGTCATCGACCGGGACGACAACGCCGCATGCAACCTTGCCGCGCTCGCGGCAGCCTGCATGACTGGTACCGGAGTGGCCGGAGACCAGGACACCGCACCGGCGGTGTCGAAGCCTCGTGGAGCCGACCAGAAGACCCGCGCCACCCGCCCCCGCCGCAAGGCGAAGGCGGGGCGGGCAGGTGGCGCAACCCTGCCGCACCAGCGGCAGACAGAAACGAGAGACCGTACTCAAGCCAAAGCCCTCACACTTTGGTGATGAGACGGACCTTTCGGGCAGAAACGCCCGGAATGCTGGGACCTGCCTACGGTCTCGGCGACGGAAGATGGAAGCGCAAGCCAAGCAAAGCAAGCCAAGCCAATGCCAATGAATGCAATGGTCAACCGACATGGAGGAGCGGGCACATGCAGCACGAGCGAGCGGGCCGCCCGGCCGGCCCCGAGGACCTCGTCGACGTCGCCCGGCTGGTCACCGCGTACTACGCGCTGCACCCCGACCCGGCCGACCCCGCGCAGCGCGTCGCCTTCGGCACCTCGGGCCACCGCGGCTCGTCCCTGAACACCGCGTTCAACGAGGACCACATCGCCGCCACCAGCCAGGCCATCTGCGAGTACCGCGCCGCCCAGGGCACCGACGGCCCCCTCTTCCTCGGCGCCGACACCCACGCCCTGTCCGAGCCCGCCCGCGTCACCGCCCTGGAGGTGTTCGCGGCCAATGACGTGACGGTCCTGATCGACAGCGCCGACGGCTACACGCCCACCCCCGCCGTCTCGCACGCGATCCTCACCCACAACCGCGGCCGCACCACCGGCCTCGCGGACGGTGTGGTCGTCACCCCCTCGCACAACCCGCCCGCCGACGGTGGCTTCAAGTACAACCCGCCGAGCGGCGGCCCGGCGGGCTCCGACGCCACCTCCTGGATCCAGGACCGGGCGAACCAGATCATCGCGGCCGGCCTGAAGGACGTACGGCGTGTCCCGTACACCCAGGCGCTCGCCGCACCCACGACCGGTCGCCACGACTTCCTCGGCACATACGTCGCCGACCTCCCCGGCGTCCTGGACCTGGACGCGATCCGCGCCGCCGGCGTCCGCATCGGTGCCGACCCGCTCGGCGGGGCCTCGGTCGCCTACTGGGGCCGGATCGCCGAGCAGCACCGCCTCGACCTGACCGTGGTCAATCCCCTCGCCGACCCCACCTGGCGTTTCATGACGCTGGACTGGGACGGCAAGATCCGCATGGACTGCTCGTCGCCGTACGCGATGGCCTCGCTCATCGACCAGCGGGACCGGTTCGACATCGCCACGGGCAACGACGCCGACGCCGACCGGCACGGCATCGTCACCCCGGACGCGGGCCTGATGAACCCCAACCACTACCTGGCCGCCGCCATCGCCTATCTCTACGCGCACCGCGAGCAGTGGCCCGCCGGCGCCGGGGTCGGCAAGACGCTGGTGTCGTCCTCGATGATCGACCGGGTCGCCGCCGACCTGGGCCGGCGGCTCGTCGAGGTGCCCGTCGGCTTCAAGTGGTTCGTGGACGGCCTGGTCGACGGCTCGCTCGGCTTCGGCGGCGAGGAGTCGGCGGGCGCGTCCTTCCTGCGCCGCGACGGCTCCGTGTGGACCACCGACAAGGACGGCATCATCCTGGCGCTGCTCGCCTCCGAGATCACCGCGGTCACCGGGAAGACCCCGTCGCAGCACTACGCCGCCCTGACGGACCGTTTCGGCGAGCCCGCCTACGCCCGTATCGACGCGCCCGCGACCCGCGAGGAGAAGGCCTTGCTGGCCAAGCTCTCGCCCGCCCAGGTCACCGCCGACACCCTGGCCGGAGAGGCGGTCACCGGTGTGCTCACCGAGGCCCCCGGCAACGGTGCGGCGCTCGGCGGCATCAAGGTGACCACCGCCAACGCCTGGTTCGCGGCCCGCCCCTCCGGCACCGAGGACGTGTACAAGATCTACGCCGAGTCGTTCCTCGGCGCCGAACACCTCGCCCGGGTCCAGGAGGAGGCCCAGGGCGTGGTCACGGCGGCGCTGGGAGGCTGAGACCGGGCCCGGCAGGGCCGGGAGGAGCCCGCGGCGGGGTCAACGGGCCGCGACGGTCCAGTCCTTGGGGGCGAGCCCGACGCCGAGCAGCCCGGTGGGAATCACCCGCCGGGCGTCGGTGGCGGAGCCCAGCCCGGCCCCGCTCCCGGCCTTCGCCGAAGGCTGGGCCGTCGCCGGGCAGAGCGCCTGGAGGATGTGCTCGAAGAGGGCGGCGTCGATGGCGCTCGGCTCCACCGCGCCGTCCTCGCTCAGTCGCTGGTACTTCGTCAGGTTCCAGCCCATGGCGAGCTGACGCCTGCCGTCGCGGCTGGACAGCGCGATCGTCCCGGCGCCGAAGACCGCCCCGTCGTGCCCCCAGAAGCGGCCGCAGTCCGGCAGGTCGATCGAGTCGATCCCGAGTCCGTGTCCGAGACCGTCACTGCCCGGCACGGTGCGGAGCATCTCCGCCAGGGCGGCGCGGCCGAGGAGCCGGCCGCCGAGCAGCGCGCGGTAGAAGGTGTTCAGGTCGTCGGTGGTGGAGACGATCGCGCCCGCCGTGCTCCCCCAGGACATGTCGTACACGCTGTAGTCGCGGGGCGGGTCGATCACCCCGAAGTAGGACTCGTACATCCGGGAGTGCGGGCCGGAGATGTACGGGCCGCGCGGGTAGACGGTGTGCTTCAGCCCCAGCCGGTCGATGACGTTCCGGGTGAGGTACGTGCCGGCGTCCTGACCGGTGACCCGCTCCAGGAGCAGCCCCGCGAGCACGTAGTTGGTGTTGGAGTACGACCACTCCGCGCCGGGCCGGCCGGTCGCGGGCTCCGCCAGGCCGAGTCGCACGAGTTCCCGGCCCGGGATACGGCGGTAGCGCCCCTCGTCGATGCTCGACGTGTCGTTCCGGGCCAGGGAGGGGAACGCGCCCGACATGTAGTCGCCGATGCCGCTGGTGTGGTTGAGCAGCATGCGTACCGTGACCCTCCGGCCGCGCTCTCCGGGCACCAGGTCCGGGACATAGTCGCCGATGGGCGCGTCGAGGGCGATCCGCCCCCGTTCCACCTGCTGCAGAACGGCGACGGCGGTGAAGCTCTTGGTGATGCTGCCCACCCGATGACGCATGCCCGGCCGGACCGGCCGCCCGGTGTCCACGTCGGCGACCCCGGCGGCACCCGTCCAGGCGGGAGCGCCGTTGCGCACCGACGAGTAGGTGCCGTACATCCCCGCCTCGCGGACGGCGTCCAGACTGGCGCGCAGCGCGGCCCGGTCCAGCTTTTTCGTTGTCGGCCGGACGCCTTCGGAGGTGTCGGCAGACGCCGTCTGCACCCCCGTCGTCAGCACCAAGGCGGTGCCTAAGAACGCCCCGAAGAACCGGATGACACGCATGAATCGCCCCTTCCCTGCCGAACGGCCATGACAGGGACGATTCTTCTGGTTCACGATGGATCGGACATCGGCCCCCCGGACGACGGACGACTACGCACCGTACTGATGTGACATCTCATCAGCAGGACTGATGTGCAGGAGAGTTGGCGTGCTAGGCCACGGCGAAGCGGAACGCGCCCGTTCCCCCGCCCAGCGTCAGCCATACGTACCCTTCCTCCCGCACCAGTCGCAGGGCCACATGGGCGCAGCCGGGGCAGCGGGCGGTGAGGCCCGGCTCGGGGCCGTAGACGTGCAGCTCGGCCAGGGGGCCCGAGCGGGCGCACTCCGGGCAGCGCCACCAGGCGGCGGTGGCCTCCACGGAGAGGATCTCCGAGAGCGGTCCGGCCAGGCAGTTGCCGTCGAGATGCGGGGCGGTCTGCGCCATGGGGGTCTCCAAGGGGTCAGCCGAAGCGTTCGGTGCGGATGCCGGCCGGGTCCCGGCCGAGGCCGGTCAGCAGATCGCCGACCGTCTCGACGAAGGCGGTAGGGCCGCAGACGTAGACCGGACTCGTGGGCGGCAGCCCGGCCGACGCCTCCGCCAGATCCGCCGCGGTGACCCGGCCGGGGCCGCGGGAGTCGCCCGGCGGGGACTTCCGCGTGTACACGAAGCGCACGTCGAGGCCGTCCCCGTCCGCGAGGTGTTCGCGGTACCAGACGTCGTCGGGGCTGCGGACGGAGTACAGCAGCCGGAAGTCGCCGCCCTCCCGGGACCGGCGGCGGGCCCGGACCATCGCCGCCAGCGGGACGACCCCGGAGCCGCCCGCCACCAGCAGCACCGGCTCCGGCCGCCCCGGCCGCCACACGAACCAGTTCCCGAGCGGCCCGCGCACCTCCACGTCCGCCCCGACGGGCAGCCCGTCCGCCAGATACGGCGACACCTCGCCGTCCGGCACGGACTGCACGCCCAGTTCGATCCGGTCGCCGTCGGCGGGCGCGGCCAGTGAGTAGCTGCGTACGGCCTGGTAGCCGTCGTCGGCGGTCAGGCGTACGTCGACATGCTGGCCGGCCAGGTGTCCGGGCCAGTCCGGCACCGTGAGGACCAGGGTGCGGGCGGTGGCGTTCTGCGGGCGGCGCTCGACGAGCCGGGCCCTGCGCCAGGTGAGGCCCACGCTCAGTCGCCCCAGTTGCGCTGCTCGCGCCACGGGTCGCCGTAGTTGTGGTAGCCGACGCTCTCCCAGAAGCCCGGGTCGTCCTCGTGCGACAACTGGAGCCCGCGGACCCACTTGGCCGACTTCCAGAAGTAGAGGTGGGGCACCAGCAGCCGGGCCGGGCCGCCGTGCTCGGGGGAGAGCGGGTAGTCGTCGTACGTGTGGACGAGCCAGGCCCGGCCGTCGAGCAGGTCCTCCAGCGGCAGGTTCGTCGTGTAGCCGCCGTAGCTGCTGACCACGACGTAGTCGGCGGCCGTCTCGACGTCCTCGAAGAAGGCGTCCAGGGGTACGCCCCGCCACCGGGTGTCGAACTTCGACCAGCGCGTGACGCAGTGGATGTCCTGGACGGTCTCCTCCTGCGGGAGCGCCATCATCTCGTCCCAGCTCCACGCGTACGTCTCGCCGGTCTCCGCGGTCACGGTGAACCGCCAGGTGTCGGTCGGCACCTTCGGCGTGGGGCCCGCGGACAGGACGGGGAACGACTCGGTGGGGTACTGGCCGGGCGGCAGCTTGTCGGCCGTCCGCCGGGCGCGCCCCTGGAAGCCGGGGGAGAAGGAGTTCACAGCGGTCATCTCCTGTGCACGTCCGCCTGGGGGCGGGGGAGCGTGCGGGTTTCAGTAGTCCAGTGTCCGGCGGTGCGGGCCCCGGCACCAGTCGGTCGCCCGCGAACGCTAGAACGGCCCGGCGGCCCCGTGTTGCCCGCGCGTGCACGGACGCTGGTCCACCCGCGCACGGCCCCGCCCGGGCCTGGTCGCCTCCGGTACGGCGTCCGGCCCCGCCGTCGGCCGGATATGATCCCTTAAACGTAGAATGCGAGGTTTGCCCGAAGGGGCTGCCGTCCCGTCGGAGTGATCCCCGGAGTGATCGATGTCCCGCAAGCGCCCCCCGGACGAAGGCGACGAGCTGCTGGCCAGGCTCGGCTCGCTGACCGCCCAGGCGCGTGAGCGCGCGGAGCTGCAACGCTCCCGCGTCGAACTGGCGCTCGCCCTCCAGCGCGGCATGCTGCCCAGGGACCTGCCCATCGCCCCCGGCTTCCGGCTGGCCGTCCAGTACGCCCCCGCCTGCTACGGCCTCAACGTGGGCGGCGACTGGTACGACGCCTTCACCCTGCCGGACGGCCGCATAGGCCTGTCCATAGGCGACGTCCAGGGCCACAACATAGAGGCGACCGCGTTCATGGGGCAGGTCCGCGTCGGTCTGCGCGCCCTCGCCTCCGTGACCGGCGAGCCCGGCGAGCTCCTCGCCCGCACCAACGACCTGCTCCTCGCCCTCGGCAGCGACCTCTTCGCCACCTGCACCTTCATGCGGCTCGACCCCGCCAGCGGGGTCCTGGAGAGCGCCCGCGCCGGACACATCCCCTGCGTCTGGGCGACGGCCGACGGCAAGTCGGGCATCGCCGAGGACGAGGGCGGACCGCCCCTCGGCGTGGTCGCGGGGATGGACTACCCGGTCACCCGCTACCGGCTCACCAAGGGCGGAGTCTTCGTCCTGCTCACGGACGGAGTCGTCGAGGGCCCCTCGCTGAGCATCGAGGAGGGCCTCGACCAGGTCGTACGCCTCGCCGGCATCGCCGCCGTGGCCGGGATGGGGGCGGGATCCCTCGCCGCCGCCGTGATCAAGGGCGCCGAACAGGTCGGGCACGAGGACGACGCGGCGGTCCTGGTGGTCGGACACGACGGACTCATGAGGAACGTACCCCGGATGCAGCCATAGCGCCCGAGACCGCGTTTCTCACCGGGCCGACCGTGCCGTGACGGTGTCTGATGGCTGCTGTGGTGGGTATCCCGGACCTGGATCCGCGCAGAACGGCCCTCTTCGCCGTCCAGACGCTGGCGGTCGCCGTCTGCTACTACGCGGCCGGGCGGCTGGGACTCGTGCGGCAGCTCGTCATCGAGGGGGCGGTGTTCACCCCCATCTGGCCGCCCACCGGCGTCGCGGTCGCCTGTCTGCTGATCCTCGGCCTGCGCGCATGGGTGGGGATCGCCCTCGGCGTCCTCCTCGTCATCGTGTCGATCACCTCGCTGCGGCCCCTCGCCCTGGTCAACGTGGTGGGCAACACCGCCGCCCCCGTCTGCGCCTGCCTCCTGCTGCGCAAGGTCGGTTTCCGCGCCGACCTCGCCCGGTTGCGCGACGGCCTCGCCCTGGTCTTCCTGGCGGCGCTCACCGCGATGCTGCTGAGCGCGACCGTCGGCGCGGGCCTGCTCGTCCTGACCGGCAGGCTCGAAGCGCAGTCCTTCTGGCCGGTCTGGCTGGGATGGTGGGTGGGGGACGCGATGGGCGTCCTGATCGTCACGCCCGTCCTGCTCCTGCTCCGGTCGGCGCGCCTTCCCGTGAACCTCTCCCGCTGGAAGGAGGCCGCGGGCCTCGCCCTGATCTGCCTGGCTGCCGTCCCCCTGGCCACCCGGAGCCCGGTCAGTCTGCTCTTCCTCGTCTATCCGCTGCTGATCTGGGCGGCCCTGCGCTTCCTGCTCGCCGGCAGCATGCTGTGCGCGCTGTTCACCTCGGTCATGGCGACCATCGCCGCGACGGACCGGATCGGCCCCTTCGCCCGCCTCAGCCGGGTCGAGGTGATGATCAAACTCCAGGCCTTCAACGGCACGATGGCCCTGACCGCCCTGCTGCTCTCGGCCGTGATCATGGAACAGCGCAACACCAGACGCTCGGTGGAACACGCCTGCCAGGAACTGGTGGAGGTCCTGGAACACCTCACCGCGGGCGACGCCCCGCACGGCCGACCGGCGAAGGAGCGGGACGGCTGAGGCCGGGCCGGGCCCGCTTTCGTGCGAGACGCACCCCCGCCGCACCTCCACCGTAAAAAGAACGGCGGTTCTGCTTGTAGGGTGGCGCAAGCAGAACCGCCGTTCTTTTTACGGGAGGACCGCGATGCCCCGGCTCACCGACGCGCGCAAGGAACTCCGGCGCGCCCAGATCACCGAGGCGGCCGTGCGCTGCTTCGGCCGCAACGGTCTGGAGCGGACCTCGATCGCCGACATCACCGCCGAGTCCGGACTCTCGGCCGGATCGATCTACGCCCACTACCGCAACAAGGCCGAACTGGTCCAGGCCGCCGCCCGCGAGGTGCTGGCCGAGCGTGCCAAGGTCCTCGGCGAGTACGCCGCGAGCGACACCCCGCCCGACCCCGACGAACTGCTCGCCCGCCTGGTCGCCGCCATCGACCCCGCGGCCGCCCGGGTCGGCGTGCAGACCTGGGGCGAGGCGACCACCGACCCGGCCATCCGGGACATCGTCGTCGACATGACGGACCGGATGCGCGCGCTGCTGCACGCGTGTGTCACGGCGTGGCTCATCAAGGTCGAGCACCACGAGCCGGCCGAGGCCCGGGAGCACGCCACCCCGGCCGCCCACCGGATCATGGCCCTCTACCAGGCCGAACTGCTGTACACCGCCCTGCAATCACCGACCGAGGAGCCGGCCTAATGACCACCCCGACCACCGCGACCACCCCGACCGCTCCGGCCGCTCCGTCCGCCGACCGCACCGTCTCCCGAGGCCGGACCATGAAGGCGATCGTCTACCGAGACAACGGCGGCCCCGAGGTGCTACGGCTCGTCGACCGTGACCTGCCCGAGCCCGGCCCCGGCGAGGTCCGCGTGCGGGTGGCCGTGTCCGGGGTCAACCCGACCGACTGGCAGGCCCGCTCCGGCCCCGCCCACCCCAAGCACTTCCCCGAGGTCACCCCGCACCTCGACGGCGCCGGCACGATCGACGCCGTCGGTGAGGGGATCGACCGGAGCCGGGTCGGTCAGCGGGTCTGGCTGTTCATGGCCGCCGCCGGGCGGCCCACCGGTACCGCCGCCGAGTTCACCGTCGTACCCGCCGACCGGGCCCTTCCACTGCCCGACGCGGCCGGATTCGATCTCGGCGCCTCACTCGGCGTGCCCGCGCTCACCGCGCACCGCGCGCTCACCGTCGCCGAGGACGGGCCGCGCCGGCTGCGGCCCGGGGCGCTCGCCGGCCACGTGGTGCTCGCCGCCGGCGGGGCCGGGGCGGTCGGGCACGCGGTGATCCAGCTCGCCCGATGGGCGGGCGCCACCGTGATCACCACGGTCAGCGGCCCGGAGAAGGCCCGGCTGGCCACCGCCGCCGGGGCCCACCACGTGATCAACTATCGTGAGGGCGACCCGGCCGCCGCGATTCGCGAGGTCGCCCCCGACGGCGTCGACATCGTCGCCGAGGTGGCGCTGGGCGCGAACCTCGCACTGGACCTGGCCGTACTGCGGACCCGCGGCACGATCTCGACCTACGCCAACGACGGTGGCAAGCCGGTCGAACTGAACGTGCTGCAGAACATGGTGCTGAACACCCGCTTCCAGTTCCTGGTGCTCTACACGGCCGGACCCGAGGCGCGCGCCGCGGCCGCCGAGGACATCGCCGCCGCGCTCCGCGACGGCGCCCTCCCGGTCGGCGAGGAGCACGGCCTGCCGCTGGTCCGCTTCCCGCTCGACCGCACCGCCGACGCGCACCGGGCGGTGGAGAGCGGCGCCGTCGGCAAGGTCCTGGTGGACGTCACGTCGTGACGCCCCGTCGGCTGCCGGACGAACAAAGCGGCGCAGTCGCCGTCGGCACGCCGCTGCCGTCTCGGGGACCCGGCCTGGGGCGCGCTGACTGGCGGGGCGGTCGGCGGGGCGGGTGAGGCGGCGGGGTCATCAGGCCGATGCCCAGGCGCGAGGTCCTGCCGCGCCCGGGCCCGGGCAGGTGCCGTCCGGGGCGCCTGGCATGCTGGCGCGATGCACGAGCCCGCCCCGGTCACGCCCGACGCCCCCGGAGTCATAGCCTCTCCGCTCCTCACCCAGCAGTGGCTCGACCTGTGCTTCATCCACTGGTCCGTCGCTCCGGGGGCGGTGGCGGGGCTGCTGCCGCGGGGGACCGTTCCCGACACGCACGACGGGGTGACGTACGTCGGGCTCGTCGCCTTCCGGATGCACCGGGTCGGCTGGCTCCGGCTGCCCGGTGTGCCGTACCTCGGGTCGTTCCCGGAGACCAACGTCCGGCTGTACTCGGTGGACCGGCACGGGCGGCGCGGCGTCGTCTTCCGGTCGATGGACGCGGCACGGCTGATCCCGGTGGCGATGGGCCGGGCCGGCTTCCGGCTGCCGTACCTCTGGTCCCGGATGAGCGTGCGCACGGCCGGCGAGACCGTCACCTACACCAGCTCCCGCCGCCGGCCCGGCCCGCGCGGCGCTTACAGCCGTATCGCGGTGCGCCCCGGCGCCCGTATCGAGGAGCCGACCGCGCTGGAGCACTTCCTCACCGCGCGCTGGGGGATGCACAACGCCTTCTTCGGCGGCGCCGCCTATCTGCCCAACGACCATCCGCGCTGGCCCCTGCACCGGGCCGAGCTGATCAAGTGCGAGGAGAACCTGATCGCCGCGGCCGGCCTCCCCGCGCCGCGCGAGGAGCCGGTCAGCGTCCTGTACTCGCCGGGTGTACCGGTGCGCCTGGGCCGCCCGGCCCGCCCGGCGGGAATCCCCACACCCTGATCGGCCCCGCCGCCCGTGCTCCGAGGGCGTGTCGAAGATCCGGGGACGACGGGGTCCTGATGTCGGTTATCCGCGTTCTGGTGGCCCGTGGCTCGCCCCGGACGACCGGAGCGCTCCAGAGTGGCGCACGTCAGTCTGTTCCAGCGCCCGTGCCGGGCGCCCTAGGGAAGAGTCCTCCGTGAATGCCACGACCACGGCGAACGCGCCGCAGGAACGCCGGGCCGCCACGCTCGTCATGGCCTGCGTCGGCGTGTTCGTCGCCTATCTGCCGGTGACCACCGTCTCGGCGAGCCTGCCCGCCATCCAGCGGGCCCTGAACGCCTCGACCTCCCAACTGTCCTGGGTCTCCGACGCGTTCGTCCTGCCGATGGCCGCGCTCATCCTCACCGCCGGGGTCTTCGGTGACGTCCACGGCCGCAAGAAGGTCTACCAGGCGGGCCTCGCCCTCAGCGCGCTGGGCGCGGTCGTCGCCCTGTGCGCGCCGAACGTCCAGGTCGTCTGGGCCGGCCAAGCACTCGCCGGACTGGGCTCGGCGGCCCTGCTGCCCACCACCCTCGCCCTGATCAGCCATGCCGTACCCGACCCGCGCGAACGCGGCAGGTTCATCGGTCTGTGGGCCACCTCCCTGACGGCCGCCCTGGCCCTCGGCCCCGTCATCGCGGGCGTCATCCTGGACCACTTCGACTGGCGCTGGATCTACCTCCTGCCGGTCCCCGCCTCCCTGGCCGCCCTGGCCTGCGCGGCCCGGCTGCTGACCGACTCCCGTGCGCCGGGCTCCCGCCGACTGGACTGGCCCGGCCAGCTCACCGCCGCGCTGGCGATCACCGCCCTGGTCTACGGCATCATCGAGGGCGGCGCCGAGTCCTTCACCGACGTCAAGGTGATGGTCGCGCTGTCCACCGCCGCGGTCGCCGCCGTCGCGTTCGTCATGGTGGAACGCACCAGTTCCAGCCCGATGCTGGACCTCACGCTGTTCCGCAGTCCGGCCTTCACCGCGACCACCCTGATCGCCATGATCAGCTTCCTGGGCCTGATCGGGTTCTTCTTCGCCCTCAGCCTCTACTTCGGCATGGTGCAGCGGCTGTCCACGCTCGAGGCGGCCTGGCGTCTGTTGACGGTGTCGAGCGTCCCGCTGGTCCTCGGCGCCCCCGTCGGCCGTCTCGTCCACCGGGTCTCGCCGCGGCTGCTCATCCCCGGCGGCCTGCTGATCGGCTCGGCCGCGCTGCTGTCGCTCACGACCATCGACGCGGACACCTCCTTCGGATCGCTGGCCTGGCGGCTCGCCCTGCTCGGCCTCGGCATGGCCTTCGTCATCACGCCGATGACCGCCACCGCCGTCAGCTCGGTGCCCTTCCACCAGGCCGGCATGGCCGCCGCCGGCAACAACGCCTTCCGCCAGGTCGGCGCCGCCCTCGGCCCCGCCGTCCTGGGCGCCCTCCTCTCCACCCGGGCCGTCGACGCCCTCCCGGGCCACCTCACCGACGCCGGCCTGACCGGGCGGACCGTCCAGCACGTCACGGCGGTCGCCGAGCAGGGCGGTACAGGCGCCGTCGCCGGGATCGACCTCGGCGCCGACACCCCCCGTGTCCTGGGCGCGCTGTCCGAGGCCTTCCTCGACGGCCTCCACCTCTGCCTGATCGTCGCCGCCGTACTGACCCTGCTCGCCGCCGCCGTCGGGGTGGTCCTGCTGCGCCGCCCGCAGCGGACGGCACCCCCCGCGGCCGCCGGCCCCGGCGCGAAGGGCCACGACACGGCGCCCTCCCTGACGGGAAACCGCATCGGAGGCTGATACGAGGCGTGTCCGGCCGACGGCGAACCGAGCGGAAGGCCGGCCGGACACCGGCGCCGTCCGTGGGGACGGGCGCGGCGCCCCGCGGTGCCCGGGACCTTGTACGACGGTCCCGGGCACCGCCATGCGTGGGGTGCGGGCACCGGCCTGCTCGGGTGCGGGCGCCGTCGTGCACGGTCCCGGGCCACCGGAGCCTTGACCCCCGCCCGGCCCTCCACGATGCTGTGTTGCGGCACATGAGATGTGTGCCGTATTGAGCAACATACGACTCAGGTCTCGTATCAGCCGAGGAGTGGCCATGGCTCACCAGGTCCGTGCTGTCGTCGCGCGCGCGAAGGGTGCCCCCGTCAGCCTGGAGACGATCGTCGTCCCCGACCCCGGCCCGGGGGAGGCGCTGGTGAAGATCGAGGCCTGCGGGGTCTGTCACACCGATCTGCACTACCGCGAGGGCGGCATCAACGACGACTTCCCCTTCCTCCTCGGCCATGAGGCCGCGGGTGTCGTGGAGTCGGTGGGGGAGGGCGTCACCGACGTCGCGCCCGGCGACTTCGTCATCCTCAACTGGCGCGCCGTCTGCGGCCAGTGCCGGGCCTGTCTGCGCGGGCGTCCCTGGTACTGCTTCAACACGCACAACGCCAAGCAGAAGATGACCCTCCTCGACGGCACCGAACTCTCCCCGGCGCTGGGCATCGGCGCCTTCGCGGAGAAGACGCTGGTCGCGGCCGGCCAGTGCACCAAGGTCGACCGGGCCGCGTCCGCGGCCGCCGCCGGTCTGCTGGGCTGCGGTGTGATGGCGGGAATCGGCGCGGCCATCAACACCGGCAACGTCGGACGCGGCGACAGCGTGGCCGTCATCGGCTGCGGCGGCGTCGGGGACGCGGCGGTGGTCGGGTCGAGCCTGGCGGGCGCGGCGAAGATCATCGCCGTGGACATCGACGACCGCAAGCTCGAGACCGCGAAGCGGCTGGGCGCGACCCACACCGTCAACTCGCGCGAGAACGACGCCGTCGAGGCGATCCGCGAGCTCACCGGCGGCCATGGCGCCGACGTCGTGATCGAGGCGGTCGGCCGCCCGGAGACGTACCGGCAGGCCTTCTACGCCCGCGACCTCGCCGGCACGGTCGTCCTGGTCGGCGTCCCCACCCCCGAGATGAAGCTCGAACTCCCGCTGCTCGACGTCTTCGGCCGCGGCGGCTCCCTGAAGTCCTCCTGGTACGGCGACTGCCTGCCGTCCCGCGACTTCCCGATGCTCATCGACCTCTATCTCCAGGGCCGTCTCGACCTGGACTCCTTCGTCACCGAGACCATCGCCCTCGACGAGGTCGAGAAGGCCTTCGAGCGGATGCACGGCGGCGACGTCCTGCGCTCGGTGGTGGTCCTCTGATGGCCGGCGCCCGTATCGAGCACCTCGTCACCTCGGGGACCTTCTCCCTGGACGGTGGCACCTGGGACGTCGACAACAATGTGTGGATCGTCGGCGACGACACCGAGGCCGTCGTCATCGACGCCGCGCACGACGCCGACGCGATCGCCGAAGCCCTCGGCGGACGCACCCTGCGGGCCATCGTGTGCACCCACGCCCACAACGACCACATCGACGCCGCGCCCGCCCTCGCCGCGCGCACCGGCGCCCCGGTCCTGCTCCACCCCGACGACCTGCCGCTGTGGAAGCAGACCCACCCCGACCGCGCACCCGACGGCGAACTGGCCGACGGCCAGGTCCTCACGGTGGCCGGCGTCGACCTGACCGTGCTGCACACCCCGGGCCACGCCCCTGGCGCGGTCTGCCTGTACGCGCCCGCCCTGTCGGCCCTCTTCAGCGGCGACACGCTCTTCGCGGGCGGGCCGGGGGCGACGGGACGGTCGTACAGCCACTTCCCGACGATCGTCGACTCGATCCGGGACCGGTTGCTGACCCTGCCCGGCGACACCGTTGTGCACACCGGACACGGGGAGACGACGACCGTCGGCGCGGAGGCCCCGCACCTCCAGGAGTGGATCGACCGCGGCTTCTGACCGCCTCGGGCAAGCCCCCGGCACGGCGCCCGTACCACCTGTTCGCGCAGGTGGTACGGGCGTTTCGAGCTGCGCCGGGGGCGCCCGGCGAACCCGCTCGAAGCGGGCCCCGGGACGCCTTGACAAGGGTTCGGGGCGACCCCAGACTGATGTTGCGCTTACCGCAATCCGTTTCGCTATACGCACCGAGGTGTCATGATGATTCCCGCGTGCCGTCTCGCGGATCTCCCGCGAGGCGAGGCCCTCCGGCTCGACATCGACCCGCCGGTCTCGGTGTTCCACACCGACGACGGCGAGGTCTTCGCCATCGACGACACCTGCACCCACCAGGACGCCTCGCTCGCCGACGGCTGGCTGGAGGGCTGCGAGGTGGAGTGCCCGCTGCATGCCTCCAAGTTCGACCTGCGCACCGGCGCCGTCGACGCCCCGCCGGCCAAGCTGCCGGTCCGCACCCACGAGGTCGTCGTCGAGGACGGCATGATCTTCGTCAAGGTGTCGACCGAGGCTCCGAACCTCCCGCCCTGTGTCGCGTCCCGGCTCGCCGGGGGTCCCGCGTGAGGACCGTCGCCGTGGTGGGGGCCTCGCTGGCCGGACTGTCGGCGGCACGCTCGCTGCGCAAGCAGGGCTACGACGGGCGGCTCGTCGTCATCGGCGACGAACTCCACCGCCCTTACGACCGGCCGCCGCTGTCCAAGGAGTTCCTCACCGGCACCCTCGGCGAGGCCGACCTCGCCCTGGAGACGGACGACGAGGACCTGGGCGCCGAATGGCTGCTCGGCGCCCGCGCCACCGGACTCGACCGCGCCGAGCGGGCCGTACGGCTCGCCGACGGACGTGAGGTCCGGGCCGACGGCATCGTCCTCGCGACCGGCGCCGCCGCCCGCACCCTGCCCGGCTCCGAGGGCCTGGCCGGCGTGCACACGCTGCGCACCCTGGACGACGCCCGCGCCCTGCGCGACGAACTCGCCCGGGGCGGACGGCTGGTGGTGATCGGCGGCGGGTTCATCGGCGCCGAGGTCGCCTCCACCGCGTACGGCCTCGGACTCGACGTGACGGTCGTGGAGGCGGCCCCGACGCCGCTCGCAGGACCGCTCGGCGCCGATATGGGCCTCCTCGTCTCCGCCCTCCACGCGGACCACGGCGTACGCCTCCTGTGCGGCGTGGGCGTCAAGGGGCTGAGCGGGGAGAACCGGGTTGACGCCGTCCTGCTGGAGGACGGCCGCTCCCTTCCCGCCGACATCGTCGTCGTCGGCGTGGGCGCCCGTCCGTGCGTCGACTGGCTCGAAGGGTCGGGCGTCGAGCTCGACAACGGCGTCAAGTGCGGCGCCGACGGCCGCACCAGCCTCGCCGGGGTGGTCGCGGTCGGCGACTGCGCCAACTGGTACGACCCCCGCGCCGGCGCCCACCGCCGTGTCGAGCACTGGACCGGTGCGCGCGAGCGCCCCGACGCCGCCGTGGCCACGCTGCTGGCGGGCGGCGCGGTGGACCCGGGCGTGCCTCGGCCGCCGTACTTCTGGTCCGACCAGTACGGAGTGAAGATCCAGTTCGCCGGCCACGCGGCCGGCGCCGACAGCGTGACCATCGAGGAAGGTGCCGCGGACACGCGCAACGTCCTCGCGGTCTACCGGCGCGCCGGGAACCCGGTCGCCGTACTCGGGATGAACCAGCCGCGGCTGTTCACCCGCTGGCGCAAGCAGCTCGCTGCCGCCACCAGCTGACACCACCACGTCCCGACGCCGTGCGGAGTCGCTCTTCCCGGCGCGTGAATGACCCGTCCACGACGTTCCCCGAGGAGTGCACCGTGACCTCGACCAGCCTGCCGGACAGCCTGATCGCCACCCTCCCCGGCTCCTCCTACACGGATCCCGGGATCTTCGCCCAGGAGCAGGAGCACATCTTCGAGACCATGTGGTTCTGTGTGGCGCGCGCCTCCGAACTGGCCAAGCCCGGCGCCTTCCGCACCGTCGACGTGGGCCGCGAGAGCATCCTCGTCACCCGGGCGCGGGACAACTCGATCCGCGCGTACTTCAACGTGTGCCGCCACCGCGGCGCCAAGCTCTGCACCGAGGAGACCGGCGAGGTCAAGCGCGCCTTCCAGTGCCCGTACCACGCCTGGACCTACGACCTCAACGGCAAGCTCGTCGCCGCGCCCAACCTCACCAAGATGCCCGACGTCGGCCGCACCGAGTACGGCCTGGTGAGCGTCGCCGTGCGGGAATGGCTCGGCTATGTGTGGGTGTGCCTCGCGGAGAACCCGCCCTCCTTCGAGGAGGACGTGATCGGCGCGGTGGTCGAACGCCTCGGCGACGTCGAGTCGATCGAGCGCTACGACGTCGACAACCTCTCCGTGGGCAAGCGGATCACCTACGACGTGAAGGCCAACTGGAAGCTCATCATCGAGAACTTCATGGAGTGCTACCACTGCGCCACCATCCACCCCGAGCTCACCGAGGTGCTCCCCGAGTTCGCCGACGGCTACGCCGCCCAGTACTACGTCGGCCACGGTGCCGAGTTCGGCGAGGAGATCCAGGGCTTCACCGTGGACGGCTCCGAGGGCCTCGACCGCATCCCCGGCGTCGCCGAGGACCAGGACCGGCGCTACTACGCGATCACCGTCAAGCCCCAGGTCTTCATCAACCTGGTCCCGGACCATGTGATCTTCCACCGGATGTACCCGGTGGCCGTCGACCGCACGATCGTCGAGTGCGACTGGCTCTACCTCCCGCACGTCGTCGAGAGCGGCAAGGACGTCAGCCGCTCCGTGGAGCTCTTCCACCGCGTCAACGTGCAGGACTTCGACGCCTGCGAGCGCACCCAGCCCGGCATGAGCTCACGGATGTACGCCAAGGGCGGCGTCCTCGTGCCCAGCGAGCACCACATCGGCGCTTTCCACGACTGGGTCAACGAACGCCTCGGCGGCGGGCAGGGCTAGCCCAGCCAGCCCATCCGGTGGCTGATCTCCTCCGCGCCCTTGAGCAGGATCGGGGAGAGCTCGTGCAGCCGCTCCTCGGTGAACCGGTACGAGGGCCCGGAGGCACTGAGCGCCGCGATGACCTGGCCGTCCTGGTTACGGACCGGGGCGGCCATCGCGTGCAGCCCGATCTCCAGCTCCTCCAGCGTCCAGGCGTAGCCGCGCTCCCGGGCCTCCGCCAGGTTCTTCTCCAGCCTGGCCTTCGCGGTGATGGTCTGCGGGCCGACCTTCTCCAGGCCGGACTTCGCCAGCACCGCGGCCCGCTCCTTGGCCGGCAGATGGGCCAGCAGGATCTTGCCGCTCGACGTCGCGTGCAGCGGGGTCAACTCCCCGACCCAGTTGTGCGCGGCGACGGCCGCCGGGCCGCGCACCTGGTACAGGTTGATCGCGTAGTGCTCCTGCATGACCGCGATGTTGATCGTCTCGCCGATCTCCTCCGCGAGACGCTCGCAGACCGGCCGGCCCTGCTGGGTGATGTCGAGGCGTCCCGTGACCGCGCCGGCGAGGCGTACGATGCCGAAGCCGAGCCGGTACTTGCCGCGCTCGCCCGCCTGCTCCACCAGACCGCGCGCCTCCAGGGCGCCGAGCAGCCGGAACGCGGTGGACTTGTGAACATCGATCTCGGCGGCCACTTCGCTGACCCCCGCCTCACCGCGCTGGGCCAGGATTTCCAGCACGCTGATGGCGCGGTCGACCGACTGCACTCCGCCGGACTGCGAGTTCGTCGTTTCGGTGTCTGTGCTGTAGTTGCTCACGGCGAAACTATACGCGTAGTAAACAACACCTTTGCAAGTAACCCGGTCGAAACCAATGCCACGTAAGTTGCGTGGCTCGCAACCTAGTGCGTATAGCGCTACTGGTACTAGCATGCCTCGCGTATCTATGGCGCGAGCGAGACGAGGCACCATGGCTTCCCTGCAATACGACTTCGTCATCGTCGGCGGCGGATCGGCCGGCAGCGCAGTGGCGAACAGGCTCTCCGCGGACCCCTCGAATCAGGTCCTGGTGCTGGAGGCCGGCCGGTCCGACTACCCCTGGGACGTGTTCATCCACATGCCCGCCGCGCTGACCTACCCGATCGGCAGCCGGTTCTACGACTGGAAGTACGAGTCCGAACCCGAGCCCCACATGGGCGGCCGGCGCGTCTACCACGCGCGCGGCAAGGTCCTCGGCGGCTCCAGCAGCATCAACGGCATGATCTTCCAGCGCGGCAACCCCATGGACTACGAACGCTGGGCCGCCGACCCGGGCATGGAGACCTGGGACTACGCGCACTGTCTGCCCTACTTCCGGCGGATGGAGAACTGTCTGGCGGCCGACCCGGACGACGAGTTCCGCGGCCACGACGGCCCGCTCGTCCTCGAACGCGGCCCGGCCGACAACCCCCTCTTCGGCGCCTTCCTCAAGGCCACCGAGGAGGCCGGTTACGCGCCCACGGAGGACGTCAACGGCTACCGGCAGGAAGGTTTCGCCAAGTTCGACCGGAATGTCTCCCGCGGCCGTCGGCTGTCGGCCTCCAAGGCCTACCTCAAGCCCGTCAGGAAGCGGCCCAACCTCACGGTGAAGACCCGCGCCCTGGTCACCCGTGTCCTGTTCGAGGGCAAGAAGGCCGTCGGCGTCGAGTACCGGCGTGGCAAGGGCGCCCCGACGCAGGTCCGCGCCAAGGAGGTCATCCTCTGCGGCGGCGCGATCAACTCCCCGCAGCTGCTCCAGCTCTCCGGCGTCGGCAACGCCGAGGAACTGAGCGCCCTCGGCATCGACGTCGTCCACGACCTCCCCGGCGTCGGCGAGAACATGCAGGACCACCTCGAGGTCTACATCCAGTACGCCTGCAAGCAGCCCGTCTCCATGCAGCCGTACCTGGCGAAGTGGCGAGCCCCCTTCATCGGGCTCCAGTGGCTCTTCCGCAAGGGCCCGGCCGCCACCAACCACTTCGAGGCCGGCGGCTTCGCCCGCAGCAACGAGGACGTGGACTACCCCAACCTGATGTTCCACTTCCTGCCCATCGCGGTCCGCTACGACGGCTCGGTGCCCGCGGGCGGACACGGCTACCAGGTCCACGTCGGCCCCATGTACTCCGACGCCATCGGCTCCGTGAAGATCAAGAGCAAGGACCCGCGCGAACACCCGGCCCTGCGCTTCAACTACCTCTCCACCGAGCAGGACCGCCGCGAGTGGGTCGAGGCGATCCGGGTGGCCCGCAAGCTCCTCAACCAGCCCGCGCTCGCCCCCTACAACGACGGGGAGATCTCGCCCGGACCGTCCGTCGAGACCGACGAGGAGATCCTCGCCTGGGTCGCCAAGGACGGCGAGACCGCCCTGCACCCCTCCTGCACCTGCAAGATGGGCACCGACGAGATGTCCGTCGTCGATCCCACGACCATGCGCGTGCACGGCGTGGAGGGCCTGCGGGTCGTCGACGCCTCGGTGATGCCGTACGTCACCAACGGCAACATCTACGCCCCGGTGATGATGATCGCGGAGAAGGCCGCCGACCTGATCCTCGGCAAGGAGCCCCTGGCCCCGTCCAAGGCCGCCTACTACCGCCACCGCGACGCCCAGAAGCAGGCCGGGTAGACCTTGGCCGCCGACGGGCTGCGGACGCTGCTGGAGCGCGTCCGTTACGAGGTGCTGCCCGCGAAGGCGACCGAGGACAAGGTCCTCGCCCATGTGCCGCGCGACGTCGTCGTCACCGTGACGGCGTCGCCGGTCAAGGGCCTGGAACCGACCCTCGCCCTCACCACCCGGCTCACGGAGCACGGCTACCGCGTCGTCCCGCACGTGCCCGCGCGGCTGCTGCGGGACGACGCGCACCTCAAGGAGGTCACCGTCCGGCTCCGCGAGGCCGGCGTGGACGACGTCTTCGTCCCCGCGGGCGACGCGGACCCGCCGGCGGGGGCCTACGACGGTGCCCTGCCGGTCCTGCGCAGGCTGGGCGAGCTGGGCAGCCCCTTCGCCCGCGTGGGTATCACCGGCTACCCCGAGAGCCATCCGCTCATCCACGACGACCTCACCATCCAGGCGATGTGGGACAAGCGCGAGCACGCCACGTACATCGTGAGCAACCTCTGCTTCGATCCACGCGTGCTGGGGGAGTGGATCGCCCGGATACGGCGCCGGGACGTCGTCCTGCCCGTGTACCTGGGCGTCGCCGGGCCCGTGCAGCGGGCCAAGCTGCTGTCCATGGCGACGAAGATCGGCGTGGGGGAGTCGACGCGGTTCCTGACCAGGCACGCGTCGTGGTTCCTGCGGTTCGCCGTGCCCGGGGGCTACTCGCCCGAGAAGCTGCTCACACGCGCCGAGGAGGCCCTCACCGCGCCCTCGGCGGGCGTGGCGGGCCTGCACCTGTTCACCTTCAACCAGATCGCCGAGACGGAGAAGTGGCGCCGCGCGCTGCTCGACCGTCTCCCTGGGTGAAAAACCGTATACGGCGTCGGGGGGGGGGGGGGGGGGGCGGCCCCCCCCCCCCCCCCCCCCCCCACGCCATGCCTCACCGCTCAGCGGAAGACCACCGTACGGTTGCCGTCCACCATCACCCGGCTCTCGCTGTGCCACTTCACGGCGTGCGCCAGCACCTGTGCCTCCACGTCCCGGCCGACCGTGACCAGCTCCCCGGGGTCGAGCGAGTGGTCCACCCGGACCACGTCCTGCTCGATGATCTGCCCCTCGTCCAGGTCCGACGTCACATAGTGCGCCGTCGCGCCGACGAGCTTCACCCCGCGGTCGTAGGCCTGGTCGTAGGGCTTCGCGCCCTTGAAGCTGGGGAGGAAGGAGTGGTGGATGTTGATGGCCCGCCCCTCCAGCTGCTTGCACAGGTCGTCGGAGAGGATCTGCATGTAGCGGGCGAGCACCACCAGGTCGATGTCCAGCTCGCGCACCAGCTCGAGCAGCCGTGCCTCCGCCTCGGGCTTGGTGTCCCTGGTGACCGGGACGTGGTGGAAGGGAACGCCGTAGGTCTCCGCCAGGCTTTCGAAGTCGCGGTGATTGGAGACGATCGCCGGTATCTCGATGTTGAGAGAACCGGTGCGCCGGCGGAACAGCAGATCGTTCAGGCAGTGCCCGAACCTGGACACCATGATGAGCGTCCGCGTCGGTGTCGACGCGTCCCGCAGGGTCCAGGAGATCCCGTAGGCCTCCGCCACGGGACCGAATCGGTAACGCAGATTTTTCAGATCGGCGTTCGGGTCCGACACGTCGAAGTGGACCCTCATGAAGAAACGGCCCTGGAGTCGATCATCGAACTGCTGGCTCTCCAGGATGTTTCCGGAGTTCCGCACGAGAAAGCCGCTCACGGCATGGACCAGTCCCGCGCTGTCGGGACAGGAGAGGGTGAGGACGTACTCACGGCCAGGCTGCGGTCGAGGGGACATGACGACCTCCGTCGATGCGTAATGCACAACTCAGTGAGCGATGCGCAACATACTTGGCCTGGATGGGCCCCTCGGTCAAGAGAGAGATGGGCCCCTCGGCCAAGAGAGAAGGGTCGAAGGGCCTCTTGCGAAATCGTCATCCGCCAACCTCTTGACGTATGTCTGCACATTGGCCAGGGTGTTCCACCACAAGCAATTGGATGCACGATGCGCAACGCATTACAGCTGAAGGGCTTGGCGCGTGGCAGACCTGTATGTGGATGGTGAATGGCGGGAGCCGGTGGCCGGCGGCCGCCGGGAAATCCGATGTCCCGCCGACGGAACGCTCAGTGCGACCGTGTCGGAAGGGACACGTCCCGACACCGAGGCGGCGATCGCCGCGGCCCGCCGAGCCTTCGACGAGGGCCCCTGGCCGCACACCCCCGAGCGGGAGCGCGGAGCACTGCTCCTGCGCACCGCCGACCTCGTCGAGCGCGACGCCAAGGTGTTCGCCCGCGCCGAGTCCCTCGACACCGGCAAGCGGCTGGTGGAGAGCGAGTACGACATCGCCGACGTCGTCTCCTGCCTCCGATACTACGGGGGCCTCGGCGGAACCGACGCCGGCCGCGTGATCGACACCGGCCGCGACGACGCCGTCAGCCGCGTCGTGTACGAGCCGGTCGGCGTGTGCGGCCTGATCACCCCCTGGAACTACCCGCTCCTCCAGGCCTCCTGGAAGGTCGCCCCGGCCCTGCTGGCGGGCAACACCTTCGTCCTCAAGCCCAGCGAGCTCACCCCCTCCACCTCGATCCTGCTGCTGAAGGCGCTGGAGGAGGCCGGACTCCCGGCCGGCGTCGGCAACCTCGTCCTGGGCACCGGCCCCGAGGTGGGCGCCCCGCTCTCCGAGGACCCCGCCGTCGACATGGTCTCCTTCACCGGCGGCCTGGAGACCGGCAAGCGGATCATGGCGACCGCCGCCGAGACCGTGAAGAAGGTGGCGCTGGAACTCGGCGGCAAGAACCCCAATGTGATCTTCGCCGACGCCGACTTCGAGACGGCTGTGGACTTCGCCCTCACGGCCGTCTTCCTGCACTCGGGGCAGGTCTGCTCGGCCGGTGCCCGGCTGATCGTCGAGGACTCGATCCATGACGCGTTCGTGGACGAGGTCGTGCGCCGGGCCCGGCAGATCCGGCTCGGCGGGCCCTTCGACGCAGACGCCGAGACCGGCGCGCTGATCTCCGCCCAGCACCTGGCGAAGGTCGACGCGTACGTCGCGGCAGGCGTCGCCGAGGGCGCCGTCCTGCGCTGCGGCGGCGAGCGCCCCACTGACCCCGCCCTCGCGCAGGGCCACTACTACCCGCCGACCGTCCTCGACGAGTGCCGGCAGGACATGCGCGTGGTGCACGAGGAGTCCTTCGGACCCGTGCTGACCGTCGAGCGCTTTACCGACGAGGACGACGCCGTACGCATCGCCAACGACACCGAGTACGGCCTCGCCGGCGCCGTCTGGACGCAGGACGCCGGGAAGGCCCAGCGGGTCGCCCGGCGACTGCGCCACGGCACCGTGTGGATCAACGACTACCACCCCTATGTGCCGCAAGCGGAATGGGGTGGCTTCGGGCACTCGGGCGTGGGCCGGGAGCTGGGACCGACCGGCCTGAACGAATACCGAGAACCCAAGCACATCTGGCAGAACATCCAACCCCGGCCGCAGCACTGGTTCCGCGGCTGAACGCCGAAAAGAGGTCGATCGTGACCCCCACACAGACCGAGGTGCCGCAGCGGCGCGGCACGCCCCAGGACTCGGAGGGCACTCCGGTCATCTCCGTGCGCAATCTGTGGAAGGTGTTCGGGCCGAAGGCCGACCGGGTACCGGGCGACGAGGAGCTGTGCGGCCTCACCCGCCGCGAGCTCATGGACCGCACCGGATGCACCGCCGCCGTACGCGACGTGCACTTCGACGTCCGCAAGGGCGAGGTGTTCGTGGTCATGGGCCTGTCCGGCTCGGGCAAGTCCACGCTGGTGCGATGTCTGACCCGGCTGATCGAACCGACCTCTGGTGAGGTCGTCTTCGAGGGCCAGGACATCCGCCAGGCGGACGACAAGAGCCTGCGCGACCTGCGCCGCCGCAAGTTCTCCATGGTCTTCCAGCACTTCGGGCTGCTGCCCCACCGCCGGGTGGTGGACAACGTGGCCTTCGGCCTGGAGATCCGCGGCATGGGCAGGGCCGAGCGCACCCGCCGGGCCCTGGAGGTCGTCGAGCTCGTCGGCCTGGCCGGCTACGAGAACTCCTACCCCGACCAGCTCTCCGGCGGTATGCAGCAGCGCGTAGGTCTCGCCCGCGCCCTGGCCGGCGACCCGGACGTCCTCTTCTTCGACGAGCCGTTCTCCGCCCTGGACCCGCTGATCCGCCGGGACATGCAGAACGAGGTCATCCGCCTCCACCACGAGGTCGGCAAGACCATGGTGTTCATCACGCACGACCTCTCCGAGGCCCTCAAGCTGGGCGACCGCATCCTGATCATGCGCGACGGCAAGATGGTCCAGTGCGGTACCGGCGACGAACTGGTCGGCGCCCCGGCGGACGACTACGTACGCGAGTTCGTCAAGGACGTGCCGCGCGGTGACGTCCTGACCCTGCGCTGGATCATGCGCGCCCCGGAGGACGGCGACGAACTGGACGGCCCCGAGCTCGGTCCGGACGTCGTGGTCCGGGAGGCCACCCGGGCCGTCCTGGCCGCCGAGAAGCCGGTCAAGGTCGTCGAGGACGGCAAGCTGCTCGGCATCGTCGGCGACGAGGAGATCCTCGCGGTGGTCGCCGGGCAGGAAGGCGGCAGGTGATGACCGTCGTCATGGAGAAACCGGAGGCGACGGAGACGGTCGAGAAGGCCGCACCCGTCAAGGCCGCCCGCAGAATCAGCCGCCCCATGGTCGTCGGCGCGATCCTCGTCGTGTGGCTGCTGCTCTTCGCCGTCCTGCGCGGAAAGCAGACCCTCACCCTCGCGGCGGCGGACCTCACGGATCTGCACCGCTGGTTCAACGACGTCAACGATTCCATCGGCGCCAACCGCAACTCCAACCCGCTCTTCCTCTACTTCTTCAACGAGATCCGGCTGGTCATCGACAACCTGGTGACCTTCATCCAGGACCTGATCTCCCAGCCCTCCGGCGCCCGTCCCGTCCCGCAGATCGGCTGGCTCGGTGTCGTCGGCATCGCCGGCTACGTCTCCTGGGCCGTGGGCAACTGGCGGGTGGCGCTGCTGGCCGTCGCCGGGTTCACCTTCCTCGGGCTCCAGGGGCTGTGGCAGGAGAGCATGGACACCCTGGCCCTCACCCTCTCCGCGGTCCTCGTCGCGCTGCTGTTCGCGATCCCGCTCGGTGTGTGGGCGGGCATGTCCGACCGGTTCAACCGGGTCGTGACGCCCTTCCTGGACTTCATGCAGACGATGCCCACCTTCGTCTACCTGGCCCCGCTGACCCTGTTCTTCCTGATCGGCGGCGCCTCCGCCGTGATCGCCACGGCGATCTACGCGGCCCCGCCGGCGATCCGCATCACCGCACACGCCATCCGCTCCGTACCGGAGACCACCGCCGAGGCGGCGGACTCGCTGGGCGCGACCCGCTGGCAGGCCCTGCTCAAGGTCCTGCTGCCGATGTCCAAGCGGACCGTCGTGATGGGCGTCAACCAGTCGATCATGGCCGCGCTCGCCATGGTCACCATCGCCGCCCTGATCGACGCGCCCGGCCTCGGCAAGACCGTCGTCCAGGCCCTGCAGTCGCTCGACGTGGGCACGGCCTTCAACGCGGGCCTCGCCATCGTCGTGATGGCGATCGTCCTCGACCGGGTCACCACCGCGGCCAGCGCCCGTGAGGAGACGGCCCGGCGTTCGAAGAACCGCTTCCTCAAGTGGCGCAAGCAGCTGCTCGGCGCGGGCGCGGTGGTCACGGCGGTCCTCGTCTACATGTCGCACACCTACGTGTGGGCGGCGGAGTTCCCCGGTGACGGCAGCGTCGGCAGCTCGATCGCGAGCGCGGCCGACACGGCGACGACCTGGGCCCAGGACAACCTGTCGGGTCTGACGAACGCCTTCCGTGACGCCATCACCAACGGTCTGCTCAACCCGTTCCAGTCGCTGCTGACCGACTCCCCGTGGTGGGTCGTCGCCGCGGTCCTCGTCGGACTCGGTGTCGTCCTCGGCGGCTGGCGCTCCGGCGTCACCACGGCTGTCTGCGTGGGCCTGCTGGTCGGCACGGGCATGTGGTCGGACGCCATGACGACGCTCGCTTCGACCCTTGTCGCCACGGTCCTGGTGATGCTGCTCGGCATCGTCTTCGGGGTGTGGATGGGGCGCAGCATGCTGGTGGACCGGCTGCTGCGGCCGACCCTGGACGCGGCGCAGGTCATGCCGCCGTTCGTCTATCTGGTGCCGTTCCTCGCGCTGTTCGGCGCGACGCGCTTCACCGCGATCGTCGCCGCCGTCGTCTACGCGGCACCGGTCTCCATCAAGATCATCTCGGACGGGGTGCGGGCCGTGCCCGCGACCACCGTCGAGGCGGCCACCTCCGCCGGGTGCAACACCTGGCAGATCATCACCAAGGTTCAACTGCCGATGTCACGCAGTGCCCTGACGCTCGCCACCAATCAGGGCCTGATCTACGTGCTGTCGATGGTTGTTGTGGGCGGCCTGGTAGGGGCGGGCGCCCTCGGCTACGACGTCGTGGCCGGATTCTCGCAGGGCGAGCTGTACGGCAAGGGGCTGGCGGCAGGACTCGCCATCGTACTGCTCGGAGTCATGTTCGACCGGATCACTCAGGCTGCGGCGCGACGCGCGAGCGCATAAGGAGCAGGACACCATGGCAAGACACTGGCGAGCCGGCGCGGCCGGCCTGGCCGTCCTCGGCCTCACCCTCACCGCGTGCAGCGGAGCGAAGGTCGGCGAGGACTCCTCGGGCTCGGACAGCTCGGGCAGCTCCGGCAAGTGCGGCACCTTCAACCTCGCGGTCAACCCGTGGGTGGGCTACGAGGCGGACGCGGCGGTCGTCGCGTACGTCGCGGAGCACGACCTCGGCTGCACGGTCAACAAGAAGGACCTCAAGGAGGAGATCGCCTGGCAGGGCTTCGGGACGGGCGAGGTCGACGCCGTCCTGGAGAACTGGGGCCACGACGATCTCAAGGAGAAGTACATCACCACGCAGAAGACCGCCGTCGACGCCGGCTCCACCGGCAACGAAGGCATCATCGGCTGGTACGTACCCCCGTGGCTGGCGAAGGCCCACCCGGACATCACCAACTGGGAGAACCTCAACAAGTACGCCTCGAACTTCAAGACCTCCGAGTCGGGCGGCAAGGGCCAGCTGCTGGACGGCGACCCGTCGTACGTCACCAACGACGAGGCGCTGGTGAAGAACCTGAAGCTGGACTTCAAGGTGGTGTACGCGGGCAGCGAGACCGCGCTCATCCAGGCCTTCCGCAAGGCGGAGAAGAACAAGGAATGGGTGATCGGCTACTTCTACGAGCCGCAGTGGTTCCTGTCCGAGGTGCCGCTGGTCAAGGTCGAGCTGCCGAAGTACACCAGCGGCTGTGACGCCGACGCGGCGAAGGTCGCCTGCGACTACCCCGTCTACGACCTGGACAAGATCGTCAGCGCGAAGTTCGCCAAGTCCGGCAGCCCCGCCTACGACCTGGTGAAGAACTTCAACTGGACGAACGACGACCAGAACACCGTGGCGAAGTACATCGCGGTCGACAAGATGACGGCCGACGCGGCGGCGAAGAAGTGGGTCGAGGCCAACCCCGACAAGGTGAAGGCCTGGCTGAAGTAGCCCCGGCTCCAGGGCGGTCGAACATGCCCGGTGGGCGGTGCGCACCCGCGCGCACCGCCCGCCGGGCATTGCCATGTCCCAGACCGCCTCCGAGCTGTGTTTCCGCCTGTTTTCCGACGTCACGGACCCCTTGACACCCCCTCCCCGAGGCGGGCACATTGAGTTGCGCAACCTGAACCTTGTTGCGCAGACAGCAACTGACCGGCGGAGCCGGTTCGATTCGGAGGTGCGGCGATGGCGGGACCCCGAGTGGTGATCATCGGAGCGGGCGTCGTGGGCGCGGCGCTGGCCGACGAGATCTCCGCACGAGGCTGGACCGAAGTGACCGTGGTCGACCAGGGCCCGCTCCCCGCCACCGGGGGGTCGACCTCACACGCCCCGGGCCTGGTCTTCCAGACGAACTCCTCCAAGACCATGACCGAGCTGGCCCGCTACACGGTCGAGAAGTTCTGTTCCCTCGACGTCGACGGCAAGCCCTGTTTCCTCCAGGTCGGCGGCCTCGAAGTGGCCACCACCCCCGAGCGCCTCACCGAACTCCACCGCCGCCACGGCTGGATCACCGCCTGGGGCATCGAGGCGCGTCTGCTGACCGCCGACGAGTGCGTCGAGCAGCACCCGCTGGTCAACCGCGACAAGGTCCTCGGCGGCCTCCTCGTCCCCACCGACGGCCTCGCCAAGGCCGTCCTCGCGGTGGAGGCCCAGATCCGCCGGGCGACGGAACGCGGCGTGCGCTTCCTCGCCCGCCACGAGGTCCTCGACGTCCTGCGGGCCGACGGCGAGGTGACCGGCGTCCTCACCGACCAGGGTGAGATCCCCGCCGACATCGTCGTGTGCTGCGCCGGCATCTGGGGGCCGAAGATCGCCCGGATGGTGGGCATGAACCTCCCGCTCACGCCGCTGGCCCACCAGCTCGCCTGGACCGGCCCGGTGCCCGCCCTCGCCGGCCAGACCGAGGAGGCGGTCCGCCCGATCCTGCGCCACCAGGACGCCGACCTCTACTACCGCGACCGCTTCGACGGCATCGGCATCGGCTACTACGGCCACCGCCCGATGCCGATCTCCGCCGACGACATCCTCTCCGTGGACGAGGCCGAGGCCATGCCCTCGGTCCTGAAGTTCACCGAGGAGGACTTCGAGGACGCCTGGACCGAGACCCGGTCCCTCCTCCCCGCCACCCAGGAGGCGAAGATCGAGGAGGGCATCAACGGCCTCTTCTCCTTCACCACCGACAACTACCCGCTCCTCGGCGAGTCCCCGGACGTCAAGGGCTTCTGGGTCGCCGAGGCGGTCTGGGTCACCCACTCCGCGGGCGTCGGCCGGGCCATGGCCGAGTGGCTGGTCGACGGCTACTGCTCCTCCTTCGACCTGCACGAGTGCGACGTCAACCGCTTCGAGCCGCACCAGCTCTCCCCGGAGTACGTCCTGGCCCGCGACTGCCAGAACTTCGTCGAGGTCTACGACATCCTCCACCCCCTCCAGCCGTCCGGGAAGCCGCGCCCGATCCGCACCAGCCCCTTCCACGCCCGCCAGCAGGAGCACGGCGCCTTCTTCCTGGAGGCGAACGGCTGGGAGCGCCCGCAGTGGTACGAGGCCAACGCCCCGCTCGTCGAAGGCCGCAGCATTCCCACGCCCAACGACTGGGCGGCGCAGTACTGGTCGCCGATCGTCGGCGCCGAGGCCCAGCGCACCCGCGAGACCGTCGCGCTCTACGACATGACGGCCCTCAAGCGCCTGGAGGTGACCGGCCCCGGCGCCGGCGACTTCCTGGAGCGGCTGACCACCAGCAAGGTCGCCAAGTCCGTCGGCTCGGTGACGTACACCCTGCTCCTCGACCACGACGGCGGCATCCGCAGCGACGTCACCGTCGCCCGCCTCGGCCGCGACCTCTTCCAGGTCGGCGCCAACGGCAACCTCGACCTCGACTGGTTCACCCGTCACCTCCCCGCCGACGGCACGGTCCAGGTCCGCGACATCACCCCCGGCACCTGCTGCATCGGCCTGTGGGGCCCGCTCGCCCGCAAGGTGCTGCAGCCGCTGACGGACGAGGACTTCTCGGGCGACGGACTGAAGTACTTCCGCGCCAAGCGCGCCCACATCGGGTCCGTCCCGGTGACGGCGATGCGGCTGTCCTACGTCGGCGAACTCGGCTGGGAGCTCTACACGACCGCCGACCTCGGCCCGAAGCTCTGGGACACCCTGTGGGCGGCGGCCGAACCGCTCGGCGGCATCATCGCCGGCCGCGGTGCCTTCAACAGCCTCCGCCTGGAGAAGGGCTACCGCTCCTTCGGCACCGACATGACCTACGAGCACGACCCCTACGAGGCCGGCGTCGGATTCGCCGTCAAGCCCGACAAGGGCGACTTCGTCGGCAAGGAGGCGCTGGAGCGGCGCAAGGGCGAGGTGCGGCGCAGGCTGACCTGCCTCGTCATCGATGACCCTCGATCGGTGGTGATGGGCAAGGAGCCGGTGTTCGACGGGGAGCGTGCGGTGGGGTACGTCACCAGCGCGGCGTACGGCTACACCATCGGCAAGGGGATCGCTTACGCGTGGCTGCCCGTGGAGCTCTCGGTGCCGGGGACCACCGTGCACATCGGCTACTTCGACCAGCGTGTCGAGGCGGTTGTGGCCGAGGAGCCGCTGTTCGATCCGACGATGTCCCGTCTTCGTGGTTGAGCATTCGGGTTGTCGTTCGGCTGCGGGTGCGCTGTGGCTGGTCGCGCCCCGCGGCGGAGCCGCTGATCGACACAGCCCCGCGCCCCTTCAGTACGTTGCAGTTCAGGCTCTTGGAAGGAGTGCCGTCAGTGACTGCACAGATACTGGACGGTAAAGCGACCGCCGGCGACATCCGGCGGGAACTCGCCGAACGCGTCGCCAAGTTGACCGCCGGTGGTGGGCTGCCGCCGGGGCTCGGGACCGTGCTCGTCGGGGACGACCCCGGCAGTCGTGCCTACGTCGCCGGGAAGCACCGCGACTGTGCGCAGGTCGGTATCGCCTCCATCCGGCGGGAGCTGCCCGCCGACGCCACGCGGCGGCAGGTCGAGGACGTCGTCGACGAGCTCAACGCCGACCCGGCCTGCACCGGATACATCGTCCAGCTTCCGCTTCCGGGTCACCTGGACGCGAACGCCGTGCTGGAGCGCATGGACCCGGCCAAGGACGCGGACGGACTGCACCCCGTCAACCTCGGCCGGCTCACCCTGGGCGAGGCGGCGCCACTGCCGTGCACCCCGCGCGGCATCGTCGAACTGCTCCGCCGTTACGACGTACCGATCGCCGGGGCGCGTGTCTGCGTGGTCGGCCGGGGTGTCACCGTCGGCCGCCCCCTCGGCCTCCTCCTGACCCGCAGGTCGGAGAACGCCACCGTCACCCTGTGCCACACCGGGACCAAGGGCCTGTCCTGGCACGTACGCGAGGCGGAGATCGTCATCGCGGCCGCAGGATCGCCCGGACTGATCACCAAGGACATGCTGCGCCCCGGCGCGGCGGTCCTGGACGTCGGCATCACCCGCACCGACCAGGGGCTGGTCGGCGACGTCCACCCGGAGGCCGCCACAGTGGCCGGATGGATCGCGCCGATGCCCGGGGGCGTGGGCCCCATGACCCGAGCCATGCTGCTCGCCAATGTCGTCGAGGCCGCCGAGAGGAACGCGAACGCCGTATGAACGCGCTGAACAGCCCCCTGGCGGAGCTGGACCCCGAGGTCCACGAAGCCCTCCGCGCCGAACTGCACCGCCAGCAGTCCACCCTCGAGATGATCGCCTCCGAGAACTTCGCGCCCTCCGCCGTGATGGAGGCGCAGGGCTCGGTCCTCACCAACAAGTACGCCGAGGGCTACCCCGGGCGCCGCTACTACGGCGGCTGCGAACACGTCGACGTGACCGAGCGGCTGGCGATCGAGCGCGTCAAGTCCCTGTTCGGCGCGGGCTACGCCAACGTCCAGCCGCACTCCGGCGCCCAGGCCAACACCGCCGTCTTCTTCGCGCTGCTCCAGCCCGGAGACACGATCCTCGGCCTCGACCTCGCGCACGGCGGCCACCTCACCCACGGCATGCGCATCAACTACAGCGGCAAGATGCTGAACGTGGTGCCCTACCACGTGTCCGAGGCGGACAACCTTGTCGACATGGACGAGGTCGAGCAGCTCGCCAAGGAACACCGCCCCAAGATGATCATCGCGGGCTGGTCGGCGTACCCCAGGCAGCTGGACTTCGCGGCCTTCCGCCGGATCGCCGACGAGGTGGGCGCCCTGCTGATGGTGGACATGGCCCACTTCGCGGGCCTGGTCGCGGCCGGACTGCATCCCAACCCCGTGCCGCACGCCCACGTGGTGACGACCACGACGCACAAGACCCTCGGCGGTCCGCGCGGCGGCGTCATCCTCACCAACGAGGCCGACCTCGCCAAGAAGATCAACTCCGCGGTGTTCCCGGGCATGCAGGGCGGCCCCCTGGAGCACGTCATCGCCGCCAAGGCGGTCTCCTTCAAGGTCGCCGCCTCCCCGGAGTTCGCCGAACGCCAGTCCCGCACGCTCGCCAGCGCCTGCATCCTCGCCGAGCGCCTCACCCGGCCCGACGCGGCCGCGGCCGGGGTGAAGGTGCTGACCGGCGGCACGGACGTCCACCTCGTCCTCGTCGACCTGCGCGACTCCGAGCTGGACGGCCGGCAGGCCGAGGACCTCCTCCACGAGATCGGCATCACCGTCAACCGCAACGCCGTCCCCTTCGACCCGCGCCCGCCCATGGTCACCTCGGGCCTGCGCATCGGCACCCCGGCGCTGGCCACCCGAGGCTTCACGGACGAGGACTTCACCGAGGTCGCCGACGTGATCGCCCTGGCCCTCCAGCCCGAGCCGGACATCGCCGCCCTGCGCGCCCGCACGCGGGCGCTGGCCGCCGAACACCCGCTCTACCCGCACCTGTCCCAGGCAGAAGCAGAAGCCGGAGACGCCCGATGAGCCCCAGCACCCGCCCCCTACGCCCTGCGGGCGTGGGGGGACCCCCAGGCGCCGACCTCCCCGACCACCCCGACTGGCTCTGGCGCAACCCCGAGCCCAAGCGGTCGTACGACGTGGTGATCGTCGGCGGTGGCGGCCACGGTCTCGCCACCGCCCACTACCTGGCGAAGAACCACGGCATCACCAACGTCGCCGTGCTGGAGAAGGGCTGGCTCGCGGGCGGCAACATGGCCCGCAACACCACGATCATCCGCTCCAACTACCTCTGGGACGAGAGCGCCGGCATCTACGAGCACGCGCTCAAGCTCTGGGAGGGCCTGGAAGAGGAACTGGACTACCCGATCCTCTTCTCGCAGCGCGGTGTGCTCAACCTCGCCCACAGCCTCCAGGACGTCCGCGACAGCGTGCGCCGCGTCGAGGCCAACCGCCTCAACGGCGTGGACGCGGAGTGGCTGGACGCCGAGCAGGTCAAGGAAGTCTGCCCGATCGTCAACATCTCCCCGGACGTGCGCTACCCGGTCCTCGGCGGCACCTACCAGCCGCGCGCCGGCATCGCCAAGCACGACTACGTCGCCTGGGGCTTCGCCCGCTCCGCTGACGCGGCCGGCATCGACATCATCCAGAACTGCGAAGTCACCGGCCTGGACGTGGTCGACGGCCGGGTGGTCGGGGTGCGGACCACACGCGGCCCGATCGCGGCCGGCAAGGTGGCCCTGTGCTCCGCCGGTCACACCTCGGTCCTCGCCGCCATGGCGGGCATCGAACTCCCCCTCCAGAGCCACCCCCTGCAGGCCCTGGTCTCGGAGCTCCTGGAGCCGGTCCACCCCACCGTCGTCATGTCCAACGCGGTCCACGTGTACGTCAGCCAGGCCCACAAGGGCGAGCTGGTGATGGGCGCGGGCATCGACGCGTACAACTCCTACACCCAGCGCGGCGCCTTCCACATCATCGAGGAGCAGATGGCGGCGGCCCTCGAACTCTTCCCGGTCTTCGCCCGCGCCCACGTCCTGCGCACCTGGGGCGGCATCGTCGACGTCAGCCCCGACGCCTCGCCGATCATCGGCCTCACCCCGGTGGACAACCTCTACCTCAACTGCGGCTGGGGCACGGGCGGTTTCAAGGCCACCCCGGGCGTCGGCTGGGTCTACGCCCACACCATCGCCCACGACACCCCGCACGCCCTCAACGCCCCCTTCTCGCTCGACCGTTTCACCACCGGCGCGCTCGTCGACGAGCACGGCGCGGCCGCGGTGGCCCACTAGGGAGCCGACCCCATGCTGCTGATCCACTGCCCCTGGTGCGGGCCCCGCGACGAAGCCGAGTTCCACTACGGCGGCCAGGCGCACGTGCCGTATCCGGAGAACCCGGCGTCCCTCACCGACGAGGAATGGGCCCGCTACCTCTTCTTCCGCGACAACCCCAAGGGCCCCTTCGCCGAACGCTGGAGCCACTCGGCGGGCTGCCGCCGCTGGTTCAACGCGGTACGGGACACGTCGACGAACGAGATCCTGGCGGTGTACCGGGCGGGGGAGGAGCGTCCGGAGACGGTGGAGCCGCGTCCGGTCACTTCTCGGCCGAGCCCGGCAAATCCAGCCCGTCTGGGGGAGTTTGAGGGCGAGGCCCCTTCGGGGCCGACGGGGGTCCAGGGGGCGGAGCCCCCTGGCGGGGTGGAAGGGGCAGTGCCCCTGGAGGACGGGACGGGTAGGGGCGGCGGGGGCGCTGCAACCATCAGCGGCTCCGCCGCGGGCAATCCGTTCCGGCACCCGACCCGCGGCCGAATCGACCGCGACAACCAGCTGACCTTCACCTTCGACGGCACCGAATACCAGGGCTTCGAAGGCGACACCCTCGCCTCCGCCCTCCTGGCCAACGGCGTCATCCAGGCCGGCACCAGCATCAAGCTCGGCCGCCCCCGCGGCATCTTCTCCGCCGGCGTCGAAGAACCCAACGCCGTCATCCAGATCGAGGAACCCTTCCCCGAGCCGATGCTCCCGGCCACGACCGTCGAGCTGTACGACGGCCTGGCGGCGAGCAGCCTCCCCGGCCAGGGCCGCCTCGCCACCGAACCCGACCCGGCCCGCTACGACGCCGTACACGCCCACTGCGACCTCCTGATCGTGGGCGCGGGCCCCGCCGGCCTCGCCGCCGCCGCGGCCGCCGCCCGCAGCGGTGCCCGGGTGATCCTCGCCGACGACCAGCCGGAACTCGGCGGCAGCCTGCTGTCGACCGCCGAACACCTCGACTGGGTCGCGCAGGTCTCCGCACTGCTCGCATCCGCCCCCGAGGTGCGCGTCCTGCGCCGCACCACCGTCTTCGGCCACTACGACGACAACCACCTCCTCGCCGTCGAGCGCCGCACCAACCACCTCGGAGCCGCGGCCCCGCGGAACGTCTCCCGCGAACGCGTCTGGCGCATCCGCGCCCGCAGGGTCGTCCTCGCCACGGGCGCCCACGAGCGCTCCATGGCCTTCGCGGACAACGACCGCCCCGGCGTGATGCTCGCCGCGTCGGCCCGCGCCCACCTCAACCGGCACGGCGTCCTGCCCGGCCGCCACGCCGTCGTCTTCACCACCAACGACAGTGCCTACGAGGCCGCGCTGGACCTGCACGCCGCCGGCGTGTCGGTGTCGGCGGTCGTGGACACCCGCCCCGACGCGGGCCCGTGGGCCGAGCGCGCCCGCGCGGCCGGCATCGAGGTGCTGACCGGCCACGCCGTCGTCGGCACCGAGGGCGACCCGCGGATCACCTCCGTGAGCGTCGCGCCGTACGGAGAGACCGTGGGACGGCGGGAGTTCACGGCCGACCTCCTGCTGGTCTCCGGCGGCTGGAACCCCGTCGCGCACCTCTTCAGCCAGGCGGGCGGCAAGCTGCGCCACGACGAGACGCTCGGCTCCTTCGTCCCCGACGTCTGCCGTCAGGCGGTCGAGGTCGCGGGCAGCGCCAACGGTGTCCTGGACCTCGCCGGTGTCCTCGCGCAGGGCGCGGCCGCGGGTGCCCGTGCGATCGAGGCCGAGGGCCACACCCCCGAGGCGCCCCGGCTTCCGGACGTGCCCGCGCAGCCGTACACGTCGCCCATGCACGTCTTCACCGTCCCCGGCCGGGAAGGCGCCCCGCGTTTCGTCGACCTCCAGCGCGACGTCACCGTCGACGATCTGGCCCGGGCGACCGGCGCCGGCCTGCGCTCGGTCGAGCACACCAAGCGCTACACCACGGCCGGCACCGCCAACGACCAGGCCAAGACCTCCGGCATCCTCGCCAGCGGCGTCGTCGCCGAACTCCTGGGCGTGGACATCTCGGCGCTCGGCACGACCACCTTCCGCCCGCCCTACGCCCCCGTCTCCTTCGCCGCCCTCGCCGGCCGCGACCGGGGCGCGCTGAGCGACCCGGTCCGCACGACCGCCCTGCACGAGTGGCATGTCGCGCACGGCGCGCTCTTCGAGAACGTGGGCCAGTGGAAGCGCCCCTGGTACTACCCGCGAGGCGGCGAGGACATGGAGACGGCCGTGCTGCGCGAGTGCGCCGCCGCCCGCGACGGCGTCGCCTTCATGGACGCCTCCACCCTCGGCAAGATCGACGTCCAGGGACCGGACGCCGCCGTCTTCCTCGACCTGCTCTACACCAACATGATGAGCACCCTGAAGGTCGGCATGATCCGCTACGGCGTGATGTGCCGGGCGGACGGCATGGTCTTCGACGACGGCACGGTCATCCGCGTCGCCCAGGACCGCTTCCTGGTCACCACGACCACCGGCAACGCCGCCGCCGTACTGGACTGGATGGAGGAGTGGCACCAGACCGAGTGGCCCGACCTGCGGGTGCACTGCACCTCGGTCACCGAACAGTGGGCCACCGTCGCCCTGGTCGGACCGAGGTCCCGGGACGTCCTGGGCTCGCTCGCGCCCGAACTCGCCGTCTCCAACGACGACTTCCCGTTCATGGCCTGGCGCGGGACGACCGTCGCCGGCATCGAGGCCAGGGTGTGCCGGATCAGCTTCTCCGGCGAACTCGCCTACGAGATCAACGTGTCGCCGTGGGAGGCCCTCGCCCTCTGGGAGGCCCTGTACGAGGCCGGCGCCCCGTACGGCATCACGCCGTACGGCACCGAGACGATGCACGTCCTGCGCGCCGAGAAGGGCTACCCGATCATCGGCCAGGACACCGACGGCACCGTCACCCCCCAGGACCTCGGCATGGGCTGGGCGGTGTCGAAGAAGAAGCCCGACTTCATCGGCAAGCGCTCCTTCGCCCGCGCCGACACCCTCCGGCCCGACCGCAAGCACCTGGTCGGCCTGCTGCCCGAGGACCCCGGCACCTTCCTCCCCGAGGGCACCCACCTGGTGTCCGACAGCGTCCTGCCCGCCCCGCCCGTGCCGATGCTGGGCCACGTCACCTCCAGCTACCGCAGCGCGGCCCTCGGCCGGACCTTCGCCCTCGCCCTGATCAAGGGCGGCCGGGACCGTATCGGTGAACGGCTCTACGCCCCGGTCGGCGACCGGCTGGTCCCGGTGACCGTCGCCAGTCCCGTCCTCTACGACCCCGAGGGAGCCCGCCGCGATGGCTGACACCGCACTGACCGCCCCGCCCCGCAGCCCCTTGGCGCACGCGAGGCACCGCCTGGCCGCCGCCACCCGCACCTCGGGCGGCGCGGTCCGGCTGGCCGAACTGCCCCTCCTCGCCCAGGTCGGCGTGCGGCTCGACGCCAAGGGCCCGGCGGCGGACGCCGTCGGCCTCGCCCTCGGCCTGCAACTGCCCCTGGAACCCAACACGGTCGTCCGCACCCGGGAGCTGACGGCGCTGTGGCTCGGCCCGGACGAATGGCTGCTCGTGGGGCAGCCCGACACCCAACGCGACCTGGAGAGCCGTGTCCGCGCGGCCGCCGGGGACGCACACGTCTCCGTCACCGACGTCTCCGCGCAGCGCACCACCCTCCTCGTCGCCGGCCCTCGCGCCGGCGACCTCCTGGCCCACGGCTGCTCCCTGGACCTGCACCCGCGCGCCTTCGGCCCCGGACGCTGCGCCCAGACCACCCTGGGCCGCACCCAGGTCGTGCTCGTCGCCCGGGACGAACCCGGCGGCGGGTTCTGGGTCCTCGTCCGCTCCTCCTTCGCCGGTTATCTGACGGACTGGCTGCTGGACGCGGCGACCGAGTACCTGTGAACGACCCTGTCAGTGCCGTGGGCTAGAGTCTCGCCTCATCCTCGGTCGGACGTTCCGCCGGGGGTGGCGCGCGCTGGGGGTACGGCACATGGGGCCCGAAGGACTGACACTGTCCGGCTACGAGATCCAGGAGGTCCTGGGTCAGGGCGGTTTCGCCACGGTGTACCGGGCCCGGCAACTGGCCGTGGGCCGGGAGGTCGCGCTGAAGGTGGACAGCCGGGTGCTGTCCTCCCCGCGTGACCGCCAGCGCTTCCTGCGCGAGGTCACGGCCGCCGGGCAACTGTCCGGGCACCCGCACGTGGTGCCGGTGTACGACGCGGGCGTCCTCGCCGACGACCGCCCGTACATGGTGCTGGAGCTGTGCCCCGGCGGTTCGCTGGGCGAGCGGCTGCACCGGCAGGGCGCCTTCCCGCCGAAGGAGGCGCGCGACATCGGCGTGGGCCTCGCGGACGCCGTGGCGGCGGCCCACGCGGCCGGCGTGCTGCACCGCGACATCAAGCCCGGCAACGTCATGGTCAACCGGTACGGCGCGGTGGCCCTCACCGACTTCGGTCTCGCGGCCATGCCCCGGCCGGGGCGGGACCTGTCGGTGACCCGGGAGGCGCTGACCCCGGCCTACGCGCCGCCCGAGGCCTTCCACATGGCCGAGCCCAGCCCCGCCGGTGACGTGTACTCGCTGGCCGCCACGCTCTACGCGCTGCTGCGCGGCTTCCCGCCGCACCACCCGGACGACGGGACCCAGCTCAGCCTCGCCGAGCTGATCGTGCGGCACACCTGGCCGTACGCTCCGCTGCCCGGGATGCCGGCGGCCCTCAACGAGGTGCTCCGGCACGCGCTCGCCCCGGACCCGGCCGAGCGGCTGTCCGACGCGGGCGCGTTCCGGGACGCCCTCGCCGCCGTCGACTTCGACACCGTCGACCTGCGGGGCACCGGCGGCTTCGGCCCGGCACCGACCATGACCACGGTCCCGTCCTATCGCGACACGCCGTCCTACCAGGACGCACCGCTCTACCGGGACACGCCGTCCGTCCGCGACACGCCGTTCATGCGGGACGCGGTGCCCGCGACCACGGTGGCTCCGGGGCGGCCGGGCGGCACGGGCGGCACGACGGCGGTCGCCCGGCCCGACGACGGCGACGGCGGACGGAAGGGCGGGGGACGCTCCCGGCTGATCGCCGTGGTGGCGGCCGTCGCCGTCTCCGTGAGCGTCTCGGTCACCGTCGTCGTCTACCAGTACGGCGGCTCGGACGACGGAGGCGGGAACCCGACCTCGGCCGCCCCCTCCTCCGGGGCCACCGCCGGGGACAAGGGCACGGCCGGCTTCGGCGTCGCCACCACGACCGGGGACTGTCCTGCGACGGCCGTCGACGGCGTGGGCGGCCGGTGCGTCGCGACCCCGGAGTGCTGGAGCGGTATCACCGACATCTCGGGCATCATCACCGTCAGCCGCGCGGACTGCGCGACCAAGCACGTGTGGGAGACCTTCGCGATCGCCCCGCTGCCCAGGGACGGCATGACGAACAACGCGCGGGACCTGATCAAACATCCGGACGTCAAGGCCCTGTGCTCGCAGAAGGTCATGGCCGCGACCATGGTCCCCGAGGGCCGTGAGGTCGCGGCGGAGTGGCAGACCGACATCCTCCCGCCCACGGCCGCGGAGTGGGACAAGGGCCTGCGGGTCTTCCGCTGCGTGGCCGCGGCGCTCACGGAGGACGGGGAGAAGAACGGCAGCCAGTTCGCCGTGGAGAGCTGACCTCCCGCCGGCCGCACAGCCCGACACGCACGGTGCTCAACCGGCAGGCGCCGCCCGGCGCGCCTCGGCCGGATGCAGCTGGTACACGTTGAACGCCCGCTTGATCACCGGCTGCGCCACGTTCCGCACCCGTACGCCCCCGGCCGTCATCCCGTGCTCCGTACCCATGTGCGCATGACCGTGCACGGACAGATCGGCGCCCGCCGTGTCGATCGCCTCGGCCAGCAGATAGCTGCCGAGGAACGGATGGATCTCCGGCGGCTCACCGGCGAGGGTGTCGGCGACGGGGGAGAAGTGGGTGAGGGCGATCCGCAGCCCGCAGCCCTCCCGCTCCAGCGCCTCCAGCGCGGACCGCAGCCCGTCCGCGCAGCGCCGTGTGTAGCGGACGAACTCCTTCATGAGCGGCTCCCCGAACTCCCCGGCGCTGCGCCCCACGAACCCGCCGCCGAAGCCCTTGGTGCCGGCCACGCCGACCCGCGTACCGCCGCACTCCAGCACCGTCCCCCCGCCCTCCAGGACGATGACTCCGGCCTCCTGGAGGATCGCCGTGACCTTCTCCGGCTGCTCGTCGTGGTGGTCGTGGTTGCCCAGGACCGCCACCACCGGCACCGGCAGCCCCCGCACCTCGTCGGCGACCACCCGGGCCTCCGCCGGCGTGCCGTGGCGCGTCAGGTCGCCCGCCAGCAGCAGGAGGTCGGCGCAGTCGGGCAGGGTGTCGAAGGCGGGCCGCAGCAGACCACGGCTGTCGGGCCCCATGTGGATGTCCCCCACGGCGGCGACACGGATCACGGCAGGTCCTCCGCATGGTCGGGGGAGGCGGTCTGAGCCACCACCACATCGGTGTGTACGGCGAGCCCGGCCAGCTCCTCCCGGACCGTCCGCAGCACGCTCTCCCGGCAGCCGGCCGAGGGCACCGTACCGGTCACCACGACCGACCCGGCCCGCACCTCGGCCCGCACGCCCAGTTCCCCGAGTTCCCCCGCCGCGAGCCGGTCGCGCAGCCGGGCGACCCGGTACTCGACGTTCTCGGTCATCGCGGCGCCTCCTTCAGCTCCCTCGGCTCCCTCGGCTCCCTCTGCTCGTGCGGGGACGCGGGGGGAATGACGTCCAGCCGTTCGAGGAAGTAGAAGAACGCGTCGGGCATCGGATCGCTCCCGCAGGCGCGGCGCAGGCTCTCCCAGTCGACCTTCTCGCGCAGCGTCCGGGCGATCGGCAGCACCGCCCCGAAGTCGCAGTGGTGCTCGGAGAACGCGGCCACGAGGCTGTGCACGAGGTCGGTCGGCGACAGGACGGGCATGAACACCGACTCGACCGGAAGCTGCTGGGCCCGCTCCAGGAGTTCCGTCGACACGGGCTGATGCGCCAGCTCGAAGATCAGGTCGACCTGCTGGCCGAAACAGTCGGCCTTCAGCAGCCAGTCCTCCGGCGGCGCGTACACCGACAGCCCGGCCGTACGGAGGGTGTCGGCGACGGCCCCGGCGTCCTCGGGCCGGAAGCAGAAGTCGACGTCGTGCTGGAGGTTCGCGCTCCCACCATGGGCGTACACGGCGACACTGCCCGCGAGGGCGAAGGCATGCCCCTCGCGTTTCAGGATCGAGCCGACCTGCTTGGCGGCCTCCAGGATCGCCTGATTGCGGTCGACCGGCAGCGTCTCCGTGACCGCGTCGGCCGCCGGGGCGGGCCCGTCCCCACCCTTCGCCAGACGCAGCCCGGCGACCCCCGTCCGCTGATCGAGAGCCTGGTCGTCGGCGTGCTGCGACATGACCGCCCCTCCTCCCGCCCAGGGAACCCGGATCCCGGAAACACGACGACACTGCCGGCCCCGAGTACCCGGCCCCGCCCTCCCCACACGACCGGCGGCTTGCGGGGGCCCCGTCGCACCTCGCACCCGTCGAAGGGCTCTACTGTCGACGTAATGTCGCTCACAGCTCACTCTCAAGGGACTGTTACGGTCGAAGTGTCGACAGGTTGCGGGAGTTGATGGAGCATCAGCGATGCGCGCAGGGACGCGCGACGCCCTCACCTTCAGGAGCCGTCATGAACGCGACCGCCCCAGGCATCAGCAGAAGGACCCTCCTCGCCTTCCTCACCCTCACGGGCGCGGCCGCCCTCGTACGGCCCGCCCGTGCCATCGCCGCCTCGACCGCGACCACCACCACGGTCGCCGGCCAGGATCTGGCCGCCCTCTCCGCCAACCCGTCCTTCGTCTTCGCCACCGACCTCGCCGGAACGGCCGGCTCGGGCGAGGCCTCACCCATCGACGACGCCTACTGGCTCGGCGTGTACGAGGTCACCAACGCCCAGTACCTGGAGTTCGTCACCGACTCCGGCCAGGCCGCTCCCCCCTACTGGGACGGCGGTGCCTACCCCGAGGACAAGGCCGACCATCCCGTGCTGTCGGTCTCCCTCGAGTCCGCCACCGCCTACTGCGCCTGGCTCACCGAACGCGCGGACGCCGACGGCTGGACCTTCCGCCTGCCCACGGAGGCCGAGTGGGAGAACGCCGCATCCGGCCCCGACGCCCTCACCTACCCCTGGGGCGACGAGGCCGGCACCAGCTACTCCGCCCCGGTCCTGACCAGCAACTACAACTACAACGCGGTGTGCGCCGCCTACGAACTGGCCGAACACGGCTCCGACCTGGCCACGTACACCGCCACCGGCTCCGACCTGTACGGGCAGAGCTTCCCGATCTCCGAGATCCTCTCCCTCGGCGGCACCGGAACCGTGGCCGGCTGGAACGTCACCGCGAGCCGCACCGGCTTCATCTACACCGACGTCTACGACGCCCTGACCGCGGGCGGCGGCTACACCACCCCCGTCACCGGCTACCCCGGCGGGGTCAGCGCCGACGGCGTCCAGGACCTGTGCGGCAACTGCTGGGAGTGGACCACCTCCGTCATCACCGCCACCCACGGCGGCGAGATGGGGCAGCAGGTCAACGCCATCCGCGGCGGCTCCTGGTACGCCAACCTCAACAGCTGCACCGCGATCTACCGCGGCGAGGGCCGCGACCCCTCCGGCCGCTACCCGACGGTCGGCTTCCGCGTCGCCGCCACGGCCCGGCCGGAGTGACCGCACCTACGTCGTGACGCGGTCGGTCGCCGGGAATCCCTCTCGGATGCGATGGATGAGCAGCAGAGCGATGTCGTCGCTGCGCGGGGCCGAGCGGCGGGCGTGCCGGACGAGGGTGTCGGCGAGGGCGTTCATGCCGACGCTGTGGTCGCGGGTGAGGACGTGGGCGAGGCCGTCGATGGCGTCGCCGATGTCCTCGCCCGGGGCTTCGACCAGCCCGTCGGTGTACAGGACCAGCACCGAGCCGGGTGCCAGCGGGATCTCGGCCGACGGGTAGTGCGCGTCGGGATCGATGCCGAGGAGGAGCCCGGGCGGCACGGGGAGGATGTCGGCGCTGCCGTCGGGGTGGCGCAGCAGCGGGGGCGGGTGCCCGGCGCTGGCCAGGCGGACGCGGTGGGCGGCCAGGTCGATATGGGCGTACAGGCAGCTGGTGAAGAGGCCGGGGTCGAGGTCGGTGAGGAGGCGGTTGGTGCGGGTGAGGACCTCGCCGGGGGGTGCGCCGGCGGTGGCGTGGACGGCGGTGCGGACCTGTCCCATGAGGGCGGCGGCGTCGACGTTGTGGCCCTGGACGTCGCCGATGGCCGCGGCGGCCGTGGTGGGATCGAGGTGGATGAAGTCGTAGAAGTCGCCGCCGATGTCCATGCCGCGGGTCGCGGGAAGGTAGCGGGCGGCCACCTCCAGGCCCGGGACGTCGGGCAGGGTGTGGGGCAGGAGGCCGGCCTGGAGGTTGTGGACCAGGTCGTGCTTGGTGTCGTACAGCCGGGCGCGGTCGAGGGCCTGGGCGATCAGCCCGGCGGTCGAGGTGAGGACGGCGCGCTCGTCGGGAGGAAACGGGTGCGGCTGGTCGTAGGCCAGCACGAGGGAGCCGACGGGGCGTCCGGAGGTGATCAGGGGCAGGAAGGCCCAGGAGGACATGCCGTCCTGGAGCACCGCGGGCGGGTACGCGCGCTTGAGCTCGGCGAAGCCGGCGAAGAACGCCGGGACGCCCGAGGTCAGGGCGCGTACGGCGGGGGTGCTCGAGGTGAGCGGAGCGGCGTCGAACCGGTGCATCAGGTCGGCGGTGTAGCCGCGGTAGCCGATGATCCGCAGCCTGCCCTCCTCCGCGGTCATCAGGGCCAGGGCCCCGGCGCCGAAGGCGGGCAGGAGCTGATCGGCGACCTGCTCCACCACGTCCCGTACACCGACGGCCTCGGTCAGCGTGGCCGCCAGATGCATCAGGTGGTACAGCGTCACGGCCCGCCCCGTCGTGGCGGGCGATTCCGGATGCGGCCGGGGAGGGTCCACGGCCGGGGCGCGGGTGTGGGCGGAGGGGGTGGGAGTGATGTGCACGCTGACGCCGGAGGCGTCCGGGTCGAGGCGGAAGGACAGCCAGCGGTCCGGTGGGCGCAGGGCGGTGAAGGACATGGGTTCCCGGCTGAGCACGGCCGCCCGGTAGCTGTCCTCGGCCACCGGGTCGTCCAGCCAGAACAGCGCCTCCCACGGCTTGGCACCGAGCAGGTCGGCGATGCCGGCCCCGAGCAGCTCGGCGCCACCGGTGCTGACGAAGGCGATGCGGCCGTCCACGTCCAGTGAGCAGCAGCCGCCGGGAATGCGCTCGGCGAAGTCCACCGCGGCCTGCGCCTCGGCGGCTCCCGCCGTCCGGGGCCGCACCGCGGGCAGCATCAGCGGCTCGGGGCCGGCCCGTATCGCACGGCCGTCGACGGCGGCCTCCCGCAGCAGCAGGGCCAGCCGGTGGCAGCCGTCCGTGACGACATCGCGCTCCCGTCTGCTCAGCTGCGGCGGGTGCGAGCCGGGCCACTGCAGCACGAGCCCGCCCCAGGTGTCCGTCCCGGTGGTGAGGGAGGCCGCGGCCATGGTGAAGTGGTACGGCACGACGAGCGCCAGCCGGGGGTAGCGGCGCGCCAGCTCCTCCGGACCGCCCACCCACACCAGCCGCCGCTCCCGGACGGCGTCGGACGCCGGGGACGCGGTCTCCAGGGCCACCCGCGCCCAGGGTCGCGCGAAGTCCCAGGGAATCCCGCCCAGCACGGCCAGCCGCAACACCGGCTCGTCCGGCGGCAGCAGATACACCGCCGTCACGGAGGCACCGGTCTCCCGCGCGACCTCGATCACGGCAGGCCGCAACAGCTCCAGACCAGGTAGCGCGTCGACGTCATCAGCATCCGGCACTCTGTCACCTTCCCGGAGACCCCTCCGCCGGGTACCCACGCCCAGCCCCGCGACGCCGACGCCCTCGCCTGCGGCATGCGGGACGCCACGCGAGCCGCATGGGCCGCGAGACCAGGTCGTCGCCACTCATCCCGCTGCGTCCAGCTCCTCGCGGATCGTCGCGCGCAGGGCGTCGTGCCGCGGGCCGAGCGCATGTCGCTCGTCGCTCCACCGCTCGCGCGGGTACAGCCACACGGGCGCACGGACCAGCTCGGCCGGCTCCCAGTCGAACCGCGGCCACACATGCGCGTGCAGGAACGGGTCCGCGTTCCCCAGGATCTCCAGGTTGACCCGCCGGAAAGCCGGATCCAGCCGCTCGCAGGCGCGTTCGACGGCCTCGCCCAGCCGGTCCATGTCGGACAGGAACGCCAGCCGCTTGGCCCTGGGAAGCTCCGAGAGCCGCTGCACCGCGGGATCGTCCACCAGGAGGACCGAGTAGCCGGGGAGGAACTGGACGTCCCCGATCACCGCGAACCCGGCCGTCAGCCTGCGGAGCACCGTGGGATTCGCGCCCCGCAGCGCGCTGCCGATCCGGTCCTTCCGCCAGTCGTCCGTCATGACCGGCGACCCTACACACCGCTGATCGCCCGGGCCGGAAACGGCTGTGACAGTGCTGTGACTGGAAGTGTGAGGTGGGTCACGGCCGGTCGGGGCGTGGGCGCATCAAGATCATCGGATGCGAAGAAACTTTTTACCGGCCCGCTTGGCGGGGCGTCCGGTCGTCGCCGCGCTGGCGGCCGCCGGCGTCGTCGGGGGTGTGCTCATCGGCTGGCCGGGGCTGGACACCGTCAACGGATGCGGGCTCGCGGTCAACCGCTACCCGTCCGAGACGGCGAAGGACTGGGTGCGGTACGCCGATGTCGTGGTCGTGGGCCGGGCGGTGCAGGAGCGGGAGAGCGGGCGCGAGGAGTTGTCGGCGGGGGCGTACCGCTACCAGCTGGAGCGGACGGTCGAACTGGACGTACAGGCGAAGCCGTTCAGCTCCACCCGTTCCCATCCCACCGTGGGCTCCTCCCTGGACTACATCGGCCTGGGCTGGAAGGTGCTGCGCTCGGACGGCACGACCCGCATCCCGGACCTGACCGGCGACGCCCCGCGCGTCGTGCCCGGCCACACCTACCTCCTCGCCCTGCGCTGGGAGGACGACCGATGGGTCGCGCTCGGGGAGGGCGCCGTGGTGCCGTTCGACGGGAATGCCGTCGGCCAGGGGGAGTGGTGCGGACAGGTCGTGGACACCGACGGCTTCGCCCAGGGCGAGCGGACCGGCCGCGAGAGCGACCACAGCATGGAGAAGACGCTCCTCGGCCAGGGCGTACCGGCCGTGGAGCAGGCCCTCGAAAAGGCGTCGGGGAAGGGGTCCTAGTTTCAGGCGGGCCCCGGCCCCGGACGGCCTCGTCGACTGCCGCGGTCGTAGCGGTCGGCGGCGTTCGCCCGGGGCCGGCCCGTGTCCGCCCCGACGGTTCGCGGCCCCCTCCGCCCGGTGGGGCACCGGTCGCGGGGCATGCCGAGGATCCCATATCGGCGTAACGTCCACATATGGGCGAGGTTGGGGATGTTGGGCCAGGACGTGCCACACCTGGTGGGGAGCGTGCGTCCGGCACGGGCGGGCCCGGTACCGACATCGAAGAGCTGGACGCCGCCTTCGCGGAGACGGTACGCCGGACCGGCGCGTCCATCGGCGCCCTGTACCTGGTGTCGCCGGACGAGCAGGTGCTGTGCCTGGAGCTGCTGTGCGGGGCACCGGCCGACTTCGCCGCGCCCTGGGCGAGGGTGCCCACCGCCGCTCCGGCGCCGGTGGCCGACGCACTCCGCGAGGACGACGTGGTGTGGGTGGGCAGCCAGGGGGAGATGGCCCACTCGTATCCGCGGACCGCGATGGCGCTGCCCTACCCGCTGGTGCTGGCCGCCGCGCCGGTCACCGGCGTACGGCGGTGGGGGGCGCTGCTGCTGATGTGGCCGGCCGGCCGCCCCCCGTACATGACCGCGCGGGAGCGCGGGCACGTCATGTCCCGCTGCCGGCGCCTGGCCCGGCTGGTGGAGGGAGCCGTCGCGCACGGCTGGTCCCCGGCCTGCGGCGACCTGCCCCGCGTCGTACCCACCGGAGCCGGCCGCCGCTCCGGAAGCCCGGCGACGGCCGTCGCCGACTTCGCGGAGCGCCTGCCCGGCGGAAGCTGCGCCCTGGACCTGGAGGGGTACTTCACCTACGTCAGCTCCGGGGCCTGCGAGCTCCTCGGCCGAGAGGCCGACCAGCTGCTCGGCACCCTGCCCTGGCAGTCGCTGCGCTGGCTCGACGACCCCACCTACGAGGACCGCTACCGGACCGTGGTGATCAGCCGCGAGCCGGTCTCCTTCACCGCCTGCCGCCCGCCGGACCGGTGGCTGGAGTTCCACCTCTACCCGGACGCCAGCGGCATCAGCGTCCGGGTCGTCCCCAGCGGCGCCCAGCCCCCGCCGTACCCGGCGCCCCGCCAGTCCGCGCGCACCGACACCCCGGCCCGCGCCGGCCGGCTCTACCAGCTCGCGCACCTGGCGGCCGCGCTGACCGAGGTCGTCGGCGTCCAGGACGTCATCGACCTGGTCGCCGACCAGATCATGCCGGCCTTCGGCGCCCAGGGCCTGGTCCTGTCCAGCGCCGAGGGCGGCCGGCTGCGGATCACCGGATACCGCGGCTACGCCCCCGAGGCCATCGAACGTCTCGACGGCCTCCCCCTCGACACCGGCTTCACCCCCGCCGGCCGCGCCCTCGACAGTGGCATCCCCGCCTTCTTCTCCCACCCCGACGACATGCGGCGCATCTACCCCGAGGCCCCGCGGGCCAGCGGCAAACAGGCCTGGGCCTTCCTGCCCCTGATCATCTCCGGCCGTCCCGTGGGCATCTGCGTCCTGTCCTACGACCACCCCCACGAGTTCCCGGCCGAGGAACGCGCCGTCATGACGTCCCTCGCCGGCCTCATCGCCCAGGCCCTCGACCGGGCCCGCCTGTACGACACCAAGCACGAACTCGCCCACGGCCTCCAGCAGGCGCTGCTCCCGCGCACCCTCCCCGCCATCAGCGGCCTGCGGGTCGCCGCCCGCTATCTGCCCGCCACCCGGGGCATGGACATCGGCGGGGACTTCTACGACGTGATCCGGCTCGGCGACACCGCCGCCGCGGCCGTCATCGGCGACGTCCAGGGCCACAACGTCGCCGCCGCCGCCCTGATGGGACAGGTGCGCACCGGGGTTCACGCCCACGCGACCCTCGGCACACCCCCCGACGAGGTGCTCTCCCGCACCAACCGGCTGCTCACCGACCTCGCCCCCGACCTGTTCACCAGCTGCCTCTACGCCCACCTCGACCTCGCCCGCCGCCGGGCGACCCTGGCCAGCGCCGGCCACCCACCGCCCCTCCTCCGCCGCCCCGACCGCGACACTCGGCCCGTCGGCATCCAGCCCGGACCGCTCCTGGGCATCGACCCCGACGCCGACTTCCCCGTGACCGAACTCCCGCTCGTCCCGGAGCTGACGCTCGCCTTCTACACCGACGGCCTCATCGAGTCACCCGGAGTCGACCTCGACGACTCCATCAGCGACCTGGCGCACCATCTCGCCCACGCCGACGACCGGGACCTGGACGCGCTCGTGGACACCCTGCTGAGCAAGACCGGCATGGCCGGACAGCGCATGGACGACATCGCCCTGCTCGTCCTGCAGTGCGCGACGCCCGGAGGACGACCGGAAACCGGGCCGGGATGACGGGGCCCCGGCCCGGTGGTCACACGGTCCCGGTCACTGGTGGTGCGGGGACGTCAGGTAGTGCTGGCGCAGGAGTTCCTTGCCGTAGTCGTTGCCGTTGGGGGTGCGGACGATCGAGTGGACGTGCTTCTGGGTGGCACCGCTGCCCTGGCTGGCGCCATAGGCCCCGGCGAGCGGACCCGGCGCCTGGCAGTCGACCTCGATCCATACGACGGGACTGTGGACGCGGACGTAGAAGGCGTCGTCGTCGCCGGTGCCGCCGGCCCAGGTGACATAGGTGTCGTTGAGGTGCTTGCGGACCTCGGCCAGCTTCACCTTCGCCACGTCGGCCTTGGCGCGGCCGGTGAAGGCCTGGACGATGCCGAGCAGCTTCGTCTTCTGGGCGGCGGTCAGCGCGTTGCCGCGGATGCCCGTGTACTCCTGGACGGCGTTGTCGGAGAACGCGCCCGCTTTCATGGACTCGTTCGACTTGGTGCTCGACTCGATGGCGACGGCCTGCTGCGCCTCCGTCAGGGAGTTGATGAAGGCGAGCCCCGCGACGACCTCCTCGTGACAGACCGTCACGGTCTCGCCGTCGATCTCCATCGAGGTCGGCTCCGAACCCCAGAAGCAGGGGCTCATGACGACCTGCTCGCCGAGCACGAAGTAGTTGATGACCAGGTGGTGGCCGTCGAACTGGAAGCCCCAGGGCTCGGTCGCGGACGGGGTGCCCATGACCGTCCAGTAGTAGGCGTCCTCGTTGAAGGAAGTGGTGTTGTCGATCGCCTCACCCGCCGCCTGGTTGATGCGGCGGATCTTCTCCGTGGTCTCCAGACCGTCCGCGCTCAGCGCCGCCTTCAACAGGGCGGTGCCCAGGGCCTTCTGATCGTCGCTCAGGTCGGCGAGGGAGACGCCCTGGCGGTCGTAGGAGTCGACGTTGCTCCACAGCCGCCACTCGGTGGAGTGCACCGTGAACTGCGTCGAGGTCTTCTGGTCGTCGCTCAGCCCGGCCAGGAAGGCGTTCGCGGCGGAGATCACCGGGGCGGTGGCCACGCCCGTGGAGTGGATCGTGAACAGGTCGTCGATCCGCTTGCCGTCGGTGGTGAGGCCGAAGAAGTCCTCGGTGATCGACTGGTTGCCGGGACCGCCGGCACCGCCCCCCGGCCCGCCGCTGGGCGCGCCGCTCGGGACGGCCGAGGCGGAGGCGTCGGCCGTCCCGGTGGTGTCGTCCGCCATCGCGGCCCACGCTCCGGCACCGCCCATGGTCACGACGGCCGTGGCGCCGCTGGCGAAGAAGACCTTCCGCATGAAGTTGCGGCGGCTCGCATGGGCACCGCTGCCGGCCTCGGACTGCGGCTTCCCGGCCGTCGGCTCACCGGTGTCGAGCTCGGTCATCGTCGCTGATTCCCTTCGTCATGGGCACATCCACGTCGGACGGCCGCCCGGTGATCACTCTTGATCAGCGAACTTAGCCACGCCTTAAGGGGCGGCGATCCGTACGTCGCAGAAGGTGCCCGGACACCGGATGCGGGCTCCCTGAGCTGCGGTTCTGTGAGAGTGCTTAGAGTTCGGAGAGAGGGTCGGCCGGGTCAGCGGCCGAGGGGGAGCGTCACCGTGAACTCGGTGCGCCCGGGCTCGCTCTCGACGCCGATGCGGCCTCCGTGCGCCTCCACGAGAGCCGCGACGATGGCCAGCCCCAGACCCGAACCGCCCTCCTTGCCGGCCGTGCGGGAGCGGGAGGCGTCGGCCCGGGTGAAGCGTTCGAAGATCGTGGGGAGGAGGCCGGGCGGGATGCCCGGACCGTTGTCGCGAATGCGGATCACACACCGCGGGCCGGCCGCGGCACCAGCGTCCGCCACGGTCTCCACGGTCTCCACGACGACCGTGATCTTCGTACCCTCGGGGGTGTGCACCCGGGCGTTGGCCAACAGGTTGGCCACCACCTGATGGAGCCGGGACGGGTCGGCGACGACCGACACCGGGCCGTCGAGACGCAGGGCCAGCTGCCAGTCGTGCCCGCCGCCCGCGGCCTGCGCGTCCCAGACCGCCTCGGCCACCAGCGTCGCGAGGTTCACCTCGGCGAGCTCCAGGGGCCGCCCCTCGTCGAGGCGGGCCAGCAGCAGAAGATCCTCGACGAGGTCGGTCATCCGCGCCGACTGGGCGGAGACGCGGTGCCAGGCGAGCTCCGGTTCGATGGTCCGGTCACCGCCGGCCGGGGACCGGTCGCCACCGTTCATGTACTCGGCATAGCCGGCGATCGACGCCAGCGGGGTGCGCAGTTCGTGGCTGGCGTCGGCGAGGAACCGGCGCATGCGCTGCTCGGTGCGCCGGCGTTCGGCGAGCGACGACTCGACGTGGTCGATGAGCCGGTTGAGCACGGCGCCGACCTGACCGGCCTCCGTGCCCGGATCGGTGTCCCGCGTCTCGACGCGGGCGAGTGCGGCGACCTCGCCCCGGTCCAGCGGCACCCGGGCCACCTCGGCGGCGGTGGCGGCGACCCGGCCGAGGGGGCGCAGCTGCCGCCGTATGACCACCGCGGAGGCGCAGGCGGCGGCGGCCAGGCCGCCGCCGGCGATCACCGTCTCCACGACGACCAGACGGTCGATCACCCGCTGGACGTCGGCCATCGGCAGCCCGGCGAGCACGGGCACCCCGTCACCGCCGAGGGCGGTCACCCGGTAGGTGCCGAGGCCGGGGATCGTACGGGTGTGCAGCGACCCGTCGGCGGTGATCCCCTCCAGAGCGGCGCGCTGGGCGGCGGTGAGCGTCTGCTGATGTCCGTCCGCCGTCACCACCTCCGCGGCGATGATCTCTCCGTCGGCGAAGCGGGCCGCCAGCGTCCCGGTCGGCTGACCCCGCTCGTTGAGGAAGCCCAGATCCGTCGCACCGCCCGTCCGGCGCTGCAGACCGCCCTGACTGCGCTCCGCGGCATCGGTGACCCGCTGGTCCAGATCGCCCAGCAGATACACCCGCTGGACGAACACCGTGGTGAGCGCCATCGCCGTACACACCACGACCAGGGTCACGGAGACGAAGAGGACCAGACGGACCCTCAGGGAACGCCACCCGAGACCGCCGCCCGTCGGTGCGGTCACGTCCACCCGTCCGCGGCTCTGATCGCGTACCCCACACCACGCACCGTACGGATCATGGGAGCCCGCCCCTTGTCGATCTTCGCGCGCAGACCGTGGATGTAGACCTCCACGAGGTTTCCCTCGCCGTCGAACGAGGCGTTCCACACGTGGTCGAGGATCTGCGCCTTGCTGAGCACCTGGTGCGGATGGTTCATCAGGAACCGCAGAAGGTCGAACTCCTTGGTCGTCAGCGGGATCGGCGTGCCCGCGCGCTGCACCTCACGCGTGCTCTCGGCCAGGACCAGGTCCCCCAGCACCCGCACGCTGCCCCGCTCGCCCGCATCGGCGGTTCCCGTACGCCGCAGCAGCCCGCGCAGCCGCAGCATGACCTCCTCCAGGGAGAACGGCTTGGTGACGTAGTCGTCCGCACCGGCCGACAGCCCGTCGAGCCGGTGCTCCAGCGCGTCCCGGGCCGTGAGCATCAGCACGGGCAGCCGCGAGTTCTCGCTCCGCAGCCGCCGCAGCACCTGCACCCCGTCGACGTCCGGCAGCATCCCGTCGAGGACCACGACGTCCGGCGCGCAGTCACGCGCGAGACGCAGCGCGCCGCGCCCGTCCTCCGCCGCGAAGGAATGCCACCCCGCCTCGGTCACGGCCGCCGAGAGCAGCTCGGTGAGCTCGGGTTCATCATCGACGATCAGCACACGAACCGTGCCGTCGCGGGTACCGCAGACGCCAGACATGAACCGACCCTCTCTCGGTTTCCCATGAGAAACATATGGACGAGCTGAGTGCGCGCCGTGGGGTCGAGTCGGGCCCCACCCCCCCACTTGGACCACCCGGACCGTCCGTACCGGGCGCTTGCGGGCGTCTCCCCCTAGCGTGGTGACCGAACTCGGGATTCGGGCGCGTCGGCAACCGCCTGGGGGATTCGTGCTGAAAGTAAGTGTCGTGGTGCCCGTCTACAACGCGGGCCGCTACATCGAGCTCTGCTCACCCTCGCTGCTCCAGCAGAGCATCGGCCGGGAGTCGTACGAGGTCATCTACGTCGACGACGGCTCGACCGACGGCTCCGGCGAGCGGTTGGTGCGGCTGGCCGCCCGCCACCCGCACGTGCGCGTCTTCCGCCAGGAGAACTCCGGCTGGCCCGGCAAGCCCCGCAACGTCGGTGTCCGTCACGCCCGCGGCGCCTACGTCCAGTTCGTCGACCAGGACGACGAACTGACCCCGGAGGCGCTGGAACGCCTCCACGCTCTCGCCGACCGCAACGCCTCCGACATCGTCCTGGGCAAGGTGGCCGGCACCATGCAGGGGCCCCACAACATCTTCAGACACACCGTCGAGCGCTGCACGGCCGCGGACACCCCCCTCTTCGAGAGTCTCACCCCGCACAAGATGTTCCGCCGCGCCTTCCTCCTCGACCACGGCATCCAGTTCCCCGAGGGCCCCGTACGCCTCGAGGACCAGGTGTTCATGGCCCGGGCGTACGTACGCGCCAAAACGGTCTCCATCCTCGGCGACTACCCCTGCTACCTGTGGAACCGCCGCGACGACGGAGGCAACACCAGCAACCGGCCCGCCGCCCCCGAGGAGTACTACGCCCACCTGCGCACGGTCGTGGAGAGCATCAAGGAGGGCACGGAGCCGGGCCCCCTCCAGGACCACCTGCTGCGTCGCTCCTACCGCGTCGAACTCCTGCGCCCGGTCAGCGAGCCCCGAGTCCTCCGGCGCACCGGCAAGGAGCTCGAACGCTACTTCGACGTCGTGCGCCGGATGGCCCTCGACGCCTACCCGCGGGGCGTACGGCACGGACTCCCGGCGATCACGAGGCTGAGGGCGACCCTGCTGGAGGAGGGACTCCTCGACTCCCTCGTCGAACTGGCCCGGCGGACCCAGCACGTCAAGCCCCGCCTCACCATCGACGACATCCGCTGGACCGACGGCAGGCTCCACGTCACGACCACGATCGGCATGCTCCGCCCCGACGGCGAACCCCTCACCCTCCACGAACGCTACGGCCGACTGCTCCTCGACCCCGAACTCCTCGACGGCATCAAGGGCGCCGAAGGCTGGGAGGCCCCCCACCCCCTCGCCTACGCCCGAGGAGAACTCCTCGTCCACGACACCACCCGCGACCACTGGTGGTTCCCCCACACCGAACTGCGCCCCCGCACGGAACCCCTGGGCGCCGGCCGGCACCACGTCCTCGTCTCCGGCGTGACGGTCATCGACCCCCTGACCCTCACCGGCGGCCACCCCATGCCGCCCGGCACCCACCAGCTCTGGGCCGACGCCCAACTCCTGGGCATCGGCCGCCGCATCCGTCTCACCCGCCCCGACTCCCACCCCCGGCTCACCCCGGCCACCGTGGGCACCCCACCCCGCCTGGTCATCCCCGGCTGGACCGCCCGCGACAACCAACTGCGCCTCGCCGTGGGCTCACCGGCCGGCACGACCGTCGCCCACCAGATCCTCCTGCGCACCGCGTCCGCGGCCCCCGTCCGCCGCGCGGCCCGAACCGCCCTCCACCGCCTCCCACCCGCACTGCGCCACAAAGCCCGCGCCTTGGCCCACCAGGCCGACCCGTGGCGACGCACGTCAGGTCACTGACGGCCGCACGTGCGTGCTCCGTACGCGTTCGGTACGTGAAACGTGCGCTTCGCGATACGGTCTGGGGGTTGGGAGGTTTCGGATGTCGGAGCTGTTCAATGCGGTCGACGCGCTGATCGCGTCCCGTTCCCCGCTGCCCGCGCCGCCGGAGCGCAAGCGGCTGCGTCATGCCCACGGGCTGACCCTGGACGAGGTGGCCGGCGCGCTGCAGGTGCGGCGTGCGACGGTGAGCGGCTGGGAGTCGGGCAGGACCGAGCCCAGGCCCCCGGAACGAGAGGCATACGCCCGGCTGCTGGCCGGACTCGCACAGCTGTACCCCGCCGACACCACGACGCCCGGCGACCCCACACCGGTACCTGAGAAGCCCACGCCTCCGGAGACCTCCGCGCCCCCTGCGGTGCCCGCGCCCCCTGCGGTGCCCACGCCTCCGGAGACCTCCGCGCCCCCTGCGGTGCCCGCGCCCCCTGCGGTGCCCGCGTCTCCTGCGGTGCCCGCGTCTCCTGCGGTGCCCGCGTCTCCTGCGGTGCCCGCGTCTCCTGCGGTGCCCGCGCGGCCCATCGTGCCGGGGCCGTCGGCGGCCCAGCCTCCGCACGCCTCCGCCTCCACGGCCTCGACTGCCTCGGCAGCCTCCGCCCCGCAGGCCACGCCCGTGTCGAAGCAGTCCGCTCCGCGCCCTGCCCGGGCGGCGGCCTCCGCCCCCGCTCCCGCCTCCGCCGCGGCGCCGCCCCCACCGATGTCACCGCCACAGCCGTCGTCCCCGCCAAGGCGTCCGGTCGCGAAGAAGTCCGCGCCGCGCAGGGGCACCGCTTCGGCCGGGGCCGATCCGCGGTTCGGGAACGGTCCGCTCGCCGTCGTCGACACCGAGGCCGACGGGCAGACCGTGGCGTACTGCACCGGCGGTCTCGTCCTGGACGTGCCCGCCAGGTCGCTGCCCGCGCTGGTGGAGTGGACGCTGCAGGAGGCCGGCCTCGGGGCGCCGAAGCTGCATGCCTCGGGCAAGGACGCCGACCCGCTGCTCGTGCTCACGGAGAGCGCGCTGCAGCGGTACGGGCTGCCGGTGACGTTGTCGCCGTCGGAGCGGCTCGCCGGCCGGCTCACGGACGGCCACAAGGCACTCGCCCAGCTCGACCGCGCCGAATGGCGGCTGACGCGGCGTGGTCTGGGGCCGTGGGCGCGGATCTACCGCCCCGCCCGCGGCCATCAGCGGCAGTGCGTGCAACTGTGCGTCCCGTCCTGGGGCGCGCTCGACCAGCGCACCTGGGGTGAGGCCGCTCAGCTGCCGCCCGCGCGGCTGGCCTGGCTGCTGGGCACCTACGCGACGCGGGTGATGACCCCGCGCGGCTCCGCCGCCGTCACCGGCCTGGAGCTGATGACCGCGCTCAACCCGCCCACCCGCGCGAGCGCCCCGGACGAGACGGGCCGGCGGCACAAGGAGCACCGGCCCGGATCGCTGGGCGAGGACGCCGTCACCTGCGCGCCCTGCGAGGCCCCCGACGGCCACCCGCTCCTCGCCGGCCTGCCCCGCTTCCACCAGCGCGGCCCGGCGGAGATGCTCTGCGAGGAGGCCTACGACTGGGCGCGGGAACTCACCGATCCCGAGTGCATGCAGCGCTACTTGGTGGGCATCGACGTCAACCTCGCCTTCGGCGCGGCCGCGAACGGCGCGGTCGTGGGCCTCGCGACGCCACCCGCGCACGTCACGAACCCCGAGTTCGACCCGGCGCGGCCCGGGGCGTGGCTCGTCGACCTCTCCCACGTCGACCTCTCCCGCGTCCTCGTCGGCAAGCAGTGGCGGCAACTCCGGGGCGAGTTGCTGCCCAGCCCGTTCACCCCGACCGGCGAGCGCCCCACCGGCCCGGCCTGGTACGCGACGCCGACCGTGGCGTACGCCGTGGAACTCGGCTACGACGTCGCACCGCTGGAGGCCTGGGTGCGCCCCGACCAGGGCAAGTACCTCAACCCCTGGTACGAGCGGCTGCGCAACGCCTACGTCGACACCATGCGGGACCTGGGTGTGCCCGACAAGCTGCCTCCGGGCGAGTTCCTCGCGGCGATGGACGGCCACAAGCAGCGCGACCCGCACACGGCGATCGTCCTGGACGCGATCAAGTCCACCGTCAAGGGCGGCATCGGCAAACTCCGCGAGCGGGCACACGGCGGCGGCTGGAAACCCGGCCAGGCCTGGCCGGCCCTCGCCCGGCCGACCTGGCGCCCCGACATCCGCGCCGCCGTCATCTCCCGGGCCCGCGTCAACATGCACCGCAAGATGGTCGCCCTCGCCGCGGCCACCGGCCGCTACCCGGTGGCGGTCCTGTCGGACTGCGCCGTCTACGCCGCCGACGGACCCTCCCCGCTCGACGTCCTGCCCTACGACACCGACGACCGGACGGTCCCCGGCAGCTTCCGGCTCGGGGTCTCACCCGGCATGGTCAAGCACGAGGGCACCCAGACCACGCTGTGGGCGGAGGAAGTCCGCGAGAAGTACGGCGAGAACCTGAACCTGGCCCGCTACATCAAGACCGGCCAGGTCACCGTCGCGGACGACGGAGAGTAGAGGACCAGCGCCCATGGACACCGTCGCCGACGGCCTCGACCACGCACTGGAGAAGGCGTTCACCCGCCCCATCCCCAGGAGCGCCGGCGCGCAGATGCGCTACCTGGTCAGACAGCACAAGGGCACCAGGGCGGTAGCCGACCTGCTCGGCATCACCCAGCGCACCGTCGAACGCTACGTCAACAACCAGATCCGCACCCCCCGCAAGGACCTCGCGGCACGTCTGGAACGCGAGGTCCGCCGACGCTGGCAGCCCCAGATCCGCGCCAGGGCCCGGCAGTCCGCGGCCACCGCCACCGGCATCGTCATCGACACCCGCGCCCGGTTCGGCTACACCGCCGCCCCCGGCACCACCGACGACGCACGACTGCGCCACCTCACCGTCGCGCTCCCGCCGCAGTACGCCGCCCGTCTCTTCGAGGCCCAGCAGGACGGCGCCACCGAGCAGCAACTGCGCGAGATCGCAGCCGAGGGCCTGGGCGAGGTGTACTTCCGCGACCGCGGCCGCCGCGCCCACGGCCTGCTCGTGGAGTTCACCGACGTCGAACACGTGGATTTCGACCTGTAGACCCGAGGAGTGAATCTTCCCCGCCCCTCGAACGAAGCGCGCTGACGCTTCCTCACTTACGGCGACTTTTCTCGTCACATTTGCTGCAGCTTCTTGCGCACACGTCGTCGCCGTATCTCCAGGAGGATGCGCCTGTGTACACCGTCAAGCTGCACCGAAGAGCCGTGGCCCGGGGCGTGGCCGCCGTGGCCGTGGTGGCCGGACTGCTGGTTCCGCAGGCCGCGAGCGGCCATGCGGCCCCGGTGCCGTCCGGGCCGGCAGCCGGGGTTCCGTCGAACATCAGGACCCTCTCCTCGGGGTGGAACTTCCCCTGGGGACTGAGCTGGTTGCCCGACGGCTCCGCGCTGATCAGTGAGCGCGACTCCTTCGAGATCTTCCGGCTCACCCCGTCCGGCGTGAGGACCAAGGTGGGAGCCGTGCCGCACACCGTGAACACGCAGCCGGAGAGCGGACTGCGCAGCATCGCCGTGTCACCCGACTGGAGCCAGGACCACTATGTCTACGTCTACCATGCGGCCGCGGAGGGCAACCGGATCGCGCGGATGACGTACGACGGCACCACGCTCGGCGGGTACGAGGTGCTCGTCTCCGGCATCCGGTCGCACGGCAGGAACGGCGGCCGCATCAAGTTCGGCCCCGACGGCTACCTGTACGCCACCGCCGGCGACGCGAACGCGCCCGACGACGCCCAGGACAAGGACTCCCTCAACGGCAAGATCCTGCGCATGACCCCGGACGGGGAGCCGGCGCCGGGGAACCCGTTCGGCACGCTCGTCTACTCCTACGGGCACCGCAACCCGCAGGGCCTCACCTGGGACGACCAGGGGCGCCTGTGGGAGACCGAGATCGGCCAGGACGCCTACGACGAGGTCAACCTCGTCCAGCCGGGCAAGAACTACGGCTGGCCCGTCTGCGAGGGGGCCTGCGCGGTCGCCGGCATGACCAACCCCAAGCACCAGTGGCGCCCCGCCGAGGGCGTGCCGAGCGGCCTCACCTACACCGACGGCGCGCTGTACGTCGCCGCCCTGCGCGGCCAGCGGCTGTGGCGGATCCCGGTCACCGGCACGACCGTCGGCACGCCGGTCGCGTACTACGTCAACACCTACGGCCGGATGCGCCTCGCCGAGAAGGTGCCCGGCCGGAACAAGCTGTGGATCACCACCGACAAGGCCGGCAAGAACGCGGACCGGGTCCTCGAGGTCGAGCTCGGCTGACGCCGCCGCTCGCACACCCGGAATCACTCCAATGCCGTAGCGGCAAAACGATCCACTGGGTGAATGACCCGGCGTTTCGATCATGGGCCGGGGACGGGGCCACGATCCTTGGCGGGCATCCGAACGACCAGCGGAGCCGGGGTCTCCGGCTTCTGGTCCTTGACTGGCAAGGAGTTTCACTTTGCGTGTTCGTCGTCTGATGGCCGGGACTCTCGGTGTCGCCGCCCTCGCGCTCACGTCGCTGGGCGCGATGACCGCCGCCGCGGGCCCGGTGGCCGCCGACCCGTGCGGCTTCTACGAGACCAGCTCCGACGCGTACTACAACCACTGCACCTCCGACGGCTCCCGGGTCGTGATCAAGGTGGAGGTCGCCTGGGCGCCCGACTACGAGCGGTGTGTCGGACCCGGCACGTCCTGGCTCGGCTCCGCGAGCAAGATCGACGGTGCCTACTACACCGGCCGTACCTGCTGACAGCGGTCGTCCCGGTCCGAGTGCGGGCAGCCCCTGCCCGCACTCAGACCGGGAGTGCGGGGAAGGAGATGCCGTACCGGCGGCGGATCCCGTCCATCGCCCGCAGGGTGGTGAGCGAGTCGTCCAGAGGCCGGAGCGGGGACTGGAGGCGGCCGACGGTGATGCACCGGGCCGTCTCCGCCGCCTCGAAGTACAGGGCGTCGTGGCCCATGTTGCCGGCGCCGATCACTCCGATCCGTACCGTCCTCATGCCAGGCTCACCCACGCGCCCTGCTCGACGGAGCGGCTCATGGCGTCCAGGGCGGCGGCGCTGTGCACGGCGTCCTCCAGGGTCGGTCCGTGCGCGGTGCCGTCGGTGATGGAGCGGAGGAAGTTGTGAGCCTCGATGACCTTGAGGTCGTCGTAGCCCATGGCGTTGGCGGCGCCTGGCTGGAAGGCGGCGTACTCACCGTGGCCGGGGCCGACGAAGACCGTGCTGACGGGCTGGTCCTGGTAGGCGGTGCCGCGGCTGACGGCGATCTCGCCCATGCGGCGGTAGTCCCAGAAGACGGCGCCCTTGGTGCCGTGCACCTCGAAGCCGTAGTTGTTCTGCTCGCCGACCGAGACCCGGCAGGCCTCCAGGACGCCGCGGGCGCCGGAGGCGAAGCGGAGCAGGCAGTTGACGTAGTCCTCGTTCTCGACCGGGCCGAGTGCGCCGCCGGTGGCCCGGGTGTGGCCGGCCGTGGCGCCGGTGGGGCGGGCCCGCTCCGGGATGAAGACGGCCGTGTCGGCGGCCAGCGAGGTGATGTCGCCCAGCAGGAACCGGGCCATGTCGACGCCGTGCGAGGCCAGGTCGCCCAGCACCCCGCTGCCGCCCCGCTCACGCTCGTACCGCCAGGTCAGCGCGCCCTCGGGATGCGCCGCGTAGTCGCTGAAGAGACGGATCCGGACATGGGTGACGGCGCCGATCCCGCCCGAGGCGATCAGTTCGCGGGCGTACGCCACGGCCGGGGCGTTGCGGTAGTTGAAGCCGACCGTGCCCCGGACACCGGACCTGGCGACGGCGTCGGCGACCGCGCGGGCGTCCTCGGCGGTCAGGCCCACCGGCTTCTCGATCCAGATGTGCTTGCCGGCCTCGGCCATCGCGACGCCGATCTCACGGTGCAGGAAGTTCGGCGCGGTGATGCTGACCGCCTGGACCCGCGGATCCTTCGCCACCTCGCGCCAGTCGCGGGTCGTCGACGCGAAGCCGAACTGCGCGGCGGCCTCCTCGGCCCGTCCGGGCACCTCCTCGGCGACCGTCACCAGCTCGGGGCGCACGGACAGCTGCGGAAAGTGGTGCGCGACCCGCTGGTACGCCTGGGTGTGCACCCGTCCCATCCAGCCGAACCCCACGACCGCGACGCCGAGCGTACTCACCATTGGGCTGCCCTTCTTTGGACCGTTCCATAATCCGGTGAGCTCACCATGGGGGCCATGGGTACAGGTGTCAAGGTCTTTACAAAGGCAGAGCGGGTATGGAACGGTCCACACCATGAGGACCCCGACCATCCGCGATGTCGCCGCGCGGGCCGGCGTGTCGAAGTCGCTGGTCTCGCTGGTGCTGCGCGGCGCGGACGGCGTCCGCCCGGACAAGCGCCAGGCCGTTCTCGCCGCCGTCGAGGAGCTCGGCTACCGGCCCAACGCCGCGGCGCGCAGCCTCAGCGAGCGCCGTACCCGCACGGTGGGGGTGCTGCTGAACGACATGCGCAACCCCTGGTTCGTGGAACTGCTCGACGGACTGAACTCGCGGCTGTACGACAGCGGTCTGCGCATGCTGCTGGCCGACGGCCATCTCAACCGGCGTCTCGGCGAGGACCTCACCCGCACCTTCACCGAGCTGCGGGTCGACGGTCTCATCGCCGTCGGCACCCTCCAGGATCCCGGGGTGCTGCGGACCGCGGCCGACCGGGTGCCCACCGTAGTCGTGGGCACCCGGGAGCCCGTCCTGCCCGCCGTGGACATCGTCGCCAACGACGACGAACACGGCGCCCGCCTGGCCACCGAGCACCTCATCGGCCTCGGCCACCGCCACATCGCCCACATCGCCGGCCAGGGCGCCGTCGGTGAACTGCGCCGCCGCAGCTTCGAGACCACCATGCGCGAACACGGCCTGGCCGGCACGGCCGTGGTGGAACAGGGCGACCTCACCGAGGAAGGCGGCTACCGGGCCACCGTCCGGCTCCTCAGCCGCCCCCAGCGCCCGACCGCCGTCTTCGCCGTCAACGACATGACCTGCGTCGGCGCCCTCTCGGCCGCCGAGGAGACCGGGCTCGTGGTCCCCCGGGACCTGTCCCTGGTCGGCTACGACAACACGTACCTCTCCCAGTTGCGGCACCTCTGGCTCACCACCGTGGACAGTGCGAGCCACGACATGGGCCGCCGCGCCGCCCAGCGCCTCCTAGACCGCATCGCCGAGCCCGACCGCCCCGCCACGATCGACCTGGCCACCCCTTCCCTCGAGGTGAGAGGCACCACGGCACCGCCGCAGGCCCCCGCCTGACGTCCCGGGTGGCGTGCCGGGTGACGTGAGAAGCGTCGGCGGCGGGCGAGGACCGACACTTCGTCAGCCACCAGCCTCCGCGGCCTTCCAGGGAGTGGGGCTCAGGGGCGAATCCCGTCGCAGGTGATGGGCAGGTGACGCGGTCCGCGCAGGACGGCGTTCTGCCGGTACGGGGGCGGGTCCTCGAGGAGCCGTGGGTTGTCCAGCCGGCGGGCCAGTTCCGACAGGGCCAGCTGGGCCTCCAGCCGGGCGAGCGGCGCGCCGAAACAGCTGTGGATGCCGCTGCCCAGGCCGAGGTGCTGGATGTCCCGGCGGTCCGGGTCGAAGCGGTCCGGGTCGTCGAAGCGCTGCGGGTCGCGGTTGCCGGAGGCCAGCACCAGCCACAGGGAGGCACCCTTGGGGATGGTGACGCCGCGGACCTCGATGTCCGTGAGGGGGGTGCGCTGGGGCACCAGCTGCACGGGCGGCTCGAAGCGCAGCAGCTCCTCGACGATGGGCACGGCGAGCCGCGGTTCCGCACGCAGCCGCTGCAGGACGTCGGGGTTGCGCAGCAGGGTCAGCATCCCGTTCGTGACCAGGTTGACGGTGGTCTCGTGGCCCGCGATCAGCAGCAGCGCGGCCGTGCTGAGCAGTTCCATCGTGGTCATGGCGCCGTCCGGGCCCTTGGCCGTCGCCAGCTCGGAGAGCATGTCGTGGCCGGGGTTCTTGCGGCGCTCCTCGATCAGGCCGGCCAGATACATGCCGAGCTGCATCCGCGCCTCGTGCGAGGCCTTGCCCCGCTCGGTGGGATCAGCGTCCGGATCGGGGTCCAGGCTCGCGGCGATGACGTCCGCCCAGCCGTGGAAGCGCGCCTCGTCCTCGCGGGGCACCCCGAGCAGCCGGCAGATCACCGTCACCGGGAAGGGGTAGGAGAACTCGTCCACCAGGTCGAACCGTCCGGCGTCGCCGATGCCGTCGATGAGGCCGGAGACGATGTCGCGCAGCTCCTTGCGCATCCCGTCGACCCGGTGCGGGGAATGCGGCGGGCCGAAGGGCCGGTTCGTCATGCGCCGCAGCCGGTCGTGCTCCGGCGGATCGAGCCGCAGGAAGCCGGGCGGCAGCGCGCTCTGCTCCTCCTGGGCGGGCTCGGCCAGCGGGTCGTGACCGGTCGGCGCCAGATTGCGGACGTCGGAGCTGATCCGGGGATCGTGCAGCAGGCTGCGGATCTCGTGGTAGGTGCTGACGACGTACGGCCCGTCCTCCTCGTGATGAACCGGCGTCTTGCGCAGCTCCTCGTAGACGGGGTACGGATTCGCGCGGTTGGCGTAGTCCAGGATCTGGTGCAGCAGTGATTGCGTCATGGCTGGTCCTCGTGGCCGTACGGGTCAGTGCGCGGGCGTGAACGTCAGGCGGCGGTCGGCCGGCGAATATCCGCTCAAGGTCACGGTGGGGCCGTGGGTGGGGACCGACGGGTCGGGGAAGTCCGCGTCCATCGGACGCCGGCCGTCCGATCGCCCGTCGACCGTGGCGAACAGCGGGGGGAACGGTGCCCCGGTCTCGATCAGCTCCTGGTAGAACGGCAGCCACCGGGCGTGGTCGAAGGCGACCGCGCCGATCACGCGCCCCTGGTACCCGTAGACGCCGACGAACCGGTGGTCGTCGAGCGTGCCCTGAAGGACGACGATCTCCGTCCCCAGCACCGGCACGCCCACCGACTTGATGTTGACGCCGAACTGCGAGGACCAGAACGACGGCACCTCCATGTGGGGGATACGGGCGGTGCTCTCGCTGAGCATGTTGTGCGCGGCGACCTCGGCCTGGGAGACGGCGTTGCCCCAGTGCTCCAGCGACAGGAACTGGTATCCGAACAGGGGGTGCGGGCAGCGGGCGACGTCGCCCGCCGCGTAGACGTCGTCGGTCACGATGCCGCGGATGTCGAAGGCACGGCAGCCGGCGTCGCACGCGATGCCCCGAGGACCGGCCCCGAGCCCGGACCCGGCGAGCCAGTCGGTGTTGCGGGTGGCGCCGAGCGACACGACCACCACATCGGTGTCCACGGTGGAGCCGTCGGACAGATGCGCGGCGCGCACCCGCCCCGCGGCATCACCCTCCAGAGCGGTCACCATGACCCCGCACCGCAGGTCCACGCCGTGCGCGCGCTGGAGCTCGGCGGCGACCGCGCCGACCACCCCGCCGAGAGCGCCGACCAGGGGCGCGGCGCCACGCTCGGCGACGGTGACGGCGAGACCGCGCTCGCGGCAGGCGGACGCGATCTCCGAGCCGGTGAATCCGGCCCCGATGACGAGAACCCGCCGGGGCCTCTCCTCCAGCCGCCGCGCCAGCCCGGCACTGTCGTCGCGGGTCCGCAGCACGAAGACCCCGTCGAGTTCCGCCTCGGCCTCGTGCGGCCAGGGACGCGCCCGCACCCCGGTCGCGATCAGCAGCCGGTCGTACGGCACCTCGTCGCCGTCGGACAGCTTCACCCGTCTGGCGGCCATGTCCAGGCCGGTCGCCGCCACCCCGAGCCGCCAAGTCGCGTCGAGGGTCCGGCGCCTGGGCAGTGCGGTGCGGTCCGCCTCGGCCATGCCCAGCAGCACCTGCTTGGACAGCGGGGGACGGTCGTACGGCTCGTGGGGTTCGTCGCCGATCATCGTCAGGGATCCGGCGAAGCCCTTCTCACGCAGGGTCTCCGCGGCGCGCAGACCCGCCATCGAGGCGCCTACGACGACCACGCGCCCCTCACGTCTGAACCGGTCCAGGGATCCGTCACCGTTCACCGGACACCGCCTCGGCCGGGATGTCCACCGCGCCCACGGGTACGTCCACCGCATCCACGAGGATGGCCTGGACGGGGCAGGCCGCGGCGGCCTGGGCAAGTTTCTCGCGCTGTGACTCGTCGGGCTCGGGGGCGTACAGCAACCCCTCCTCGCCGTGCATGGCGAAGACCTCGGGAGCGAGGAACGCACACTGCGCGTAGCCCTGACAGCGGTTCAGGTCGACGACAAGCCTCACCAAGGGATTGGTCCTCTCCGGTGGCCCGGTCCCCCTGTGACCATCCTCGGTGCCCTGCGGCGAAGCGGCGACGAGGAGGGGCCCATTGGAGTGAGCGCCGCGCCCCGACCGGCTCAGGCAGCCGAACCGGGCCCCGCGCCGGCGGGACGCCGACCCCGGAGGATGTACAGGCTGACGACCAGCGCCCAGCCCGGGAAGACCAGCTCGGACCAGGGCACGTCCGAGCCCACCAGCAGCAGCGTCAGCCCGGCGAGGTAGCCGAGGACGATGAGCGGCCGCGGGAAAACACCGAGGCGGCGGCCGATCGCCGAGGCCGTGAAGACGAACACCGCCGCCATGCGCATCGCGTACGTGCTCAGCAGGGCGTAGGCGAATTGGCGGCCGAACGACGAATGATCCTGGTCCCCGCCGAGCACGGTGCCCGCCGCCGCGGCACTGCCGAACAAGGTGGCGACGAAGACCAGCCCGCTGCCCAGGAACACGGTGGACACGAACCGGTCCTCTCCCTCACCGGCCTGCTCGCGCAGCGCGCCCATGAACCAGAGGAACGCGATCCCCGCGAACGGCAGCACCTCCAGCGCGGTCCGCACCGCACGCCGCTGCCCCGCGTCGAGGTCGATGTCGGCCGCGTCGCCCCCCTCCGGAAGGGCGACGCGCACCAGGACGATCGCGATGGCCATCAGCACCGCGAACACGACTCCGGCGATCCCGGCGGCCCGCGGTGTCCCGAGGCGCTCGTTCGTCTGCCTCATGCTCCCTCACTCTCTCTGCACCGCCCCCGTACAGACAGCCCCAGCCGGACGACTCGCGCCACCGGAATCGCCCGTCCGGCCCGCCGCCCGGACCTGGAGCGGCAGGTGAGGTGTGAGGTCACGACAGCCGATCGGCAACGGGGAGGTCCAGGGTGAAGCGCCTGATCGTCTCCGAGGCGGTGTCGATGTCGAGCACCGAGTCGCGGCACAGGTCCGTGATGAAGGCCGCCTTGAGCTTGGTCGCGGCGCGATCGCGCAGCTCCGACCGCTCGGGTCGCGACCGGAGTTCCACGCCGTTCGCCCGGAGATGCGGTTGCCGCCGTCCACGGCCCGGACGTTCGGCAGCGGTACCGCGGTGCCGCACATGAGATGAAGTCGCCGGGTGCGGCGCGCGGGGTGCCGAAGTCGGTGACGTAGTCCTGCTCTCCGTCCTGGACGGAGAGCAGTTCGCCGTTCTCGGCGTTGCGTGAGGCGAACGGGGTGGGCGCCGAGCGGGCGGAAGCGGCGAGGGAGACGTCCTTGCGGCTGGTGGCGAGGACGGTCGGAAGCGCGGCCGGGTCGGTGCGGTCGGGCAGGTCGAGGTCGAGGTCGTGGAGGAGGCGGTGGGGTGCGTGCCGCCACCGGCACACCCGGCGGTGTCGGCCACGCCCGCACACCGCAGCTGTTCCTGCGGGAGGGCGACACCGTCGTCACCGAGATCGAGGGCCTGGGCCGTCTGGAGAACCGTGTCGTCTCCGAGGGAAGGCGATGAGAACCCTGCACACCACACTGGCCTGGGTGGCCGAGGGCACCGACCTGTGCCGCAAGGCCGTAGCCGAGCTGGACGAGACGTCGTACGGCGAGCCTTCGCTCCTGCCCGGCTGGAGCCGTAAGCACGTCGTGGCGCACATGGCCGCCAGCGCCCTGGCCCTGCGCAACCTTCTGCACTGGGCGCGCACCGGTGAGCCCACCCCGATGTACAGCTCGCCGGAGCAGCGCCTCGCCGACATCGACGCCGGTGCGCGGACGCGTCCTGTACGTCGGCCCGCGCTGCCACTTCGTCCAGTTCCCGCTGCGCGGCGGCCGGATGTTCAACCAGGTCGCGGTGTTCCGCTCGCCGAAGGCCCTGGCCGGCCAGGGGGACTGGGGCACGCCGGACGAACTCGACCACGCCTTCGAGGGCACCTGCGACCAGGTCCAGAAGGGTCTGCCGCTGATGTGGCGGGACCGCTGGTGGCGGATGTTCGACCGCGAGCCGCTGATGACGTGGGTCACCGGGCGTATCGCCCTCCTCGGCGACTCGGCCCACCCCCCGTTGCAGTACATGGCGCAGGGCGCCGTCATGGCCGTCGAGGACGGCTGGGTGCTGGGCCGGCACGTGGACTGGAGCTACGGCCCCACGGCCCTGACCCCGGACCAGGAGCCGGAGATGTACTCGCCATGGACCTGGTCCACGGCGCTCGGTGGTCTGATCCGCTCTGTCGGATCTGGTCGACTCCGCCCCCACTCAAGGTGGTTCACCTGGAATTAACGTCGAATACTCACTCCGTTCAGAGGCTCGTATAAGAAGCCTCTCATCTCTTACCAATCTCCTACCTCAAGGCTGTTGACCGGAGCTCGGAGACTGAGAGGGAGCGATGGCTGGTTGGCTGAAACGCACACGTCCGTCCGCGGGGCGGACCACGCGGGAGGCAGGGCCGGGGACGACGGGGGCGGCGCCGCCCACGGTCGCGGACGGGGGTGCGCTGCGGGTCGCGAGCAGACTCCACGCGTTCAACCGGTACGAACTCAAGTACCTGGTCCCCGTGGAACAAGCGGCCCGGATACGCGACGAGTTGGCCGAACGCATGGACAGGGACCTGCACAGTCCCGTCGGCGGCTACGGCGTGTGGAGCCTCTACTACGACACCCCCCAGCTCCGCTTCTACTGGGAGAAGATCGAGGGCCTCAAATTCCGGCGCAAGCTGCGGATCCGGCACTACGGAGACCTCGACGGCGTCACCGACGAGTCCCCCGTCTGCGTGGAGATCAAGCAGCGGGTCAACCGGGTCACCCAGAAACGCCGGATCACCCTGCCGTACGCCACGGCCCGGCAACTGTGCGACGAGCGCGAGCTGATCGAACACACCCCGAAGGAGGAGGCGTTCGTCCACGAGGTCCTCGAACTGGTCGTCCGGCTGAACCTCCGGCCCACGGCCATCACCGGATACCAGCGCGAGGCCCTGGTCGGCCGTGACCAGGACACCGGGCTGCGCGTCACCTTCGACCGGCGCATCCGCGGACGCGACCGCGACTTCCACTTCGGCACACCCACCCCGGAGAACCGCTTCACGATCCCGCCGCACATGTCGGTCATGGAGATCAAGGTGAACGAGCGCGCCCCGTACTGGATCACCGACCTGGCCGCCAAGCGCAATCTGAACCTGATCCGGGTGTCCAAGTACGTCCAGAGCATCGAGGCGTTCGGCCTGGCCCCCCGATCCGTCTTCCACGTACGGGAGGAGGACCTTCCGCCGGCCCCCGTCCTCACCGCGGCGTACGACAGCGCGGTCCACCCCACATCCCCCACCATCCAGCGCACCACGGAGGCGTTCCACCCGTGAACCTCGATCTGCAGGACCTGAGCGGCACGTTCAGCGTCACCGACATCGTCCTCGCCATGACGCTGTCCTTCGTCCTCTCCTCCCTGATCGGTTTCGTCTACCGGTCCACCCACAAGAACGTCTCGTACAGCCAGTCGTACGTGCAGACGCTCGTCGTCGTCGGCATGGTCGTCGCACTGATCATGCTGGTGGTCGGCTCCAATCTGGCACGTGCGTTCTCCCTGGTGGGCGCGTTGTCGGTGGTCCGATTCCGGAACGCGGTCAAGGAGACCCGCGACGTCGGGTTCGTGTTCCTGGTGATGGCCATCGGCATGGCGTGCGGTGCCCGCTTCTACACCCTCGCGGCCGTGGGCGGCGTGGTGATCGCCCTCGTCATCGTGTGCATGCACAAGTTCAACTGGTTCGCCCTCAACGTCCAGCGCCAGGTCGTCAAGGTGCAGGTGCCGGCGGGTGAGGACCACACCCACGCCATCCAGGACGTCCTGCTGCGTCTGACCGACGAGTTCGAGCTGGTGAGCACGGAATCGATCCGCGGCGGCACGCTCACGGAGGTCTTCTACACCGTCCGCATCAAGAAGGGCCACGAGCCCGGCGAACTGGTCGCCTCCCTCCAGGAACGCACCATGGGACAGCGCGTGACCGTGCTCACCGGTTACGACCAGACGGACCTGTGATGGCCGGTCCGCGCCGACGGCTGGTGCATCGCCTGCCGCTGCGGCTCCGCCACCACTGGAAGCCGGCCGCGCTCGCCGTGGTGGGGCTCTCCGTCCTGCTGATCGCCCTGGGCGACGTCCGTGTCACCCCCTTCGTGACCAGCGCCTCGCGCGCCGACGCGGACGAGATCGTCGAGAACGTCACCGGGACCGTCGACCCCTTCGACACCTCGACGGCACACTCGATCGTCCTCGAGTACGACCAGACCGACTACGACGACATGATGGCGAAGTACCAGGAGGACGGCGAGAAGGAGTACATCGAGGCCGACCTCACCATCGACGGCGTCTACCTCAACGACGTCGGCATCCGCCTCAAGGGGAACTCCACACTCCAGAGCCTGCGCGGCGGCGGTCGGGGTGCCGGCCCCGGCGGTGGTGCCGCCGGTGCCGCCGGAGAAGGCATGCAGCAGGGCGGGATGCCCGAGGGCGGCCCGCAGCAGAACGACGGTCAGCAGCAGAACGGCGGCCAAGCCGAGGGCGGCCAGACCGCCGACGGCCGGCAGCAACCCCAGGGCGGCGGCATGGGAGGTGCCGGCGGCGGCATGACGCAGTACGACCTCTCCGCCTCCAAGCCGGAGGAGTTGCCCTGGCTCATCAGCATCGACGAGTACGTCGAGGGCCGGGCCTACGAGGGGCACCGCGAGATCTCCCTGCGCCCCGGCGTGGACGAGGCCCTCCCGGTGAACGAGGCCCTCGCGCTCTCGCTGATGAAGAAGTCGGGCCAGGCCGCCGAGGACTACGCCTTCACCTCGGTACAGGTCAACAACCGTTCCGCGGTGACCCGCCTGATGGTCGAGAACCCCAGCAAGGACTACGTCGACGCGAAGCTCCCCTCCACCGGCGTGGCCTACAAGGCCCGGGCCGGCGGCAGCTTCGACTACGTCGGGGACGACCCCACCGACTACGAGAAGTCCTTCAAACAGCTGAACCTCAAGGGCAGTCAGGACCTCTCACCGGTGATGAGGCTGCTCAGGTGGACGAACGAGGCCTCGGACACCGAGTTCGCGGAGGAACTCGACCAGTACGTCGACGTCGACTCGTTCGCGGAGTACGTGGCCACCCAGAACCTGATCATGAACTTCGACGACATGGCCGGGCCGGGCAACAACTACGTCCTCTGGTACGACCTGGACACCGGGAAGTTCTCCGTCCTGGGCTGGGACTTCAACCTCACGTTCAGCGGCAGCACCGACACCGGGCCCGACGACAGCGTCAGCATGGGAGGCGGTGGCGGAGGAGGAGCACCACAGGGCATGGGCGACGAAACGCAGCAGGGCATGCCGAACGGCCAGAACCAGAACGGCGGTCCGCCGCAGGACGGCCAGGCCGGGGACAGCGGCCAGGGTCGCGGCGGCGGCATGGGCGGCAACATCCTCAAGGAACGCTTCCTGGAGACGGACGCCTTCGACACCGTCTATCACCAGGCGTACAAGAAGCTGTACGAGCAGTTCTACGGCTCCGGGTACGCACTGGAAGCCCTCGACACCCTCGGCGCACAGGCCAAGAAGGCGGGTGCCGACGCGTCAGGGGTCACCAGCACGGTGAAGTCCCTGCGCAGCACGGTCACCGCGCGCACGGAGAGCCTCGCGAAGAACGAGGTGGTCACCGGCTGACCGCGCGGCCGGCTCGCCGGGATCACCGCAGTGTGGGAATCGCCCCGCCCTCGACGTGGGTCACCTCGACCCCCGGCAGGCCCGTGACCCACCGGCCGGCGATCTCGGCGAGCCGCTCGGCGCTCAGGGGAGTGCGCCCGAGGCCGATCGCGTACCGCGCGCCGGCCGCCCCTTCGCGGGACGCCGGTGCGGGCGCGGGGACCAGGGGCCGCGGCCAGGGCTGGGCGTCCTTGACCCCCGCGTCCTCCAGGGCGCCGAGCAGCGCCCGCATCCGCCCGCGTACCCGCCCGTTGAGCTCGTCGAAGTCCTCCGCCCGCCGGGGCAGGACGGTCACCACGGCCCACGCGGCGTGCCGCCGGTGCAGGGGCGGCGGGGACAGCAGTTCGGGCCAGGGATCCGTACCGGAGTCGGCCGCCGCCTCCACGGTCTCCCAGGCCCGGTAGAGCTCTTGGCCGAGCAGGTCGAGGCCGCCCGGGCCGACCTGTTCGGTGCAGGACCGCACGGGCGCGCCGGGCGTCATCACGGTCAGGGCGCCCGCGCGGTCCTCCTGACCGCCGCCGAGACCGGTGAGGGTGACGGGCTCGCGCCAGTCCCACGCGGCCCACGTGCCGAAGAACCGCCGCAGCAGTGCATCGGCGTCCGCCGCTTCGGGCGACTCCCGCACCGTGCGGGCGGCGAGAACCGCCCACGCCACCCCGGGCAGCCCGCCGAAGGGCGCCGCGTCCAGCCCCCGTGCCCTCGCCCAGGCCTTCACGCCCCGGGCCAGTTCCGTGAACCGCGAGAGCCCGCCCGCACCCGCCGCATGCGTGCTCACGGCGGCCAGGACGGCGTCCGCGTCGGACACCGCGCTCAGCGCGACGGCGGCGGCCTCACCCAGTTCGGCCCGCCGGGCCACCGCCTCCTGCGCGGGCAGGGGCCCCGTGGCCACGACCACCAGGTCCACGTCGAGCCCGTCGACGTGGAACCGCAGCCCCGGCACGCGCGCGCCGACGACCTCCCGCATCCGTTCGGCGTCCGGCAGCGCCGCCGTGACCCGCTCCCGTACGGCCGCGAGGTCCACGCTGCCGGACAGCGCCGCCACCACGTCCAGGTCGGCCCCCTCCAACGCGCAGCCCATGCGCCGCGACCCGGCGAGATGGACGACGCCTTCGCCGAGCGCGTCCGCCAGACGCCCTACGATCCGCTCGGCCACGGCGTCGTCGCCGGCGGGTGGGGCGCCCGCGTCGGAGGCGGGCGCGGCCCAGTCCTCCCAACCCCGGTCGGGCCGGCCGACGGCGGGCTCGCCGAGCCAGCGCACCTCGCCGGTGCCGAGGGCGACCGTGGCCCGCGCCCGCATGGGTTCGTCGCCTCGCCGGGACAGCAGGACGAGCGAGCCGACCCGGGCGGTCAGCGGGGAGAGGCGCGCCGCGCAGTCGACGGCGACGGCGTGCGGGTCGCCGGTGCGGCCCAGGCTCAGGTGCGGGGTGAACCCCTCATGGCGGCCATGGCAGCGTGGGAAGCGCCGCACGAGCGCCTGCCACAGCTCCGCCCACGGCGTCTCGTCGTCCGCAGCCGGGTCCAGCCATACGGTGGCGGCGTGCCGGTGGGCGAAGGTGTGCACGCCGTCCAGCCGTGCCGTGAACGGCGCGACCTGCGCGGCCGCCCTGGCCAGCAGCGGTGCCGCCCGCTCGAAGTCCGACTCGGGGACGAACCCGAACAGCACGTTGACGTGCGGCGGCCAGCGCCGGATCTGCACGTCGTGGTCCCGGCGCACGTCCTGGATCGCCGGCCACAGCTCGCGCGGCGGCACCCAGGCCAGTGCCGTACGCGGTGTCGGCGCGACGTCGAGCACGTCGACGGGCGTGCCGGCGCCGCAGTACAGGTCGGCGGCGACCCCGTAGTGGTCGGAGACGTACAGCCCCTCCGGGGTCGGCGAGTCGCCGAGCAGCACCGTGCCGGTCACGCGCGGCCCGTCGGCGGGGCGGACGAAGACGCGGTCGAGGCGGGAGGCGCGGCCGGTGAGGGAGGAGACGGCGGCCAGCGGATTGACGCCGGGGTCGAAGGTGGGGGAGTGGTCGTCCGGCCCGTACGTCTCGGTCCAGGCGTCGAGCATGCCGAGCGTGCGCGCCGGGCCGGGTCCGCCGTCGTTGAAGTCGCCGACCAGGACCAGGCCCCCCTCCACGCCCGCCAGCCCCTCGGCGAGCCGGGTGAGTTCGGCGCCGCGCCGGGCCGCCCCGTTCTCGGAGTGGTCGCTGGTGAGATGGGTGGCGGCCACGGTCAGCGGTCCCGACGCGGTGTCCACGACGACCGCGGTGACGGCCTTGTGCGGCCCGAGGACATGCAGCGCCGCCTCCCGTACGGGGAGCCGGCTGAGCAGGATCAGCCCGCAGTCGTCGACGTCCTTCCCGTACGGGTCGGTGCCGACGGTGTAGTGGGCCCGTACCCATGCCGTGTCCAGCAGCATGGCCAGCAGCTCCGCCTCGGCCTCCTGCAGGGCGATGACGTCCGCGTCGGCGCGCTCCAGCTCCGCCAGCAGCAGCGGCCGGCGCCCGGCGGTGTCGATGCGGTGGCTGTCGTAGCGGTCCCACAGTGTGTTCCAGGTCAGCACCCGCACCCGGTCCGCCCCTGGCCCCGCCTCCCGCGCCACGGGCGCCGCGGGGCTCCACCGTCCGGCGGCCGCGTCCCACAGGTGCGGGGTGCGCGCCGTGAAGAACGGCGCCCGCAGCCGCCGCGCCTCGCGCACCCGTCCGGCGCCGGACGCGTCGATGCGGTCCACACCCGTGGCGCGGTCCCACACCAGCTCGCCGTCCGCCTCCACGAACAGCACCCGGTGCCAGGGGATCTCGCCACCCGGCACGAACGCCGGCAGCGGCACCCGCTTGGGCGCGGCGCCACGCTGATGGATGCCGAGCACGAACCGCGCGGGGTCGAAACGCGCGTCCCAGCGCACCCGGTGGTAGATCTCCTCACTGGTACGCATCAGGCGTCCTCCCCCTCCAGTGTGCCGTCGCGGTCCTCGACGGTCCCGTCCGCGCCCACGTACCAGGTGCGGTGCGCCTGGCCGGGATACGGCGGCACGAACCGGCGCAGCTGCCCGGCCAGCACACCCGCCGGCACCGGATGCGCACGCGTGGCGTTGCGCCGCAGGAGCTCGTCCTCGTCCGCGAGCAGCACGGCGTGCGTGACCAGGGCGTCACGCCGGCGCGCCACGGCGTGCACCAGGGACCTCTGGTGCGGATTGAGCGACGTGGCGTCCCACACCACCGTGCCACCGGCCCCGAGCGCCCGGTCCAGCCGGTCGAGGCCCTCCCGCAGCACCTCCCCGTTGGCCTTCTGGTCCGCCCGCGCACCGCGCGCCTCGCGCAGTCCGTCCAGCGCCACGCACGCCGAAACGCCCTTCAGCCGCGCCGCGAAGGCGCTCTTGCCGCTGCCGGACGGCCCCACCAGGTGGACGAGCCGGGGGAAGTCCCCGCCACGCCACCGCCAGGTCGCCGCGACGGCCTCCTCCACCGTCAGGACCCGCCCCTGGGCGTACGCCTCCCGTGCCTCCGCCCAGCAGCGGTCCGCCGCCTCGCCGCCCACGCCGTCGCGCCGCAGCGCGTCGCGCAGCCCGGCCCGCAGCGGCCCGAGCGGCGCCTCGCCGAACAGCCCGGACTCCTGCGCGTGCAGCGCGGACCACTCCACCTCCTCGCGCGACCCGCCGTCCTCCGCGACCGCCCCCGCGACGGCATGCAGGACCCCCAGATCGGCCGCGAACGACATCCGTACGAGCCCGGCCCGCCGCTCCGCGTCCGGGTACGGTCGCTGGAGTGCGGCGTGCAGACCCACCAGATCGGCGACCCGCCGCGCGAGCGGCACGCCCAGCGGCCCCGCGGCCCGGCTCATCAGCGACGCCCGAGGTGTGCGGTGCAGCAGCGCGGCCAGCACGCCCGCCAGCCGTACGTCCCCGCCGCGCCCCAGCGCGTCCAGCCGCGCGCCCGCCTCGGCGGCCGCGTCCGCGTCCGGGTCGGCCGCCCCCAGATGTCCGGCGAGCGCCTCCCCGTCCGGCGCCGCACCGGACCGTACGGCCCACAGCGCGGCCGCCGGGCCGAGGCCGTTCGCCACGACGGCCGAGTGCATCCAGTGCGTGTCCGTGGTGACATGCCCCGCCCGCACCCACTTGCCGACCCGTCCGGCGAAGTCCCCGAGCGTGAACCCCTCGACGGTCCGGACGACGTACCCCTCCTGCCGCCCGGTCTCCACGCGCAGCCGCCGCAGCGCCCGCTCGTCGAAGACCCCCCGCCACACCACCGGCGGCACCGGCACCCCGAGCCCCCGCAGGAACCGCACGGTCTCGTCCCAGCCCAGGCACCGGTCGTGCTCGTCCCACACGGAGAACCCGTAGAAGTACCCCTCCAGACCGTCGTACGGAATCGAGTGCCGCGCGTACAGGTTCTCCCCGCACACTCGCCACCCCGCCGGGATCCGAGCCCCCACCCGCCCCTGCAGCGCCTTGACCCACGCCCGCGACGGGTGGTGCCCGGAATCCACGGACCGCGCGTGCAGCCCGTCCGCGTACAGCGTCGTGTTCTCCCCGTCGAGCTTCTCGGTGACCACGACCTCCCGCCCGGCGAACCCGCTCACCCCGACGGCCCGCACATCGTCCGCGGAGACACCTGGTGACCAGGGCAAATGAGAGGTTCGGGGGTAGGACGTGCGCATGCGGGCCACTATAGGAGCGCGTAAAACGCGCCCTCCAGCGGATTTCGGCTCCCTGCCGGGTTCGTCATGCCCGCCCGGTGTGGTGCAGGATCTCGTCGGCCAGGCGGTGGTCCAGTGCCGTGGGCAGCGTGTGGCCCATGCCCTCGATCATGACCAGGCGGGCGCCGGGAACGGCGGCGGCCGTGGCCTCGGCGTGCGCCGGCGGGAACATCGGGTCCTCCGTGCCGTGCAGGACCAGCGTGGGCGCGCCGACGGAGGCCAGTTCCGCCGTGGAGCCCGTGCCGGCGGCTCCGGCGAAGGTGTGATGGAGCGCGGCCTGCAGATCGCGCGCCCGCTCGTACACCCGCCGCTCCATCGCGCGGTACTCGTCCTCGTGGAACGGCAGCACGGGCCCGTGCAGCACACGCCACAGCGGCAGCCGGGCGGCGAGGTACTCCTCCAGGCCCGCCTCCGGCTCCGGGAAGGTCGAGACGAGCGCGGCCAGCAACTCGGGCGTGGGCGGGGGCAGTTCGCCCGGAACCGGCGGCGCCCCCGCCAGGGCGCGCTGCACCGCCGCCGCCGTGTCCGTGCCCAGGGGCTGGGACGACAGGCTCGTCAGGGTCAGCACCCGGTGCGCGTGGGTGACGGCCAGCCGCTGGGCGATGAGGCCCCCGAGGGACGCGCCCACCATGTGGGCTCGCTCGGCCCCGAACGCGTCCAGCACGGCGAGCGCGTCGCAGGCCATGTCGGCCACGGTGTACGGCCGGGCGGCGAAGTCGACGGTGGAAGAGCGCCCGACGTCGCGGTGGTCGTAGCGGATGACCCGCAGGCCCCCCTCGACCAGACGACGGACGATGCCGTCGTTCCACTGCACGCCCTGCGCCTGCGCGCCCATGACCAGCAGCACCGTCGGGTGGTCCGGATCGCCGAAGTCCTCCGCCCACAACTCGAGCCCGTCCACGCGGACGATCCGCTCGCGGCCCACCAGGTACTCGTCGTACTCGTTCTTCAGCTCATTTTCCTGCATGGTCGTTCAAGATAATGGTTCCGGTGAGGACGCGCACCGGATTTCCCGCCCCGCTCGGGTTGGACGCCACGGCTCCGCACGGGCACCCTGATCGGCATGGTCGGAGTCAAGGGGCAGGTACAGAAGCGCGGCGTGGAGCGTCGCCGCGCGATGGTCGACGCGGCGATCGAACTGTTCGCGCGGCAAGGCGTACGCGGCACCGGAGTGGCCGCCATCGCCGAACGCGCCGGCGCCACCCCCTCCGCCCTCATCCACCACTTCGGCAGTAAGGACGGACTTGTCCAGGCGGTCCTGGAGGAGGCCGACCGACGCGCCCTGGAGCGGCTCTCCGTCACGCACGACGCCGAACCCACCCTGGAGCAGGCGTTCGGCTGGTTCGTCCGGGAGGCCGAGCACACCGCCGCCGCCGAACGTGAGCTGACGGCCCTGCACACCACCCTCACCGCGGAGAACCTGGAGCCCGGCTCGGTCCTCCACACCTGGTTCCGGGACCGCGGCCGGGCGCTGCGAACCCATCTGACCGCCCTGTTCACGCGTGCCGCGGCCGCCGGCTCGGCCCGCACCGACCTGGACCCGGCCGTCCTGGCCATGGAGACGGCCGCCTTCCTCGAGGGCGCCCACCTGCTGTGGCTGCTGGACCCCGAGCAGGTCGACCTGACCGCCGTACACCGCGGCTACTTCGAGGGGCTGGCCTCCCGGCTCCGGCCGTGAGGGGGCCCGCCACTAGGGTGGGGCCAACCGGACAGTAGTCCGTTACCGGTCACCGGGAGGCATGTCCCCTGGGTCAGGAGGGTTCAGGCGTGAGCCCGGAGGAGGGCGAGTGGCGCCGAAGGATGACGGACCCCAGCGCTCGGACGCGCAACGCAATCGCGAACGCATCCTGGAGGTGGCACTGGCCGAGCTGACGCGCTCCCCGGACGCCCCGCTGAGCGCGATCGCCAAGAAGGCCGGGGTCGGACAGGGCACGCTCTACCGCAACTTCCCCAGTCGCGAGGCGCTCGTCCTGGAGGTCCACCGCCATGAGGTACGGCAGCTCACCGACAGCGCGACGGAGCTCCTGCAGGTGGGAGATCCCGCCCGGGCCCTGCGTGAGTGGATGGACCACCTCGCCCGGTTCGCCATGACCAAGACCGGCCTGGCCGACGCCCTGCGCCAGGCGACCAGCGCGACGGGCAGCCCTTCGCGGCCGGGCTACGAGGTGGTGATCGCGTCCATCGCGCAACTCCTCGACGCCAATCACGCGGCCGGCACCATCCGCCCGGGCGTCACCGCCGACGACTTCGTCCTCGCGATCGGCGGCCTCTGGCAGATCGACCCCCAGAGCGACTGGCAGCCCCGCGCCACCCGCCTGCTGGACCTCATCATGGACGGCTTGCGCGCGGGGGCGCCCGGGCGGCGATAGGGGACGTCCTCGCCGCCCCAGCCCCGGCCGGCTTTGCTAAGCGGACAGCTGTCCGTTACGTTTCCCGTAGCGGACAGCTGTCCGCTTACTCTTGCGCTCGCACTGCTCCCCGCACTCACGGAGGACCCCGTCATGAAGCTGCTCATCCTCGGCGCGACCGGCCCCACCGGCCGCCACCTCGTCGATCTGGCCCTGCGATCCGGTGACTCCGTCACGGCCTTCGTCCGCAACCCCGCGGCCCTCGGTGATCTGGCCGACCGGGTCACGCTTGCCACCGGTGACGCCACGTCACAGCGTGACGTCTCCGCGGCGGTGGCCGGGCGGGACGCGGTCATCTCCGCGCTCGGCGCGGGTACTTCGGTGCGTGCGGGCGATCTCTTCACCCGTTCCGCCGCCGCCGTCATCGGCTCGGCACAGGAGGCGGGTGTGTCCCGGCTGGTGTGGCTGTCGTCGTTCGGCGTCGGGCACACCTACGACTGGTCGAGCGCCCCGCAGAAGCTGATCTACCGCACGCTGCTGCGGTCGATCTACGCGGACAAGGCGCTCGCGGACGAGCACATCCGCTCCAGCGGCCTGGACTGGACCCTGGTCTACCCGACCCGGCTCACCCACGGCCCCGCCAAGGGCACGTTCCGCGCGGACGACCGACTGCCGATGAAGGGCAATCCGACGATCAGCCGCGCGGACGTCGCCGCCTTCATGCACGGGGCGTCCCATGGCACCGACTGGATCCACCGCACCGCCGTACTCACCGACTGACGAGCCGGTGAGGCGGTCGTCGTGCGCGCGCCCGTGTCGACGGCGAGAGGCGCGCGCACCGGGACGATGTCGTGCCGTGCGGTCAGACGCTGTGGTGGAGCCAGCGCTGGAGGGCGGTGTTGACGCTGTCGGACAGGGCGCTGAGTTGGTCGATGGCGTCGCGGTCCTCGGGGCGCGGTGGGATTCCGGCCGTGGTCAGGGCCGCGTGCAGGTCGATGCGTCGCCGGTCGCGGGAGCTGATGGCGAAGCTGAGGCGCTGGGCGGGGTTCGGCGGCGGCAGCAGCTGGTCCATGTCCTCGTGCGGGTCGGCCGGGTCCGGCCAGAAGATCTCGGCCGTGTCGACGGCGTAGAGGTCGATGTAGGCGCGGGGGACGCTGTGTTCGGAGGCGGTGGTCGTCATGTCGGTCTCCTCAGCGGCTTGTTGTGGTTCTGCGGGACAGGAGGTGCGCGGAGCCCCCGACGGTTGCGGTCAGGGCCGCACATCACGCTGACGGCGTCATCGGCGGCTCATCCTCTCGTCCGACCAGCACTCCACGCCGGTACGGAACCACGGCCCTGGGCGGGCTCGTGTTCCGGTGTGGGTGGAGGGGAGACCGGCAGCGTTCGCGGGGGGAGTCATGCAGATCGTCGAGGTGACCGGGTACGCCGTCAGATCCGCTGTGATCACCATGAGGCGGAGGGGGACGCCGCTCGAGTTCGTGATCTTCCCGATGATGCATGTGGCCTCGCCGACGTTCTACTCCCAGGTCCGCAGGAGACTCAGGGAATGCGACCTCATCGTCATGGAGGGAATCCGGGGGAACTCGGTCGGCGTGAGCACCCTCACGCTCGCCTATCGGTTCGCTCCGCGCCGGCGGCGCAACGGCCTGCAGGAGCAGCGCGACGACCTGCTGCTGCCCGAGGGCGTACCGGTGGTCAACCCGGACGTGACCGCGGCGGAGGCGATCGCCGACCTGAAGACGCTGCCGCGGTGGATGTACCTGCTGCTCATGGTCTTCGCGCCCGTGATGGGCCTGGTGTTCGCACTGCGCGGTCCGCGCGCCTTCCTCGATGAGGACCTGGAGGTCGAGGATCTGCCGTCGACGCTGCGGGCGGAGATGATGGCCGACAATCCCGTACAGCACGCGATGACCGACCGGCGCGACCGGCGTCTGCTCGACGCGCTCGGCGAGATCCACGCGGAGCGCGGCCACGAGCCGATCCGGGTGGCCGTCGTCTACGGAGCCGGTCACGTCCCGGCGATCGCGTCAGGACTGTGGGATCGCCACGGGTACCGGCCACGCGACGCGGAATGGCTCACGGTCTTCGTCCCGCAGTAGACCGCCGGGACCGCGACGCGGCTCACTCCGGCCGCTGGGCGCCGCCTACGGTACGGGCGCGTGGGCGAGGCGTGGGATGAGGAGTTCGGCGTTGCCGCGGTTGACGGCGTGCAGTCGGCCGGGTTCCCAGTGCGCGTACTCGTCGAGGGCGGTGTCGAAGCCGATGCCCCAGTCCTCGGGGAGCATGGGGAAGTCGCTGCCGTACAGGATGTGTTCGGGCTCGGCGAAGGCGAGCAGGGAGGGCAGGGTCGAGGGGCCGGCGGAGAGGGCGGTGTCGAAGTAGAAGCGCCGCAGGTCGGCGAGGAGCTCCTCGGGGGTTCCGCTCGGGGCCCCGGGGGCCGCGCCGTCGGGGAGGCGGGCGGCGAGGGCGAAGCGGGTCGCGGCGTACGGCAGGAAGCCGCCGGCGTGGGGAAGGATCATCCGCATCCGGGGGTACCGGCGCGGCACGCCCCGCATGGTCAGGTGCAGGGCGGTGCGGGTCGTGTCGTAGGGGAAGTCCGCCAGCGGAGGGGGTATTTCCGGGAGGGGAGCGCCCGAGGGTGCGGTCGGGTGGACGAGGACGACGGCGGAGCGGGCGTCGAGTTCGGCCCACAGCGGCTCGAACGCCGGGTCGCCCAGATACCGGCCGTGGATGTTGGACAGGACCATCACGCCGTCCGCCTGCAGTTCGTCAAGAGCGTGCGCCGCCTCGGCGAGCGCGCCGTCCACGTCGGGCAGCGGCAGGGCGGCGAAGTGACCGAAGCGGTCCGGCCGGTTCTTGACCAGCTCGGCCGTGAACTCGTTGACACCGCGGGCCACTTCGCGCGCTCCGGCGGGGTCGTCCGGGCCGGCGAGCGGCGCGGCGTACGACAGCACACCGGTGGTGATCGACCGCCGGTCCATCATGGCGAGCGCGCTCGCCTGGTCCCACGCGGGCGCGGGCCACGCGACGGCCGCGGCACGGGCGGTGATGGCACGGGCGCGGTCGGGAGGAATCACATGCTGGTGGACGTCGATGCGTTGAGCGTCCGTACCTGTGGGACCTACGGGATCTGCCATACCCGTCCGAGCCTCCTCGCGTGCCGTACCGCACGACGACGGAACAAATCGATCCTATACGGTCATTTCTGCCCCCTCCAGTGGAGTGTCTCCCGCCCGACGCGGCATCCGATGTGCCAAGCGCGCCGCCGATATTCGCTTGCGCGCCGTCGTCACTCGGGTCAACGTCTGCTGACACCTGACGAAGGCAGAGAAGATGACCGCGCAGACCCACCCCGTCGACCATGAACTCATCCAGGCCGCGGCGCACGTCGCTCGCACGCGCTGCCGGGGTGACAATCACACCATGGCGGCCGCGGGCCGCGCCCGGGACGGCCGGATCGTCACGGCGGTGAACGCCTACCACTTCACGGGAGGCCCCTGCGCCGAGCTGGTCCTCATCGGCACGGCAGCCGCCCAAGGTGCCTACGAGCTGGACACGATCGTCGCCGTGGGCGACCGCGAACGGGGAGTCGTTCCCCCGTGCGGCCGGTGCCGTCAGGTCCTTCTCGACTACTTCCCCACCCTCAAGGTCATCGTCGGCGAAGCCGATCGCATCCGAACCGTCCCCGTCACCGACCTGCTGCCCGAGAGCTACGTCTGGGCCGACCATCAACTCGACGCCGAATAGACCGCCCACTCAGGATGCCCACGTGTACAGCTATCTGACGGTTCGTTCCGACGGTCACTACGCCGGCAGTGTCCCGGCGTCGGCGCTGGCCGCGTACCTGGAGTCCCAGCCCGGCCTGCGTCGGACGGACCTCGCCTGCTTCCGGGCGGAGGACGGCCGGGAATGGCTGCACGCGGCGATCGCGGAGTGCGACCCGGCCGGCAACTACGCGGTTCGCGAGGGCATGTTGCCGGAGCGCGCCAACTCGGTGGAGCTGGTCTCCGCCTCCGACCGACCAGCGCGGGAGGCCGCCCTGACGTTGGCACGGGGAATCGCCGACCGGCTCGGGTGGGAGGTGACCGACGCCGAGACCGGCGAGATCGTCCACAGGCCGCCGGCCGAAGGCTGACGTACGGCGCGGCTGTGACGTCAGCCGCGGAAGAAGCGCTCGGCCTGGTCGCGGTGGGTGGTGGCGGAGGGCGGCGGCGTCCTTGAGGGGCTGGGCGAGGGCGTCGCGGTCGAGTACGTCGGCGGGGAAGGCGGCGGCGGTGATGCCTTCTGCGGTGAGCGTGCCGACGAGGTCGTCGAGCTTGTCGCGGTCGCGCAAGATCAGGACGGCGTCGAGGCCGTGGGAGCCGAAGGCTTCGATCGCGCCGCGGCGCCCGTATACGCCGCGGCGCGATCAGAGGTGGAGGAGAGGGCCCGTGCGATCAGCCCTTGAAGACGAGTTCGGCCTGGTCGCGCCTGGTGGTGTGGAGCTCCCAGTAGACGGGGGAGATGTCCTCGGGCTGGATCACCGGCCGGCCGGGGATGATGGCGGTGCCGATCGACACGTCGATGCCGACGTGGGCGGCCTGGATGCCGGTGCCGTCCAGCTCCTTGTGCAGGTTGACCGCCCAGTTGCGCAGCGCTGCCGCGGCGGCGTTGACGTTGCCGACCACGGGCAGGGGGTCGAGGGAGCCGGCGCCGGTGGTGTAGAGCAGGGTGCCCGTGCCGGCCTCGCGCATCGCGGGCAGCACCGCCTTCGTGGCGGCCATGGCTCCGTACAGCTGGAACTCGATTTCGTGCTGCACATCGGACGGGTCGCTCTCGGCGGGAGTGGTCAGAACGACCGAGCCGAACGTTCCCAGCGGGGAGTACTCCAGGACGTCGATCCCGCCGAACTGCGTGGCGGCGTCCTTGAGGGCCTGGGTGAGGGCGTCGCGGTCGAGGACGTCGGCGGGGAAGGCGGCGGCGGTGATGCCTTCGGCGGTGAGGGTGCCGACGAGGTCGCCGAGCTTGCTGCGGTTGCGGGAGATCAGGGCGACGTCCAGGCCCTGGGAGCCGAAGGTGCGGGCGATGGCCAGGCCCAGCTGGGGGCCGGCTCCGACGATGGCGATGCTGGTCACAGCGATCCTTTCGAGAAACGTGAGGTGCAGGAGGCGGGGATTATCCGGATAGCCCTATCCGATTCGAGATCCGGATAGGGCTATCCGGTTCGACGTGGCCACGCTACCACCAAAAATGGATAGGGCAATCCGGTTGGTAGGGTGGGCGGTATGACGCCTGGCGCCCAGTACTCCGACGACACCGCCGCTCAGCCGCTGCGCAGCGACGCCGAGCGCAATCGGGAGCGCATCGTCGCCGCCGCCCGCAGGGTGTTCGCACGCGACGGGCTGAACGCCTCCATGGCCTCCGTGGCCCGCGAGGCGGGCGTGGGCATCGCCACCATCTTCCGCCGCTTCCCCACCAAGGAAGAGCTGGTCGCCGCCGTCTTCGCCGACCGCATGGACGCCTACGCCGAGGCGGTCGCCGTCGCCCTGGACGACCCCGACCCCTGGCACGGGTTCGTCGGCTACATCGAGACCGCCTGCGCGATGCAGGCCACCGACTACGGCTTCGCTGACGTGCTGACCACGACCTTCCCCACCGCCAAGGCGCTCGAGGCGCGCCGCAACGAGGCGTACGAGGGCATGGTGCGGCTCATCGACCGCGCCAAGGCCACCGGCCGGCTGCGCGAGGACTTCGATCCCTCGGACCTGGTGCTGATGCACATGGCCAACGCCGGCGTCGTCAACGCCACCGGCGACGCCGCCCCCGACGCCTGGCGCCGTGTCGTCGCCCTGTTCATCCAGTCCTTCGAGGCCCCCGCCCGCGGCCCGCTGCCCGCCTCACCCGAGCACGAGGCCCTCTACAAGGCGATGCTCCGGCCTGGCCCGGGGGGTCTCACCGCACCCGCGCCCGACAGGACCAGTTGACTGTTGGATTTGGCACGGTGTGGCACCCCGAGGGGTGCCACACCGTGCCGGCGTCAGCCGGCCTGGCCCTGCGGTCCGACGAACTGCATGTCGAGGTGGATCTTGACGGCATCGCCGAGGAGCCCGGACCCGAAGTCCAGCCCGAAGTCGCTGCGCCGGATCTCACCCGTCGCCTCGAACCCGGCGTGCTTCCTCCGGTCCAGAGGGTGTTCCACCACCCCGCCGAACTCGACGGCCAGCGTGACCGGGCGGGTCACGTCCCCGATGGTCAGGTCACCCGCCATCGTCCAGTCCTCGCCCTCCCCGGACACATGCGTCGACCGGAACGTCATCGTCGGCCGCTTCTCCACGTCGAGCAACTCGGCCGAGAGGGTGTGCGCGTCGCGGTCGGAGTTCCCGGTGTCGATGGAGGCAAGAGCGACCTCGGCGGTCACCCGCACGTCGTCGAGGGTCTCACCGACGTACAGCCCGGCCTTGAAGTCGGTGAACCGGCCGCGCACCTTGGCGATCCCGAGGTGGCGGACCGTGAAGTCGACCGCCGAGTGAAAGGGGTCGAGTTCCCAGTGGCCGGGCGGAGAGTGGTAGTGGCAGGGCCATCCTCCGCGGCGGCACGCGTTGTACGGTTCGACAGGTGAACGACAACGAGTTGGGCACCTTCCTGCGCACCCGACGTGAGGCCGTCACCCCCGCCGAGGTGGGCCTGCCCACGGGCTCTCGCCGCCGCACGCCGGGGCTGCGCCGGGCCGAGCTGGCCACCCTCGCCGACATCAGCGTCGAGTACCTCACCCGACTCGAACAGGGCCGCGACCGCAACCCCTCACCCCAGGTCCTCGCCGCCCTCGGCGACGCCCTTCAGGGCTACGAGCGGTACGCCGGCCCGCTCGGCCTGCTCGACGGCGACCCACCCAACATGGTGCGGTACCTGTTCACCGATGCCCGGGCCCGCGCGGCGTACCCCGGATGGGACAGGCTGGCCGACGAGCAGGTCGCCCATCTGCTCCATGAGACCTCGCTGCACGACCCTCATGTGACCGCCCTGGCCGAGGAGTTGAAAGCGGCCGGGCCGTCGTTCGGCGACCGGCTCTCCGCCGCTCCGGCCCCGCCCACCCGGTTCGGGACCGAACTCGTGGACCACCCCGAGGCGGGCCGCCTGCGCCTGTCGTACGAGACGCTCGCGCTCCCGGACGAGGGCCAGCGCCTGGTCGTGCACATCCCGGCCGACGAGGCCACGGCACCGCGCTCGACCGACTCAACGGCCGCAGGCCAGGAGCCCTGCGGGCGGTGAGCGGCTGATCGGCGAGGCCTGTGCCGGGCGGCACGGGGCGCGCTGTGACCGGCTGTACCCGCTCCCGTACAATCCGTGCTGCCGGTGCTCCGTACGGCCGAGCCCAGTGGTTGACCAGGAGAGGAAACATGGACACCCAAGCCGGTCTCGGCTCCCATCCGGATGTTCCCGTGGCGCGGCGGCCGGTCCCCGAAGCCGAACCCGGACTCGTTCAGCGGTGGCGTGCGGAGGGAGGCGAACTGGTCGACCTGCTGACCCAGGTGCGCGAGCGGGTCGGCGGCGTCGCCGCGTTCCGGCTCGGGCCGACGCCCACCGTTCTCGTCACCGACCCCCAGGCGGTGCAGCACGTCCTCGCCCGGCACCCGGACCAGTACGTCAAGCGCTCCCACCGTGCCCGGCTGCTGATCGGCGACGGCGTCCTCGCCGCCACCGGTGAGGCGTGGAAGCGTCAACGCCGCTTGCTGCAGTCCCAGTTCACCGGTACCGGGATGCGCCGCTACGACCAGCGGATCACCGAGGCCGCCCGTCTCACCGCCGAACGCTGGGCCGGGTACGCGCGCACCGGGCGGACCATCGACGTCGGGCAGGAGATGTACCGCTTCGCCCTGGACGCCATCTGGCGCTCCCTGACCGGGCACCCCCTCGACGACGACACCGAGCGCGAACTGGCCGCCGTACAGGCCGTGGCGGCCGTCCTTCCGACGCTGCCCGCCGGCGCCGACGCCGCCGACGCCCGCGATGCCGTCGGCGACGACCTCGCCCGGATCGACGCGGTCGCCCGGCGAGCCGTCGAGGCCGCCCGCAGCGGGCCGCCCGGCCCCGACGGCCCGGGCCTGCTGCACGTCCTGACCGACGCCGCCACCGAACGCCCCGAGTACACCGACCGGCTGATCCGCGACGAACTGGTCACCCTGCTCGCTGCCGGGCATGAGACCACCGCCACCACCCTGACCTGGCTCCACCTGCTCCTCGACCGTCACCCCGCCGCCCGCGAAGAAGCACTCGCCGCCGGTGAGGAAGGCTCGGCGCAGCGCCGCCAGGCCATCCAGGCCCTGATCCACGAGACGCTCCGGCTCTACCCGTCCGCGTGGATCCTGACCCGCCACGCCGCCGAGGACGACACCCTCGCCGGCTACGCCGTGGAGGCGGGCACCGACCTCCTGATCTGCCCGTACCTCACGCACCGCGACCCCGAACTCTGGCCGGACCCGGAGCACTTCGACCCCCGACGCTTCACCACCCCGAACGGCCGCCCCACCCACCCGGGCGCCTACTACCCGTTCGGCATCGGCCCCCGCGCCTGCCTCGGCCTGCAGTTCGCCCTCCGCGAGTCGACCGTCCTGCTCGAACACCTGCTGCCCGCCCACACCCTCACCCTCGCCTCCACCCCCACGAAGACGCAGTACGGCATCTCCGTCCGCCCCGACGGCCCCATCCCGGCAACCCTGGCACCGCCACGCACCTGACGCGGCTCACGCCGGCGACGCACAGGGCGCTCAGGGCCTGTCCGGCGGATCATGCCGCAGCCGCGACAGGTTCCCGTCCAGCCAGGCAGCGGCCAGCTCGGCCCGGGAGCGGCACCCGGTGCGGCGGAACAGCCGCGTCAGCCGCTGTTCCACCGTCTTCTCGCTGCAGGCGAGGCTCACCGCGATCTGCCGGTTGGTGGCACCCGCACTCACCATGCGCACCAGCTCGACGTCGAGTTCGGTCAACGTCTCCCTGGCCGCGCGGAGCCTTGGCAGCGACACGTTCCGCCGCTGCGCGGCACGCATGAGCCCCGTGCGGACGGGCCGCCCCATGCCGAGCCGGTGCGCGTCCCGTGCCGCCTCCGCCAGCCACGGCCGGGGATCGTCGGCGACCTCCGTCAGGCACTGGCAGCAGACCACCCGGAGATGGACGTCTTCGCGACGGTTCAGCATCCGGTAGGCGGTCAGCGCGCTCTCCGCGTCGTGGTGCGCCATGCCCCGCCCGATCAGTACCGCCTCGTGGGTCATGGGCGCCGCCACCTCCTCGTGCAGTGCCTCCAACTCCTCCAGGGCCCGACGGACCGTCTGCGGTCTGTCCTCCAGCGCGGCGAGCGAGAGGATGCGCAGCAGCACCCGCTCCACCCCGGCGAGCAGGCCGCTCTTGCGTGCCTGCCGCACGTCGTGCCACGCCCCCTCCAACGCCTCCTCCACCCGGCCCGACCAGTACCGGACGCCCAGCGCCGCCCGGGTCACCAGCGGATGGGTGAAGGAGTCGGGTATGCGCTCGAGCCACGCACGGGCGCGCACGACGTCCCCGCGCATGCAGTGGATCTCGGCGGCCAGCGCCCGCGCCAACTGGGCGGCGCCCGCCGTGGCATCGGACCGGCTCCGCACCTCGATCCGCCGCGCAGTCGCCAGTGCGGCGTCCCAGTCACCGGTCAGGTAGTCGCGCACCATGCCCCTGTACCGGGTGGCGGTACTGTCTCCCACCGCGATGTAACGCTCACCGAGGACGGCGGCGAAAGCAGCGGCCAGGTCTCCGTGGGCGGCGGCGCCGCGCAGCCGTTCGAGGGCCCGCTCGTCGAGCGCGTCGCCCGGCAGGGCCTGCCGCGCCCGCCACAGCTCGGCATCGCCGCCCACCGCGGCGGCCATCAGACGCACTTCGGCGGGAGAGGGCAACGGACCCGCTGAGCAGCGTTCCGGATCGGAGCTTGGGGCGGTGTCCGCCGGGGTGCCTGGGGCAGCGCCCGGGGCGATGTTCGGTTGTGTGTCCGAGGTGGTGCCGGGATCGGTGACCGATGCGGCGTCCCGTGTGGTGTCCGGGGCGGTGTCCCGTGTGGTGCCCGGATCGGTGGCCGGGGCGGAACCCAGTTCGGTGTCCGGGGCGGTGTCCGAGGCGGTGTCCCGTATGGTGCCCGAGGTCGTGCCCGGATCGGTGACCGATGCGGTGTCCCGTGTGGTGCCCGGGGCCGTGCCCGGATCGGCGCCCGAAGTGGTGTGGGGATCGGTGGTCGAGGCGGTGTCGGGATCGGTGCTCGAACCGGTGGCCGATGCGGTGCCTGGTGCCGTGCTCGGCCCGGTACGCGCACCCGCCCCCGGCCGGGGCAGCACCGGCCCGATGCCGTAGAGCCCGCCGAGTTCCGCCAGCCCCGCCGCCGCGGGCAGCCGTTCCAGTGCCTTGCCGTACCGGGGATCGGCGTCCTCGGCGTACGGGGACCGGTGTTCGTGGAGTGCCGCGAGAACCCACGCGCCGGCCATGGTCTCCAGGCCGTCGGGGTTCTCGACGTGCGGTGCGGCCAGGCAGCCGAGCAGCGGCTCGCCGATCGCCAGGAGTCCGGAGTGGTCGCCGTGCCGCAGGCTCAGGCTGCTCGCCTCGTGGAGCACGCCGGGCGTCCGCCGGTCCCGCGGCGCCAGCCGTCGTAGCGCCGCGGCGTACGCGCGGACCGACAGGGGCCAGTCCGCCCGGGCCTCCTCGCGGGCCGCGGCCAACAGCAGCGGTACGGCGAGCCCGTCGTCGAGGCGCCGGCCGGCGGCTGCGACGTGATCGGCCAGCCGGGGGTAACCGCTGCCCGTGGCCTCGGCTCCCAGCCGTCGCGTCACCGGGGCGACGAGCCGCGCGTACACCCCCGGCACATCGCGCCAGGTGGGCAGGGTCCGCAGGGCGGCGGCGAGCGCCGGCACGGCGAACGACAGCCGGCCGTCCAGGTCCACGGTCAGCACCCGGTCCCCGACCAGCCGGTCCAGCTTGCCCTCGACGGCCCGCGCGTCGGCCGACGGCGTCAGTCTGAGCACGTCCTCGAACCGCACTTCGACGTGGTCCAGCACACGGGCGGTGACGATCGCCGCCTCGACGGTCTCGGGCGACGGAGTCGTGTCGGGCCAGCCGAACCGGATCAGCTCGGCCGGCTCCGTGGTCAACCGCAGCCCTCGCTCCGGAACCGTCAGGGACAGCCGGCCGTCGAGCTCCAGCAAGCCGCTCTCGTCCAGTGAACCCAGCACCGACAGCACCGCCCGCGGATTGCCCTGGAGCGTGCCCAGCGCACGTGACACGGCGTCCGCCACCGCGGGTTCGGCCGGACGGCCGAACCGCTCGGCGACCCGTGCGGCGACGAGCGCGGCGACGTCGGCCGGCTGCAACGGCGGCAGTTCGAGCACCCGGTCGGCCGCGGCCGTCAGAGGGGAGCCGCCCGCGTGTGCCGTGAGCCCGGGCCGGCCGGCCATCACCACCGGTACGCCCCGCGGGCGGAAGATCCGCAGCAGCAGCCCCAGGGACTCGGCGATGGACTGCGGCATGCGCTCGACGCCGTCCACGACCAACGCGTACGGCGCCTGGCGCGACGCCTCCGTCAGTGCCTCGCTCAGGGCGGACAGGGTGGCCACCCCGCCGTGGTGCTCGGCGGTGCGCAACTGCGCCCGACGGGACGCGGGGAGACGCAGTGGGCAGTCCTCGAGGTCCCTGACGACCGGGCCGCGGACCGGGTCCACGACGAGCGTCACGTCGGCCGTGCCCTCGGCGCCTTCCCAACCGAGCCGCAGAACCCTGGCGCCCTCCTGGCCCGCCACGTACCGGGCCTCCTCCAGCACGGCGCTCTTGCCCGCCCCGGCCTCGCCGGTGACCAGCAGGACACGCGCCGACGCACCGCCGGCGCACAGGGCCTCCACGACCTCGCGGACCTCACCGTCCCTGCCGATGACGGGTCCACGGTGCTGCTGCACGACGACTCCTCGCTCGTCCTCGTCCACTTCGGGGGTGAACGGCCGTCCCGCACAAGACCTGCACCAGGGAGCGCGTGTCACCGCGCCCGGCAGATCACCACGGCGGTGACGGTCATAATGTCAGCACACGAATCAGGCCAGGGCGGGGGTCAGCCGGAGACGGCCGTGCACACCGGCCGCCGGGCGCAGGTCACCCGAAGAAGGACCCACTGATGGTGGCTACGCGCCCCGGCAACGACGAACCGGCGTACAGCGGTTCGGCCGCCCGCCCGGACCGGGCGAACGACCGCCTGATCGGCCGCGCGCGTGAGTCGGACGAGATCTTTGGTCTTCTGACCGACCCGCACGGCCCGCGCCTGGTGCTGGTGCGCGGCGAACGGGGAGGGGGACGCAGCGCGTTCCTCCGGACCGTCGGCGATCGGTTGCGTACGCAGGGGACTTCCGTGTTTCCGGTGGGGTGTGTTCCGGGCGACGGGGAACGGCCGCTGCTGCTGGCGCTGCGGCTGGTCATGGCGCTGGAGGAGCACCGGTCCGGCGTGGGGCAGCAGCCGGTGGCCGTCACGCGGGCGCTGTCCGCCGTCGACAGGGGCGACCGGACGGCGATGGGCGACCTGCTCCGCGCCGCGCTCGCGCAGTCCGCGAGGACAGCCCCGGAGCCGCGGGGCCGGCCCGCGGTCGTCCTGGTCGACGACGCCCAGCACGCCGATGCCGCGTCCCTGGCCGTGCTCGGCCGGCTCGACTTCCCGGGGCTCGCGGCCGATGTCGGGCTGGTGGTCTCGGCGGTGCGGCACGGCGAGCACGATGCCGACGAGGACCGGGCGTCCGGCCGCGACCGCCCGGGCGGGGCCGTGGCACGGCTGGCGGACGCCCAAGGGGCCCGTACGGTCGTACTGTCCCGCCTCGGACCCGAGGACACCACCGCGCTCGTGGCATCGCGCCTGCAGGCCACGCCCGACGCCGCGCTGGCCGGGAAGGTACGCGAGTTCACCCGCGGGATACCCGGGGCGGTCGACGCCCTGCTCACGGGCTGGACGCGGCAGGGCGACATCCGGGTCGCCGACGGCCACGCCTTCCTCCCCACACGGACGCCGATTCCAGTGCTGCGCACCGACGACCGGTTCGTCACGGCGCTGGACGCGCTGGGGGAGCCGTGTCGCACGGTCGCCGCGGCGCTGAGCATCCTGTGGCCGCTCGGCCGGCCGGTCCCGGAGATGATCGCGGCGTCGACCGGGCTGTCCGAGGCCGCCGTCGCCGACGGCCTCCGTGGTCTGGTCGAGGAGGGGATCGTCGACGAACTGCCCGGCTCGGACGGCACCGACGTACGCGGCTGGACGTTCCGCCTGCCACTGACGGCACACACCGTCCTGGAACGGCTGAGGCCGATGGAGCGCAGCCGGCTGTCCGCCGTCGCGGTGGAGGCGCTCTGGGCGCACGCGGACAGGGGCGACGCGGAGGCGGTGGACGCCGGGCGGGCGCCGCGCCCGGCGGCGGCTCTCCTCGAAGAGGCGGACGCGTGGACCTACCTGCCCGACCGCATCGCGGACGCGGGCATCCTGGTCGACCGCACACGCGCCGTAGCCGAGTTGACGGCCGCCGCAGAGCAGGCCCGGCCCGAACTCGACAGCCTGGGGATGCTCCGGTGGCTGCGGGCCGCCGCCCGCCTCATCGAGCGGCCCGCCGCCCGCGATCTGGCCCTGCAGCGGTACGCCGGCGCCGCCTACATGGCGGGCGACTACCGGACCGGGCGGACCATCGCCGAAGCGTTGCTGCGCAACCCGGGCGAGGCCATGACCCCGCTGGCACTGCAGCAGACCGCCAGCCTGCTGGTGGCGGCGACGGCCAACGAGATGAACTGGCCGACGCTGTCCCGGCAGGCGACCGCGCCCTGGTGGGACGAACTGCCGCTGCCCGCCCTGGCCAAGGTGACCGGGCAGGGCCTGGCCCTGTGCCGGCTGGGGAGATGGCGGGAGGCACTCGACGTGCTCTCCCGGGACGAAGCCGTGTGGAACACCAGCCCGCACGTCCGTGCGAAGCCCGAGGTCTTCAGCGCCGCGGCGGAACTGGCACTGGGCCGCCCGGAGCGGTTCCGCCGAGCCCTGGCGATGCAGAAGGCCCCGGAGCTGCTCCCCGACGCCGACTACGCGCTGGCCATGGCGATGTTCGACGAGTTGGCCGGCGCCGGGGACCTGCCCGCGGCCAACGCCCTGCTGGACTCCCGCGGGTTGACCGTCGAGGTTCTGCCCCCGCTCAGCCGGTTCCTCTGGCACCACCTCGCGGGCCGGTGGGACGAGGCGATGGAGTCGGCTCGCCGGCTGCTGGCGAACCGCGAGGTCCAGACTCCCGCGTCGGACACCCGTCTGCTGCCCGCGCGGACCGCGGCCATCCTCCTCGCCCGTGGCCGTACGACCAGTGCACTCCAGGTGCTGGACAGCACACGCGGCCCCGAGGAGGGACCGCCGCAGTACTCCATGAACGTGTCCGAGGCGGACGTGCTCAGAACCCTCGGCGATCTGGACGGCGCCGAGACGACACTGCGCCGCGGACTCGACAGCGTCCGGGCGAGTGGGCAGATCCACAACACCGAGGAGCTGTGGGCGCTGCTCGCCGAGGTGACGGCCGAGACGGGGCGCACCGCCGAGGCGGTGACCTGTCTGGAACACCTGGGACGGATCGCCGACCGTACCGGCAGCGGACGCGCACGGCTGCGGCATCTGCTGGCCTCGGCCCGGGTCCTGCGGCACAGAGCCCCCGACGCCGTCCTCGGGAACCTGCGCGAGGCGGTCGACCTGGCCCGCTCCCGCGGGCTGCCGTTCGAGACGGCGAGCACTCTTCTGGCGGCCGCCGAAGCGGGTGCGGCCCCGGCCGAGCTGCTGCATGAGGCGTACGAGCTGTTCGGCACGACCGGCGCCACCCTGTGGCGCTTCCACACCCGCACCGCCCTGCGCGAAGCCGGCCTCACCGGCCCCGGCCGCAAGCAGGCCACCGCCGAGAACGAGCGGTTGCTGGCCACCCTGATCGCCGAAGGGCTCACCAACCGTCAGATCGCCGCCGTACTGAGGCTCAGCGAGGACGCGGTGGCCCAGCGCCTGTCCCGGCTGTTCGCCCGCACCGGACTGCGGTCCCGCACCGAGGTCGTCACCGCCGTACGCACAGGTTCCCGCTGACCCGGCGGATCGCGTCAGGTTTCCCTGTCCTTAGCAGGTGAGGCGCCTACGACGCCGAAGCCGCTGATCACGCGTGGCACGATCCTGCTCCGGAGAGAGGGCGGGTCGCGCTCCTGGCCGAAAGGAAATCCATGCCCGAGGCAGCAGTCGTCCTGGCCCGGTGTGCCCACCAGTTGCTGGGCGCGCCCCTTCCCGTCCGGATTCGCGCATGGGACGGCAGTGTCGCCGGACCCACCGACGGCCCGGAACTCGTCCTGCGCGACCGCACGGCCCTGCGCCATCTGCTGTGGCAGCCCGACGACCTCGGCCTGGCCCGGGGCTGGGTCAGCGGAGACCTGGCGGTCGAGGGCGACCTGTACGACGTACTGGACCGCCTCTCCCAGGTGCTCTGGGACCGGGACGTACGGCCCGGCCCCGACGGGAGCGAGGAGGCCGGGCCCCGGCGAAGAGCCGGCACCGCCGGACAGGTGGTGGCGGCGGTGGCCGCGCTGCGCGAGGTGTTGCCCCTGGTCGGCAACCCGCTGCCGCCGCCGCGCCCCGCCGAGGAGGTCGTCCCCCGCCGGGGTCCGGCGCACACCCTGCGCCGGGACCGGGCCGCGATCAGCCACCACTACGACGTCGGCAATGACTTCTACGCCCTGATGCTGGGCCCGTCCCTGGTCTACTCGTGCGCCTACTGGGAATCCGGGCCCGACGCGCCGGACGCGACCCTGGAGGGGGCGCAGGCCGCCAAACTCGACCTGGTGTGCCGCAAACTCGACCTCGCCAAGGGCGGCCGGCTCCTGGACGTCGGCTGCGGCTGGGGCTCGCTGGCGCTGCACGCGGCCCAGCACTACGGGGTGGACGTGGTGGGCGTGACGGTCTCCACCGAACAGGCGTACGCGGCCCGCGAACGGATCGCCGGGGCGGGGCTGTCGCACCGCATCGAGATCCGGGTGCAGGACTACCGGGAGGTCGACGACGGCCCCTACGACGCGATCTCCTCGATCGGGATGGCCGAGCACGTGGGCACGGCCGGCTACCGCGCGTACGCCCGCCGACTGCACGGCCTGCTGCGGCCCGGCGGGCGCCTGCTCAACCACCAGATCGCCCGCCGCCCCGTCCCCGGCGAGAAGGCCTACAAGCTCAACGGCTTCATCGACCGGTACGTCTTCCCCGACGGGGAACTGACCCCGGTCGGCATGACCGTCGGGCTCCTGGAAGAGGCCGGCCTTGAGGTCCGCGACGTCCAGGCGCTGCGCGAGCACTACGCGCTGACCCTGCGTGCCTGGGTGACCCGGCTGGAGGAGAACTGGGACGACGCGGTGCGCCTCGTCGGACCCGCACGGGCCCGGATCTGGCGGCTGTACATGGCCGCCTCCGCCGTGGGCTTCGAACGCAACACGATGGGCGTGAACCAGGTACTGGCCGTACGCGCGGCCGACGACGGAGCCTCCGGAATGCGCTGGGCACGCGACGGCGACCTGTGGTGAGACACCACGCATCAGGAAGCGGCTTCGTGGCGAGCCAACTCGGCGGCCAGGCGCCCCATGACCGTGCGGTTGGCGCGCCGCATCGTGGCCCGCACGACGGGCGCGAGCAGGCGGTCGGCGAGAGGAGCACGCACCCAGGCGTACGTGAACGCGACACGGCTGCCACCGGCGGGCAGTGGCTCGATGGTGTGCGTGCCGTGGGCCAGCCGCCGGCCGGCCGCGCTGACGTTGCGTTCGACGATGCGCCGTGGCGCGTCGGCCTCGACGACCTCGATGGTGACGTCCGTCTTCGTGCCGGCCAGAGCCGCGGTGACCGTGGCGGACGATCCCGTGCCGCGGCCGGGGCCGTCGTAGCGCCAGTTGCTCAGGTAGTGGTCGGTGAAGCGCTCGTGGTGAGCCATGACGTCGAGGAAGTCGTAGACCTGCTCGGGCGTGTGCGGGACATCGATCGACACGGTGACAGGCTTCATGTACCACACGGTACATAGATCGTGTACCAATTGGTACACTCGCGGCGTGGTGTACATGGACGATGCGCGGCCCGAGGGAGCGACCGCGCCCGCGACGGACCGGGACCGGCGCGCTCGACTGGTGGACGCGGCCGTCGACCACGTCGCCGAACACGGCATCGCGGACCTGAGCCTGCGCCGCCTCGGCGCCGCGATCGGTGTCAGTCATCGCATGCTGATCCACTACTTCGGCTCCAAGGAACAGCTGCTCGTCGAGATCGTCCGTACGGCGGAGCGGCGCGAGCGCGAACTGCTCTCCGGTCTCCGCCTGGAGCCCGGTCTCTCACCCGTGGACGTCGCGCGCCTGTTGTGGCAGCAGTTGACGGACCCTCGGCTGGCCGGTCAGGAGCGGCTCTTCTTCGAGATCTACGGGCACGCGCTGCGGGGCCGCCCCGAAGCCGTCCCCATCCTGGAAGGGCTCGTCACGGACTGGCTGGAACCGCTCGCGGCCGCCGAGGTCGCCACGGGCACGGACCCCGCCGTGGCGCGGACCCGCGCCAGACTGGGACTCGCCACCGTCCGCGGCCTGCTTCTCGACCTCCTCGCCACCGGCGACCGGGCCGGCGTCGACGCGGCGATGGAGGAGTTCTTCCGGCTGTACTACGGCTCACAGTGACAAAGCCGCCGACCGGGGCCACCGGCCGGTCGCCGCTCGGTGCTGAGGCTTCCACGTGTTCGAGGAGGCGGCGGACCCGGGCGCGTTGGGCGCGGTGGGGGTTGAGCGCATGTACCAGCGGGCGGCAGGCCTTGCGGGGCACGCCCCGAGGCCTCCTTCGGCGAGCTGCGCTCCGCCATCATGGGCGACGCGCTGTTCGGCGCGGGCAGCTGGCCGGCGCACACGCCGCCCACCCCGGGTCCGCCACCTACGCCTACGAGTTCGCCTGGCGCTCCCAGCCCCTGGACGGAGAGCTCGGCGCCACCCACGCGGTCGAGCTGCCCGTCGTCTTCGACCTCGCGCACCTCCCCGTACCGCACGGGCCCGCCGCCCTGCTCGGCCCCGACAAGCCCCCCGCGGATCTCGCCGCCCGCACACACGACACCTGGGTCCGGTTCGCGAGGACCGGCAACCCCGCTCGCCCCGGACACCGGCGACGTCGTCGGCACCGCCGTCGCCGAGCAGACCGTGCAGACCCTGCGCAACGTCACCGCCGTACTCAAGGCGGGCGGCGCGGGCCTGGAGGACGTCGTGATGCTCCGCGTGTACCTCACCGATCCCGCCCACCTGGCCGAGCTGAACGAGGCGTACGCGGCGGCCGTCGGCGAGCCCTTCCCCGCCCGCACCACCGTCTAGATGCAGCTCCCCCGGGACTGCTCGTGGAGATCGACGCCTTGGCGGTACTGGACGACTGACGGGGACGGCCGGTCGCTCGACGAGGCCGTGCACCGGCCCGCGGGGGCGGCCGACCTCGTCGGCGCAGGCCGGGAGCCCGCTGGGCGGAATCTCCGTTGCCGAGCAGAGCTGCCGCCCGCGATCCTGGGGTCATGAGGTACTCCGTATGCGGCTGAGGCTGCGCCAGTTCAGGCCTCGGACCGGGCCGTACGAGCACCGTGTCGTCCAGCCCCGGCGGACTCTTCGCCACACCTCACTGCGCGCCCCCGAGCCCGTCGGCCTGCTGCTCGGCGACCACGACGGGCTGAACGGGCTCGCGGGACTGTTCTCCTTCGCCGCCTACTCCCGGCACACGATCGTCCACGTGCCGCTGCGCGACGGCGTTCCGCCGGACGAGGGCGTGGGTGAGCTGGTGGACCTCGTGCTGGTACACCACTCGCTCGGCCTGCGCCCCAGCAAGTGGCCCGAGCTGCGGCGCAAGCTGGTGAACGGCACGCCGCTGACCGTCCGCACCGACGAGGCGCGCACCGCCCGGGACGCCGCCCACTGGCGAGAGCGCTGGGAGCGGGCCGACTTCCGGGACGAGTTGCGGCACGCCACCCACGCCCGGACGTTCTTCCTGTTCGGCAGCCGGGACGTCTTCGCCGAGACCGCCACGTACTTCGCCGAAGCCGCGGGCTGGGGCCCGCGCCAGAAGGGCGTCGCCAAAGGCCGAATGGCCCTGATGGCGGCGCTCCCGACGCTGGTCCAGGGGCCCGGCGGCGGGCACCCCTTCGAGGTGATGATCTGCTTCAAGCCGTATCCGCCCTACGCCCACTTCAGGCGGCCGGGGCGCTGAGCCCGGACGGGGGGCTGCTACGGGAAGTTGACCGGAGCGGCCGTGAGGATGGAGACCACCCCGGATCCGGCGCTGTCGGCGGTGAAGGTGTCGACGGCGATACACCCGCTGGGTGACCTCGCCACCCAGCACGCCCACTACCCCCCTCTGAGATTCACCTACGTGCCGCTTCGCACCTCGCCCCGTCCGGCACGGACACATTGCCGACGGCCCGCTTGAAATCAGGACAGTCGACGATCGGCTCGTGCTCGCAGACGGCCGCATGCCGCAAGCTGTCACGAAGCCGCACGAGCCGACCGATCTGCTCGTCGAGATCGTGGGCCTTGGCACCCATGCGGACGCGCAGATCCGCGTCGGAGGGCCGTGCCACGAGGAAGCGGTCGATCTCCGCGATCGAGAATCCGGCGCTGCGCGCACACGAGATCAGCGCCAGGCGATCCAGCACGTCCGGCTGGTACGTACGGCGCAGACCATTGCGGCCCGCCGCGGCGATCAGGCCCTTCCTCTCGTAGAACCGCAACGCCGAGGGCGCCAGCCCGGACCGCCGCGCGACCTCGGAGATGTCCAACAGCACTTCATTCATCCGCGCCCCCCTTGACTTGAACCGCGCTTCAAGTCGCAGCCTAGTCGCCATGAAGATCCATCACTTGAACTGCGGATCGGTCCGGACGATCGAGGCCACGTACGACGGCCCGCGACCCGCACCCGCGGTCAACCACTGTCTGCTGATCGAGACCGATGCCGACGGCCTGGTCCTGGTCGAGACCGGGCTCGGCCTCGACGACGTCCGGGACCCGGTCAGGTCGCTCGGCGCCGAATGGGTCGAGACGGCACAGCCCGCGCTCGACGAGGAGGAGACGGCCTTCCGGCAGGTCGCCCGGCTGGGGTACGCGCCATCCGACGTCCGCCACATCATCGTGACCCACCTCGACGTGGACCACAGCGGCGGCCTTCCCGACTTCCCCGACGCCCAGATCCACCTGCTCGCCGCCGAACTCGACGCCGTGCGCGACGAGGCGCCCAACTACCGTTACCGCCCGGCCCACTGGGCACACGAACCCCGCTGGGTCACCTACGACCCCGAGCCCGGCGAGCAGTGGTTCGGCTTCAACGCCGTGCAGCCGAAGGGACTCCCGCCCCAGATCAAGCTCGTCCCCCTCGGCGGTCACACCGCCGGCCACACCGGAGTAGCCGTTCAGAACGGCGACCGGTGGCTCCTCCACTGCGGCGACGCCTACTACTACCACCGCGAAATGGGGGACTTGAAAGAACCCCACCCCCTGCTGGACATCGTCCAGACCCGCTCCCAGGTACATCCCGACCTGCGCCTCGGAACCCAGGCCCGGCTCCGCGAGCTGATCCGCGACCACGGTGACCAGGTCGAACTCTTCTCCGCGCACGACCCATGGGAACTGGCCCGCTACCAAAGCGCCGGCAACAACGGCGAGCAGGAGCCCGACACCGGTCGGTGAAGCCGGGCTCGTCCGGCCTGGCCCGCAGAGCAGACACCTGTCGCGGTGCTCATGGACTGTTCCTCGTCGTCGTCCTCTCGGAGTGGTCGGGCTTGATGGGCATGGCCAGAGTGGTGAGATCACCGCGGTCGGCGGAGCGGATGGTGACGGGCTGGTCGTGTCCTCGCAGGTCGAGCATGACGTCGGGGCCGATCGCGGTGCTGACGGCGGGATACAGCGTGGTCAGCTCGAACCAGATCCGGAGGGCCTGGCCCGTCGCGGTGGCGAGGAGCGGGATGCCGGGGTGGTGTTCGTCGTCCGCTGACGCGACGTTCACGCCATGGTCGGCAACGTGCAGCGCGACGCGCTCGCCGGGATGTTCTTCCAGGGCTCGCAGGAGCAGATCCTTCGAGACCGTCACGCGAGTGGTGACCTCGCTCAGTGACGCGAGCATCAGTCGATGGTCGGGGAACTCCTCGGACAACAACCGGCAATGCCGATCCTCCCGCTCGGCCACGCGGAACCAGATGCCGTGCGGCACCGCTTCCAGTCGCACCAGCGGACTGCGGCGGATCCCGGTGACCGCGGCCCGCAGCTCGTCGCCGTTGACTGTGCCGGCCCACGTCTGCCTCGGTGGTTCAGCCGGCACCAGGGTTCGAGTGGAGAGCCGATAACGGTCCGTGGCGGTCAAGGTGACCGCCTCATGACTTGCCTCGACGCGCAGGCCGGCGAGTGCCGGCATCCCGGGCTCATGCGCGGTCGCGGTGAGGACCTGCTCGACCGCATCCGCCAGCACGGGACCCTTCACCACCGTGATCGGAAGACCTGGCACGTTGCCGAACGCCGACTTGATGACAGCGGCCTTCTGCTGCACGGCCGCCGCATCCCCAACGACCTTTGCGACATGGTCATCGAGTAGCCGGAACGCCTCGTCAGCCCCGGAATCCAGTACAGCCTCGACAGCGGCGAGGGGCATGGCGAGCTCGCGGAGCTGACGCAGCCTGGCCGCCCGTGCCACCTGATCGCTGCTGTAGTAGCGGTAGCCCGAGACCGGGTCGACTTCGGCAGGGGGCAGGAGCCCGGAGTCGGCGTAGAACCGCAACGCGCTGGAGGTCAGACCACTGAGTTGGGCGAAGGCCCCGATCGGCATCAGCTCATCATTCGGCACCGCGTCATCATCGGGCTTCAACCAACTCGAAGGTCAACACCGACGAGCGGCGACGTTCCTTGTCCCGGCCGTCTTCAGCGCCGGCGGACACGTCGTCGACGAGGGCGCGGGCCGTTGACCCGGACCGGACGATCATGTTCAGCGCCAGTGGATCCGTGGACGAGAGGACGTGCCCCCCTTGATCAGCCAGGTGCGCCTGACCAGGTCGAACCGATCGCGCAGGTCATCGATCCAGCCCTGCCCCACGTCCATCCAGACGCTGACAGAGGAGACGGACTCGTCATCCGCCACGGTGACGATGGGTACGGACTCCGAGAACTGCCGGTCGAGGTCGATCCGGATCTCGGGGTTGCGCAGCCAGTAGATGCCCCTGCCCGCGGCCAGCTTGTCGAGAGCCACGGACCAGGCGTCCAGGTCTTCGGGGGACAGGGAGAACTTGAGGCGACCTGTGGCGAAGCCGCTCGCGACGGTGAGTTCGGCGTCGAGGTAGTCGTTGTACGGCGTCTCCCCGGGCCGGTGCCGGCCCAACACCCGCAGCCGGACACTACTGTCCGCAGCGGCCATGTGGATCAAGTCCACTCCACTGTCCGCACCCATGCATCCTCCCGGCTCCCATGACGTCCACGGGTCATTCTGCTCTTCGGTGCGGGCGGTCGGCTTGGCCGGGTTGGAAAAGGGCGGAGATGGGTGCTTCCGGGGGCTGGTCATCGCTGTGGGCGCGGGGGCGTCGTCTCTGGGACAGGCCCGGCGTCGGCCTCGCGTCAGCGGAGAGTGGCGACGGCCGTGCGAGGGAGCTGACCGCGATGACGAAGATCAGGGCGCCGGCCACTCCCGCCAGCAGGCGCAACGCGATCCACACCTCCGTGGTGTGGGTGGCGGGCATCGCAGCCAGGGTGCCGGTCAGTACGAGCAAGGACACGCGCAGCAGGATCGGCGACCGGACCAGCGCGGGGACCAGGATGCCCCCGAGCGCGCCGACGAGGTACCCATGCCCGCGGCGAGCACGGCGGCGGCTTGGGCGACATGGCCCCAGGGTGAGGGGAGAGGGCCGCCACCCAAGGGCTTGGCGAGGGCAGGTGGGGTCATGCCGCCTTCGGAATCCATGACCCCAGCGTGTTCCTGCCACGGCGCCGACCCATGCCCCTGATCACGGCCGGTAGGCACCCCGATTGTGGTAGGTGACCTTCCCGGCGGGCAGCTGGTTGGGTGCGAAGAGCTGGTCGACGGTCACGAAGTGGAAGCCGCGTGCCTTGAGACCCTTGATGATGCCCTCCACGGCGTTGACCGTTGTCTTGTGGATGTCGTGCAGGAGGACGATGTCCCCGGGCCTGGTCTCCGCTTTGACAGTCCTGATGATCCTGGCGGTGTCGCGGTACTTCCAGTCGAGGGTGTCGACGCTCCAGTGCACCAGCGGTCGACCGGCCGCGTTGCGGACAGTCGCGTTGTGGGCGCCATAGGGGGCGCGGAACGTGGTGGGCTTCTTTCCGGTCGCCTGCTTGATCGCCGTGTCCGTACGGGAGAGCTGCGACTTGACCTTCGCGGCGCTGAGATTGGTCAGGTTGGCGTGGTCCCAGCTGTGGTTGCCTATCTGGTGGCCGGCGAGCGCCGCGGCGCGCACGGTCGACGGGTGGTTCTGGACGTTCTTGCCGACGAGGTAGAAGGTCGCCTTGACGTTCTGGTCCTTCAGGATGCGCAGCAGCCGCTGGGTGTCGGTGACCGGCCCGTCGTCGAAGGTGAGGGCCACGCACTTCACCCTGCGGCAGTCGACAGCCAGGGGTGTGGCGGCGGAGGCGGACGTGGCGGTGGCGGCCAGCGTGGTGCCGCAAAGGGCCACAGTGATGGCTAAGGTGACGAGGCGTCGGTGCATCGGATCCTCCAAGGGCAGCGGACTTCCCTTGTAAGACGAACTGGGAGTGCACATGGATGTACGTTCGGTGAGCTCCCGTTCGATTTAGATCAGGCGCTCAGGAGCGTCGTCGAACGCCAGGAGACAACCGCGGCCGGCCGCTACCGTGCCGCCATGACCAAGCCGGCGCGCCCGCTGCTCTTCCTGGACGGCATCCAGGGCGCGCACCTCGCGACGTACGACGCGCAACTGGCCGCCACCTGGCGTGCGTACGAGTCCGACCATCAGGACCTGCGCTTCACCGGCGAGTTCCGGCGCGAGCTCGACAACATCACCTTCCCCGGGGAGCGGGCGGCAGCCGAGAAGACAGTGGAGACGTACGCCGTCCACCAGTCCAACGCGCACTTCGGGGCGTGGATGACCGTGCTGGACAAGGCAATACATCAACCGGGCCCACTTCACGGCGTCCGAGCGGGCAGGCAGGTCGGCGGTGGACGGGCTTTTGCCGTGGGCCGGCGCTCTGCTGCTCGCCGAGCGCTGCTGACGGCCCTCGGACTACGGCCCCGGCGAAGGCGGTCGAGGACGACGTTCCGGTACGGCTTCGAGGTCCGAGAGCTCCTCCAGCCGGCGGATGCCCGCGAGGCGGCATCGGGCAAGGCTTCCACGTGCTCGGTGTGGTCGGGCTCCAGGGCGATGCCGAGCGGCGCACGACGGGAGCGAGGGTGAAGCCCCGGACGACGGGCGTGACGACGACCGGCGTGGTCAGGACGAGGACCAGGGGGGGTCCGTGAGCGCCGCGCCCGCTTCGGTGGTCTCGGGGATGGACAGGGCCGCCGCCAGGGGCACGACGCCCCGGGTTCCGGCCCAGGTCAGCACCAGCGGGACTCGCCAGTTCATGCGGTGGAAGCCGCCCTTGCCCTGCACGCCGCCTTGTGTTGAACCACGGCCGACAGCGGCGCCGCCCAGAGCAGCCGCAGGGCGCCACGGCGATCAGAAGAAGGCCGGGATGCGCACCGGTCACGTGTGTGCAGGTCATCGCCCGGAGGAGTCCGCCCCCTGCCGTCACCGTCGACGGGATCGGAGCGCCGGTGGCCGGGAGGGCCCTCCCGGCCACCTCCCGCACCGCAGCAGCCGGTCCCTCGAGGACGTCGAGATCCTCATCCTCGTCGGCGGATCCGGTGCGGGGTGGCGTGCCAGGCCCGCTCGGTCATCGTCCAGCCGTTCTTGCGCCCCACGTCCGACAGCAGGTCAGCCGGGCGGGAACAGCGTGAACGACCTCCGCTGGAGCAGAGTCCGGGGATCCCGAGTTGTAAGGCGGCTCCGGTGCGTACTCGATGAGGAGCTGAAGGGCCTGCGCCACGTCGCCGCCCGCGATCAGACCAGCGAGGGTCAACGCCATGTCGATGCCCGCCGAGACGCCTGCCGCGGTCGCGTAGTGACCGTCGATGACGACCCGCTCGTTCGCCGGCGTCACACCGAACTCGGCGAGATGCTCAAGCGCACCCCAGTGGGTCGTCGCCCGACGACCTTCGAGGACTCCGGCGGCGGCAAGGATCAGGGTCCCCGTGCAGACGGACGCCGTCCACGCAGGGGTCCGGTCGACCGCTCGCAACCATTCGTGCAGGCTCCCGTCAGACATCTGCTCCGCCTGACCCGGGCCTCCACCGACGATCACCACATCCGGGTTCGGCACGTCGGCGAGACGAGCGACGACGTTGATCGACAGGCTCCGCAAGTCGTTGCGGAGACGGCGGTACTCCGTGGGCGAGACGTCGAGTTCACGCACGCTGAACTGTGCCCGGTAGCCCGGCCCAGTGAGCCGTCGCCCCGGCGGCCATCGGGCATCATTTCGCCGGCTGGGCCTCGGACTCGGCCACGGTCGCCCGGACGGCGACCTTCCCGCTCTGCTGGAACCACAGGTCGTAGGACACCTTCTGTCCCGCCTTCAGCACGGGCGGATCCAGGATCACGACGCCGAGCCCGCCGGGGGCCATGCGCACCGTGCCGCCCGCCGGAACGTCGACGGCTCCCACGGTCTCCGTGTCCTCGGCTCCGCCACGGTTCACCGTACGGCGGAGCATGCTGATACCCAGTTCCGGTGAGTCCGCGTACAGCAGGGTGTCCCTCGTCGGGCCGGTGTTGCGGATCGCGAAGTACGCGCGGGTGGAGCCGGAGCCCGAGGGCGCCGCGAGGACTCGTGCGGCGACGACTCTGATGTCGGGCGGCGGATCGCCTGCCGCGCCGGTCGCGGTATAGCCCGCCAGCAGGGCCAGTGCGCCGACGGAGGCGCCCAACGGCGGCACGACGGCCCACAGGACGTTCGCGAACCGTGTGTTCGGCTTCCGGCGCGGCACGCGCATCGCAGGAACAGCCGGCCCGCGCCGACCGAGCCGATCCCTGTTCCATACCGGTCGACCTGCCCGCTCGTTTCACGCTCTGGGCGTATGGGCAAGTGTCGTGCAACGTGGTCCCGGGCATGGGCGCGGGAGGGGGACACGGCGGTGCCTGACCTGGTGCGGACGGCTGGTGGACGACGGTTGAGCGTGGAGGTCTCGGGGGATCCACGGGGACGACCGGTGTTCCTGCTGCACGGCATGCCCGGCAGCCGGGTCGGACCGCGGCCCCGGCCGATGTTCCTCTACCAGCGCGGGGCCCGACTCATCAGCTTCGACCGGCCGGGATACGGCGACTCGGACCGTATGGCCGGACGGCGGGTCGTGGACGTCGTCGAGGACGTCGCCGCCGTCGCCGACGCCCTCGGACTGGGACGCTTCGCGGTGGCCGGCCGCTCCGGCGGGGCACCGCACGCCCTCGCCTGCGCCGCGATCCTGCCCGGCCGGGTGACACGCGCCGCCGCCCTGGTGGGGCTCGCGCCGAGGGACGCCGAGGGGCTCGACTGGTTCGCGGGGATGGCGCCGTTCAACGTCCGTGAGTTCCATACGGCGTTCACCGACCCGGAGGGGTACGCCGCCGGGATCATCCCGCGCTCGGCCGCGATCCGCAGCAACCCGGCGCGGCTGCTGGAGGAGCTGAGATCCGACCTGACCGACGAGGACCGGCTGATCGTCTCCGACAACAGCATCCGGTCGATGCTGCTGCGCAACTACCACGAGGCGCTGCGCACGTCACCGTACGGCTGGATCGACGACGCGATCGCACTGACCAGCCCGTGGGGCTTCGATCCGGCGCACATCGGTGTGCCGGTGCTGCTGTGGCACGGCGCGAAGGACGTGTTCTCGCCGGCCTCCCACTTCTCGTGGCTGGCCGCGCGCATTCCACGCGCCAAGGCCGTCCTGGAGCCGAAGGCCGCGCATTTCGCGTCCCTGCGCGCCCTCCCCGACGTCCTGGACTGGCTGCTGCGGGGCACGCCGCGCGACTGAGGCGGCCGCGACGGCCCCCGTGGCAACGCCCCCTCACACCGCCAGCGGCTCCAGATCCCGGTACACCCGCCGTTCGAGTGTCACGAGGTTGGTGATGCCGTTGTTCTCGCCGAGTTGGCGCAACTGGCGCTCCAGTTCGGTCACGGCCTCTCCGCGGCGGACCCGGGCCTCGTCGGTGCGGCCGAGACCGGCGAGGGTGAGGGCGCTGTTGCTGACGACGGCCAGGGTCTCCGGGTGCTGGGAGCCGAGGAGACCCCGCAGGCTGTCCACGGCGCGCTTCTCCAGCTCCCAGGCCTCCTCCAGACGATCCGTCTCGGCCAGCACGATCGCGTAGTTGGCGGAACAGAACAGCGTGTGCGGGTGGTGGTCGCCCAGCACCTCCGTCATCCGCTCGATCGTCCTGCGGAACACGGCCTCGGCCTGCTCCGCGTCGCCGCAACCCCAGTGGAAGATGGCCAGGTTGTTCATCGCGGCCTGGGTGTAGGGGTGCGCCTCGCCGGGGACCTTCACGTACTCGGCGAGCACCCGCTGGGCCACCTTGCGCGCCTCCTGCCGGTCGCCGGCCGCGAACAGGTCGGCGGCGAGGTTGAGTTCACAGGCGAGCGAGTCCGGGGTGGCCGTCGCGTACTGCATGCGGTACTGCTCCATGGTCGCCGACGTCAGCCGCAGCGCGTCCTCGAAGAGGCCGGCCCGGCGCAGGGACACCGCGAGCGACTTGGCGCACCGCAGCGTGCCCGGGAACTCCTTGCCCAGGATCCGCTTGTGCTGCTGGTACGCCCTCGACAGCACGGTCACCGACTCGGCGTACCGGCCCACCTCGCGCAGGTCACGGCCGAGGCTGTCGGCCGACGCCAGCGTGTAGGGGTGCTCGGGGCCGAGGACCTCGGTACGGCGGTCGTAGGTCTGCTGGTCGAGCTGTCGGGCCTCGCCGTAGTTGCCGACCATGCGCAGGGCCAGCGCGAGGTTGTTGGCGGCGTTGAGGGTGCGTGGGTGCGACTCGTGGAAGATCTGGCTGAAGCCTTCGTGCGCCTCCTTCGCCAGCTCCACCGCCCTGGTGTACTCGCCGAGGGCGGCGAGGTCGCTGGCGAGGCTTGAGGTGGTGACGTACGTGTGCGGGTGCGTGGTGCCCAGGACGCGTCGCTGGCGGTCGCGCAGATCCTCGTCGATCTCCTGTGCTTCGACGTAACGCCCTTGAGAGCGAAGGACGTTGGCGAGCTGGCACTGGAGGTAGAGGTACTGCACGTCGTCCTCGCCCAGCATCGGCTTCCAGTGGGCCAGGAGGTCTTCGGCGAGCAGCTGGGCGCGCGGGAACTCGCCGCGCTTCCACAGGTACCGGACGCGGTCGATGAGCAGTCTGCGCGGGTCCGCCTCCGTGCAGTTGCGGATGTCGGAGGCGGCCAGATGCGGCCATATGACGCCGAAGCGCGGCCAGGACTCGGGGTCGTCGATGGGTTCGTCACCGTCGGGCCGGGTGCCCGCGAGCACCGTGTGGACCATGTGCCGGGCGGTGCGCCGGTCCTCCTCCGTCATCTGCGAGCGGATCACGGCCTGCACCAGCCGGTGCACCTGGATGGAGCTGGAGACCTGGTCGACCTTGGCGAGCGCGAGCTGGCCGATCTCCCGGATGACCCGGCCGAGCAGCAGGCTCTCCTGGAGGGCGGGGTCGTACGGCTTGAGGGCGTCGATCATCTCCTTGCTGTAGAGCAGTTGCGAGGAGATCGGCTCGGGTGCGAGGAAGGCGCACAGCTGGAGCAGCCGTACCGAGGCGGGGGAGCGTTCCTTCAGCCGTTCTATGGAGATGTTCCAGGTCGCGGCGACCGTCTCGGGGTAGTCGGCGGCCTGGTTGAGCGCGAGGACCGCGGCCGTCTGCTCGGTGAGCCGGCGCAGGTACTCGGAGATCGGGGTGGCGGTCTCGGCGAGCCAGGCCGCCGCCTGTTCCACGGCCAGCGGCAGGTCGCCGACCGCGGTGGCCACCTGGTCGGCCTCGTCGGCGGTCAGGCCGGGAGCCCGCCGGGAGAGGTGCTCCACGCTCTCGCGGCGCAGGAAGACGTCGACGGCGAGCGTCGCCCCCTGCTGCGACCACGACTGGTTGCGGGACGTGACGAGGATGTGCCCGCTGCTGCCGGTGGGGAAGTAGCCGGTGAGGTCCTCAGGCGCGTCGGCGTTGTCGAACACCAGGATCCAGCGTTCCGTGGGGATCCCGCGCGAGAGCATGTGCACGGTCTCCTGGCTGGCCAGCGCCATGTCCTCGCCGCCGGGCGCGCCGATGAGGGCGCCGAGTTCGGCGAGGGAGGCGACCACGTCGTCGACGTGTTCCGCCGCGACCCACCACACGAGGTCGTAGTCCGCCATGAACCGGTGCACGTACTCGAGGGCGATCTGCGTCTTGCCGACGCCGCCGAGCCCGAACAGCGCCTGCGGCTGCGGCAGGACGACGGACATGCCGCCCCGCAGCTGCTCGCGCACCTGCTCCAGGATCTGCCCGCGTCCAGTGAAGGTGCTGTTGCGCTGCGGTACGTTCCAGAACTTGGGCGTCTGCCCGGGGAACCGGGGCGCGGCCGGCCCGCCGTCCGGCAGCTGCCCGGGCAGCTCCAGCGCCTCGAGGAGGACGGTGGCACACCCCGTCTCGTCGAGCCCCTGAAGATCGACCAGGCCGCCCCGGTCCAGGTACGCCTCCGGCAGCCGCACCTCGTCCACGCGCACCGGCACCGGCGCGCCCGGGGCCGTCTCGGCGGACATCAGGGAGGACAGGACGGTCTCCGCGTGCCGGGAGCGCTGGAGGGCGTTGGACAGCAGGACGAGGGTGCGGGTGGCGGGCTTGACGCGGTCCAGGGGGCCGCCGGACAGGTCGTGCAGGGTGACGTTGCAGCCGGCCCGCCGGAGCAGTGACCCGACCCAGTCCGCCCACATGCGGTTCTCCGCCGCGTAGGCCACGACCATCTCGGCCGCCACGGTCGGCGGCCGGCGCCGGATGAACGCGTCGCGGCAGCGCAGCCGCACCGACTCCGGTATCGGCGGCAGTCCGGTCACCTCGCCGTCGGAGATCACCGAGGTCAGCCGCTCGAAGGCGGACAGCAGCGACTTGGGGTCGCCGGTCTCGTCGCCGAAGGTGGCGAGCGTCTCCTCGTACGCGTAGTAGGGCCGGTACGGGATCTCCACGCTGCCCCAGTAGGCGGTGGCCTCCTCGGCGCCCAGCTGCTCGCCGTTCGGCCCTTTGGGCAGCCCCATGAACTTCAGCCGGGCCAGGGCGCGGCCGGCGTCGACCTTGTCTTTCTCGCCCTCGTCGATGCGCATGGGCACGGGCAGCACCCGGATCCGCCGCTTGCGGTGCTCGTCCCCGACGCTGTGCGCCACCTCGGCGGCGCCGTCCAGGGACTGGTCGCTGAGCGTGAAGCAGTCCACGAGCATGTCCGGCATCTGCAGGGTGCAGATGTCCGCCGTGTCCGACAGCCCGGTGCGCGAGTCGATCAGGACGTAGTCGTACGACTGCTTCATGCTGTCGCGCAGCGCCTCCAGGAAGGCGCCGCCGCCGAGGCGGTCGTAGAAGTTGTCCCACTCCAGGGAGGAGGCCGTCGCCGAGTACGCGCGGAACTGGCGGCCCGCCGAGAGGAAGTCGAGCGAGCCCCCGTCCTGGAAGTTCAGGCCCAGTCGCTCGGGGGTGAGGGAGACGGCGTGCTGCTCGACGTCCGCGAACTCCCGATGCCAGGCCCCGGTGCGGCGGGCGCCGTCCGTGGCCGCCCAGGCGTAGTCCTGGAGGATGTTGATGACGCCCGTGGTCGCCGTGAGCGCGTTGGGGTCGAGGAACGGGTGGAAGAAGCGGTGCAGGCCCGGCGCCTCGAGATCCCAGTCGACGGCCAGGACGCGCTTGCCGCTCGCGGCGAGGATCCAGGCCGTGTTGGCCAGCGCCATGGTGCGTCCGGTGCCACCCTTGTACGAGTAGAAGGTGATGATGCGTCCGTCCCTGGCGGGCGTCATGCCTCTCCTTGGTGGTCGTCTCCCGCATCGGGGCCGGGCGGGTCCGTCAGTCGGAGTCTGGGCACGTGCGGGGCCTGCGGCAGCCTGGCCTCGGCGTGCTTGAGGTACTGCCGGGTGGTGTGTGCCACCACGGCGGGCAGCACATTGGTGAACGCGTTCAGTGTGGGTACGCCGTTGACGGCGATCCGGCTGTCCCCGCGCCGCGCCCGCTCCAGGATCGTCGGCATCGACCGTTCCAGCTCGTCGGCCAGACGCTGTCCCTCGTCGCTGCGGCACTGCAGATCGGTCCGGTTGCGGGGCACGATCGCGCTCACCCAGGGGCGGGCGGCCGCGTCGAAGGTCTTGAGTCTGCGCCGGCGCTCCTCGTCGGTCAGCGCCCACTGGTCGACGAGCAGGATCCCGGGCCGCGCGGCCTCCGGATCAGGCTCCGGCTCCGGCACGGCGGACCCGGCCGGTGCCGGGTCGCCGGTGTCCTCGTCGTCGAAGTCGGCGACGGTCACCCGGTAGTCCAGGGAGCGGATGAGGTCCTCGGCGAGCGCGGACAGCGGCCGGGTGGACTCCGAGTGGTACGGGTTCCAGCTCAGCGCGTCGTCGCCGTACGGGTGGGGGTCGCGGTAGTCGGGGACGGTGTCGCGGGTGGGGGCGGCGACGGTCAGATGGATGTGCCGGGGACCGGAGCCGCGCGGTTTGAAGGCGCTGGGGGTGGTCTCGTAGTCGCGGAGGCGGCCGGTCGGCAGCTGTGTCTCCCGGGCGACCCGCACGATGCGCTCGGCGAGGCCCAGCACGGTCTCCTCGTACTCGTCGCGGAACCGGTTGAGCTTGATCAGCCCGTAGATCCCGTTGGTCGCGTACCGGCCGCCGAAGCCCGAGTTGTCCAGGTGGATGTGGCGTACGGAGTCGGGGAGTTCGGAGAACTCGACGCGTGTCCACAGGGCGGGCACGATGGCCGACACACTGCCCGCGCCGGTGCTCTTGGCGTGCAGCATCCGCTCGGTGAAGGCGAACCACTCCCGCCCGCACATCTCGCTGGTGAAATAGCGCGGGGAGAAGAGCGGCACGAACACCCGGCAGGTGGCGAGGTTCTCGCTCAGCTTCTCGGGCCAGCCCTCTCCGGAGCGCATCTCCCGGTCCATGAAGCCGACGGCGGAGCCGGCCGGCAGATCGGTGAGCGCCATGATGTGACTGCACAGATCCTTGTACAGAACATGCACCCAGTGATCCGGATCTCCGCTGTCCGGCCCCCACGGCGGAGTGTGGGCGTAGGACAAGAAGAAATGGGGCCGGTTGTCCGGCACCCGATCGTGCACCCGTTCAGCGATGTCCACACGCCCCCCTGCCCGTCGACAAGCCGCTGGACTGCCCCCGCCGACGGCGCCTTGAACCGGAACCAACAATGTGCCTGAACAGCGCCCGGACGGTTCGTCGTTTTCAGGCCAAAGCCTGGCGATATCCGGTCATCTGCCCCTTCGCGTGGCCGACAACGTCTCGCATTCCGCAAAGTACGACAGTTTTTGACGCCCACTCATTTTCCCGCAGGAACTTCCGCGGGAGCCGTGAGCCGATCTCGCCGAAGTCGCTGTCGTCCAGGGAGACGTCACGGTACGAGACCCAGTTCCCCTTGTCCTGAACCACGCACCGGTACGTGCGCTTGGGCGGCCTCGGCCGCATCAGGTACTCGGCGTAATGGAACGCGCTGCACACCTCGAATCCGACCCGCAGCAACAGGATCTGGGCGTCGGCGGCATACAGCTTCGCCATCGGCGAGAGCCTGCCGAGGTGACTGCGCAGTGGGTGGCGCCGCAGCAACGTCCTTGCCCGCGGCCCGAGTCCGGCGAACGAGGTCTGCGGGTGCGCGCTGCGCACGGCCCCCGGCGTGGACCGCACGCACTCGGCGAGTGCCCCCATCGTCGGGCACTCGGTCATGTCCGGGTCGAACGGCGGCATCGACCCGCGGAACTCCGCCGCCTCCGTCTCGCTCCTGCCCTCCACGGCCTTCAGGTACGCGCGTGAGGTGTCGGAGTTCTCGGGAGTGAAGGTCGGCACGATCAGCGTGCCTTCGGGGCCGAGGGCGTCCAGCAGGGCGTCCCGCACCGACTCCGGGGCGGTCCCGGTGCCGCTCAGCGAGGCGTGCACCATCAGCACACCGCCGCGCCGAACACCCAACGAGCCCAGCAGGGCGCTCAGTTGTTCCCTCTTCGCCGAATCTGTCACCGGGGAGCCGAAGCCGTCAGCCACGGCGCCCCGCCCACTGCGACCACATCCGCGCCACCAGCACCGCGCCGGTGCGGGTCAGTTCGCGCTCCGGCAGCAGGGTCAGGGCGGTGAGTGCCCGTGCGGCCTCGTCGTACGCCTGCCGGCCCAGCCTCTCGTCCGCCTGGTCCAGCAGTTCGCCCGCCGGGCTGCCCAGCCGGTGCAGATCGGCCGTCGCGCGCAGGGCGGTGAGCCTGGCCCGGCGTCCGATGCGCGGCAACTCGCGGGCGAATTCCTTGGGTTGCACGTCCACGGCCACGCCCAGCGCCCCGAACCCGTGCTCACCGAGCAGCAGACCGCTGCCCGCCTCCAAGGGAGTGAGGACGATGGGATGGAACGCGTCCGGATCGCCGTCGCGCTCAGGAGCGTCCTTCTCCAGGATCCCGTAGGCCTGTCTCAGCCGCTCGATGAACGCGTCGCCCTCCAGCGGCGGGGCGACGGCGGCCGGATAGCAGTCGCGGTAGGGGTCGCCGTCGTCGATGAGCGGACCGTCCGGTTCCCACAGCCGGGACAGAGGACGCCAGCGAGGTGAGGCGGCGGCCGAGTCGAGCCGCACCAGCGTCCCCTCCGGATCCCCGTCGCCGCGCACCCGGAAGGCGTTCGCCGTCACACCGACCTCGATCCGACCGGGGGCGTCCAGCCGGTAGGTGCCCAGGGTGGGCAGGTGCAGACGAGTGCCGGGCTGCTCCCAGGCCAGGGTGGCCGACACTCCTGCCCTCAAGGCCGCCGCGGCGGCCAGCGACATGAACCGTGCGGGGTCGGCACGGCCCTGCAGTGACCGCTGCAGGCCTGTCCGCACATAGGGATGCCGGAGCACCTCGTCCAGGTACGGGGCGGAGTCCGGAGCGCTGTCCAGCGCCACCACCAGGCGCCAGGCCTCCGGCCAACCCGGCTCGGGCCTCAGGTGCTCCTGCACGCGGCGCAGCAGGACCGCGTCCAACTCACGCTGTGAGGAGCGTAGTTGATGCGTACTGACGACGGCCGGGGAGAACGAGGAGTCGGTCACCCGGTCGGCGATGCCCTCCACCAGAGAGCGGAGATCACCACAGAAGACGCTGGGATTGTCGAAGCCGTGCCCGGACCTGTAGCGGTGCCCGTACAGCCCACCGCCGCAACTGCGCACGACCGGACAGCGGCGGCACGTGTCACTGATTCCGTCCAGACCCAACTGGCGTGCCTGTAACCCGGGATGTTCGGCGAACTCCGCGAAACCGTGCCGGAAGACGTCGTACCCCGTCTCGGGAGCCCCCGCGTACGCCGTCTTCAGCCAGTCCGCCTGTTCGAAGGTGCCGTCCGTCTCGATCACGGCGAGATCGCTGGGCGCGAGCCCGAGCGCCTCGGTCAGGCTGGGACCGCCACGCAGGGTGCTGAGCACCGAGTCGAACGTACGTACCGGCATGGGGCGGCCCTGCTGCTCCCAGCGATCGAAGATCGCGAGCAGCCAATCGGCGTAAGGGGTCTTGGCCCCGGCGGGGTTGGGCGGCGGGCTGTCCCACGTGGAGTGCGGCAGGAGGTAGTCGATCCGGGGCGCCTCGAGTGCGGTGAGCGCGTCGTGCACGGCGACGGGATCGTTGGCCACGTCGACCGTGCACAGCACCCCGCTGAACAGATGGCGGTACTCGGGCTCCTGGAGCAGGCGGATGCCGCGCACCACACGGTCGTAGCTGCTGCGCCCCCGCCGGTCGAGCCTGTGACGGTCGTTGGCCGCCCGGTCCCCGTCGAGCGACACACTGACCCGGACCCCGAACTCCTTGCAGACGTCCAGATGACGGCGGTTGAGGGTCACCGCGTTGGTGTGCATGCGCAGGTCGAGCGTGGTGTGGGGGGAGAGGGGGCGGGTGAGTTCCGCGCAGATGTCCCGCAGCCGGGCCGGTCCGACCAGCAGGGGCTCACCGCCGTGCAGGATCACCGACACCGACTCCAGGGACCGCGAGACGGCGTACTCGGCGAGCCGTCCGGCGACGGAACGCACCGTCTCCGGGCGGATGAACGTCGGGCGGGACCGCCAGCTCTGGTCTGCGTGCTGGTACACGTAACAGTGGTCACACAGCAGATCACACCTGCTGTGGATCTTCAGGACCAACTGTCTCAGAGGTGGATGGTCCGGCGCCTTACTCGTCACTGGAGGGAGTGTGCCATGCCGACCACCCCACGACACGTCAAACCACGAAAGCGCAGGGGGCATTGACGCCCCATCGAATCACGGACGTAGGTACGCGCGGCGGACGAATCCGCCGGGCGCACCCCGTCCGTGTGACGTTCTCGCGTCGGCGTCCGGGTCAGGAGGCCGAGTTGAAGGTGATCGGCCGGCCGGAGCGGCGATCGGGGACGTCCGTCACGCGGCCCGCGGCGCGCGCGGCGGCGGCCGCGTACGGGTCGATGTCCGTCAGACGGGTCCGGCGAGTGGCCGAGACGAGGGTCTGGGAGGGGCGCTTCATGGGCGTCACGTCGAGGATCATGGCGGTTTCGTCGCTCCGGTTCGGATCGATGGGAACAGCAGGGTTGTCGGGGTGCGTCGTCTTGGGTGTCCCCGGATTTCCCCGGAGAGACGAACCGTCGAGCGAGTCTGCTCCCGATAGTGCGGACCTTATACCAGGAAGCCCAGGACAACCTGTCGAGCGGGGACTGGTTCCGCCGGTCCATCCATTCGTACCCTGGGACTTCGGGGGCGCGCGGAAGAAGTCGGGGGCGCGCAGCGATTTCGGGGGGCGCCATGGCGACCGGTACGACTCCTGCACCGAGCACCCTGCTGAGCGAGCGGGACCTGCCACCGCTGTTCCGGTGGAGTGATCAATGGGCGTTACGCCATCAGAGCGAGTCCTTCAAAGCGGTCCGCACGCATCTGCTCGTGCTGCTCCTGGCCACCGCGGCCGCCATGCTGATCGAGCAGGCCTCCGGCCATCTCATGGCGGTGCTCGCTGCCGTCCTGTACGGCGTGACGATCCTCCTCGGTCTGCACACCTCGCGCCGCCGCTCCCGCACCCACTGGCAGGCGCACCGGGCGGCCGCCGAGCTGGTGAAGACGCTGGCCTGGCAGTACATGGTGCACGGCGGCCCCTTCCACTCCAAGGTCGCGGACCCGGACGCGGTGTTCGCCGAGCGGCTCGAGGAGCGGCTGCGCGAGCTGCGCAAGTGTGGCTGGGAGGACTCCCGGGACGGGGTCCAGGAACTCGGGAAAGGGCAGATCACCCCGCAGATGCGCGCCGTACGGGCCAAGTCGTACGCCGCCCGCCGGGACATCTACCTGCGTGACCGGCTGCTCGAACAGGCGGTCTGGTACAAGAACCGGGCAGCGCGCGCACACCGCGCCGCCGCCCGCTGGTCGGCCCTCACCGCCGGCCTGACCCTGTTCGCCCTGGCGGCCGCCCTGCTGCGCACCGCCGGACTGCTCGGCGGCGCGGACCTGGCAGGACTGCTCAGCGCGGCCGCGGCGGCGGGCGTGGCCTGGCAGGAGGTACGACGCCACGGACCGCTGACGCACGCCCACTCCCTCATCGAACAGGATCTGGAGACGGCCCGGGTCGCCATGTCCACCACGGTCACCGAGGCGGGCTGGGCCGATGCCGTGGGGGAGGCGGAACGTCTGATGTCTCCTGCCCACACGGAATGGCTCGTGCGCTTCGGTGGCTGAACGTCAGTTCGCCGAGACGGCGAACGACTTGACCGGCCGGTGGGGGCGCGTTGCCGGTCAGTCCCTGAGCACGCCCGCCTGCCACAGCACCGTCACCGGCACCCCCAGGCGCCGTGCGTAGGCGACCACGTCTCCGGTGCCGCCCGGGCCGCGGGCCGGACGGCCGTCCCAGACGGCGATCAGATGGTCGACGTGCTCCACGATCCATTGGCCGGCCGCGACGTAGGCCTTCTCGTGCGTCGGCTGGAGGGGCAGATCGATCCTGGTCGTACAGGACCTGAGGATTCTGCGGTACGTGTGTCGAGTCTCCTCGTCGCCCAGGTGCGTCTCGTAGTCCATGCCCGGGATCACCGCCGTCACCGGGACGCCGTATTCCAGGGCGATGTCGGCGAACAACTGGTCGGCGCCGGCGGCGAGACTGCTGACGGCCTCCAACTCGACGTCCCTACGGCTGAACTGGCGCCGCAGGGCGGAGCGGACGTACGGGAGGACGGAGTCGGGGATCGAACGGTGTCCGGTCACGCCGACGCGGAGCACCGCGAGACGGGGGACCGCGGGCGCCCTGTCGAGGAACTCGGTGGTATCGGTCGTCACGGAACGCCCCCTCCGGTCACCAACGGCAATTACACCCTAACGCAGAGCTATGGAGGGGCGCAGGGGGCGCATCGGCTCACATCCGTGCATGCCCCCCTACGCGATCAGGCCCTGGGTGTCCTACGGCTCTGAACTCGCGCCGACGCGGGCGAGCACCGAGTCGGCCAACTCCCGCGGGGACAGCTCACCGTCCAGGAAGACCGTGTCGCCGGGCAGGGTGTCGACCGCTGCCATGCACTGCTCGATCCTGTCCTTGCACCACCGCCGGACCCGCTCCTCCCGCCCGGGATCATCGTGGAAGGAGATCCGTCCGTCGATCCGCTGCTCCAGGACCTCTCGCGAGACCTTGAGGAAGAAGTGGTGAACGTCGACGCCCGCCTCCTTCAGCGCGCCGAACACCTCACCGACATAGCCGGGGTTGACCAAGGTCATGGGAACCAGGACCGGACGCCCGTACTCCTCGACCAGCCCCACCGCCAGGTCGGCGACCTGCCGCCGCCAGAGCCGCAGATCCTGGAAGTCGCCGGTCGGCACCTCCACGATCTCCCGCAGCACAAAGCCGACCATTTCCGGGTCGTAGACCAGCGCTTCGGGCCAGCGCGGACGCAACTCCTCCACCAGCGTGGTCTTCCCACTGCCGAACGCACCGTTCACCCAGACGATCAACGCATTCCTCCCCATCCCGTCGCCGCGCCCACGCGCCCGCCCGCCTATCACACCGCACCGCACCTCACCGCCACCGTCACCCCGATCCGGGGATGACCAAGGCGGTAGGCCTCAGGCCTGGCCGAGGGTGTGCTCCTTCAGGAAGGCTCCCGCATGGGCTGCGGCCTCCTCCTTCGTGGCGTACGAGGCGCCGGCGTCGGCCGCCCCCCGTGTTCCGTCCGCGCCTTTGCCGCTCCACCGCCAGCCGCCGGACGAGGGCTCCTGTGTCAGTTCGGCCGTTCCGCCGCAGAGTTCGAGCGCGCTGCTCGTCCGCGCCGCCGCTGTGGTCGCGGGGCGGCTGACGGCTTCGGGCCACTTCTTGCGGGCGCCTTGCCGGGTGATGCCCCACACGGCGCCCATCTGCTCGTAGCTCGCACCGTAGGACCCGGCGGTGCCGGCCGCGATCGCCGTCAGCCGTTTGACCTCCGCGTCCACCACCTTCCACGCGGCCAGCACGGACAGCGTCACTTCGACGGGGTCCGCCTCCCACATGCGTTCCTCGGGCAGCCCCGACGCTCGGGAGCGCAAGGCTGATGCGAGCGGGTTGAGGGCGTCGTACAGAGCCTTGTCGAGCTCTGCCTGTTCTTCGGGAGTGATCTCGAATGAGGCCATGCGGCAACTCTAGTTAACGAATGGCGAGCCGTAAACCAAAGTTGTCGTTCGCGGGCTCCCGAAGGACTGTCAATCGGCGTGCCTTTTTACGGGCGTTCGGTTCCGACGAGCACCGCTCCGGCGCGATGCAAGCCGATGACGACGCGTCACCCGTGTGGGTTAAGCTCACGCGGATGCCGGGCGGTGCCCCGTGCTCGCCGTCCACGGTGTTGCGCCCTGCCGCGGCCCGAGTACCGCCCGGAGAAGATCATGAGAAGTCTGGATCCCGCGGATCCGCCGGCCATCGGCGGCTACTCCCTGCTGGCAAGACTCGGCGCCGGAGGCATGGGCCAGGTGTTCCTCGCCCGTACGGCTTCCGGGCGCCCCCTGGCGTTGAAGACAGTGCGGGCCGAACTCGGTCTGGACCCGGGCTTCGAGGAGAGGTTCGCCCGCGAGATCGTCAGCAGCGACCAGGTGCGCTCCGCCTGGACGGCGGCGGTCGTCGACTACAGCCCCGCAGGGCAGCGGCCGCAGTGGCTGGCCACCGAGTACGTGGCCGCACCATCCCTCGCCGAGTGGGTGGAGCACCACGGCCCGCTGCCCGAGCCGGCCGTCCGGGCCCTGGCCGCGGAACTGGCGGAGGGACTGCGGGCAGTGCACCGGGCAGGCCTCACGCACCGTGACGTGAAGCCGTCCAACGTGCTCCTCGCCCGCCGTCACCCCCTGCTCATCGACTTCGGCATCGCCCGTGCCGCCGACGACACGCGGCACACCAGCACCGGCGGGGTCATCGGCTCGCCGGGATACATGGCACCCGAGCAGGCGACCGGAGGGATATCGGCCGCGCCCGGCGACGTCTTCTCCCTGGCCGCGACGCTGGTGTACGCGGCGACCGGCAAAGGGCCCTTCCTGAGGCGCGGCGAGGACCCGTCGGCGGCACAGCTGCTCTACCGGATCGTCCATGAGGAGCCGGCGCTCCACGACGTACCGCCACAGCTCGTACCGCTGTTGGGCGACTGCCTGCACAAGTCGCCGCAGGACCGTCCCACCGCCGACGAACTCATGGAACGGATCGGCGGCGTTCCCGGTAGCTGGGCCGCGGCTCTGCCACCGGACCTGTCGGCGGACATCGCCGCGAGGGAAGCCGAGCTGCCGGCACTGCCGCAGCGCTCTGCGCCGTCGCCCGCACCGCCGTACCCGGTGCCCCCCATCCGCGTATCGACGACCGGATTCGGTCCGTACGCTGCCAGCGGTGGCGGTGGCGGTGGCGGTGGCGGTGGCGGCGGCGGTGCCCTTGCGCCGGCGGCGTACGGACCACCACCCGCCGCATACGCCCATCCCACGCCTCTTCCGGCCGGAACCGCTTCGGTCCCCGCGCTGACCGGTCCACCCGGCACGGGGGTGCCCCTGGCGCCCGTTCGGCGGCCGACGCGGGCCCGGACGACCGCCGTCGTCGCGGGCGTGGTGGCGGCCGCGGCCGTGGTCGCTGCACTGGCCTGGCTGCTGGACGGCACAGGTGACGGGACGAACGGCGCCCGGCGCACGACTCCGCCGCCGTCCCCCTCCCCGTCCCGTTCCACTGCCGCGGATGCCCTGCCCGCTTCCTGGGTGGGCACCTGGAAGGGAACCGGCCCGGGCAGCACTTCCGGTGACGGTGTCGTGAACGCCCGTACGACCGGCGTGTCCGTGTCCGTCACCCTGCATGCGGCGGACAAGGGCGACATCGTCGGCCGACAGGTCAGCCACGTCACCGACGCCGACAGCGGCCGGGACATCGGGTGCACCGAAACGCTGCGGCTGCGAGAGACCAACGGAACATCCATGGTCTTCGAGGCGGCCACCAGCGCCCCCACGGACCCTTCCATCGGCGAGCTGTGCGTGCGAGGCAACGTCTACACCCTGACGAAGACCGGCACCGACACCCTGACCCTGGGGAACGAGGGCAGCCAGGCGGGGGGGTCGCCCTCCCGCCTGACCCGCTTGCCGTGACGCAATGGCTCCCTGCTTCGGGCGGCGGGCGGCGGGCGGCGGGCGGCGGGCGGCGGGCTGGGGCGCAGAGGTCGGCGCCTGCCTCGCGGGCGTTGTGGTGGGGCAGGCGCCGTACGAAACCCCCACCTGGCAGCCCATGAAGCCTGCTAAGTGCTCCTCCAAAGAGCACCCGCACACACCTCGCACGACGCCGTGGCGGTGTCACGCATCGGTCGGCGCGGGCTGCTCCTCGGTCTGCGTGGGCGCGGCTGCATCCGCTGCGGCGACGGCGCTGTAGAAGACGGACGCGCCCTGCTTGCTGCGCTCTGCTTGGGATTTCGCGACGAGGCCTTCCAAAGTGGTCCTTACCACGGTTGCCTTGACCGTGCGTTCGGGGTGGGCCTGGCCGAGAGTGGTGGCGATCTCCGCTGCCGAACGGGGTTCGCTCTGCTCGGCGAGGTGGCGGCGGACCAGGTCGACCAGCGTCGGCGGTGCCGTCTTCGCGGCGTCGGTCTTGGCTGCGCGCTTGCGGCCGGCAGGCTTTTCGGCTCGGGGGGCGGGAGGGGCAGCGGCCTTGGTCTTCTTCGGCTGCGTCCGCTTGCTCGTGCCGGATGCGCCGGCGGACTTCTTACGGGGCGCGGGCACCGAGACGCTGTCGGACGGCTCAGCCGTCCTGGCCGGCGCCAGCGTCGGCGCCGCGTCGATGGCCTGCTGGATGCTGACCAGCACGCCGTGGTCCCGCTGAAGAGCTGCCAGTTGCTCGTTCAGAGCGGCGATTTCCGCGCCGATACGTTCCTGTTCCTTGGCGTTGCGTTCCAGGTCGGCGGTCACCTGAGCGGTGTACTGCGACGCGAGTTCGGTGACGGAAGCGTTCTCGGACATGTAACGCACGACCTTTCCTCGGGGTGTAGCACCGGACGGGTCTGCCCTGCGCGCCGCCTGGGCGGGCCGATGCCCGCCAGGCGCGCAGCGATGGTGTCACGGGCAGAGCACCGCTGGAGAAATGGTACGGACAAGCGGAGCGGATGATTCGCCTCAAGCATGAGACTCCTTGGATCCCCATGGGGCGCCTTACCGCATCCGGCGGAACCGCCACTGTTCGGGGCTGCTCGTCGCCGGCACCCTGACGGTACGCCTGAACAACTCGGCCCCGCCGCTCGTGAAGCTGCCTGGCCGGCCCATGACCAGCACCTCGGAAAGCGCTCACGGCGCAGCTCGTGAGTGCCATGATCAGCGTATGAGTGAGTACTCCTGGCCTTCCGAACACGGCAGGTGCCAAGCGGCCGGTGCCGCCGCGGCCTGGACCGACACGGTTCGCTCTCTGCCTGTCGGCACCCCGATCGCCGGTGAGGTCGTCGGCAGACAGCCCTTCGGCGTCTTCCTCTCCATCGACGGCCGCCCTGAAGCCGTTGGACTGGCCAGAGTCGACAGGATGCCCAGGTGCATGGAACTGCCGACCGTGGGGCAACTCGTCACCGGCGAGGTGGTCTGGCACGCCGAGCACAATCACCAGGTGGGCATCATGCTCCGCGAGTGGGCCGAGCACGAGGACCTGCTCCCTCGGTTCGTGGAACGTGTGGGCCAGGTTGTCACCGGACGAGTCACGAAGATCGCGCCGATCGGATACTTCGTGCGCATCGCCGACTGCGTAGAGGGTCTCGTTCCGCTCACCGAGCCGGTCGCGGACCTTGCGCAGCTCGTCCGCGAGGACCAGGACGTGTCGGTGCGGATAGTCGCCGTCGACCTCGAGGCGACCCGTGTTCTGTTGTCAGCCGAAGATGTTGCCTAGGTCGTGTCCCGGCGATCACGCGTCTCGTTGGGGTGACTCATCGGATGATCAGGGCCTTTGAAATTGGCTCTGTCCGCAGTTTCGTGACGGAGATCGTGGAGTTCACGAGTGTTCGACTGGGGATGTCTGCCCGCACGGGTTCGGCGGTACCCGCCCGTAGGGTGGCGAGGTGCTTGCGGCGGATGTCCCCGAAGCGGTGACGGGTCGGCTCGATGATTTGGGTGCGGGGCAGTTCCGGCGCACGCTTGGCTCCACCTCCTGCTCGGCGTGTTTGCGCAGGCAGCTGAGTTGCTGGTGACAGGTCTTCTCCACCGCCGCGGACAGGTTCTGAAGCAGGTGCCAGCGATCTGCGTCTTCTCGGGGCGTTGGGAGCGGCCTCCTTGATTGCCTTCGTATTGGCGGTGGCCCAGTCCCTGCAGATGATCTCCGCATCGGGATGCTGCTTGAGCCAGGCCGCGAAGGGCTCCCAGGCACGGTCGGGCAGCACGTCCACGACCCGGCCGGCCTCGACGCCGACCAGCACGGTGCCATAGGTGCAGCCCTTGCGGAAGGCGAACTCGTCAACCTCAGCAGGCGGGTCTTGCCCGTGGCCAGCCGCAGACGTCGGCAGCCGTCCAGCCAGGCCATCGTGCGCTCGACCCCCCAACGATGTCGCCCAGGCTCAAGGCCTTGACCGGTATGGGTGTGGGCGCCAGAGATGCCCACTGAGATCGGCAGCCCGTTGCCGAAGACCGGTGGGAGCTGCCGCTGGGTGCACCCTGTCCTGGCAACGTGGATGATCGCCGCGAGTACTGCCCGGTCGTCAGCTCGCTCCGTTATTTCCAGCGAGTCACAACGAACGATCACCGTCCGAGACTCGTAGTTACATGCTGCCGGGCGGGATGGGTGTGGCCTGGTGGTAGTACAGCTGCCACGTTGTGGCCGCACCCTGCTTGCGCCAGAGCGAACTCCGCCGTGCCCGTTTTCCGTCCAACGTGGTCTCATAGGTGAGGTGCACCAGCCCGGGTGCCAGCAGGACACCGGTGAACTGCGAGGGCTCATAGCGCGGACGGCTTTCTGTCGCACCGTCCAGCTCGGGCAGGGCGGCAAGCATCTCGTCATACGTCCATCGCCGCCCCGAAGCGCCGACCTCTACGAAGTCCGGGTCCAGTAGCTGTCGGGCAAGCGAGCGTGATGTGCGCACGCTGGGATCCATAAGACGCAGCTCTCCTGCGATCGCTTCGCGTACCTCATCCGTCTCTCGGCTCATGCAGGCATCTTCGCCCAGGTGACCAAGCCGATCGCAACCGAGTTACCACCCCGTCAGCCCGGTGCTCGACCGTCGGTGCCGGTCGGTCAAGGTCGGCACCGGTTCGGCGAATGTCTTCCGGGAACACCTCCAGTCGTAGAAGTACCGGCGCACCCGCAGTACCGGCGCACCCGCAGCCGGACCACGCGTCTCGCCTGCTTCCGGCAGTCCGGGCACCGGCCCGGCCGACCGATGGCCACGGACTCGGGGAAACTGCACATCCTCAACCGCCTTGCTCGCCACGACAGGAAACACACTGAGTGATGTGGAGTTGAGCCGCGAGGAGGCCCTCGCGCTCGTACAGCGGAGCACGCAAGCGGACTACGCCTCAGAGTGATGCAAGGCCCCGTCCCACCGAGTACAGTGGCGATCTTCGGCCGGCGGAAGCCGTACGGAGTCCCCGAAGGCCGGGCACATCATGCATCTCGCCGACCGTCCCGCACGCCGCCGCCTCAGCGCCGCCCTGGAGAACCTCACCGTCACCTTCCAGGGCATGACCGCGCATCCGGACGAGCACAACTGCGAATGCCACTGGGGTGGCCCGGAGGAACTCTCCCTTCTGAAGACGCCGGATGTGGAGCTGGAGCCGGACCTCCTGCGCCGGACCTGGCAGGCCATCGACTGGACCGATCACGCGGCCGTACTGCGCCGCATCCTGCCGCAGTTCGCGAGGGTCCTGGTCGCCGGTCGCGCGGAACCCCTCTCCGGACTGGAGGAGGCCGGATACTCCTTCGCCCGCGGCCGATGGCAACAGTGGCCCAACGAACAGGCCGATTCGGTACGTGAGTTCCTCCATGCCTGGTGGGTGCAGAGCCTCACCGATCCGGATGCGGCCGTCCCGGCACATCAGGTCTTCGTGATGTGTGCCGAGGCGTCCGGAACGCTCGGCCCTTGGCTTGTCGACTGGGAAGAGCAGACCGGGTACCTCAGCGACCGACGTCTCGCCGAGGCGGCCGCGGAATGGGAGTACGAACTCCTGGGAGACGGCCTGCCCTGGAGCGTCGCCTGGTACGAGCACGACGAGGACGAACTGCGCGCCGAACTGGTTGCCTGGCTCCTCAGCCACGCTTCCATGCGGCTCCGCGAGTCGGGCGCATCGGCGGATCTGCAGCACCGGATACGGCTGCTCGGACTCACCGGTGAGGACCGCTGGACGGATCCGCACTGGCCCGGCCACGGCTACTGACGGCCGGCGGACGCGAAGGTGCGCCTTGCTGCCCCAAGGAGACCGCCCTGTCGGAGCATATGTGTTGGCCGCGCATGGATGCCTACGTCCAGTGCTGTTGATGTCGCCTATGGATGTCAGAGAGATTCTGGGCAGGGCGCCTCCGAGTCCGAGGAAACCGTCCGGGGGTGGGGACCTTCCATCCGTACGTCAGGGCGAGCACGACGCATCTGGCATCTCGGCGGTCGTAGCCGGTCGCTTCCCTGATCTCGGTGATGGCTTCCTGCCACTTCCCCTGCTGGATCAGCTGTCGTGCTCGTTCTTGCGCGAGCCTTGGGACGGGGATCTCAAGGGCACGGATGATGTCTGCATCCCAGCGCTGTCGGCGCGCACGCCGGATTCGTATCCAAGTTCCTATCGACCACTTCATGACCGAGTTGGCCCACTCAAGTGACTCAGAGCCTTCGATGTCGGTGTACCAGGTCCCGAGAAGTTCCCAGGAGACGCTGACGGTGGCGTCCCCGATGCGGAGAACCAGGACGTCGTCGTCCCGGACGATCTCGCATGGCAGCGACTTCGGCGTGAGGTGGCTGGAGAGCTTGCTGGCAGGTAGGTCGAATCATGGCGTCGTCGGACTGGGCCGGCTTCCCGTGCGTTCCCGAAATTGGTGTGCGGCGGGGTCGTGATGGTCGGCACCCTGGGTCTATGAGTCGTTGGAAGCTCTACGACAACTGGTACGCCGATCTGGCCAGCCTCTCTGTCGAGCAACTGCGGGAGCGCAGGGCCCTCGCCGCTCAGCGGGCTGGGGGTACCGTGGCGCGTGGCATGGGGCGCAACCCCAAAGCCGCGAGGGAGTGGCGGCAGAGGCTTCGCGCTGTCGATGACGAACTTTTGAGGCGGGGTGTCCAGGGAGCGTAGCCACTGTGTGAGCCGTCTGGGCGCCCCTGTGCCTCACGGCGATGACCTCTTCGGAGCGTTGTTTGGGGGCGTGACGTGTGGTGATCCCTGCGTTAGTCCGGTGGTGCCGGGACGCGTGAGTGCGCTGCCGTGCGTGACTGGCTCACCAACGTGCAACTGCCCTCCCACATACCGGACTTGATCCCGGTTGAGGGCATCGGGTCCGTTGTCACGGCGCGGCCCGCTGGCCGACACCGCATCACCGACGACGACCACCTCGAACGCACCCTCCGCTGGGGCTCTCGTCATGTCTAGTACTCCAGCCGTAGATCGTGATCTTGCGGGTGGCGCCCCGGAGGGGTAGATGGGGACACCGTTGATCATCTCGACGAGATCGGCCGGGCTGTCAGGGAGGCCGTTCTTTCTCCGCCTACTTGAGCTCGCCGAGACGGAGGGCGTCCCTGATGTCGCTGAGCTTCGCAGCCGTAGCTGGGGTCCACTCCTTCTCCTGTTCACTGAGACGGAGCGCATCCTCAATCGCACTGAGCTTCGCGGAGGACAGGACGCCCGCCTGCCCGATCAGGTCGTCCCGGGACAGTGTGGTCAGCCAGGTGCAAGGGGTGATGCCCGGATGCGAGAAGCCGAACCGCAGCACGCCTTCGAAGGGCAGTCCTTCCGTAGCTCCTGCTGCCACTTCGACTCCCAGACCGCTGATGTCGACGTCAGCCGGAGCGACGACCTGCATCGCCCGGAACCCGCGCGCCTCGTCTCCCGACAGGAGTACGACCGGCCGCCGCTCGTCGAACTCGACCCACCAGACTTCGCCGCGTTGCACATGTCCTCCTGGCCCGGGACTGCGGGCGAACCCCGCACGCTCGCGACCGAAGCACGGAAGTAGCGCAGCCCCGTCTCCGGACGCCTTGACTGTTTGAAGGACTCTAATCTGTGTCGCCAGGTCGGCCGCCACTACCTGGCCAACGATCCTGATCTTTGGTGGGGGCTGCCGTGGGAACGCGTGCGGCCACCGCTGATCATCGGTGTGTGAAGACAGATGATCATGCGGTGGCCGCAGGTCACAGCGTAGACCCTGCCGGTTGGCAGGAAGTGTTCGAGGGCCTGATGGGTCGGATCGCGAGCCCGGTTCGCGCGGGTCGAACCTCGGCATCGGGTGCGGCAGTTGATACTCGGGCTCCTGGCGGACCTGCCGCGCAAGAACTGCTGGACGATCGCAGAGCATGTCGGGGACGCCACGCCGGACGGGTTGCAGCACCTGCTGGGGCGGGCGAAGTGGGACGCCGACCTGGTCCGTGACGACCTGTGCGGCTTCGTGCTGGAGCACCTGGCGGACGACCAGGCGGTGCTGGTGGTCGACGAGACCGGCGACCTGAAGAAGGGCACCCACACTGTGGGAGTGCAACGCCAGTACAGCGGCACCGCGGTCAGGATCGAAAACGCGCAAGTCGCGGTGTACCTCACCCACACCTCCCGGCACGGGCACGCCGCCATCGACCGCGCTTCGCGACCAAGCCGCATCTGGGTCAGCAGATGATCGAACGCGCCCTGGACGCCGGAGTGTCAGCTGCGTGGGCGGCTGGCGACGAGGTCTACGGCGATAACCCGAACCTGCGCACCGCCCTGGAGGCAAGACAGTTGGGCTACGTGCTCGCGGTCTCCTGCACCTACCGCGTCCCCACCCCGGCCGGCCCTCAGCGTGCCGACCACTTGGCCAAGCGCATCCCTCGCCGGGCCTGGCAGAAACTGTCCGCCGGACGCGGCGCGAAGGGGCACCGCTGGTACGACTGGGCACTGGTCGCCATCACCACGGGCGAACCGACGGGCCATCGACACCTTATGATCCGCCGCAAACGCAGCACCGGCGAACTGGCCTAGTACCGCTGCTACTCGCCCCGTCCGGTGCCGCTGTCCACGCTGGTCAAGGTCGCGGGAAGCCGCTGGACGGTGGAGGAGACGTTCCAGAGCTCGAAGGGACTGGCGGGGCTGGACGAGCACCAAGTGCGCCACTGGGACTCCTGGCACCGGTGGGTCACCCTGGCCCTGCTCGCCCACGCCTTCCTCGCCGTCACCACCGCCCTCGAACGCCGCAACCAGGCCCAGTCCGACGACGGGACCAGCCCCGACGGACTGGTCCCGCTCACCTGCAACGAGATCCAGCGCCTGTTCACTACCCTGATCGCCCAACCCGCCCGCGACCTGGCCCAACGACTTCGCTGGTCCACCTGGCGCCGACGCCACCAAGCTCGCGCCCGCCACAGCAACTACCGCCGACAAGCCGCCCAGCCATGAAGATCACGATCTACGGCTGGAGTACTGGTTACGGCCGACGGCGAAGCGGAGCCACCAGAACCCGTCGCGGGCGGCGACATGTCGGCAGCCGGCGACGGTTCGGAGACTGCTGACCATGACCTGTGCGCTGAAGGCCGGTCACTGATCGCCGAACCCGTCGGCACGGCTCCAGCGGAGGGTGACGTCCCTCCTGAAGACGACCTCACTCCCGTCATCGGAGACGGAGGCCCGCTCCCAGCCGTCGAAATCCTTCGTGACGTTGACGTCCCACTTGGTCAGGCCGCCGGTGCCGACGGCGGCAATGGACTCGGCCGGGGGCTCGCCGTCGTAGCAATAGGGGCCGAAGTTCGCGATCGCCGCGACGGTTCCGCCGTTCGCCCGGAGCTCGATGCCCTGGCATGCGTCGGCCTTGGTGTGATGGATGACCTTCGCTTTGGTCCAGGCCTTCGCCCGAGGACTGTAGTGCTGCTCGACGAGCCCCTGACCCCGGCGGTAGTACATGGCCACCCGGCGACCGTCATCGAGTTTCACCTCGGCGTTGTACGGACTGGGACTGCCGCTCCAGGGGAGATCGCTCTTCTGCAACTGGAAGGTGTACGTGGAGGAGTCCTGGGAGGCGCTCTGGGAGGCGTCTTTCGCCGCCGAACTCGGGTGAGCGCACGCTGCCACGGCCGTCATCATCCACACTGACGCGGAACCCCAGGTCAGCACCTGGATACCAGACCTACGCATGCATGTCTCCCGTCACCTTGCCGCAGCATACGCGGCTGCACACCTCCGGTGGATGTAGTCCCGTGGTCCTCGTAACTGGCCTACTGGGCTACTGAATTGTTGTCGGCCGGCGGATGAGAGTGAGTTCGGTGCCAGCGAGGCAGCCGTCCATCAGGTCGGGCCGTAACTGGTGCGTTCGAGGTGGTCGTCGTCGATGAAGGCGTTGTTGCCCAGCGAGCCGCGCCGTAACAGCGGCAGCGTACTGAAGCATCGTGGCGCTCCACAGCCCGCCGGGCGGGACCCTGCCAGGACCAGCCGTGCCGGTGCATCAGCCGCCACACCCCGGCCGACAAGCAGTCGATCCAGAACTTCCAGGCGATCAGTGCTCTGATCCCGGCCAGAACCGGTCGTCGGGGCCGTGGAGGCGAGGGCGTCCATCCCGCCTTCCCGCCAGGCACGCCGCCAGCGTTCGGCCGACCGCTCGCTTGCCCGCAGATTCTTCGCGATCACCGCACTTTCCTCATCCCGCGTACTCGGGGCAGCCCAGGCGCGGCGGTAGTCGTAAATACGGGCTCGTACTGGGCCGAATTCGGCTGTTTGGCCAAATGAAAAGAGATGCCGTGCCGGGCGTCGCGAGCATCAAAGGGCTTCGTCCTGTGATCATGGAGCGTTCGTTAAAAGTGATCGATGAGGAGCTCCAGGTCGCGGGGGCCGATGTGCCGCCGCCGTGGGGCGCTCGCGGGAACGCTCTGTGGGTGATGCGGTGAACTGGTTGACCTCGCTGCCGGCGGTGGTGCTGGTTTTGGGCGGACTCTTTCTCGCCTTGCTGGTGGCGGCCGTGGCGCGGGTCGGCGTCCGGGCGCTCGTACCGGTCGGGGAACGGGATCGGGTGCCGCAGATCGCCACGCCCCTGATGCCGACACTCGGCGCCGCCTTCGCGATCTTTGCGGCACTCTCACTGGCCAGCGAGGCCGGCTATCTGCGCGCAGCCGAGGGGTTGGTAAGCGACGAAGCGGCCGCGGCCTCCCGCCTGGCATGGGCGGCGACAAGTCCGCGAGTCCAGTCGGAGCCGATCCATGCGGCCCTGCTGGACTACTTGCGGACCACGCGAGCCGGGGAGTGGGAGGGCACAGCAGCGGCGTCCGGTGACGACCCGGCCACCGCTCGCGCGATCGCACGGCTGGAGCGGAGTGTGCGCGCCGAGGCGGCCCGGCCCGATGTGGGAACCCCGACAGGCACGGAACTGGTGGTTTCCCTGGACGGTGTCACCAGCAGTCGTCGCGCCCGCGTCGCGGCCGCCTCGCGCGACGTTCCCGGGCTCTACGTCGTCACGCTTGTGGTCAGCGGACTGGCCCTGATCGTGAACTCCGGCGCACTGGTCTTCCGCAGCAGCCTGCGAACGTCGCTGCTCATCGTAGGTATTGCGAGTGTGGTCGGGCTGAGCCTGGCGTTGCTCTTCGCACTCAGTGGGCCCTGGAGCGGACCGTTCATCGTCAGTGGGCATCCACTCGACGCCATCATCGGGGACCTGAAGTCCGGCTTCTTCGAGGGCGGGTCGTAGAAGGCGGGTGTGATCAGTACGCCGAAACCTGGTCACCGGCAGCCGTGACCTGCGGTCGCCCGATCGACCGCATCAGGAGTTCGATCCGATCCTCAGGCGCTCGAACCGCAGATGCGTGCCCCCGCTGCTGCGACGAGGCAGTCCGCCTGGCACATCTGCAACGAGTCGGCCGAAATCTTCTTCCCCGTCGTCGGCGTCGTGCGATGGGAACTCGCCCAGGTCGAGGAACCTCTCATGCCCGACGTCTTCCACGGTATGGACGTAGACCGCACATGACGCCTCGGCTGGGCGGACCTCGACGTACCTGACGCCGAGCCGACCCCCGAGCTGTAACCGGACCGAGGAACTGTTCCACCGGCCTACCTCGCCTCAGTGCCCCCACGACCCGTACGGCAGAGACCGGCGCCCCGCATGATCGGGCCGATCGCGGGTAGACGGGGTCTATCGAGTGGCGGGCTCGTCCAGCAAAGGTGTGGCGTCATGACAGAGATCCCCGCCGAACTCTTCGAGGCAGTGGCGCGTGACGCTCTGCGTGATCTTGCCAGGGCGCCCGACAGCCGGGCCTTGGAGGCGCTGGCGGGCTGTGATGTGTTGATCCCTGCGGTCAGCGGGATCCGATACACGCGTGACCGCAGGGAGTTCGTGCGGTTTGTGTTGCCGGTGGTCGAAAGCGTGAATTTCGCCCCCTCGGTGATGGTCTTCACCTCGGAGGAGCGGCTGCTCAGGGCCTTCCCCCAGGTGCCCTGCTACCGGCCTGTCACCCTGCGGCAGCTGGCCGCTCATTGGCCGACCGATGAAGTGGTGCTGGTCATCGATGCCGGGAACGAGGACTCGCTGACCCTGTCCGCACACGAAGCGCGGTGGCTGCTCGCCCACTGCCTCGCCTGAACGATCAATGCTGGAGGGGAGCCGCGCCGACCCATTGGTGGTAGGCGTCCACGTCGACGTTGCTGCCGCACACGATGGTGACGACGTGTCGGCCGGCGAAGCGGTCACGGTCTTCGAGGATCGCCGCGATGCCGAGTGCGGCCGAAGGCTCGACGACGAGGCCGGCGTGGTCGAGGAGCATCCGCATACCGGCGATGATCGACGCCTCATGGACCAGGACGGCGTCGTCAGCGACCAGGAGGAGGTCGTCCAGGACGGCCGGGATGGGGCGGCGGCCGGCGACGCCGTCAGCGATGGTGTTCGTCGAGTCGGTCGTGACGACACGTCGCCTGCGCCACGAGTGTGTCAGCGCCGGTGCGCCCAGCGGCTGGACGCAGATCACCTCGACTTCCGGTGCGAATGCCTTCACCACATGCCCCACGCCGGTGGCCAGCGCCCCGCCGCCGAGAGCGATCAGGACGGTGTCGAACGACGGGGCGGTGTCCACCAGTTCCAGGCCGATGGTCGCCGCGCCCTCGCAGGTCTCGATGTCCAGGCTGTCTTCCACCAGCCGGATGCCGTCGTACCGTGCGATGGCGGCCGCCCGCTCGCGAGCCAGCTCGTGGTCACCGTCCACCAGTTCCAACCTGGCGTCCAGTGCGCGGATGCGATCAAGCTTGGCCCGAGTCGCGAAGCGGGATGCCACGACGGTGACGTCGAGCCCCCGGCCGCGGCCGGACCACGCGAGGGCTTGGCCGAGGTTGCCCGCGCTCGCGCACACCGCGGCTCGCGAGCCCCTCTCCGCCAGCAGGCTCGCGACCACCTCGGTGCCGCGGGCCTTGAAGCAGCGGACCGGGTTCGCCGTTTCGAGCTTGATGCTCACCGTGCACCCGAGGGCGGGCTCCAGAGCCTCGCAGCGGTACAGCGGAGTGTCGAGAAAGACCGGGTCGATCACCCGGCGAGCCGCTCGGATCCGAGCAGTGTCTAGGCGCGTTTCCTCCACGCCAAAGGAACGTAGCGCCACCGGCGCTGGTTCCCTTCTCGAAGCGGGCGCCGGCCCGGTCGAGGGCGTCCGCGACGAGGTAGGGTGCGGTGACCGCACGTCGGTGCGCCTGGGCGGACTCGCCAGGCTTGAACACCGTTGCCGGGGCCGCGGCGGCCGGGCTCCCCCGGCCGCTCTGGTTGCGCGGCGACGGGCGGCGCCAGTCCGGCCCGCCAGGTTCACGCGGTACGTGCCTGTCGAAGGACCATTTCCGCCCAGCCGGCGAGGCGGGCCCGGCGGCCTCAAGACACCCTGTGCCCGGGCTTCGCCGGCACGCACCTCCATGCCAGGGCTGCGGCGGCCAAGTAGGCGAGTGCGCCGATCGCCATGCTGATGGTCAGCCCGGTGTTGTAGTCGGTGGCCGTGGCGAGCAGGCTGCCGCCGAGGGCCACGCCGGTGGCGCTGCCGATCTGGCGCGTGGTGTTGAACAGGGCGGAGGCGGCCCCCGAGTAGGCCTGGGGGGCGGCGCCCATGACGGTGGCGGTTGAGCCGGTGAGGGCGAAGGAGGTGCCGAAGCCGACGGCCATCAGCGGGGCCACCAGCAGCGGGTAGGCGGCATCGGCTCCCGCCACGGCCCAGCCGGCCAGGCCCAGGGCGGCCAGAAGCATGCCGGAGACCACCAGCGGACGGTCGCCGGTGCGGCGGGTCAGCCGTGCGGACAGGACCGAGGCGAACATGGTCATCCCCACCGCCGGGAACAGTGCCAGTCCGGTGCCGAGGGCGCTGAAGCCGCGCTCGTGCTGGAATTGCAGGCTGGCGGTGAAGATCATGCCGTAGAAGCCGAAGTTGAACAGCAGGCCGATAGCGGCTCCGCCGCTCATCGCGCGGGAGCGCAGCAGGCTCAGGGGCAGGGCGGGGGAGCGGGCGAGCCTCTCGCGCACCACGAAGGCCGTGGCGGCGAGTGCGGCCAGGCCCATGCCTGCGAGCACGGCCGCATCCGACCAGCCGCGCCGTCCGGCCTCGTTGAGGGCTGCGGTCAGCAGGGCAACCGCCGCCACGACCGCGCACTGCGCCGGCCAGTCCAGGGCCCGGTCGGTGCGTCTGGGGGAGGGGGCCACGTGCCGCAGCGTCAGTGCCAGGCAAGCCGCGCCGACCGGCAGGTTGATGAGGAACACCCAGCGCCAGCCCGCCGTCGAGACGAGCAGCCCGCCGAGCAGAGGACCGGCGGAAGCCGCGATGCCCGCCATCGAACCCCACAGCCCGAAGGCTCGCGCGCGTGCGGCCGACGCCGGGTAGGCCTGCTGGAGCAGGGCCAGGGAGCCGGGCACGATCAGCGCCGCGCCGAGCCCCTCCAGCAGCCGGGCCCCAATCAGGAAGGGGGCGCTGGGCGCGAGCGCGCACGCGGCCGAGGCCAGGGTGAACACCGCCACGCCGCAGCAGAAGACCCGGCGGTTGCCCAGCCGGTCGCCCAGCGCGCCGCCGGTCAGCAGGAACCCGGCGAAGACGAGGGTGTATCCGTCGGTGATCCACTGGATGCCGGTGAGCGAGGCCGCCAGTTCCCGGCCGATCACCGGAACGGCGACGTTGATGATCGTCACATCCAGGATGACCATGAAATACCCGGCGCACACCGCCAGCAGAGGTGCCCAGGAACGTGGTTCGGACTCCGGAGTCGGCTCGGGAGAGGGCATGGACTCACCGCCACCGGCGGATTCCGCGAAAAGCCACGGCCTCAGCTCCACCTCGCGCGCATAATCACCTCAAAAGCAACGTTAACGCCCAGATGCACCTAATTGCGGGAGCCGGTGGCTCACGCCACGACCATCGCCTCGGGCTGGTGCTCTGACCTCAGTTGACCGCGGTGAGTGTCGCGTAGACCACGACGTTGCCCCGGTAACCGGTCTGCTTGGCGTAGCCGCCGCCGCAGGTGATCAGGCGGAGTTCGGCCCGCTCGGAGCTGGCGTACACCTTCTGGCTCGGGAAGCGTTCCTTGTCGTAGACCTCTACGGCGTCGACGGTGAACACGGCTGTGCGCTGGTCTGTGCGGCTGATCTCGATCGTGTTGCCCTTGGTCAGGGCGCCGAGCAAGTAGAAGACGCCCGGGGTGCCGGTGCGCAGGTCCACGTGGCCCGCCGTGATGGCTGTCCCGGCGGAGCCCGGCGCCGTGCCCTCGCTGTACCAGCCGGCGAGGTTGGGGTGGTCGGCGGGCGGGGGCTCGAGTGCCCCCGATGAGTCGAGGTGCAGGTTGGTGACGGGGGCGTTCACGTTGATGGCGGGGATCCGGAGCCGGAGTGGTTGTGCGGGCGGGAGCGGAGGGACCGCGGGGTCTGCTGGGGTGCCGGTGCGGTGGGCCGAGGGGCCTGAGAGGGGGAAGAGGGCCTGGCCTGCTGAAGGCTGTGGTGGTTGCTCGTCGTGGAGCGCGCCGGTCACCAGCACGGTACCTGCCACGAGTGTCCAGGCCAGAAGCCTGGCCGAAGGGATGAACGAGGAAGAGGAAGCCTTGGTGGTGTGCGTGGGGGCCATCGCGGTCGGGTCTTTGCTCGCAGCGGGGAGGGGGAGGGGAGGCGATTGGTTCCTCGCGGCTCCCGGGAGAGGAGTTCCGGGAGCCGCTCGGGGGATGCGGGCGGTCAGTTTCGGTTCATGTTCGAGCGGTGACGCATCCTCACCAAGCTCCCGGCTGCGGCTGCGGCGACCAGCGCTGCGCCCAGAGCGAGCTGCCCGGCTGTGTTCCCTGTGGGTCCGAAACCGGCCTCGACGGCACCGTCGGGCTGGTGTGCCCCGAGCTGGTACGAATCCGTGATCCTGATCCGGGGCGGGCACTTGACGGTGACGGTGTCGGTGCCGGACGAAGATCCTTCCGGCACGGTGAACTCGCCGGTGAGCACACCCTTGCTCTCGCCCTCGAAGAGGTGGAACGCCCCTGCCACCTCCGACTGACCCTTGCCGTACGTCACGTCCGCGCCGCAGGCGGTGGTGCTGACGGTGACCGTGGAGCCGTGGGCGCCCTGCCGCGAGCGGATGTCGAGACCTGAGTCACCGGCGGCAGCAGCGACTGGAATCTGTAGAACCAAAGCACCGGCCATCAGGCCGATGCCCATACCCATGTGTGTCTTGCCCACGAGAACCCTCCAACGGAGCAGCGTCCGGCTTGTCTGTGCGGCGCCTGCGTTGTACGCCACTGACGAGGCAACCGACGGTCTGTCAGCTCCGCAACAGGACGGCTTGCCCACGCGTCGCCCGGGCGGGTGTATCGCTCGCTTGAACACGGGCATTTGCACAGGTCAGGGAAGCGGGAATCGAGGTGGTGGAGGAATCGTCACGGGGCGGCGAACAGGCTAATGAACTCGCACCGAACGGGTGTCGTCGTGAGTGCGGGGTGAGGGGCTGGTTATTCGGGCCGCACCGGGTCGGGCCCTGGGAAATTCCGCCGCCGATTGCCTCGGCCGTGCGGAGCCGCACCCGACCGGCGTCCCTGCCGCGGAGGGCGCGCGGTTGCCGCCTGGCGGGGTTGGTGCGGGGCCGCGGGCCGGTGGGTGTCTGGGGGGACACCAGAGCTGCGTCGCCCGCTTCGGCGTGCCCGGCTGCGCAGCGGTGCGTTGTCCAGTGCGGCTTCGAGGAGGCCGAGCTTGGTAACAGCTGTTACCATGCCGGTATGGCAAAGACACAGCTGGGCGCGCGCGTGGACGAGGACGTGGCGGAACTCGCCAAGAAGCGCGCCGCGGATCTGGGGTTGAGCATCGGGGACTACCTCGCGAGGCTCGTGCAGGACGATGCCAGCGGCCTGCGTGCCCGTGCTTTGGACGCGGCCGCCCGCTTCCTGACCGAGCACCAGGCGGTCTTCGACGAGGCCGAGGAAGCTCAGCAGGCGCCGCGGGGGGCGCGCGCGGCCTGATGGAACTGCACATCGACGTTCCCTGGATCCTGCAGGTCGCCGAGGCCGCCGGGGCGAACGATCCGGCCCCCGACGACTACGGCGTTCCCGCCTCGGCGGTCGCCCGCCACCGGGCCGAGCTGTTCGAGCAGCCCATCTACGACGGCCCGTACGCCAAGGCCGCCGCCCTCGTGCACACGCTCGGCCGGTGCCGCTGGTTGGAGCGGTCGAACATGGCCGTCGCGGCCGCTACCGGCGTCATGTACCTCGAAGCCGTCGGGATCCCCGTCAAGCCCGCCCGTGAGGATGCCGTCGCCCTCAAGGACCTGCTCCTCGACCCTGCCTGCACCGCCGGGAAGATCGCCGCTCTGCTGCGGACCTGGCCCACCGCCACCTGAACTCATTTCAGGAGGCATGGTCGGCGGGACAGCTCCTAGCCTTCGACTGGGATGCTCAGCCGGGCGGCGACGGTCGTGAGGGCTGCGCCCAGCGGGAGCTCGACCCGGGTCAGGGCGTGTCGGTCACCCCGGGTCGGGTCCCGGTTGACGATCAGCACCGGCTTCCCGGCCTGGGCCGCCTCGCGGACGAACCGCAGCCCGGACATCACCGTCAGCGAGGAACCCAGCACCAGCAGCGAGGTCGCCTCACGGACCAGTGCGCGGCAGTGCTCGACGCGCCGCGGTGGAACGGTCTCGCCGAAGAACACCACGTCCGGCTTGAGGATGCCGCCGCAGATCGTGCAGGGCACCACGCGGAAGTCCCCGACCTGTTCGTCGGTGAGGTCGGCATCACCGTCCGGGTTGATGCCCGCGGCCACCGGCTCGAAGCCCGCATTGGCCTCCTCCAGTCGCCGCGCGAGTTCTTGGCGCGGGCTGAGGGCGCGGCAGGAAAGACAGACGACCTGGGCCAGGCTTCCGTGGAGTTCCACGACGCCTTCGCTGCCGGCGGCTTGGTGCAGGCCGTCGACGTTCTGGGTGATCACGCCCGCGAGCAGGCCGTGCCGCCCGAACGCGGCCACGGCCCGGTGCCCGGCGTTGGGGTGGGCGCGGCCGAAGGTGCGCCAGCCGAGGTGGCTGCGCGCCCAGTACCGGCGCCGAGCGTGCGCGCTGCCGGTGAAGTCCTGGTAGGTCATCGGGGTGTGCCGGCTCAGGCTCCCGCCCTCGCCCCGGTAGTCGGGGATGCCCGACTCCGTGGAGATGCCCGCCCCGCTGAGCACCAGCAGACCGCCGGCGCCCAGGGCCTCGATGATCGGCTCCAGATCCGTCGTGCCCGGCGGCAGGCCCTCGACAGGGGTCCAGCTCAGGGTGGGGCGCATGCGCATGCCGCCAGGGTACGAAACGGAGCGCGTTGACGTTGCCGAGCGGCGCCGCGGGCTGCCGTCAGGGTGTGACGCAGGCCATATCCCCTGTGGCTCGATCTTGGAATGCGAGGGCTCCTGTCCTTGCTGCACTCGTTGTGGGCCTTCCCTGTCCTGGGGGGCGCACCGGGCGATGGCGGCCGGCGCGACTGGCCACCGGAGCAGGGCGACAACGGTCCCCGTCCGCTCCGCCGCATCCGGTTCGTCGCCCTTGAAAGGTACTCCCGCTCCATGCCACTGGCTCTGCTGTCCCTTGCTGTCGTCGCGTTCGGCATCGGTACGACCGAGTTCGCCACGATGGGGCTGCTCCCCCAGATCGCCGACGGGATCGGTGTGTCCGTCCCGCAGGCCGGGAACGTCGTCTCCGCCTACGCGCTCGGCGTCGTCGTCGGTGCCCCCGTGCTCACGGGCATCGGCGCCCGCATCCCTCACAAGCGGCTCCTGCTGCTGTTGTCCGGGCTGTTCGTGATCGGCAACGTCGCGTCCGCCCTCGCTCCCACCTTCGGACTGCTGTTCGCCGCGCGCTTCCTGGCGGGCCTCCCGCACGGAGCGCTGTTCGGCGTGGGTGCCGTCGTGGCCTCCCGACTGGTCGCCCCCGAGCGGGCCGGGCGCGCCGTCTCGAGGATGTTTCTGGGACTCACGATCGCCAACATCGTCGGCGTCCCGGCCGGCACCGCTCTCGGGCAGCAACTGGGCTGGCGGTACGCCTACTGCGCGGTCGCCGTCATCGGTCTGATCGCCCTCGCCGCGCTGGCCGCCTTCGTCCCCCACCAGCCGCGTGGCCACCAGGCGGGCATCCGTCACGAACTGCGGGCGATGGGGAACAGGCAGGTCGCCATCGGACTGGCCACCGCCGTCGTGGGATTCGGCGGCTTCTTCGCCGTCTACAGCTACCTGGTGCCGATCCTGACGCACCTGACGGGCTTCTCCGACTCCTCGACCACCCTGGTTCTCGCTCTCTACGGCGCCGGAATGACCCTGGGCACCCTCATCGCCGGTCCGCTGACGGACCGTGCCCTGCGCCCGACGCTGTACGGAGGCCTCGCCCTGCTCGGGGTGTCGCTCGTGACGTTCTACTTCACGGTCCACAGCGCCGTGGCCGCCCTGGCGACACTCGTCGTCATGGGGGCGATGGGCGCCCTCGTCACCACGCCCGTGCAGATGCTGCTCATGGCCAAGGCGAAGGACGCACCGACCATGGCGGCGGCCTCCAACCACTCCGCCTTCAACCTGGCCAACGCAGGTGGCGCCTGGCTCGGCGGCCTTGCCATCTCGGCCGGCTGGGGCTGGGCCTCGCCCGCCCTGGTTGGCGCGGCTCTCGCGGCCGCGGGCCTCGGTCTCGCCTTCGTCGGAGGCCTCATGGACCGGGGGAACGGAAGCTCCGAGGTGATCACGTCGTCGGAGGCGAAAGCCTCGACGGAGGCCGGGCAGGTGGCGGCGCGCTAGCTGCCCGGCTCGGCGCCTGGCCCCGCCGTCCGCGCCTGCCTCTGGCTGCCCCCGGAAAGAGCACGTTCAGGGAGTGTCCAGGTCCACTCTCGCGAGCTTGGGCATCGCCCTCAGGAAGTCGGGAACGTCCTCGAGGTCGTCCACTTGCCGTTCGTACGCCTCGATACGGCGGGCATGGTCCGCTGTCAGGTCAGCCAGCCGAGGCAGCGAACCATCGGGCGCAGCCACCATGACGGAGTCGTGGTTGCCGTGTGTGTCCCAACGTCCGTTCGGCGTCGTCGCGGTAGTACGTCGGGATGGCATAGCGGGCCAGACCTGCCGTCAGACGCCAGAGCAGACCGACGTAGACGGCGACCTCCTCCATGCTGTCGTTGTTCACCGCCCACTCGGTGAACGGAGTCTTCCCCTCGGGCCAGTTCTGGAACAGCCCTGGCCAGTGCCAACCTGGCCGTGACCCCCTGGTGGCACGCGTAGCTCGTCCAGCGGGACGCGGTCGCGTTCATCCTCACGCTGGGCTGTCGTGGAGGTCGAGGGTCCAGTGCTGGCCCACGAGGTCGTGGCCGAAGCTGTGGTGGGGCTCCTCGTCGACGAGAGTGAAGCCGAAGTGTTCGTAGATCCTGCGCGCGGACACCAGGTTGTCGTTGGTCCACAGGGTCACACGCCGGTAGCCGGCCTCGCGGGCGAAGGTCAGGGACTCCTCGACGAGACGGGTGCCGAGACCGAGGCCCCGGGCGGTCGGCGTGACGAGCAGGACGCGCAGCCTGGCCACCCCCGGTCGGTCGTCGGCGACCAGGAACACGCAGCCCGCGCGTTCGCCGTCGACCTCGGCGATCCAGGCTGCCTCCGTGATGGGGGAGTGCCCTGTCGCGTAGTCGGCGACGATCTTGGCCACCAGGGCCTCGAAGTCGGTGTTCCAGCCGAACTGCTGGTCGTACAGCTCACCGTGAGCCATCACCACCCAACCCAGGTCGCCAGGACGGTCGGCGCGGCGGACCACGACTTGCCGATGGCGGGCTCCCTGCGACACGGCGCACCCTCCGTAGTTGTTCATCACCTGCCGTTACTGACACGGTCGTGTCAGTTGCTTTAGGCTAGATCCATGCCCCCGAAAACCGCAAACCCGTCCGCACGCCAGACCCAATTGCTCGAGGCCGCTTACCAGTACGCGCTCACCCACGGCTTGGCCGACCTGTCGCTGCGCCCGCTGGCCGAGGCCATCGGCTCCAGCACTCGGGTGCTGATGTTCCTCTTCGGGAACAAGGACGGGCTCGTACGGGCGTTGTTGGAGCGGGCGCGCGGCGATGAACTGGCGCTTCTGGCACGTCTCCGTCAGGCCGATCACCCCGTCGGCCTGGTTGCTGCGGCCGGTCAGGTGTGGACGTGGCTCGCAACCGAGGAGCACCGGCCGCTGCTGCGCCTGTGGGTCGAGGCGTACGCACGCTCCCTCGTCGAGCCGGACGGCCCCTGGGCCGGGTTCGCCAGGACCACCGTGGACGACTGGCTCGACGTCCTGGCCGCCTGCCAACCGCAGTCGGAACGAGACGGCGAGGACGGCGCCGTCCGCCGCACACTGACGCTGGCGGTACTTCGCGGTGCACTGCTCGACCTTCTCGCCACGGACGACGAGCGCAGGGTGACCGCCGCCGTCCGTCGGCAACTGGCTCTCCTGCGCAGCGAGGACGGTGGCAGTGGCAACGCATGAGCCTGTGGCTCGACCTCGTCCAGGGGCTGTCAGAGGATGTCGTAGGTCAGATGCGTCGCGGTCGATGTCGAGGTCACGCTCCGCCGTACCAGCGTGCGCGGCGCGGTGCCGGTGAACAGGGGCGTCCCGGCGCCCAGCACGACGGGCGCGAGGTGCAGCGTCAGCGTGTCGACCAGTCCGGCCTCGAGCGCCGAGCCGATCGTGGCGCCGCCGCCCATGAGGATGACGTCGAGGTCCTTGCCGCTGTCCGACGACGCGCCTTCGGCGCGCTCGCGCGCGGCGGCGACGGCGTCGGGGAGGCCGGTGGTGACGAACGTCCAGTCGAGCTCGGTGAGCCGCACCGACTTCGGTGGCGAGCTCGTCACGACGACGAACGCGGGCTTGCCGACCTCGCCGGCGCCGTAGCCGGTCGTGTCGTCCCACCCGTTCGGCCCGTCGACGATGTCGAAGAGCCGCCGGCCGAGGACGACGGCGCCCGAGCGGGCGGTCGCCTCCCGCAGGATCCGGCGGTCGTCGGGGTCGTCGGAGAAGGCCCAGGTGTGCAGGGCCTCGCCGCCGGTGCCCAGACCGCTGTCCGGCCCGGGATCGGGCCCGGTGACGAAACCGTCCAGGGAGACCGAGATGTCAGCGATGATCCGAGTCATACCAGGGCAGACCCGATCCACCGCCCGAACTCATCGCTCACGCAGGCAGGGGATTTGAGGTCATTCACCAGGCCGACGTGCCGTGACGCCGCGGCTCAGCCCTCGGCCTGCGCCTCCATCTTCCGCAGCAGCCCCAGCAGCGCCTCTCGCTCCGCCTCCGTCAGACCCTCGAAGCACTCTTCGAGCACCGAGTCCGCCACCTCGTGGCCGGCCTTCAGGACCCGGTTCCCCTCGGGAGTGAGGTGATGCTCGATGCGGCGGCCGTGCCCGGGGCGCCGGTCCACCAGTCCCTGCGCCACCAGTCTTCCGGCGAGCGTGCCGAACGCCTGCTCGCTCTGGAAGGTCGCCACCGCCAGCTCCCGCGCGCTGGCGCCCGGCGTGCGGCCGATCGCCCGTAGCGCGTCCCACTGCGCGAGCGTGCTGCCGACGGACGCGAGGCGGCTGTCGAGCGCCCGGTGCTGGCGGTACTGGGCGGCCTTCACGGCGCTTCCGAGGATCTGCAGTTCAACGACCATGAGCGCCAGGCTAGCACCTTGACTAAGCTTGCTTATATAAATATCCTTAGTTACGGTCCGGGTCATGACTTCGGAACTGACACTCACCGAATCCGGCCCGGCCGCCGGTCGCCCCGTCCTCGTCCTGCACGGCGGCGGTGGTCCCGCCACCGTCGCCCCGATCGCCGAGCACTTCGCCACGACCGCCCGCACCCTGCTGCCCACCCACCCGGGCTGGAACGGCACCTCCCGGCCCGACGGCCTCACCCGCGTGGCCGACCTCGCCGCCGCTTACCTCCGCCTCCTGCGCGACCGGCACCTCTCCGACGTTCTGGTCATCGGCTCGTCGCTCGGCGGCTGGATCGGCGCCGAACTGGTCACGGCCGACACGGAGGGTCTGATCAGCGGAGTCGTCCTGATGAACGCGGTCGGCATCCAGGTCGACGGCGAACCGATCCGGGACTTCTTCGCCCTCGACGCACGGGGCGTCGCCGAGTACGCGTACCACGACCCCGAGCGCTTCTACGTCGACCCGGCGACCGTCCCGGCCGAGCGACTCGCCGTCATCCAGGCCAACATGGCAACCCTGCGCGTCTACTCCGGCGGCCCCGCCATGAACGATCCCGCGCTCCGCCCCCGCCTCGCCGCCGTCACCGCCCCCACCCTCGTCGTGTGGGGCGAGAGCGACCGCATCGCGACCCCGGCATACGGCAAGGAGTACTCGGCGTCGTTCGGGAACGCCCGCTTCGAAGCGGTGGCGGAGGCGGGCCACCTGCCCCATCTCGAACAGCCGGCGCGCACCTTCGCCCTGCTCGACGCCTTCGCCGCGGAGACCGGGCGCCGCTGAACGCGCGGCCCGGCTGCCGCGGGTCGCAGTGTCAGTAGTTCTGGTTCTCGCTCTCCGCGGTCAGCCACTGCATGTGGTCGTGGAACTGCTGCCCCGCCTGCTGGAACAACTGGTGCTCTCCGGCCTGGAGGCTCTGGACGCCGAACTCCGAGCTGAGGTGCTGGTCGACCACCTGGATGAGGGCGAAGGGCCCGGTCGCCACGGGGCCGGCCATGTGGAGTCCTGCGGCGTCCATGTCCCCGGTGGAACGGGCGATCTTGTCGATCATCTTCTCCATGACGGCGGAGTTCCGCTGCGCGCCGATGAAGTGGTTGCCGTAGCCACCCGTGCCGAGGAGGTAGTGTGCCGCGGTCCTGACCTGCTCCGCGGTCGCGACACCCGTGACGGGCGGGGCCCCCGCCGCCGAGAGGGAGGCGTTGAGGCTGCCCTTGTCCCGGATGAGGGGTCCGAGGACCGGGACGTCGTTCTCGCGGAGCGTCGGCTGAGTCTGCTTGAGGTCGATCGACCCGGACCCCAGGTCCACGTCGGCGTACACGCCGCCGAGCTTCTTGAGGATGCTGTACCGGGCGATGTCGGAGGCCAAGGGGTACGCCTTCGTCGGACCCTTGGTCGCCTTCTCGTACGTGGCCGCGACCCGCGCGTCGAGTGCGTCCTCGACGTACCTGAACTCGATCGCCTTGGCCACCCTCACCCGGAGCGTGTCGCCCCACGGCCAGGTACTGACCTTGTCCCTCCACAGGATGATGCGCCAGTCGGAGTTCTGAGCCTTCTCCGCCCACGCCAGGACGTTGTCGAGGGCGTCCTTGCTGATGCCGCCGCCGATCCAGATGAAGTGGACCAGGGGCGGGATGCGAGGGCGTTCCTGGGCAGGGGCCTGAGACACCACCTCGCGGAGGTTGGCGAGGTAGGCCGGCTGCGGATCGATGGCTTCGAGACGGCTCATGATGAGCGAGACCGCCTCATGGTTGCCCTTGAGGATCGAATCGAAGACGAAGCGGCGCACGTCCTGCTCGTTGTCGGAGTCCACGGCCTGCGGGCCCGTGGTCTCGTCCCCTTCGTGCGTGACATGGAGCGGGGCGCGTTGGACGGCCGGCGCGGTCCCCGGGGAGGCCGCGGCTTCCTGCGGAACCGGCGCGTCGCTCTCGGCCTTCCGCAGCACCGGCACCTGCCCCCGCATCACCTCGTGGGCCTGCCGCTCGGCCGACACCTCCAGAGGATCGGTGGGCTTGGAGATGCGAAGGCCCCGCGGATCGGCCTCACCGCCCACCGGCCCCTGCCGCTGCTGAAGGACATGCCCGAGTTCATGAGCGAGGGTGTGTTTGTCGGCGCCGCCGTCACCGATGACGATGCTGCTGCCCGACGTGTAGGCACGTGCCCCGACCTCCTCGGCCGAGCGGCGCGCCTGGGCCCCCGTGTGCAGACGTACGTCGGAGAAGTCCGCGCCGCCGAACCGGGCCTCCATCTCCTGCTGAAGCTCACCGCCCATCGGCTGACCGGCGCCGCGCAGCACCTCATGGACGGCCGACCGCTGCACGGTCCCGTCCGTATGCCCACAGTCGGGACCGTGTGCGTGGCGCTGCTCCTCGACCAGCCGGGCGACCACGGCATTGCCCGCGGCCAGCTGAAGCGCCGTCACACCGGCCCGGTCCACCGGCGCCCCGGGCGTCCAGCCCTTCGCGCCGACCGCCCGAGACACCGGCTTGGCTTTCGGCTCCCGCTGTGCGGACGTGTCCATCGCCAAGTGGTCGCGCGTCAAAGGATCTCCTTGATCTCATGCCGGACGCCCTGAACCGAAGCAGTCCTCATGGACACCCTCGGCAACCGACGCGGACGCCACAAGGACCGCAGGGCCCCACTCGCGGGCAGACCCCGTGCCCGCGAGGACCAGCCGGCGCCCGCACCGCCTTCACCATGCCCCCGGGTGCCGGCCGTTTTCGCTGTCACAGGGTGATGGGGCCGAGGTCGGCGGCGGTTTGGGCCAGTGCGCGGAGGGTGGGGCTGTCCGCGGTGGTGCGCCAGGTGAGCGCCCATTCGAGGGTGGGGGCGTCGTGGAGGGGCAGGAAGACGATGCCGGGCGGCTTGTTGTAGCGCGCGGCGATTTCGCCCAGTGGATGGACGCAGCTTCCGGCGGCCACCAGGGAGAGGACTTCGTGGAAGGTCCGCGCGGTGGGCCCGCGTGGGACACGGCGGCCGAGCGGGGTGCGGGTGGGGACCATGGAGGCGACCCAGTACTCGGGCGCTTCGGGGCCGAGGTCGACGACGTGGTTGTCGGCGAGGTCCTCCAGGGACGCGGTGCCGCGTTCGGCGAGCGGATGGTCCGCCGCCACGGCCAGCACGCGGCCTCCGGTGAGCACGGTGGGGCCGACGGTGAGGTCGGGTTCGGCGACCGGCAGCCACAGCACGTGCGCGTCGTGCTCTCCGCTGCGCAGGGCGGTGAACGCGTCGTTGGCGTTGATCTCGCGGAACTGGATGTCGCTGCCGGGGCAGCGGATGCGGAACGCGTCGACGAGGGGGCGTAGTTCGTGTCCGGCGTGGCCGAAGACGCCCAGGCGCAGGGTCCGGCCCGCGCCCGGCCCTGCTGCTTGGGCGCGGGCGAGTCCTGCGTGGAGGAGGTCGAGGGCCTGCTGGAGGTCTTCGCGCAGGCGTCGGCCGACGGGGGTGAGGGCCACGCGTCGGCTGGTGCGATCGAACAGGGCGACGCCGAGGTGGCGTTCTTGTCTGCGGATCGCCTGGCTGACGCGGGCCTGGGACACGTGAAGCCGTTCGGCGGTGCGGCCGAAGTGCAGCTCTTCGGCCAGCGTCAGGAAGATCTCGATGTCGCGCAGCTCCATACATAACCCCCACGTTATGGATAGCCCCACGGACTCTACATTGTTCCGCCGCTGACCTGCATCGATGCTGGACTCACCACCCATCGGGCAGGCGGCGGACACCTGACCGACGCATCGATGAGGCAGGGAGACCCGATGAACGCTCTGCAGGCCCTCGTCGATCGCGTCGAGATCGAGGCGCTGCGCGCCGAGGTCACCGACGCGGTGATGATGCGCGACTTCGACCGCGTCGCCTCGCTGTTCACGCCCGACGGCGCCATCCGGTGGCCGCACATCGACAAGGAGTTCCTCGGCCGCGAGGAGATCCGCGCGGGGATCGAGTGGGGGCAAGGGCTGTGGGAGTTCTTCCTGCAGAACGTCCACCCCGGCGTCATCCGGATCGACGGCGACACCGCGATCGGGCGCGTGTACATCCAGGAGTTCGGGCGGATGCGCGACGGCAGCTCACACCTCAACCACGCCCTCTATCACGACCGCTACCAGCGCACGCCCGACGGCTGGAAGTTCAGCGAACGCGTCTACGAGGTCCGGTACCTCGACTCCACCCCCCTCACGGGCTCACCGCCCCGCCACCTGGGGCATGGGCGCGTCTGACGACCACCACCACCGACCTCAGCTTCAAGCAAAGGAAGAAGACCATGATCCTGATCACTGGAGCCAACGGCGTTGTCGGGCGTCAGGTGATGAGCCTGATGCTCGAGGAGGGCGCGGCCGTCACCGCGGTCACGCGCGGTCCCGGCGCGGCCGCGTTCCCGGTCGGCGTCCGAGCCGTCAGCGGCGACCTGTTTCGCCCCGGGTGGATCGAGGCGGCGTTAGAAGGAGTGCAGGCCCTGCAGATCAGCCCGCGCGCCACCGGCCCGGGACTTGGCGCACTCCTGCGGCTCGCCGTCGGGCAGGGCGTGCGGCGTGTGGTGCTGCTGTCGGCCACCACCGTGGCGTATCCCGCGGGGGAAGCCCGCTTCGCCGCGCAGTTCCAGCACGCCGAGGACCTCGTCAGAAGTTCCGGCCTGGACTGGACGGTCCTGCGCCTGGCCGACTTCGCGGCCAACGCACTGGCCTGGGCGCCCCAGATCAGGTCCGGTGACGTGGTGCGCGGCGCGTACGGCCGAGCCGCCACCTCGCCCCTCCATGAAATCGACATCGCTGCGGTCGCCGCACGCGCCCTGCGCGGCACCGTTCCCCCGGGGTCGATCCACACGCTGACCGGGCCGCAGTCACTGGACCAGGTCGAGAAGGTGCGCCTCATCGGCGCCGCCCTCGACCGGGCGCTGTCCTTCCAGGAGCTCCCGCCCGAGCACGTACGCCAGGGCATGCTCGCGCAAGGACTGCCCGAGGAGGTCCCCGACCGCCTGCTCGGCTCGCTCGCCGACTACGCCCACCAGCCGGGCCCCACCACCGACACCGTGGAAAAGCTGCTGGGCCGACCCGCACGCACCTTCGCCGACTGGGCCCACGACAACGCCCCCGCCTTCGGCGGCTGATCGGGGAACGGCCCCTCACGAGGCCGCGCCCCCCATCGAGGGCGGGTCAGTACTCCGCTGTCCGGGGCAGAGCATGCCGTTCACCTGGCGGCGCTTCCCACCGTGGGGTAAGGCATGGCTGCAGGCTGTTCCACTGCTGCTTTGCTCCATGCTCCCTGTACCGAGGAGGTGCGGACGGTGATGTCGGATGCCGTGCTCAGTGATGTGTGCGAGGTCGACGGAGCGTGCCTGTATTACGAAGTGCGGGGGAGTGGGCCCGCCCTGCTGATGATCAGCGGGGCCGGAGGGGACGCCGGGTACTACGCGGGTGTCGCCGAGGGGCTGGCCGACGCCTTCACCGTGATCACCTACGACCGGCGAGGCAATTCCCGCAGCACCGGCCGCCGCGCCGGACCGATGGACCTCGCTCAGCAGGCGGCCGACGCCCGTGGGCTGATCGAGTCGGTGGCGGGCGGACATGCGCTGGTGTTCGGCAACAGCGGGGGCGCGATCGTCGGACTCACGCTGGCCGCGCTGCACCCGCGGGTGCTGACCGGTCTGGTCGCGCACGAGCCGCCTGCCGTGAACGTTCTGCCCGACGGTGATCCCGATCGCGGTTTCTTCGGTGACGTGGCCGCGCTGTACGCCGAGGGCGGCGCTCCGGCGGCGGGACGCCGGTTTGCCGCCACGACGCGGGGCGAGGGGACGTACCGCTGGCCCGAGGACCTGTGGAAGCGGTTCCTGGCAAACCAGGACCACCTGTTCGGCACGGAGTGGCCCGGCTTCGCCGGCTTTCGTCCCGACGTGGCCGCGTTGCGGGCCGCGCCCTTCCCGATCGTGCTGGGCGCAGGCGCCGCCGACCGGGGTGCGTACTACGCGCGGCCTTCCGTGGAGATCGCCCGCCGTGTCGCTGTGCCGTGGGTGGAGTTTCCCGGCATCCACATGGAGTTCCTGCGCAATCCGCCGCTCTTCGCGGCAGCCCTGCGGGTGCTGGCGACACAGATGCTCAGTCGTGAGGGCCAGGTGCCCGCGCAGTGGGTGGGCGGGCCCACACCGGGAGCTGGGCAGCTGTGCTAGGCTCTGGGTGTTGCAGTTGTGGTACCCATGAACCTATGTGCGCCTGACAGGAATGCTTCTCCTTCAGGCGCATGATTTGTTTTCCGGCATCTCCGGATGGGGCCTCTGCCTACAGATGGAGAAAGTCATGGCACAGGGAACCGTCAAGTGGTTCAACTCCGAAAAGGGTTTCGGCTTCATCGCGCAGGACGGCGGCGGTCCTGACGTCTTCGCTCACTACTCGAACATCGCGACCCAGGGCTTCCGTGAGCTCCAGGAGGGCCAGCGGGTCTCCTTCGACGTGACGCAGGGTCAGAAGGGCCCGCAGGCGGAGAACATCGTCCCCGCCTGATCGCCGGACGCGTACCCGCTCACCGGGGTCCGCACCGTCATGGTGCGGACCCCGGTTTGTGCTGTTTCCAGGAAGGCAGATCACCGCATGTCCCGAAGGCCCCAGAAGCCGAACCGGCGCGCCTCTTCGCGCCCGCCGTCCGCCTCGTCACCGCGTGAGTTCCGGCTGCCGGAAAGCACGACACCCGCACTTCCCGCCGTCGAGGACTTCGCCGGTCTGGACATGCCCGCGGCGCTGCTGAAGACCCTCACCGCGCAGGGAGTGACCACCCCCTTCCCCATCCAGGCCGCCACACTGCCCAATTCGCTCGCCGGCCGTGACCTGCTGGGACGAGGACGCACCGGCTCCGGGAAGACCCTCGCGTTCGGTCTGGCGCTCCTGGCCCGCACGGCCGGACTGCGCGCGGAGCCCAAGGCACCCCTCGCCCTCGTGCTGGTACCCACCCGTGAACTCGCCCAGCAAGTGACGGATGCGCTGACCCCCTACGCGACGGCGGTGAATCTCCGGCTGGCCACCGTGGTCGGCGGGCTGTCCATCACCAAGCAGGCCGCCACTCTCCGGCGCGGCGCCGAGGTGGTCGTGGCGAGTCCCGGCAGGCTCAACGACCTCGTGGAACGCGGGGACTGCGTACTCGACAACGTACGCATCACGGTGCTGGACGAAGCCGACCAGATGACCGACATGGGCTTCCTGCCGCAGATCACCAAGCTGATCCGGCAGGTACGGCCCGACGGACAGCGCATGCTCTTCTCGGCCACTCTCGACGGCAACATCGACCGCCTGGTGCAGCAATTCCTGACCGATCCCGTGGTGCACTCCGTGGACCCGTCCGCGGGAGCGGTGACCACCATGGAGCACCACGTGCTCCACGTCCAGGACGAGACCGACAAGAAGGCCGTCACCACGCGCATCGCGGCCCGTGACGGCCGGGTCATCCTCTTCCTGGACACCAAGAGGTCCGCCGACCGGCTCGCCAAGCGGCTCCTGGCCGTCGGTGTCCGCGCGGCGGCGCTGCACGGCGGCCGCTCCCAGCCGCAGCGCAACCGCACCCTGGAACAGTTCAAGAACGGCCAGGTCACCGCTTTGGTGGCGACGAACGTCGCGGCCCGGGGCATCCACATCGACGACCTCGACCTCGTCGTGAACGTCGACCCCCCTGGCGACCACAAGGACTACCTCCACCGGGGCGGCCGCACGGCCCGCGCCGGTGGCTCCGGCAGCGTGGTCACGCTGGTCCTGCCCGAGCAGAAACGGGATGTCACCCGCCTCATGTCGGACGCAGGCATCCGCCCCCGTTCGGCCCGCGTCAGGTCGAGCGACGCGGAACTGGCCGCCCTCACCGGCGCCCGCGAGCCTTCCGGCGTGGCCGTCACCATCCAGGTCCCCGAGCCGGCGACGCCGAACGGGTCCGGCCCGGACCGGAAGACCGCCACCAAGCCCGCCGGCCGATCCGGCCGCCGTCGCCGGAGCGGCGGCGGGGCCAAAGCGGCGACAGCTGCCGCCACCGGCACGGGAGGCCGGGGCTCCGACCGCCGGACGGGGTCCGACAGGGCCACGGGTGGTGCCGGCGCCGCGGGCGGCCGCGGTTCCGGACGCCAGTCCGCGGCCGGCGCGGCGGCCGGTGCTGCCTCAGGCAAGGTCGGCCGCGGAGTCGGCCGACGGTCTGCGGCCGGCGGAACCACGGGCGGCGGTGCCGGGACTGGCAGAACCACGGGCGGCGGTGCCGGGACCGGCAGAGCCACGGGCGGCGGGGCCGGGACCGGCGGCCGCAGTTCCAACCGCCGAGGCGGCGGCCGCCGCACCTCCGGTGCCTGAGCTGCTTCAGGCGACGTTGGTCCTGGTTCCGAGTGCCTCCGGCAAGCGTGATCGCCGGCCTCGCGGGGATGGCGGCCGGGTGAGCGCCGGCCTGTGCAGGTCCCGCCGCCTGTGGTGGCCGCCCCGCCCGTGACCGTGGCTTCCTCCCGCAGGCCGCCGCGGTCAGCCGACGGGTCGCAGCACGTCCGCCAGGCCGCGCTCACCCGTGCGGTGTTCCGCTGGGAGGATGTAGGTGCGCAGGCCACAGGCGGTGGCGCCGCCGTCGCGGACCGGGTTGTCGCCGACCATGAGCACGGCGCGGGGGTCGGCGCAGGCTTTGAGGAACAGCTGGGGGGTCCGGCTTTTCGCGGCCCTGCTCGTAGGAGACGACGCAGGTGTCGATCAGGGCGTCCAGCCCGTGGTGGGCGAGGTGGGCGAGGTGAGTGCGTAGGTCCCAGGCGAAGTCGCTGACGATGCCGATGCGCAGCCCGCGTCGGCGCAGGGCGCGCAGGACCGGTGCGGTGTCGGGATAGTGGATCCAGGCGTCCGGGGCGGTGAGTTCCCGGTAGGCAGCCTCCTCCGCCCCATGCAGGAAGTCCACCCGCAACAGGTCGGAGATCTCGGCCACCGCGCCCGGTTCGTCCAGTACGGCGAGGCAGGGGCACGGCGCCGAGCTGCTGGGCGTGGAGTCCACCGGCCCGATCATGAGCATGATGCCGATCTTCCTGGCGGGCATCGTCTTCGGCCTGGCGATGGACTACGAGGTCTTCCTGGTCTCACGGATGCGGGAGGCGTACGTCCACCGAGAGGCGCCCAAGCCGGCGATCGTCTCCGGGTTCCGGCACAGCGCCCGGGTGGTCGTCGCCGCCGCGCTGATCATGATGGCGGTGTTCTCCGGATTCATCGGCGCCGGCGAGTCCATGATCAAGATGATCGGTTTCGGGCTCGCGGTCGCGGTCCTCGTCGTCTACGGCCTGATTATTGACTCGACCGGTCGGTACATCTAACCTCGGCATCATCCGGGGGTGTGGTTCCAGCGCGAACGACGACGTTCGAAAGAGGTACCGCCTGTGTTCAAGGAATTTGTCGTGTCCGGCGACTCGCACATCATCGAGCCGGTCGATCTCTTCAAGACCCGGCTGCCCGGGCATCTTCGCGAACGGGCCCTCTGGGAAGAGGAGTTCACGCTCGAGGAGCCGATCGTCCCGGGCGGCCACACGGAGTTCAAGAAGCTGCACACCATCGGCTTCGACGGATGGACCATCTCCAAGTACCGCCAGACCGGCGGCGAGACCCCCGACGGCGATCCGGACCACATCATCCGGGACATGAACCTCGACGGCGTCGACGCCTCCGTCATGTTCCCCAACCTCTCGCTGTTCGTCCTGTTCACGGACGACCACGAGCTGTCCATGGCCCACGCCAGGGTGTGGAACGACTACCTCGTCGAGCGCTACCTGCCGTACAGGGAACGGCTGCGCCCGACGGCCGCGATCCCGCTCACGGACGTCCCCGAGGCCGTGGCGGAGATCGAGCGGTGCGCGAAGATGGGGCTCGGTGCGATCCTCCTGCCGGAGATCCCGCCCCTGCCGTACTACGCGCGGGAGTACGACCCCGTCTGGGCCGCCGCCCAGGCGCACGGGCTGCCGGTGTTCATCCACGTCGCCACCGGCGGGGTGAAGGTCAAGGAGGCGGTGTCCGGGACCGCGCTGACCGTCCGGGGCCTGATGACGGCCATGAACATGGGCAAGGGCAACCTGACCGACGACATGGTGGCCGGCCGGACCATGGGCAGCGCGGTCGGGTCGGCGGTGGCCGGTCCGCAGGGCATCATCGCCAGTCTCGTCGGCGGCGGAGTGTGCGAGCGCTTCCCCGACCTGCACTTCAACCTGATCGAGTACACGGCCGGTTGGCTGGTCTCGTTCATGGGATACATGGACAAGGCATGGAAGACCGGCACCGGCCAGGACCCCGACTGGTGGCTCGGCTTCTGGGACGACAGCCGAGCGCCGAAGGAACAGCCCGCCATGGGGCGGCTGTTCGCCGTCAACGACAAGTGGCCCTATCCGCTCAAGCCCACCGAGTACGTCCGCCGCCAGATCCATGTGCAGTTCGCGGACGACCCGACCGCCGTCAAGGCCCGTCACATCACCGGCCTCTCGACGGTCATGTGGGGCAACGACTACCCGCACGCCGAGGGCACCTTCCGCAGCAGCGCCGAGTGCATCGCGGAGAACTTCGAGGGCGTCGGGGACGAGGACCGCGCCGCCATCCTCGGCGGCACGCTGGCCGACGTCGTCCACTTCGACAAGTCCCGGAAGCTGGCCCCCGTACCCCAGGACTTCTGATCCACGACCCCGCCCCTCGCCACCACCCTCGAACGCCACCGGAGGTTGACTATTGGGGGGTGTTCCGCTTGAGGTCGCTGACATCCAAGGATGCGTCGGGGACCTGGGCCGTGACCGACGGATCCGGTGCGGCGGGCGGGGCGTCGAGGAAGTCGGCGGTGGGTACGTGGAACAGGGTGCCGGTGACCGCTGTGGAGAAGTCGAGCAGACGGTCGTGGCTTCCCGGCGGATCGCCGATGAACATGTTCTCCAGCATGCGCTCGATGACCGACGGGGTACTGGAGTAGCCGATGAAGTACGTGCCGAACTCACCGCGTCCGGGCGCGCCGAAGGGCATGTTGTCGCGCAGGATCTGCCGTTCGGTGCCGTCGGGGTCGGTGATCGTGGTGAGGGCGACGTGCGAGTCGGCGGGCTTGAGGTCGTCGGGCAGCTCGATGTCGGAGAGTTTGCGGCGGCCGACCGCCCGTTCCTGCGCCTCGACCGGCAGGGCGTTCCAGGCCGACAGGTCGTGCAGGTACTTCTGTACGACGACGTAGCTGCCGCCGGTGAAGTCCGGGTCCTGCTCCGGATCGGCGGCACCGATCACGACGGCTGTGTTCGCGGCGGGGCCGGTGGGGTTCTCGGTGCCGTCGACGAAACCGAGGAGGTCACGTTCGTCGAAGTACTTGAACCCGGACACCTCGTCGCGGACGGTGACCGCGCCGCGCAGCCGGTCCATCAGCTGTGTGGCCAGCTCGAAGCACAGGTCCGGCTGCCGCGCCTTGATGTGGAAGAGCAGGTCCCCGGGGGTGGCCGGTGCCGTGTGACGGGCACCGGTCACTTCCCGGAAGGGATGGAGCTCGGCCGGTCTGGGGCCGGCGAACAGCCGGTCCCAGGCGCCGGAGCCGATGCCGGTGACGCAGGTCAGCTCGCCTTCCGGAATCCGGAAACCGACGGAACGCACCAGACCGGCGAGGTCGGTCAACAACTCCCGCACCACCGGCTCCCCACCGGGATCGACGGTCACGACCAGGAAGATGGCGGAGTTGGTGAGCGGGCTCAGTACCGCCTGCGGGACGGGTTGTGGCTTGGGCACGAACACTCCTGATCCTCGGTCGACACGGAGGCCGGACTCGATCAGCCTCTCATCCGGAGCCCGCTTCGTGGTGGGGCCTTTGTCCGCGACGATCGACGAGGCCCAGGGCTGTCGAAAGTGGATCTTGTCCGTGAGGTGATCTCGATTGAAGTCGGCGACAGCTGATCGACGGCATACGGTTCCGAGTCCGCACCGGCATCCCTTGGCGGGACAGACCCGAGGCGTACGGGCCATGGGGCCGCCGTCCTGATCGCGGCCATTGACGAGTGGCTGTTGAGCAGCCATTCGATGCACGCCTAAGGAGAGCGCACGCTGGACACGTCCTCGCCGTCACCTGTGTCACTGCGGGCCTTGATGGCGGCGAGCCGGGCAGCCCACTCACGTTCGGCGATGACGAGCCCGCGCTCCAGCGTCTCGAGGAGCAACGTCCGGCTCACCGACACCACCGTTGGCTCACGCCCGGCCTCGGTGCCCCAGGCGGCACCGCCTCCATCGCGCACCCGACAGGCGAGGTGGATCCGGTCCCCATCAGGGAACGCGAACGCTGTCACCTCGTCGGTGCACTCCCCCCACTCCAGGAACACACACCGTGCGAGTGCCGCCTCGGGCCCAGATGAGGTCCCGGTACTGGCGTCGTCGTACATCCAGCTCTCGGCGATTCGAAAGGCCTCAGACGGCGAGGTGAACCCCACCGGCGGCGCAGTCGGCGTCCGAAAGCGACTGAGCTCGTCCTTCAGCTTCTTGACCAGGAGTGGCGGGTAGAACGCGTTGTCCCACGTGTTCACATGCAGCCCGCCGACGAAGACGTCGACGCACAGCAGCCCCGGGTCGCGTTCGACGTGGAACTCCAAACCGAATCCGGTCCGCGACCCGAACAACATGGCGACCTCTCCAGCACTGGCGCGACACCCACCACGGCCAACCCTACTGATCCACTTTCGATACAAGCTCCCTCGGCCACCAGACGGGATGACCCTGGCGTAGTCCTCGAGGGTGTCCAGGTGGACGAGGTCCTGGTCTGCTGAGTCCCCGTCGTCGTAACTGCCGGACTCGCAGACCGACTTGCACGTCCCGCAGGCGCCGTAGCGACAGTCGAGCTGGTCGGCTTCGCGCCCGCCGAGCAGATGGTCGCCGAGGCCGAACGGATCCGGGACACGTACGGCATCACCACCCTCAAGGTCGACCTACCCGGACACGGCGGTTCACCGCCGACCGCGTCACCGCGTTGGGGCTCGTCCGCCCACTTCGGCCCGCCGGAACCCTGGCGGGAGCGCGGCGCACTCGTCAGGGGACCGAGCCACTGCTCGCGACCCGTCCCGGCCGTTGGTTCGCCGCACCGCGTATGGCCGAGACACCTCTCGGCCGCGCTCTGCTGCGGAAACTCTCCGACGCCGATCCGGTCGGCTACGCGGCCTGCTGCGAGACGGTCGCCGCCGGACATCTCGCCGTGGAGCAAGCCTCACGCCGGCCAGGCCGCGCTGAGCACCCCTCTCCGCCTACGGCCGATGAACGGATGAACGGTGCCGCCGAGCGGGTCAGGGGGCGGATGACGAAGGCCCGCGGATCACGACGGGTGCCGCGGCTTCGGCGCGGGCGCGTGCCATGGCGGTCTCGACCTCCTGGCGGGTGACTTCCTTGTAGAAGCGCTCCCCGTGGGCGTCGGTGATGTCGATGACGACGCCGGTCCACTCCTCGGCGGGCTCCTCCGGCACGAGCCCGAGCCGATACTCGGCATCACGGAGCAGTTCCTCCGTCACCGGCACACCGGTCAGCCGCTCGGCGAGGGCGAGGACCGCTGCCTTGGTGTCGACGCGCGTGCCGGTGTCGCTCTCGTCGTCGGAGAGGTCGAAACCGACCTCACGCATCAAGGAGTTCAGGTCGTCGGGGGTGCTGCCGTCCCTGGCCGTGGGCCATTCGAAGGTGGTGCGAAGCACCCCGTCCTCGTACCAGTGGAACAGGTGGATCGGCTTGCCTCCGTTACTGGAATGCACCACGGCGCGTCCGCCCGCCGACAGGGCCTCCAGGAACCGCGACCGCATCCCCCCGCCACCGTCGAAGGCCAGGACGAGCGTCCAGTCGCCGCCCTCGCCCGGCACCGAGAACGCACCCGCGAGGAACGACTCGTCCCAGTAGTCCGTCGCGTCGAGCAGTTCCCCCTGCCGCTCGATCAGCGTATCCACCCCCAGGCACACGTCCTGCGGCTCCGCCTCCATCCTTCGCAGGACCTCCTCGGGGGCGACGCCCCGCACCGAGGTCAGGGTGTACCCGGTCTGCAGCGCGTGGCGGAACACCGGGGAGGAGCGTATCCAGGCGTAATCATCTGCGGTCACCGAAGTCATGCTCCACAGTCTGCCCGCCACCACTGACAAGCCCTCAAGCCGTACCTCGACCGGGTGTCATGCCTCTCCCGTGAGGAGCCGCCGCGGATTGGCTATGCGGAAGGCGTACGCCGCGGCTCCGCCCAGCCCGAAGCCGGGGTGGCGTGGGGGAGTCGCGTAGGGCCGGTCCGAGCCCTGGACCACGGCGTCCACACCGAGGGCGTGGACGATCGCGTCGACGGCGACCGGTCCGTACGAGGACGTCTCGACGAACACGTCCGGATCGGCTTTCTCCCCCGGTACGCCCCGGGCGGCGAACCGCTCGCCGTGCAGCGGGGCGAGTCCGGCCAGCAGCGCGAAGCACACCCGCAGGCGCGGATGGCGCGGCCGCCCGAAGGCGCGGAAGGCGAACCAGGCGGCGTGCATCTGCTGGACGTACGGGACCATCGCCGGCCACCACCCGGGCCCCTCGGAACCTCCCGGTGCGGGCCCCGGGTGGACGAACAACGGGAGGTCGCGCTCCTCCAGCAGATCCAGCAGTGGGGCGCAGTGCGCGTAACCGGCCGCGTCCGCAAGGGCGTTGGCCGGGAGTTGGAGGCCGACGAACCCCCGGTCCAGTTCCCGGCCCGTCGCGTCCGCGTCGATGTCCCGTACGCAGGCGGCGGCCCAGGCGCCGAACGGTTCGGGGAGTTCGGCCGCGCCGTCGTGGTAGGCGTCGAGCAGGGGCCGGGCCTCGGCGGCGGGCAGCCACTCCACGCCGATCGGGGCCGACATCGAGACGAGCGCCCGGCCGAGCCCGTCGGAGGCGGCGAGTTCCGCACGCCGCGCGACGTCGTGGTCGGCGGGAGGTATCTCGTAGGGCGGCTCACCGTCCAGGAACAGGGTCCAGCCCTCCAGGTACGGCGGCTCGCGGCGCGATCGCAGGGCCGTCACCAGCGAGGGGGTCCACAGATGCTGGTGCACGTCGACGTTGGTCATACCGCTCCTCCCGCCAGGGCGCGCAGAGCGCCCCGGACATCGTCCGCACCCAGGATGTCGCGGCTCACCGTCTCCACGTCCACCCCGCAGGCCCGGACGTCGTCCCAGCGGGGCACGACGTTCCGGATCGCGCTGGCAGGAACTGCGGTCCCCGCCCGAGTACGGGCGGCGCCGCCAGATCCACCGCCTGCGCGGCGACCACGGACTCCACGGCGAGCAACCGCCGCAGCCGTACGAGGATCGTGGCCAGCCGCCGTGCGCCGAGCGCCGCCTTGGTCGAGTCGTCCTCGGCGCGAGGGTGTCGAAGGCGAGGGCGAGAGCCGGCCTTCGGGCCCAGCACGGCCGGGGCCAGACCGGCCCGCCGCAGCGCCGTCGAGCACCTCGCCGGCGAACTCGGCGTTGCCCTCACCGATGACGACAGACCGACATGCGCCAGCTGCACCAGATCGGCGGCGCCGATCGATCCCACCTTGGGTATCACGGGGTACACCCGCGCGTTGAGCAGGGCCACGAGCAGCGTCAGGATCTCCGGTCGCACTCCGCTGCCGCCGCCCGCGAGGCCGTTCACACGGGCGAGGACGGCAGCGCGCACGACGGGGATCTGCAGCGGATCGCCGACCGCGTCGGCCCGCCCCCGGACCGTGCGGACGCTGAACACCTCGAGCTCCTCGCGCGGCAGTGCGTACGAGGAGCGGGTACCCAGCCCCGTCGTCAGACCGTACGGCGGCACGCTCGCGCGCCAGCCGCGGGAGCACCTCTTCCGCGAGTTCGACCCGGACGCCGATGTTCCCGAAGGGTGCACCCGCGGTTCGATCACCGTCTCTCCGAGGCACTGGGCACGCAGCCCGTCCTCGACGGCGTCTGAGCTGGGCGATTGCTGATTTCGTGCGAACGTAACGCGCCGTTCATGGTCAGCCATTGACTGTCATTCATCCAGGCATGACTCTGCATGACCATATGCAGTCCGGGTAAGGGGCAGCCTTGATCAGATTCGACGCGGTGAGCAAAAACTATCCGAACGGCACCACGGCCGTGGACGAACTGTCCCTGGAGCTCGCCGAAGGCGGCATCACGGTCCTGGTCGGTCCCTCCGGCTGCGGCAAGACCACGACCCTGCGCATGATCAACCGCATGGTGGAGCCGACCTCCGGGACCGTGAGCCTGCACGGCCGGGACATCCGCGAGGTCCACGCACCCGAGCTGCGCCGGGGCATCGGGTACGTGATCCAGCACGCGGGGCTGTTCCCGCACCGCACCATCCTCGACAACATCGCGACCGTTCCGCTGCTGCTCGGCTGGAGCCGGAAGAAGGCGCGGGCACGGGCGGCGGAGCTGCTGGAACTGGTCGGGCTGCCTGCGGAGATGGCCAAGCGCTACCCGAACCAGCTCTCCGGCGGACAGCAGCAGCGCGTCGGGGTGGCCAGGGCGCTGGGCGCCGACCCGCCGGTGCTGCTGATGGACGAGCCGTTCAGCGCCGTCGACCCGATCGTCCGGGCGGAGCTGCAGGCCGAGTTCATCCGGCTGCAGAAGGAGCTGCACAAGACGATCGTGTTCGTCACCCATGACATCGACGAGGCGATCAAACTCGGCGACAACATCGCGGTGTTCCGGACCGGCGGAAAGCTCGCCCAGTTCGACACCCCGGAGCGGCTGCTCGCCCACCCGGCCGACGCGTTCGTGGCCGGATTCGTGGGACAGGACCGGGGCATCCGCCGGCTGTCCTTCGTCAAGGCCGCCGAAGTGCCGCTGCGCCAGGGTCCGGTACTGACGGCCGCCACTCCCGTCGCGCAGGCCCGGGCGGCCGGCGAGGACTGGCTGCTCGTCGTCGACGACGGCCGGCGACCGCTCGGCTGGGTCGCGGCCGCCGAGCTGCCCGAGAGCGGCACGCTGGCCGACGCGCCTCTGACCCTCCTCGGCCACACCTTCAGTCTCGACGGCGACTCGGCACGCGCGGCCCTCGACTCCGCACTCCTGTCACCCGCCCGGCTCGCGGTGGGTGTCGACGCGGACGGCGCGGTCGTCGGCGTCGCGGACGCCCATGAACTGTCCGTCGTGACGGCCGCCGAAGCCACCGAAGCGACGGCGAACGGCGAGAAGGCCGACGGCAACGGCGAGAAGGCCGACGGTGATGACCGATGAACGACGATGAGCCGCTCGTCCGGTGGCAGTGGATCGGCGATCACGCCGGCGAGCTGGCCGACTACACCGAGGTGCATCTGAGACTCGGCCTGCTGCCGGTGCTGTTCGGGCTGATCATCTCGGTGCCGCTCGGGATCGCGTGCCATCGCTGGCGCCGGCTGTACGCGCCGGTGCTGACCGCGGCCAACATCCTGTACTCGATCCCGTCGCTGGCCCTGTTCATGATCTTCGTCCGCTACACGGGGCTGACCGAACGCACGGTGATGATCCCGCTGACGCTCTACACCCTGTCGGTTCTGGTGCCCAACGTCGTGGACGGCCTCGCCTCGGTCCCCGAACCGGTCCGGCAGGCTGCCACCGCGCTGGGCTTCGGCACGGCACGCCGGGTCGTCCAGGTCGAGCTGCCGATAGCCGTACCCGTCGTCATAGCCGGGGTACGCGTCGCCGCCGTCTCGTCCATCAGTCTCGTCGCCGTGGGCCAGCTGATCGGACAGGGCGGTCTCGGCTACTACATCACCCGGGGCCTCCAGCTCGACTTCCCGACCCCGATCGTGACCGCTATCGCGCTGATCATGCTGCTCGCGCTCACCACCGACGCGCTGCTGGTCCTCGCGCAGCGGCTGCTCACCCCGTGGTCCCGGAGCAAGGTGACGTCGTCATGAACGATTTCCTGAACCAGGTCCGGCTCGTGGGGGAGTGGCTGACGTCCTCGCAGCAGTGGCACGGCGACGACGGCATCCCCCACCGGCTCCTGGAACACCTCGCCTACAGCGGGGTGTCGCTGCTGTTCGCCGCCCTGATCGGGCTGACGTTCGGGCTGCTCGTCGGGCACACCGGGCGCGGGGCGTTCGCCGTCGCCAGCGTCGCCAACCTGGCGCGGGCCATCCCCACCTTCGGCCTGGTGGTCCTCGTCGTCACGCTCGCAGGGCTGAGCACCACCCCGGTGCTGGTGGCCCTGGTCGCGCTGGCGGTCCCGCCGATCCTGATCAACACCTTCGAGGGCGTACGCGGGGTGGACCCCGCCACCAGGGACGCGGCGCGCGGGGTCGGCATGACCGAGTGGGACGTGCTGACACGGGTGGAGGTGCCGATGGCGCTGCCGCTGATCCTCCTCGGCCTCAGGATCGCCGCGATCCAGGTCGTGGCCACCGCCACGGTCGCGGCGTACCCCGGCCTCGGTGGCCTGGGCCGCTTCATCGTCGACGGACTCTCCCGCAACGACTACCAGCTCGTCATCGGAGGCTCCGCCGTCGTCGTCCTCCTGGCGCTCGTCGTCCAGATCGTCTTCACCGCGCTGCGGCGCGTCGTCGTCTCGCCGGGCCTGCGCGTCACGGCGTCCAGATCCTGAGTTCTTCCGAGCCTCCGGGCCCTGCTGGCCCCAAGAAAGGAAACACCCATGAGCCCCAAGAGAGCTGTGTACCGCGCCGCCGCGTTCGGCCTGATCACCGCCTTCTCGCTGACCGCCTGCGGCGATGGCGGCGACAGCGACAGCAATCCGCTGACGGGCAGCAGCACCGGTGGCGGCGACGGCAAGGCCCTCGTCGTCGGCTCAGCGAACTTCCCCGAGAACCAGTTGCTCGCCGAGATCTACGCCGAGGCACTCGAAGCCAAGGGCCTCAAGGTGACGCGCAAGTTCGACATCGGAGCCCGTGAGGTCTACTACGACCAGATCGTCAAGGGCGGCATCAGCGTCTTCCCCGAGTACAACGGCGCTCTGCTGGCGGTGGCGGTCGACAAGACGAGCACCGCGACCGGCACCGAGGAGATCAACGCCGAGCTGAAGGAGAAGCTCCCGTCGTCGGTGGAGATCCTCGACTCCGCCGAGGCCGAGGACAAGGACTCGGTCACGGTCACCGCGGAGACCGCCGCCAAGTACAACCTCAAGACCCTCGCCGACCTCAAGCCCGTCGCGAGCAAGCTGACCCTCGGCGCCGGCTCGGAGTTCAAGACCCGCCAGCAGGGCTGGATCGGTCTGGAGAAGGTCTACGGCGTCGAGTTCGGGAAGTTCCAGCCGCTCGACGCGGGTGCCCAGAGCACTCTGCTGAAGCTGCTGGAGGACGGCAAGGTGCAGGCCGCCAACATCTACACGACCGACCCGGCCATCGTCGAGGACAAGCTGGTGGTCCTGGAGGACCCGAAGAACCTCTTCTCCTCGCAGAACGTCACGCCCCTCGTCTACAAGTCCGCGGTCGACGACACGGCCAAGGCGGCGCTCAACGCAGTCTCCGCCAAACTCACCACCGCCGACCTGCAGGACATGATGAAGAAGCTCGTCAACGACAAGGAGGACGCCGACACGGTCGCGAAGGAGTGGCTGACGAAGGCCGGCCTCGTGAGCTGAGGGGCTGCGCAGTCATCTGCGAGAACTCGCACGCCTCCGAACCGGCTCGGACCACGAGCCGACCAACCCGTACCAGCAAGCGGTGCGGGCCGAGATCGACAACCTGCGGCAGCCGGCGTCGCTGTCGGCTACTGCTCACCCAGACGGGTGGCGTGTTGATCCACCTCGGTGTCCGAGCGCCGTATGCCGGTGAATCGTGTGGGCCGGAAACTCCGGAGGAGATCCTGTTCCTGATCGGTTGTGATCTCGGCCGCGGCCAAGCGTCCCAGAATCGGTGCCAGGGTGACCCCGCTGTGCGAGACGAGGCAGTAGACGCGGGACCGCGCGGAGGCGTAGCCGGCGACGGTGTGGCCGTCTGCGGGCAGTGAGCGGAAGCCGATGCGCAGGTCGATCCTCGGTGCCCGGCTCCGGTCGGTCAGCAGTGCCGAGAACCGCCGAGCGAGGGTGCTTGCGATGGCCCCGTCCGCGGACGGAGGGTCTGCCGGATCGACGTCGGCGTTCAGGTCGAGGGCCTGCAGGACGGTGTGCCCGCCGGTCGCGGGGCGGAGGTTGAGGCCGGGGCTGTGGATCACACAGCGCAGATCGAGTTCCGGGGACCGGGCGTACCCGAGTAACCCGACGGTCTGCGCCCCGCGACCGGTGTCCGTCACCATGGGAACGTCGATCCCGGCACGTGCGGCGAGCCGTTCCGTCCAGCGGCCTGCCGCCAGGACGACCCGATCGCCCGTGCAGACCTTTCCGCCCGCCAGGGTGACGGCGACTCCGTCCGGCCTGTCGTCGATGGCCACGACCTCGCCGATCGCGCACGTGGCCCCGTGCTGCTCGGCGTCCGCCAGCAGGCTGTTCACGAAGACGTCCGGCAGAACGTATCCCTCGCTGGGGAAGTGCGCGATGGACGTCACGGTCGCCGGGATACGGACGTCGCCCGCGATCCGCGTTGCCTCGTCACGTGGGATCCAGTGAGCGGGGTAGCCGAGGGACCGCAGTCGCTCCACGTTGTCGGCGAGCCGTTGCTCGTTCGCGGCGTCCGCCCACTGCAGCGCTCCGCTGGGGAAGTAGGACGGCGCGCCGCGCAGTTGCTCGGCGAGCCTGGCGTGTTCCTCCATCCCCGCGAGGTTCAGGCGGTGGTAGTCCGGGTCGGGCTTCCGGCTGGAGTTGGTCCAGGCGAAGGTGGTCGCGCTCGTACCGGCGCCGACTCCCCACTGATCGAGCAGGAGAACGTCCTCGCCGGCGACGGCGAGCTGCCTCGCGACGCTCACCCCCAGCACACCGGCACCGATGATGATGACCTTCATCGTGCGGTTCTCCTTTCCGGCAGCGACACGCTGCTCACAGGGTGGGGACCGGAAGCTCCAGGAAGAACTCGGCGGTTCCCGGACGGACGAGGGTCGTGACGACCTCGACGGTGCTTCCGTCTTCGGCACGCAACTCCCTGCGCCTCATGAGCGCGGGTGTTCCGATCTCGCTGTGCAGCAATACGGCGTCTTGCTCGCCGAGGGTCACGGGGTCGAGGTAGAGCCGGATCGCGTCGACCGCTACTCCTCTGCGCAGCAGATACCGCAGGGTGACGACATCCTCGAGGTTCTCGTTCAGCAGGTCCGGGGCCACTGCGAAGAGAACGACGTGCCGCTCGACCGACTGCGGCTCCTCGCGCACGTCGAGCTTGCGGCGGACCAGCTCCACCACGGCCGTGTCGGCAGCGGCGCCGGGGAGCGCCAGGATGGCGTCGGCGGCCCTGACGATCCGCGCGGAGACGACTTCGTGTCTGCCCGGTACGCCCTTCACGGCTGCCGCGGGGGTGACGAAGTTGAGCAGATTGATCTGCCGCGTCACGTCCGCGACGAACGTTCCGTGGCGCCGTCGGCGAATCGCCAGTCCCGCCTCGGCCAGGTCGTTGAGGACCCGTTGGGCCGTGGCACGGCTGACGCCGTACTGGGTGGAGAGTTCCTTCTCGGTCGGCAACCGCGAGCCCGGAGGCAGTTCCCCGGCCCGGATCTTCGCCTCGATCTCTCGCCTGATCTGTACGTAAAGCGGCGCGGTCATGGTGAGCTCCGTCAGCGTCTCGAGCTTATAGCACCGTACAATTAGCCAATTGACCGGTCAATAGAGTTCGCTGAGGAAGCGTCACGTGGGTGTCCGGTTCGTCGCCGCGGTAGGAGTCGAAGGTTGGAAGAATGCGAGCATCTTCTGGCCGGCGTCCGGCGCTGACAGGATTGCCTGGACGTGCGCGGACTGCCGCCCGGCGGCGCTGGTGCGTTCGAACATCTCGCGTTCGTATTCTTCGACGGCGGCGGGAAAGTCGCCCGGGTGCGCGGCCAGCGCGAGGCCGAGCAGGGCGCCGTCGAGCAGCGCCATGTTGGCGCCCTGCCCCACCGGCGGCATCAGGTGCGCGGCATCGCCGAGCAGCGTGACGTCCGGCGTCGACGGCCAGGTCAGGCCGACCGGGAGAGTGGTGATCGACCGCGGCAGGACCGTGTCGTCGCAGGCTGCGATCAGTGCGGTGAACCGTGGGTCCCAGCCGGTGAACAGCTCGATCAGCCGCACCCGGGCGGCGGCTGGGTCGCCGAACGGGATCCCACTGGTCGCGAACCAGTCCTCGGCGGTGTCGTAGAAGCTGAGGTAGACGCGTACGCGGCCGTCGCCGTTGCGCTGTGCCGACAGGGATTGTCCGCTGCCGAGCACCCAGTAGTTGCCGCGCCCGACCATCGCCGCGAGGTCGGGGCGGGTGCGGTCGATGTCGGGAATGCCGAGCTCGACGACGTTTTGGCCGGTGTGCGTTGGTCGGGCGTCGGTGAGCAGCGCGCGGACCCGGGATTCACCGCCGTCGGCCCCGACGAGCAGGTCGTACGTCGCGCTGCTGCCGTCGGCGAAGTGCAGCAGGCCGTTGTCGGCGGTTTCGAACGCGTGCCCCCAGCGCACCGCGTCTGAGGGGAGTGAGTCCAACAGCAGGTTGCGCAGATCGGCACGGTCGACCTCAGGTCGGTCGAGCGGGGCGTCGTCGGGCGTGTCCTCCTGTAACAGCAGGGTGCCGTCCGGCTCGAGAAGTCGCAGGTCCTGGCCTTCACGACGGGCGATCGCGTGGAACTGGTCGATCAGTCCGGCCTCGCGCATCGCCCGCTGCCCGGTCCCGGAGTGCAGATCGAGCATGCCGCCCTGACCGCGCGCGCCGCGCGAGGATTCCCGTTCGTACACGACGGCATCGATGCCGTTCACGTGCAGCACACGGGCAAGGGCCAGGCCGCCCAGCCCGGCTCCGACGATGGTGATGGTCATGGGTTCACCGGCGGAGCCGGGGCGCGAGCACCGTGCGCACGACCTTGGCCACATTGCTCGCGGCGGATCCGCCCCCGTCTTCGGGTTCCGGTTCCGGTTCCAGCGTGCGTTGGATCTGCTGCAGCAGTTGGTTGGCCGACCGCCAGAGCGGGACGAACATCCCGGCGACCGGGCCGACGCCCTGGACCGGGCCGCCGGACAGCTCGGTGACCTTCTTGGCGACCGTGAGCGTTGTCGGGTCCCGCAGGATCAGGTGCACCTCATCGTCGACCAGCCGGATTTCCATCTTGCGCGCGGCGGCCTCCTCCGGGTTCGCGTCCGTGGTCGTCTCCGGATCCAGTTCGTCGATCTTGGCGGCGACCGCGTCCGGGTCGACCCCGAGTTCGCGCAGCACCCTGGCCGCCATGCTGTTCTCCGCCCGCAGCATCGCCTCAAGCAGATGATGGCTGCCGACCGGTGCGCCACCGGCCAGCGCGCTCGCGGCGGACACGGTGTCCTGGGTGGCAGGTGTGCCGGTCGGCCAGGGGCTGCCGGCCTCGACGTCCTGCGGCCCCTCCAGTGAGGCCAGCACCGCGGCACGGATCTTGCTGATCGGATTGATCCGCTCGGCAAGTACCGTCGCGCCGACGCCCTCACCTTCCCCGTTGGCCAGGGCGAGCAGGATGTGTTCCGTACCGATGTAGGTGTGGCGCAGTTGCTGCGCCTCGCGCAGGGCGAGGTCCAGCGTCTTCTTCGCGCCCGGCGCGAACGGGATATGGCCGCGCAGCTCCTCCGTGCCGGGCTTGGCCACCGCGGCGATGTCGGCCTGCGCCGTCTCCTTGTCGTACCCGAGCTGGTGCAGGACTTTCGCCGCCATGCTGTCCGGCGCGTCGAGCAGCCCCAACAGGATGTGCTCCGTGCCGATATAGCTGTGCTTGAGCAGCCTCGCCTCCTCCTGAGCCGTGACGACCACCTTGCGGGCTTTCACCGTGAACCGTTCAAATGGCATGGCTCTATGCTCTCAACCCTGTCAATACACTGTTATTGACAGGGTCACCATGCTGAAGGGAAGGTGTGATGGAGACACCGTCGGACTGGGAGGACCGGCTCGCGCGCTGGCAGAGCGAGCTGGAGCTGTTCGAGCAGCTGGACGAGACACCCTGGGTCACGCTGGCCAAGGCGGAGGCCGAGACCGGCGTTTCCCGCTCGGCCCTGCGGTCCTGGTACCGCAATGGCGAGATCCAGTCACGGCTGGTGGACGGCCCGAACGGGCCGCAGCGCCTGGTCCAGTTGGACGCGGTGATCGAGCGCGCCGCCGCGTCACCGCGCATTCAGCGCCGGGCGGAACGGGAAGTCAGCCTGGAAGCCCAGGTCACCCTGCTACGGCACCGAGTTGACCAGCTTGAGCTGCGGCTGGCAGCGCTGGAGCGGAAGTGACCGGTGCGAGCAGCACTGTGCCATCGGCCCGGAGCGGTGTCCGATCGGCTCAGGCGCGGCGCGCCTCGGCCGTGCGGGCTGTCGCCGGTGGAGGATCGGGTAGGGCGGCAGCCGCGGTTCGGGCCGCCCGGCTCCGCCCCACCGTGTGAAGAGGTCCAGTCATGAAACTGTTCGACGACCCACCGTTCGAGTCTCCGGTCGACCGGGCACGGGAACTCATCGAAGACGACACCCTCCAGGTCATGCCGAGCGCGACGTGACTGGCGCCCCGCGCGGGGACGCACCGGGCCGCGGCCGCTACGGCGAGGCCGTCTTCCGTCCGGAACGGGCGGGCGAGGGGGAGCGCATCGACTTCGGAGCCCTCGCCTACGACGACATCACCATGGCGCGGCTGCGGGCACTCGGGGTCGGCTGGGGGTGGCACTGCCTCGACCTGGGTGCCGGTACGGGCACGGTCTCCCGTCGACTGCTGGACGAGGCGGGCGTGGCGAGCGTGCTTGCCGTGGACCGCGACGTGCGCTTCCTCAGGGCGCGGCCCGTGCCCGGGCTCGATGTGCTGGAGGCCGACATCACCGCGGCGGACTTCGCCCCCGGCCGGTTCGGGCTCGTCCACGCCCGCTTCGTGCTGATGCACTTGCCCGAGCGCGACCGCCTCATCACGGCATTGGCGGAACTCGTCGCGCCCGGTGGCGTGCTGGTGCTCAGCGACGCGGTCGACCTGACGAGCGACAGGACGCCCGACACGCCGTACAACGCGGTGATGCGGGCGATGTGGCAGGGGCTGCGGGCAACCATCGGCACCGATGTCACCTGGGTACCGTCGTACCCGCAACTGCTGCGTGGAGTGGGGCTCGTGTCCGTCGCCGCCGAGATCCATGTGCCGCCGTTGCTGCCGGGCAGTCCCATCAGCCGTTTCTGGGCGGACACATGGGAGAGGAGCAGAGCAGCGATGCTCGCCACCGGGCTGGTCGACGACACGGCCGTCGACGCGGCGGTCCGGTACCTGAACTCGGACGAATGCGCCGCGCTGTCGGCCGGCATGCTCACCGTCTGGGGATGGAAACCCGAGGACGGCCTCTCGGGAAACGGTGGGAGTGGAGCAGCGGACGGGAGGTGAGGGCGTGCCGGACGTCGACGCGTTCATGGGTCGTTTGAACCCCGAGATGTGCGTGGTCACGGCTGCCGCGGGCGAGGAGCGGTCGGGGTGCCTGGTCGGGTTCTCCTCTCAGTGCTCCATCCGGCCCGTGCGCTTCGTCGTATGGCTGTCCAAGGTCAACCACACCTATGGGGTGGCCCGCACCGCGCGGTACCTCGCCGTGCATCTGCTGACCCGCGACCAGCAGGAGCTGGCGGCCCTCTTCGGCGGGGAGACGGGAGACCGGGTCGACAAGTTCACGCGGGTGCGCTGGACGCGGGCACTCGGCGGGGCGGTGGTACTGGAGGACACGGCCGCCTGGTTCGTCGGCACCGTCGAGGGGCACCTCGACGGGGGTGATCACGTCGGTTTCGTCCTGGAGCCCGTGCAGTGGGGCGAGCGCGCCGACGGATCCCCGCTGAGGCTCGGCGACTGTCTCGACATCAGTCCCGGTCACCCGGTGGACTGACCGGGACTGGGCTGTTTCTCGCTCCGGATCGCCTTCACAATCAGCGGAGCGCGCGTTGTTGCATGGACCATCGGGAATGCAGCCGGGGAGGGGCCGATGAGTTCGCTCAACATAAGAGTCGATGGCGCAGGCGAGGACACCAAGCGTCGTGCGGTGGAGGCGCTTTCGGCCGCCGGCATCAGCGTTGACCGCGTCTGGCTCGACGAGGAGCCCACCGACGCGGTTCCTTCCGGGACCGCTGCCACCGCTGCTGCTGACTGGGCGGATGAGGCGCCGCATCCGAGCGGGTGGGCGATGTGGGTGTCCATCGTCCTGTTCTTTGCGATCCCGTGCCTGATCATCGCCTGGATATGGTCCGGTGACTGGAGATTTGGCGTCACCGCGGCTTTCGTGCTTCCGTACGCCTTCCTCTTCTTTGTGGGTTCCTTCTAGTTACCGCGGTGGGGAGATGCGGCGTGGTCGAGGAGGAGAGGGTTGGGGAGGTCGGCAGCGGGGTTCATGCGCAGGAGGGTGTGGACGACTCCGGCGAGGCCGGCCATGAGGCTGGGGGAGAAGGCTTCGCGGGCCAGGCCGCCGGTGGGGCCGCGTTGTTCGAGGCTGGTGAGGATCTCCGCGTCGAGACGGGTGGTGTGGGCGGGGTCGAGGGCGGTGAGTAGTTCCCAGAGGCCGAGGTCGCCGTGGCACAGGGTGTGACTCCAGCCGAAGCCTTCGGCGGTGCACGCATGGGCGGCGCGTTGCGCCATGTCGAGGCACGCGGGATCACCCGTGCGCCGGTGGAGGTCGAGCATGGCGATGCCGACGCCCGCGCTGCCGTGGCACCAGCTGGTGAAGAAGTCCTCCTCGGCGCCGATGCGGGCGTCGATCCAGTTGCCCTGAAGGGGTTGCCAGAGGGATTCCTGGTAGGCGAAGGCCTGCTCGGCGAGGTGCCTCCAGCCATCTCGTTCGAGGGCGGTGCCCGCGTTGCTGAGCGAGAGACGGGCCAGAGCCCAACCGATGCCGGTGGCTCCGTGGGCGAAGCCGCCGATGCCCTGCGGGTTGAGCCGGGTGGTCCAGCGGGCGCCGGCGGCGTCGATGACGGCCAGTCGGCTCAGGCGGCGGCCGATGCGGGCGGCGGCGGCCAGCCAGCGGTCCTGCCCGGTCGCGGCGGCCAGATCGAGCAGCGGGACGACGGCGCCGGCGGCACCGTTGAGGAGGTCGACCTCGACGTCGTCCGTGACGAGCTGGCCTTGTGCAAGGGGCAGGGCTCGCCGGGCGGCTCTCCCCAGCAGCCAGGCCTCGCCGAGGATTCGGTGCAGCGCCAGCCACGTCCACACCTGGGACGCGGCACCGCTGAAGGCCCCTGCCGAGGGTGGCACGGGTGTCTGGTCCTCCGTGCTGATCAGGACCCGTAGCGCCCCGTTGAAGGTGTCGGTGACGCCGGGCACCTCGTCCGCCCGTCCGGCCCGCACCTCGGCCAGATATTCCGCGAGTGCCAGCGCGACGCCGCCCTGCCCCGTGTAGAGGTCGGCGGGCAGCACCCTGATGGACCATCCGGCGGGCGTGAAGACGGGGCTGATCCAGGTGACCGTGCCGTCCGCTCCGCGCACGGCCCCGTCACACAGCCGCCGTACCATCCGCGCGGCCAGGTCGCGACGGCGCCGTTCCCGGTCCCGGGCGTGCGGGCTGCGGGCGGCGGCCTGCACCCGCCCGGGCAGCGAACGCTCGTTGAGGTAGGCGCCGACCAGGGCATCCTGGATCACCGACTCCTCCAGCGGGAGGTCGGTCGTGTGCCAATCCCGCAGCGTGGCCTGCACGGCGGCCCGGTCCACGGTGAAGGTGCGCATCGGCACGTCGCCGACAAGGAGGTCCGAGATCTCGCCGTCTACAGCGACGCGGTCGGTGGGCGCCCCGGGGAGTACTTCGGCGTTGCGGCGCAGGATGTCGCGGGCCCGTTCCACGGCTTTGGGCTCGTCGTGCAGCGATGCCGGATGCCACAGCATCCGGCCGATGTCGACGTAGGCCTGAGTGGGCCGCAGGATTCGCCGGGCCTGGGTGCCTTCGAAACGGCGCAGCAGTCGGTGCGCGTCCGTGCCGGGGCGTCGCAGGTGTGCCGTCATCTCGCGGAACCCGGCGAGGATCCGGTCCCAGTACGCGCTCAGCACCGGGGTGGGGCTGGGGTGGTTGCCCGCGGTGGGCATGGCCACCAGATCGACCTCGAAGCGGGCGGCGGCGGTACCGCCCTCCGCGATCACGGGGTGAGGGATCAGCGGCTGCTGGCCGGGCAACGCCCCGACCCCGGAGATGTCGACCCCGCCGAGCGCGAAACCGGTACCGCGCACGGGCAGCAGTCCGGTGCGCAGCACGGTACGGCGGATCGCCGCGGCCGCCACGTCCACCGCGTCGCCGCGCCCGCTGGGCGGGAACGGCGCGGGGGAGTCGAAGAGGGTCTCGGCGTCGACGACGACCGGCACCGGACCGGCCGCGATCATGTTCTCGGCGTGCATGTCGGTGCCGCCCGTCAAGCGCAGCACGGCCAGCCAGTGTCCGACGTTGCGGTAGAAGACGGCGAGTTCGGCGTCGTCGGCGCAGTAGCGGTGGTGGACGAACTCGGCCCAGCCGTAGCCCTCGCGGGCCAGCGTCCCCGGGACCCTGATGCGCTCGTGCGGTGCCGGGGCGTCGGCGAAGTCGTCGAACACCTCCTCCAGAAGAGCGCCCAGCGCCCTGTCGATGAGGGACGAGCGGGGCTTGTACATGACGCTCGCGTCGTCGAAATCGACGCGGCTGACGGTCAGTCCGCCCCGGTGGGTGTCGCCCGCCCCGAACGTGACGGCGCGCAACCGTCCCGCGGACGCTCCGCACAGCGGCCGCAGAAGTTCTCGGTCCGCGGCGAACCGCTCGGCGAAACCGGCCGTCGCGCCCACCGACAACCGCGCGACCGACGCGACCCGCCGACCGACGACGGGGTAGCGGCCGGCCAGCCGGTCGAGATAGCCCTCCTCGGCGGCCTGCTCGATGAACGCGGCCCATGTCGCCGTGTCGGCTTCGGCCCCCGCCGCCTGACCGGCCGGCACACCGTCCGCCGCGACGCGCAGCGCGTGCAGTTCGATCAGAAACAGACGGGACAGCTTCGCGTGCAGGGACCTGAGCAGCGCCGTGTGACCGGCCTCCAGTACGACATCCCGTTCCTGGGCGCTGAGGGCGTCCACGTCCGCCAGCCGCCGCGCGAGTTCCTCCCGCCACGGGCGCCCGAGGGTACGGACGGGACGGGCGAACCATTCCGTCTCGTCCCTGTCCGCCGGCGTCACCGGAGCTGATCCCTTCACCATCCACCATCCCTGTTCCGCGGTGAGTGCGTGCTCGGCTGCCGATGTGCACGGAAGGGGCAGGAGAACCGCACCGCAAGCCCCGGACACCCCCGCTCCCCGGGGCGGTACGCGTCCGGTACGGTGCGGCTCCCCCACTCCCGTTGTTCCACGTCACGGCATTGCACAGGGGAGAGCCCTCCATCGAGGGCCGCACACGTGCCTCAGGCGGTCAGCAGCACCAACTGCCCTGCGACCCGCTCGGGCTGGAACAGAAGCCGTAGAGGGAGTCGCTCGGGTCGGTGAGCGCGGCTTCGGCGGCGGCGCCACCGACGTAGAGCGGCCCGGCGGGGTTGACCTGCCCGTACGCGCTCTCGGCACCCGACAGCCAGGCCTCGAGCACGGCGGTGTGAACACTGATCTGTGGCATCAGCGGCCTCCGGAGACGGAAATTCGGGACGGATTGCCCAGCCCTGAGTATCGCCGGGATCGAACATCCGTCAGACGGCCAATCCGGCCACAGTCGGGTGGTGCCGGTGTGGTGCGGTGCCATCCTCGGTGCGGGCGGGACGACGCACGGCGACCGTGTTCGGCGCGTGCCGTCTTCAGGCGGGCCGGCTTCCAGCCAGTGCCGACGCCTGCCCGTCATGGTCTTGGCGTACACCGCGCGAGATGCCCGCCGGTCCCGTAGGGTCGCGGTGCCGTTGCGATACGTGACTCAATCCACCTGGAGTGTCTATGTCCGGACAATTCGAAGCGGTGGTCGAGGTCGACCGGCCCGTCCAAGAGGTGTTCGCCTACCTGGCCGACGGGCGCAACGATCCGCAGTTCAGTCCCCGGGTGCTCAGGATCGAGCGGATCCCGGACGCGCCGACCTCCGAGGGCACCGTCTTCCGGAGCACGGTCAAGGACGCCGGGATGAAGACGGCCAGGGAGTTCCGTATCACCTCCTTCGAAGCCCCGGTGAAGCTCCGGTGGGCGGAGGTGTCGAAGAACACCGTCACGGCGCGGGAGGGCGGCTACGACCTGGAGCCACTGCACGACGGCAGAACCCGGGTGCGGATCTTCAACGTCCTCGAAGGCCATGGGCTGGGGAAGCTGCTGGTCGGCCTGGCCCTGGCTGCCGCACGCAAGGACTCCGACGCCTTCGGCCGCCGTATCAAGGCGGCAGCCGAGGCTGCGATCCACCCTCGCTGACCCGCCAGGGCGTGGGGCCGCCCGCGCGGGTGCGGGCATTCGGGTCACCAACCGGAGGACGAGTCCCAGCGCCTCGTGGCGGCGGAATGCCGGGGATGATCGTGGTGTCGTCCCTTGCCGTGCCGCTCGGCGTCCATGATCCCCAGCATGTCGGTCTGTCCCGTGGCTTTCGTCAGCTGGAGCGGGGTGAGGTTCAGCGTGCGCAGAAGGGCCACCGTCTGGCGGCCGTTGCCGGTCCATCTGTTCCGTTCTTCGGCCGCCACGTATTCGGCGGCGTTCATTCCGATGCGCCGGGCCAATTTGGCCGTGCTGAACTGTCGCGCGAGACGGTGCTCGGCCAGCGTGCTGGGTTCCTCGATGCCCATCAGATCCGTGGTCCGGCACCAGAGCACGTCCGCGAGGACGAATAACTCGTCCTCGGTGGGGCGGTACTCACCGGCCTCCCAGGCATGAACCTGCGCGGGGTCCACCGGAGCCCCGCACACGCGCATCTGCTCCGTGACCTGCTGCGGGGACAAGCCCATGCCCTGCCGCGCAGACACGGCGACGGCAGGTGAGAACGGCGGTCGATTCACTGCTCGTCCTTTCCCTTTCTTCCTCTCGTTGCCGTCCATTGCAGACTGTGGCGGACGTACGTCCATGAATCCTGCGCATGCCGACGGCTGTCGGGGACGGCAGGCGCGGGCGCATGGCCGGCTCGACTCACGCACCGCGTCTGGTCACCTCTCAGTCAGAGCTTCCCGCCTGGGCACCCGAGCCGCGACACGTCCACCACACTCTTGCGCGCCCGGCCCTCATACGTGCCTCGAGGGCCGCTCGCACAGGTGCCTCGACGGACCCGCGAGGCACTTTCGCACTTGAGGCACTGGCGGGGCGCACGTCGCGATCACGCCCACTGCATCTGCTTCGGGCTCCCACACGACTCCAGCCAAATGGGTGAGGCCGGACGGACCGGGAGTGTGGCGGGGGTTCGAGCCCTCTAGCGTGGCGCCCCGAGAACACGTCGTGTATGTCCAGGAGCCTTTCGTTGCCCGCGAGCCCAGCCCCAGATCCGGAAACCGCGTCGGACGGCGCTGACACCGCCGGCGCCCCGCCGGTGGTTCCCGAGCCCCGTAGAGCGGAGGATGAACCGACCGTTGCCAGGGCCCGCTTCGGCACATGGCGACGGAAGATGGTGGCCGGGCTCGCCGTGGCGGCTTCACTCGCCTCGATCTACCCCGTCCTCGCGCCGCCGGTCGAGCGGCTTTTCACGAGCGCGGTGTCCGACGAGGCCGGGCGCGTGCCCTCTACGACGATTGAGGGCGTACCGGAGGGCGGGCTCGCCGCACTCTGCCAGCATGTGTACGGCAAGTTCGACGCACCGCCGCCGGCCGACCACGCGTACTGGATCTTCGTGAGGGACAAGCGGTACGAGGTCTACTTCACCCAGGAGCGGCTCCGGTTCGACCCCATGGATCGGAGGAAGTGGGAAGCGGTCATGTGGGTGGGGGACCGGTCGCCGTCCTTCATCGGCCGCCAGTTCGTGATCTACGTCGTCATGATGCCCACTGCCGACAGCCGGCCGAGTGAGTGGACCGGCACGGGCGTGAAGTTCTCGGCCTTGCGCCGAGGGTGGACGCCGATCGCGGAGCTTCCGGTGACCCGTGGCCATGACAACACCGAGTGCTGACCCGTTCCGAGGAGTGGTCGCCGATGCGCCGCCGCACGTTCTTGTCCCTGGCCGTTCCCGCAGCCGTGATTCCGAGCAGCGGGAACGCGCTCTCGCCCACCGTCGCGGCAGACTCGCGGCCGCCGGCTTTCGGCGTGCAGTTCCACGGATTGTGGGACGACTACTGGGCCAGGGACGGGACACCCCTGCCCCTCTTCGGCCACCATCTGGACCGCCTTCGCGCGCACGGAGTCTCCCTCATCCGTGTCGACGTAGGGTGGTCGACGAGCGAGCCGTCCCGTGGCGAGTTCAGCACCTCGCACTACTACAACCGACGTTTCGCCACCCTGCTGAACGCGGCCGCGCGACGCAGTCTCAAAGTGCTGGTCACGGTGCACCAGTCGCCGCAGTGGGCGCGCCCGCATGCGGCCGCTCGAGAGCCGTTCACACAATTCCCTGAGGACCCCGAGTCGATTCGCCCATGGGCTCGCTGGATGGCGAAGACCTACGGGAAGCACGTCTACGCCTGGGAGGTCTGGAACGAACCCAACCTCAAGGCCTTCACCGGCGACGCCGACCCCGCGAGCCGGACCCGGCGCTATGTTCATCTGCTCAAGGCCTGTTCGGCAGGACTGCGCTCCGGAGACCCATCGGCGGTGGTGGTTCTCGGTGGCCCCTGCTACACCGACGAGGACTTCATCGAAGGTGTCTACCGGGGCGATGCCCGTGACGACTTCGACGTCCTGGCCCTGCACCCGTACCTGGACGACCAGACCAAAGACCCATGGGACGACGAGCCGCCCAGCCGCTACCGGATGACCCACTTCCCGGCGGTGCTCGATGTCATGCGGAAGTACGGTGACGCGGCCAAACCGGTGTGGTGGACCGAGTTCGGCTTCTCCGTGCACTCGAACGCGGGGGTGCCGGCCGGCCAGCCGTGGCGTCGTGGAGTCCAGGACGCAGCCACGGCCGGCCGATCCCTGGTGCGCAGCTTCGAGCTGGCTCGCCTGCGCTACCCGCAGATCCGTCTGGGCGTTGTCTTCACTGCCCACTGGGCCCGTCCGGCGACGGACACGAATCTCCACCAGCGTGGCTTCGGCCTGATGGACGCGGAGGGACGTGCCCGACCCCAACTGACCACTTTGCGCGACTACTTCGAGAGACACGATGGCACCCGCTCACTGCTCGCCGCCAAGTGATGCGGATCCACCAAGCGGTGAGGTGACTTCGGTCGGTCAGCGTGCTGTCGTGCTCTGCTCTCGTACGAACCCGTGGCTCCGCTCCACTTTCGCCACATGCAGCGTGTAGCTCTCGTACCACTCGACTCGCCCGCGCTTCTGCGCCGCGCGGTGCTCGGCGTTGGTCCGCCACTCCGTGAGGGCGTCGGCGTCGCGGAAGTACCCGACGGTGATGCCCAGCCCGCCAGGAGTCTGCGCGTGATCCATCCCCAGGAACCCAGGGATGTCCTTCACCAGGTCTTCCATACGTGCGTTGGTCTCGCTGAAGCCGCTCTGGTCCTGGGTTCTCACCGCACTGAAGACAGCCACGTAGTAGGGGGGTTCATAGGCATCGACGGGCGTGACAGGAGCTTCGGAGTGATTGCTCATGGCGTCACTGTAGGGCAGCGTGCGCCCCACGATCCGGCGTCTTTCCTGAACGGGATACATAAGGGATCCGGCTCTTGACCGAAGCAGTCCGAGCTGACGTTCTGGGTTGGTGCAAGCGGCGGCATCCTGCAGCCAGGGGTGGCCGGCCCGACCGGGCGGTTTCTGCAGACCAAGGAAACCGAGGGCCGCTGCCGGGCCAGTTCGACGAGGGCCGCGTGATGGGTCTTCCACCAGCCGGCCGGCGCCCGCAGCGTGGCAGGCAGCGCCAACAGGTCGACGAGGAAGACCTGCTCGGCCCCGGCCGCCCGCGCGAGCCTGCGCACGTCGAGCCCCAGCTGGGCGGACGGCACGAGACCGCCCGCGGTGCGCCGTAGACACAGCAGGCTGAAGCGCTCCAGCGCCTCGGCCGCCGGCAGCCGGGTGGCCAGTTCCTTCGCGTACGCCGACATCGCCTTCGCCGACACCGTCCCGGCCAGGGCGAACTCCAGGAAGACGGCGTCCAGTCGCTCCTGGTCCACCGCCAGCCCGTGCTCGGCCTCAGCCGTGCGGGCCCGGCCGAACAACTGGGCCGCGTACGCGGAGTTCTCCGCCGCCAGGAAGGCGCGCGCCGCCTCTTCGTAGAACGTCGGCAGGAAGTGCGACACGGCGGCGGACAGCCGGTCGGCGGTCTCCCGGCACGCGTCGAGAGCGGCCCCCGGCCGGGACTTCGCCAGACGGGCGATCCGCTCCAGCTCCGGGACGACGGTCCAGCGCCTGCCGACCCGCCTGCGGATGGTGCACCAGCACCCACTCCGGGAACCCGAGCGTCTGCCGCGCCCCCAGCCCGACCTCGACCGGTTCCGAATGCGGTACGAGGCCCAGATGACCGGCGGCCAGGTCCGCGGCCGCGCCCAGCTCCCCGGCGACCAGCCGTACGACCACGCGTCCGTCCAGCACCGGGTGCGTGTACGACCGCGCCGTCACCGGCACCGCCCGCTCCCCGGCACCCGCTCGTGCTCTCAGGACGAATGAATACACCATCGTTCGGGCGCAGGTGTCGTCCGTAGATCCACGTAATCGCGGTACCTACTGCTGCTCTGGCTCCCTCGGCTACGGCATCAGGTGCCGGCTGCGCTTCACACGGACCCGTCGGTGTGGAGCAGGAGTTCTGCCACGTGCAGGGCTGCGGCTACGTCTGCGTGGTTGGACCGGCTGTCGATCGAGTGGGCGACGGCTGATGCGGCTTCCGTGAAGTCGTCCCCCCATCTGCGGGCCGCACTCAGGCCCTTGTTCAGCGCTTCATAGTGGGCGACAGTCTGGAGGCCGCCACCGCTTTTCCAGGGTTCCGCCAGTACGAGCGCGGCCAGGTCGGCGGTGTAGGCGGGGTCGAACTCGGCCCGGCACTGGTCGATGGTCTCGATGAGCTGGGGGATGCCCCAGACGACGAACGTGGCGTCCTGCAGGGCCGTGGAGACGGTGACTTGGCGGGTGACCGCGAAGGAGGCATCCCTGACCTCCTCGATGGTGGGAAGGAAGATGCTGAACGTGCCGCGCACGCGGTTGAAGCGGTGGGACTTGAAGACGAGGCGGTAGTTCGTGAGGTACAAGCGCCCCCCGATGGCCTCCTTCCCACGCATACCGACCAGCCACATCAGGTCGTCAAAGGCGAACCGCGACAGACCGGCCGCGCGCACGGTGATGACCGCGTTGGCGTTCTTGCGCAGAATGATGCCTTCGCCAGGCAACAGGTCCTCGTCGTCGAGTGGCGCTATCGCCATGGAATGCCCCCGGTGCGGATACTCCAGTTACTGATTTTGAAGGGATTGTAGATCGCCTGTTTGGTCCCGTCACGGGCCGAGTTGCCCCTCGATCAGACAGGCGGACTCGTTTCCGCAGGTACAGCGCAGCTCCATCGCCGTCACGCGGGTGGCGACGTAACTGTTGCTGCGCCTCCTTCGGCCCGCACTGCCGCTTGCACGGGAGCCCTTGCCGCCCGGCTGATCCCGGCGCAGACCCTTTACGCCGCTGACATGTACAGGTAACCTCCGGATGCCTGCAAGGAGTTGCTAAAAGTTTCAGAAAGTCGATGCAGGCGTGGCACCCTCCCCACCCCACCTGGAGCCGCGCATGAGACGCCGCCGCTCCCTCGCCCAGCCCTGGGCGGCCGGAGCCCTCGCCGCAGTGACACTCGTCCTGCCCATCACCCTCCCCACCGCACCCGCGGCGGCCGCCGACTCGGCGTCCGCCACCGCCACCTCGGCCACCGTCTTCTACTACACGAAGACGAAGAACTGGTCGGACCACTACCTGCACTACGCCCCCGACGGTGGGTCATGGACCACCGTGCCCGGCACGCGCATGCAGACCGCGTGCACGGACTGGGTGAAGCTGACGGTCGACCTGGGCTCCGCCGCCGGGCTCCAGGCCACCTTCAACAACGGCAACGGAGTCTGGGACAACAACGGAGGCCGGAACTACGCCCTGGGCACCGGCGACATCACCGTCAAGGACGGCGTGGTGGCGCACAGCGACCCGTGCGCCGACTCCGGCGGGAGCGGCACCGGCAACGAGTCGACCGTCTACTACTCGACCGAGACCCTCGGCTGGACCACCGTGAACTTCCACTACGCACCCGCCGGAGGCTCCTGGACCACCGTGCCCGGGGTAGGCATGGAGGCCGCCTGTACCGGCTGGTGGAAGAAGACCGTCGACATCGGCACGGCCACCTCGCTGAAGGCCGCCTTCAACAACGGCAACGGGGTCTGGGACAACAACAACAGCGCGGACTACACCATCGGGACCGGGGCGAGCACGGTGAAGAACAACACCGTGACCGCGAACGCGAAGGACCCGTGTACCGCCGAGGAACCCGACACCGAGGCGCCCAGTGTCCCGGCCAACGTACGGGCGAGCGCGACGAACACCTCCGTGGTGGTGTCCTGGGACGCCGCCACCGACGACACCGGCGTGACCAAGTACCAGGTCACCCGCACCGGCGGCACCCAGGGCAGCACGGTCGTCGACGTCACCTCCACCGTCCATTCCGACACCGGCCTGGAGGAGGACACCGCCTACAGCTACACCGTGAAAGCCGTGGACGCGGCAGGCAACACCTCCGCCGCCTCCGCCGCGGCCACGGCGACGACCGGGAAGAAGCCGGCCACCCCGACAGCCGGCACCCCGCTGGGTACCGACCCGCGCAAGGACCCGATCTACTTCGTCATGACCGCCCGTTTCCACGACGGCGACAGCAGCAACAACCGCGGCGGCAGCCAGCACACCAAGTCCGGCAACGCGGCGAACGACGACCCCATGTTCCGCGGCGACTTCAAGGGCCTGGTCGAGCGCCTCGACTACATCAAGGCACTCGGCTTCTCGGCCGTCTGGATCACCCCGGTCGTCCTCAACCGCTCGGACTACGACTACCACGGCTACCACGGCTACGACTTCTACAAGGTCGACGCCCGCCTGGAGTCGACCGGTGCCTCCTACCAGGATCTGATCAACGCCGCCCACGCCAAGGGCATGAAGATCTACCAGGACGTCGTCTACAACCACAGCTCCCGCTGGGGCGCCAAGGGCCTGTTCACCCCGACCGTGTACGGCGTCCGGGACAGCCAGTGGAGCTGGTACTACGACGAGAAGAAAGACGGCTTCGAGTACGACGGCCTCACCGTCGAGGCCAAGTCCGGTAAGGCGTACTACAACGGCGACCTCTGGTCCACCGCCGAGCCGACCGGCAACACCTGCCTCAACTGGGGCAAGCCCACCGGCGGAAAGAGCGCCGAGGGCTACACCCTCTACAACTGCCAGTGGCCCAGTCCCACATCCGGCATGTTCCCCAAGGCCTTCTACCACCAGTGCTGGATCGGCAACTGGGAGGGCGAGGACGCCCGTTCCTGCTGGCTGCACGAGGACCTGGCCGACTTCAACACCGAGAACACCCAGGTGCAGAACTACCTGATCGGCGCGTACGACAAGTACATCGACATGGGTGTCGACGGCTTCCGCGTCGACACGGCCGTCCACATCCCGCGGGTCACCTGGAACCGCCGCTTCCTGCCCGCGATCCAGGAACGCGTCACCCAGCGGTTCGGCGCCGAGGCGGCACAGAACTTCTTCGTCTTCGGCGAGGTCGCGGCCTTCGTCAACGACAAGTGGAACCGGGGCTCGGTCAACCACTCCGCCCAGTTCTACACATGGAAGGAACGCAGGGAGTACAGCGCCGACGACGAGACGGCGGCGATCGAGCAGTACACCTACGAGAACAACCTCGGCACCGGCAACCAGCCGACGTCCACCAACGCCTTCCTCCAGGGCAACACCTACCACACCCCGGACCACAGCAGGTTCTCCGGGATGAACATCATCGACATGCGCATGCACATGAACTTCAGTGACGCGCAGAACGCCTACAACAACGGCAAGGACTCCGACGACAGCGTCAACGACGCCACCTACAACGTCGTGTACGTCGACAGCCACGACTACGGCCCCAACAAGTCGAGCACCCGCTACAGCGGAGGCACCGACGCCTGGGCCGAGAACATGTCGCTGATGTGGACCTTCCGCGGCATCCCGACCCTCTACTACGGCTCGGAGATCGAGTTCCAGAAAGGCAAACAGATCGACTGCGGCCCGACCTGCCCGCTCGCCACGACCGGCCGTGCCTACTACGGCGATCACCTGGCCGGCTCGATCACGGCGTCCGGCTTCGGCACGGTGGCCTCCGCCGACGGCCAGGTCGCCACGACGCTCGCCCAGCCCCTGGTGCAACACCTGCAACGGCTGAACCAGATCCGCCGGGCGATCCCGGCCCTTCAGATGGGCCAGTACTCCACCGAAGGCATCTCGGGCAGCATGGCCTTCAAACGGCGCTACACCAGCGGCGCCACCGACAGCTTCGTGCTTGTCACCGTCACCGACGCGGCCACCTACTCCGGCATCCCCAACGGCACCTACCGGGACGCCGTGACCGGCGACGTGAAGACCGTCTCCAACGGTTCGCTGAGCGTCGCGGCGCCGGGCAAGGGCAACCTGCGGGTGTACGTCCTCGACGGCCCCGGAAAGATCGGCGCGAACGGCCCTTACCTGAAGTAACGGACCTGTTCACGGCGGGAGAGAACCCGCCCGCGCCGAACAGCACGCCGGGCGGGCCCCCAGCGCCCGCCCGGCGGAGCCGCCTTCAGTGCGGTCATCGGGTCCTGACGTCGTCCGACCGCTCGCCCTCCGCCTGGGAAGGTTCGGTCCTGGGGACGTCCGGATGCTGTTCCTTGGCCGCACGCTCGTCCGGTTCGTCGCGCTCGCCCTCGGCCTGGGAGGGTGTGTGAGAGTACAGCCCAGTGTCGTCGTCCGAGGCTCCGGATTTCATGGCGGGCCTCCCTTTGTTTGCTCATCTCCCATAATCCCGCTTCGAACGAAGCAGTGCGAGAGCAGCCGGATCGCATCGCACCCCGTGCCCACGCATGACGCGCTGACCTGCTGGTTTGGCATGGGCCGCTGCACGCGCTGACACTTGCCTGCGGCACTGCCGGCGTACCACCCGTGCGCGCGGTGTGGGAGGACGCTTTTTGGCAGCCGCATCACCGGGCGACTGCTTGACCGTCCTTGTACACGGTGAAGTAGTTGCTGGAGGAGAAGCTGAGCTTGAACACCATGCCGTACGTGCGCCGTATGTTCGTGACGTTGGTGGAGGCCGGCTCGCGCAGGCATCGCTGGACGGGTGGATCGCTGGGGGAGCATGTCGGTAGTTCCTCGATCAGTGCACGCTGTCCCTTCTGGCGGATCTGGTCCCAGTTGAGCGTGATCGTAGGCGCGCTGAACAGTTCGTTGGGATCGCCGGTGCCTGGGCCCTGGGGGTCGCGTGTCTTGCCCCGGTAGTAGTCGACGACCTTGGTCGCGTAGATGAAGTCGTGGTCGAAGGGCATCGGGGAGGCCTCGGGGTCGCCTGCGGTGAGGATGCCGTCGATCGTGTCGGACACACGGTGTGGGTCGGCGCCGAAGTAGGCGTCGACGAACATCGTGCAGCGGATCTTGTACTGGTCGTCCCCGTCCTGGAAGAACCACTCCTTCGCCTGCCCGCCCGCGCGGTCTTCGGGCTGGTGGCGCCGTCCTGCGAACAGGCGGATGCCGCCAGCAGCGCCACGCCGCACACCATGCCGGGAATGGCTCTGGTATGCCGTCGATGCCCCACCACTGTCGCCCCCCTTCCGTGTCCATGACCACTGTGGACGGAGGGAGCGCGAGGTCGCATGAGTAGGCGTACTCAGCTCAGCCGGCACACCCTCGGCCGCCGCTGATTCCGAGGCCTCGGTCAGCCGCCGCTGAGCGGGCCGCTCACCGACGCGTCGGGAGAGGTCGTCATATCCAGCAGGACCAGCCTGTCGTGGTCGGGAGTGCCGGGTTCGGCGAAGTAGGCGATGAACCGCTGGCCCGGTGTGCCCTCGATCTGCATCGACTGGTAGCCGGGGGTGATGTCACCGACCTCGGGGTGGTGGAAGGTCTTGCTGCCATGGGTGTGCCAGCGCACGTCGTAGCGCTCCCACAGGTCGGTGAACTCCGGGCTCTTGGCGTGGAGTTCGTCGACCAGCCGGACCAGGTCCGGGGCGTCGGCCTCGACCCCGGCCAGGGCGCGCAGACGGCCCACGCAGGCACGGATCTGCTCGTCCCAGTCGTCGAAGAGCTTCTGGGCCTGCGGGTGGAGGAAGATGTAGCGCACCACGTTCCGCTTGTCCGCGGGCCAGTCGCCCATGCCCGCGAAGAGCCGCAGCCCGCTCGGGTTGCAGGCGATGACGTCCATCGTCCGGCTGACGACGTACGCGGGGAAGGGGCGCAGGTTGTCCAGCATCAGCTGCACCCCCGGGCGCACGGTGCGGCTGAGCTCACCCGGGGGTTCCGCGACGGTGCCGCGCGCGGCACAGGCGACGAGTTCGCGCAGATGTCCGTGCGCCGTCGCGTCCAGCCTGAGAACCCGGGCGAGGGCGTCGACGACGGACGGGCTCGGGTTGGTCTCCTTGCCGCGCTCCAGACGCGTGTAGTAGTCGATGCTGACCCCTGCGAGGGTGGCCACTTCCTCCCGGCGCAGGCCAGGAGTGCGCCGCAGGCCGGGCCCGACCGGCACACCCGCTTCCTCCGGGGTCACACGGGTGCGGTGGGCACGTAGGAAGCGTCCCAGTTCCGTGCCGCCGCCACCCTGCTGCTCACGTGCCATGGCCCCAGTGTGACAGGCCACCTGCGAGAGGTCTGTGACCAGTGCGCACACGACCTGAGCGGCCCTGTCACACCCCGGAACACCGCTCCCCGGCACAGCACGGCCTGCCGCCCGACGCGCGTGACGAGCACGCTGGACACCGCTCCGGAAGACCACCCCTCTCACAGGAGAACCCGAGCTCAGTCCCGGCGCGTCCACCCGGCGATCACCCCGCACGGACCCCGGCCGGGCAAGCGGCACCGCTGCCCAGTGGGCGCTGGCGGCCGTCGCCCTGCCCGAGATCGGCCGTGATGTCGACAGCGGCATCACCGGGCTGCAGTGGGTGGTCGACGGCTACACGCTGATGTTCGCCGCGCTGCTCCTGTCGGCGGGATCCGTGACCGACCGGGTCGGCGCGCGGCAGGCGTTCGGGGCGGGGCTCGTCGTGTTCACCCTCGCTTCGGCGGCCTGCGGCTTCGCCCCTGAGTTGGGTGTGCTGGTCGTGGCACGGCTGGTGCAGGGCGCGGGCGCCGCGGTGATCGTGCCGGCCTCGTTGGCCCTCCTGCGCGAGGCGTTCCCCGACTCCGCGCGGCTGAGGTGCCGAGGAGTGCCGTTCCGGGGTGCGCTCGACGCAGCGAGCAGAAGCGGCCGGTCAGGAACCGTCCGGGGCTGTCAGCAGGGTCAGATGGGCGAGATCCCCGGGTGGCGGCGTCGTGACCGACCACAGTGGGGCGGGGGAACCGTCGGCGATCGCGGCGGGCGCGTCGGTCAGGTTCATGCGCTCGCGCAGGCGGCCGTAGAAGTCCATCGGGCTCAGCCGGACGGCCCGCAGGCGGCGCGGGGCGGCGTACACACCGATCCAGTCTCCCGGATCGAGGACGCCCCGCAGCTGGCCGTCGATGCTGACCGCGGCCGGCCCCGACCGTTCCAGGAGGCGCAGCCCGACGGGCTCGTCGGGGGCTGTGACGACCGAGCGGTCGAAGGCCATGTGCGGGGCGACCGGCGTGAAGACGAGGGCCTCCGCGCGGGGTGAGACGACGGGCCCGCCGGCGGCGAAGCTGTAGGCCGTCGAGCCGGTCGGCGTGGCGACGAGCAGCGCGTCGGCCGAGTAGGAGGCCAGGAGTCTGCCGGAGACGTAGACCCCGACGGACACCTGCCGGTCCCGGACCAGCTTCTCCAGCACGATGTCGTTGAGCGCGGTGACGTCCAGCGGGATGCCCCAGTCCTTGTCGACCTCGCAGTCGGACCGCACCTGCGGGGGCGGCAGGAGCGGCCCCCGTCCGTATGCGAGGAGGGATTCCATGTCCGGCGGCACCTCCAGTCGGCGCGAGGCGCGCAGCGCGAGCAGCATGCGCAGGTCGATCTCGAACCGGTCCTCCCGCACCGCGTCCAGCGCCGAGCGCACCACGGACGCCGACACCTCGGTCAGGAAGCCCACCCGGCCCAAGTCGATTCCCAGGACCAGGGCGTCGTTCGCGGCGGCCAGGCGGGCGCCGCGCAGGAAGGTGCCGTCGCCGCCCAGGGTCACGACGAGGTCGGGGTCGCCCGCGGCCTCGACCTCCTCACGGGCGCCGCGCCGCCCGCCGTCGTGCCACACGTCGATGTCCGTGCATCGCACGGCGTGTTCCTCGCACCACGCGCGGACCAGGCCGGCCGCTGCCACGGCCTCGGGGCGTCCGCCGTGCACGACCAGACCCAGCCGGTTCACTGTCACATCCGCCTCCGGACGATCTCGGTCACCAGGTGGTGGCCTCGGTGCGCAGTACGACCCAGGTGTCGCCCTTGCGGGCGTAGTCGGTGGCCAGTTGCAGCGGCCAGTTCGCCCGGGTGCCGTACACGGTGGCGTCCGTGGCGGTCCGGACGACCAGGCGGGCCGTGTCGCCGTCGACGTCGAGGGTCGTGCTCGTCTCCTCGATGATGTGGTAGACGAACCGGCCTTGTCTCATCTCTGCCAGCCATTCGGCCTTCGGCTGCACGTATCCGGTCATGTGGGTGAGGGTGAAGCCGTCGTCGAGCAGGTCGTCGAGGGCCGCGGTGTCGCCCTCGTGCATGGCGTCCAGGTAGGCGCGGTGCGCTTCGAGGATCTTCTCGCGGGCAGAGGGGTCGGCTGTTGGCCGCACGGTGGCTCCGGAGGTGGGTTCCGCTCGGTCGGTGGGCCTGTCACCGGCCGAGGAGGCGCATGCCCGCCTCGTCGTGGTGGTCACCGGCAGCCGCGGGCAGGTTGTCGAGCTTCTCGATCTGCCCGGCGGTCAGGACGATGCCGTCGGCGGCGGTGTTCTCCTCGACCCTCTCGACGCGCTTGGTGCCGGGGATGGGGGCGATGTCGTCGCCCTGGGCGAGCAGCCAGGCCAGGGCGACCTGCGCGGGAGTCCCGCCGACTTCGTCGGCGACGGCCCTGACCTGGTCGGCCAGGCGCAGGTTGCGCCGGAAGTTCTCACCGGTGAAGCGGGGGTTGTTCTTGCGCCAGTCGGTGTCGTCGAAGTCGTCGGTCGAGCGGATCTGCCCGGTGAGGAACCCGTGGCCCAGCGGCGAGTAGGGCACGAAGCCGATGCCGAGCTCCCGCAGGAGGGGCAGTACCTCCGGCTCCGGATCACGTGTCCACAGGGAGTACTCCGACTGCAGGGCCGCCACCGGGTGGACGGCGTGGGCGCGCCTGATGGTGTCCACGCCGGCCTCCGACAGCCCGATGTGGCGGACCTTGCCCTCGGCGACCAGTTCCGCCAGGGCTCCGACGGTGTCCTCGATCGGAGTGTCCGGGTCGACGCGGTGCTGGTAATAGAGGTCGATGTAGTCCGTGCCGAGGCGCCTGAGGGAGCCTTCGACGGCGATGCGGATGCTCGCCGGGCTGCTGTCGATCCCGCCTTCGCGGCCCGTGTGCGACATGAACCCGAACTTCGTGGCGAGTACGACGCCCTCGCGGCGGCCCTTCAGCGCGCGGCCGACGAGTTCCTCGTTGGTGTAAGGCCCGTAGACCTCGGCGGTGTCGATCAAGGTGACGCCCAGGTCGAGTGCCCGGTGGATCGTACGGATCGACTCCGCGTCATCGGTGCCTGCCCCGGTGTAGGCGTGGGACATCGACATCGCGCCCAGACCGATGCGGGAGACCTCCAGGTCTCCCAGCCTGATGTGCTTCATCGTCCGCTCCTCGTCCTTCGGATTCCTGGGCCGTGTGCCAGCGTGCCGCTGATGCTCACCGCCTGGCAGACCGCGCTGTGCCGGGGAGCGCCGTTCCAGGGTGTGACAGGGCCCCTCTCGCGACCTTCACCCTGGTCACACGGCTGCCAGACTGGACCGCATGGCACGTGAGCGGCGCAGCGGCATGAACGGTGGCAGTGAGCTGGGGAACTTTCTGCGGGCCCGCCGGGCCCGGGTCACCCCGGCCGACGTGGGCCTCCCCGAAGGGGCGGGCCTACGACGTACTCCGGGCCTGCGCCGGGAGGAGCTGGCCACCCTGGCCGGCGTGAGCATCGACTACTACACGCGGCTGGAGCGCGGCCGGGAGACCAACCCCAGCCCGTCGGTCGTCGCCGCTCTCGCCTCCGCTCTGCTGCTGGAAGAGGCCGAGCTCCTGCATCTGCGGGAACTCGCCGCGTGTGCCGCTCGCGGCGGCGCGGCGGCGGAGCGGGCGACCACGGTGGCGCTCGGACAGACCGTGGACCCGGGCCTGCGACTGCTGCTGGAGGGCATGCGTCCCTGTCCCGCGCACATCGTCAGCCGCACCCTGGACCTGCTCGCGACCAACCCCGGCGGACTGCGGCTGATGGCCGGACTGGAGGACTGGCCGGAGGGACAGCGCAACATCGTGCGCTACGTCTTCCTTCATCCCACCGCCCGTGTCCTCTTCGACGACTGGGAGAACCAGATCCGCGGCTGCGTCGCCCGCCTGCGCGCCCTCTCCGGTGTCGAACCGGACGCCCCCGACCTCACCCACCTCGTCGACGAACTCCTCACCAAGAGCCCGGACTTCGTCCGCCTGTGGGAGCGCTACGACGTCAGGGGTCACAGCCACGGCACCAAGACGTTCCACCACCCCGAGGCCGGAACCTTCGCCTTCGGCTACCACTCGCTCCAGCCGGAGGGATGCTTCGGGCAGCGGCTGGTCGCTTACCACGCCGCCCCCGGTACGCCGGAGTACGACGTGATGCTCCGGCTGGACCGGGAGCCGGTGCTGACGAAGGCCGTCACGCGGGTACCCCAGCATCACTGACCTTTTCGATGTTCCATGGTTCTCTTTCCGGGCGTCAGGCGTCGGCAGAAGCGCTTACGGTGGCCAGGTCGTCGCGGACTCGCTGAGGCTCCTGCGCCGACGGCATGTTGGCCTCGTCCCGGACCGCGTCCAGGGCGCCGGGCGCGTCCTCGTCCAGCGCGGCGAACAACTGGGTCATGTCGCCGGGTGTGGAGCCCTGTTCCGCGACCAGTTCGAAGGTACGGCGCACCGCCTCCCGAGCGGCGACGGCCGCCATCAGCACCTGGGCGATCTGGCCGCGCGAGACGGCACCGTCGGCGGGGGTGCCGGAGCGCCGCGTGTCGCCCTGCAGGAAGACGGGGCGCCGCTCGTCGGGGCCGTTCATGTCGAACCAGCCCGGCCGCACGATCGTGTAGGGCAGGCCGCTGGCACGGACCAGGCGCTCGGAGCGGCGCTTCCACTCCAGCAGATGGCCGTACGCGCTGCTGCGGGCGGTGACGCCGATGGCGGTCATCAGCACGATGCGAGGCTTCTGCCCGTCCAGGGCCGCCAGGACGTTGCGGACTCCGCCGTAGTCGACCGTCTCCGGCGAGGACATGGAGCCGTGGGTCAGCACGATGGCGTCGACGCCGTCCACGGCACCAGACAGCGTGTCGGGCTGCGTGATCTCACCTACGGCGAGCCGCGCCTCTGCGGGGAGCAGGCGCCGGGCTCTGCCGGCGTCGCGTACCAGGGCGCGGGTGGTGTGTCCCTGCGCGACGGACTCGGCGACGACGAGGCGTCCGATGCTGCCGGTCGCGCCGACCACCAGCACGGTCATGGGTGCAGTTGTCATGGTCTTTCCTTGTGCCAGGGGGAGGGATTCGGGATCGTGGCCGGGGGTCAGGGGATCGTCAGTTCGCCGGTGCGCAGGGCCGCGGTCACGCCGCCGTCCATGAGGAGGTCGGCGCCGGTGATGAAGCCGGCCTGGCGGCCGAGGAGGAAGGCGGCGGCGTCGGCGACCTCGTCGGGGGTGCCGAAGCGTCCGGCGGCCGACGCCTTGCGCACCTGCTCGAACCATTCCTTCCGGGGCCCGGACAGCTCGTCCCGGGCCAGCGGCGTGACGATGACGCCGGGGCTGACGGCGTTGACGCGCGCTCCGCGTCTGCCCCAGGCGACGGCGGCGGTCTGCACCCGCAGCGAGTTGGCCCGCTTGGAGAGAGCGTAGGCGTGGACGGTGGAGCCGACCTGGTCGGGCTGAAGGAACGGCAGCTCCAGCAGGCTCGCGGTGTCGGTGGTGGCGAGCGCGTGCTCGATCTCGGGCGCGTAGGGGCTCTCCCGGTGCCCGGCCATGCTGGCGATCACGATGCCGGCGCCGCCGGGTGCGACGACGCGGGCGAACGCGTCCAGCACCATCGCGGTGCCGACCAGGTCGACACGCAGGATCCGCTCGACGCTCGCCTGAGTGGGGGACACTCCCGCGGTGTGCACCACCTGGGTGACCGGCCCCAGAGCCGCGGACGCGTCGGCCAGAGCCTCCACCGCGTCGCGGTCGGAGACATCGGTGACGCGGATGGTCACGTCGTGCCCCTCGCCCCGCAGGCGTTCGGCGGTGGCCTGGGCCGCCTTGTCGCTGTAGTCGGCGAGCAGCACGGTGCGTCCGGCGCCGACGCGACGCGCGATGGCGAGACCGATGCTTCCGGAACCGATGACGACGACTACTTCCCTCGCGTCCCTGCTCATGTGTCCAACCCCTTCGCTCTGCGCTGTGCGCCTGCCGACGGGCGCGGCGGGTTCACCGCGAGCGCCGTCCGGTGCGAGTCCTCACCGATGTCACTCACGTGGCCTCGACGACGATGAACCCTGTCGGCGAGCTGCCCTCACCACCGGGAACCAGCCTGCGGGAGGGCCACGCGCAGTGGCAGGCCGTGTCGTGCGGGGGAGCGCCGTTCGGGGGAGTGACACGGCCCCCCATCCGCCTCCCGCGCACGACACGGCATGCTGACACTGGAGGACATGACACGTGAGCAGTCCGCGGACGGCGGCACCGGGCTCGGGCGCTTCCTGCGCGCCCGCCGCACCCGGCTGACGCCCGCCGAGGCCGGGCTCGCGGCAGGAACCGGGCGGCGGCGCACGCCCGGGCTGCGCCGCGAAGAGCTGGCCACGCTCGCCGGAATCAGCATCGACTACTACACCCGCCTCGAACGCGGCAAGGAGACCCGCCCCAGCCCGTCCGTCGTCGACTCCCTCGCTCGCGCCCTGCAACTGGACGACGACGAGCACGAGCACCTGCGCACCCTCGCGAGCAGGGCCGCCCGCCGCGTCCCCGCACCCAGGACCGCCCCGTCACGGACGGTGCGGCCGGGCGCCAAGCTGCTGCTGGAGAGCCTGCGCCCCTACCCCGCGCACATCGTCGGCCGCACCACCGACCTGCTCGCACACAACCCGGGTGGGCTGCGCCTGCTGGCCGGGATGGAGCAGTGGCCGGCCAAGGACCGCAACATCGCCCGCTACGTCTTCCTCCACCCAGCCGCCCGCGACCTGTTCGACGACTGGAGCAACCAGGTCCGCGGCTGCGTCGCCCGCCTCCGCGCCCTCGCGGCCACCGACCCCGACGCCCCCGACCTCACCCGTCTGGCCGGTGAACTCCTCGTCAAGAGCCCGGACTTCGCCCGTCTGTGGGAGCGCCACGACGTCAAGATCCATGCGCACGGCCGCAAGACCTTCCACCACCCGGAGGTTGGTGACCTCACCCTCGGCCACCAGTCCATGGAACTCGAAGGCACACCCGGTCAGCGCCTCGTCGCCTACTTCGCCGAACCGAACGCGCCCGCGTACGACGCCCTGGTCCTGCTGGACATGCTCGGCTCCGAGCCGTCACCGGCCCAGACGGCCCGATCCCACGTGTGACAAGGCCTTTCACCGACCTTTCCCCAGGTCATGACCTTGATCCAATCGACCTGTCACACTGTGTGCATGGCACGTGAGCGGCACGACGGCAACGGCGGCACGGAGCTGGGAACGTTTCTACGGGCCCACCGCGCCAGGGTGACCCCGGCGCAGGTCGGACTACCGACCGGACCGGGGGTGCGGCGCACTCCAGGACTGCGCCGCGAGGAGCTGGCCACGCTCGCCGGCGTCAGTGTGGACTACTACGTCCGTCTGGAGCGCGGCAAGGAGACCAACCCGAGCCCCTCCGTCGTCGACGCGCTCGCCCGCGCCCTCCGGCTGGACCCGGCCGAACACGACCACCTGCGTGTCCTCGTCGCCCGGGCCGCGGGCGCCTCCGCACTGCACCCGCCGTCCTCCGACGCGGAGACGGTCCTACCCGGGGTCGAACTGCTGCTGGAGAAGCTGAGGCCCTTCCCGGCCTACGTCCTCAGCCGCACCATGGACGTCCTCGCATGCACCCCGTCCGGACTGCGGCTGTTCCACGGGCTGGCGGACTGGCCGGTGGAGCAGCGCAACGTGGTGCGTTACGTCTTCCTGCACCCGGCGGCGCCCAAACTGTTCGACGACTGGCACGACCAGATCCGCGCCGCCGTCGGCCGCCTGCGCTCGCTGCACAGCCTGGAACCCGACGCCCCCGGCCTGGCTCCACTCGTCGACGAACTGCTCGCTGCAAGCCCGGAGTTCACCAGCCTGTGGGAGCGCTACGACGTGCGGTTGCACACCCACGGCAGCAAGACCTTCCATCACCCCGACGTCGGCGACCTCACCCCCGGCTACCAGAAGATGCAGATCGAGGGCACCCGCACGCAACGGCTCGTCGTCTACTACGCCGAGCCCGGTACCCCCGACCACGACAAGCTGGTGCTCCTGGACACGGCGGGAGCCGAACAGAAGACTCAGTGAGGGGGGGGGGGGGGGGGGGGGGGGGGGGGGGGGGGGGGGGGGGGGGGGGGGGGGGGCGCCGGGGCCCCCCCCCCCCCCCGCGGGGGGGGCGGGCGCCCCCCCCCCCCCCCCCGGGGGGGGGGGCGGCCCCCCCCCCGGCCCCCCTGTCGCATAGCCGCCCTGAACTTCCGCTGCCAGACTGACTACTGCGCTCGGCCCCACTCGATGAGCCCTTCAGGGCGCGCACATCGCCGAGTCGCCCGTATGCAACTTCCCTTCTCCTGCCCGCTGTTCACGCTGGGCAGGTGTCGGCAACGCAAGGAACCTCCATGTCTGCCAGCTCGATCTCCGCGAAGAGAAGAATCCGCACAGCCGCGATCGCAACCGCGGCCTCGGCGGTCCTCGTGTCCGCCCCCTCCGCCGCAGCCTCCACTCCGACGCCCCACGAGCAGCTCGTCATTACGGACATACGGACCGTCGCCGAGTTCGACTACGCCGCCGGTGAGATCCCGGAGAACATCACCGTCAACCCGGACCGCTCCGTGACGCTGTCGATGATCGGAGCCGCCGCCGGCAAGGCGCCTGCGCTGGTGCGCGTCTCGCCCTCCGGACACCGCACCGTCCTCGCCACCTCCGCCCAGGGCGACGGCATCACCGGCAACATCCGTGGCAAGGACGGCACGGTCTACTACAACGTCTGGTCCTCCAGTGCGGCGCGCGCCGGGGTGTGGAAGATCGCGCCCGGCAAGAGCCCCGCGCGTCTCGCGGCACTGCCCACCGACGGGCTCCCCAACGGCATGGCCCTGGACACGGACGGTCGCACCATCTACGTCGCCGACAGTCTCAAGAGCACGGTGTGGGCCGTACCCGTCGCGGGCGGACCGGCGAAGGCATGGCTGACCGATCCGGCCCTGGCCCCCGTCACGTCCGAGGCCGTGCCCTTCGGCGCCAACGGCCTGAGGTTCCACAAGGGAGCCGTCTGGGTCTCCAACCTCGCCCAGGACAGCCTGCTGCGCATCCCGGTCACCGGGAACGGCAAGCCCGGCCGTATCCACGTCGTCACCAAGAACATCGACGGGGTGGACGACTTCAGTTTCCTCAACGACCACTCCGATGTGGTCTTCGCCGCACAGAACGCCCCTGACAAGGTGTCCGTGGTCTATCCGGGCGGCCAGGTGAACACGGTGCTGACCGGTGCCGACGGCCTGGCCTCCCCCAGCGCCACCGCTGTCAGTGACGGCCGGTTGTACGTCACCGACGGCGGTCTGAACGCCCCGCACGACGCGCAACTGCAGCGCGGGAAGATCAACGTTTCCGCCCTGTGCTCGCACGCGAGCTCGTGATCCGGTTCTGACCGGGGGCGTCGGCCGACGCCCCAAAGGGCTCACTCCCGCCCTCAGGCGCGCACGGTGTGGCGCAACTCCGCGAACCACCACGTCTCGACGGCCGCGAGCGCCGCGAGGATCACGACCACACCCGTCAGGGCGGCCGGCGGCGGCAGGGCAGCCGCCGTCGGTGTCCAAGCGGCCACCAGGACCAGGGCCACCAGGCGGAACGACCCCCACGCGTTCACCGCCAGCCGCCCGAACAGCAGCAACCCGGCCAGGTAGAGGGCCACTCCTCCGCACAGCGCACCGGCCGAGAACCAGCCCAGCCCGTGGCCGCTGTCCGCGTGACCGACGACTCCCTCGATACCGAGCGCGGTCAGGACGATGCCCGCGACGACGGGGAAGTGGCCGACGCCGTAGGCACCGGCCGCGAGCGCCAGCCGGGTCTCGCCGGCCGCCTCGTGCAGTCTGCGCCGCGCCACCAGGGTCACCACGTCGAAGTACAGCCACCACATCGCCATAGCCGCCCCCACCCCGAGGACAGCCACCGCCAGCAGCGACAGACTGACCGGCAGCTCGGCGGCGCCCACGCCCAGGGCGGTCAGCGATTCGCCGATGGCGATGATGACGAACAACTCGTACCGCTCGGCGAAGTACTCGGCACTGTGAATACGCCAACTGCCCCTGCGGGACGTCGCGTACACGACCCCCCAGTCCACCGCGATCGCCACCGCGAACAGTGCTGTCTGTACTCCCCCTCCGACGGACGCGCCCGCGAGGAGCAGGCCTGCCCCGGCGAGCACCGGCGGCCAGGAGACGACGACCTGCCGCACCAGTTCCCGGTCCTCGCGGGCGAGCAGGCCGTAGACCACCAAGTGCACGCAGCGCACGAACAGATACGCACCCGCGAGTACGAGCGGACCGTCCAGGCCTCCTGGCGCGTCGTGCCACGCCTCCGGGACGGCGAGCGCCACCACGAAGATCCCGGCCATGGCCAGTCCCATGCCGGCGCGCAGGATCCCCAGATCGGCTCGGGCCTGGTTGCCGAGCCAGGCATAGGCCGACCACGACCACCACAGCAGCGCCAGCAGCAACAGCCCCTGCAGCACGCCCGTACCGCTGTGAGCGTGGGCCATGAAAGCGGTGACCTGGGTGAGTGCGAAGACGTACACCAAGTCGAAGAACAACTCGAAGGTCGTCACCCGGTGCCCCGGCAGTCCGACGATGTTCACCATGACGCACGCCTTTCGAACCGTTGTTCCCTACACGCCCAAGCCTCCTCACCACGGGCGCCGACCGGCAGGCCGCACTGTGCCGGGGAGCGGTGTTCAGGGGTGTGACAGGGCCCCCCTGCTGGCTGGTACGCAGGTCACACGGCTCACAGACTGGAACGCATGACTGATCCGCAGCAGCACAGCGCACTCACCCTCAACAACGGCGTCACCGTGCCGGTTCTCGGCTTCGGCGTCTTCCAGAGCCCCGCGGAGGAAACGGCTGCGGCGGTGGAGACGGCACTGCGCACCGGCTACCGGCACATCGACACGGCGGCCGCCTACTTCAACGAGCGACAGGTCGGTGAAGGCCTGCGCCGCTCCGGAGTGGACTCGTCCGAGGTGTTCCTCGAGACCAAGGTCTGGGTCACGGACTACGGCTACGACGAGACGCTGCACGCGTTCGAGAAGAGCATCCGAAAGCTCGGGGTGGACCAGCTCGACCTTCTGCTCCTGCACCAGCCGGTGCCGGAGCGGTTCGACACGACGGTGGCCGCCTACCAGGCGCTGGAGAAGCTCTACGAGGAGGACAAGGTCCGGGCGATCGGCGTCAGCAACTTCATGCCGCATCACCTCGCGGAACTTGTGGAGCGCACCAGCGTCGTCCCGGCCGTGAACCAGGTCGAGCTGCACCCGTACTTCACCCAGCCCGACGTCCAGAAGGCGAACGCCGAGCACGGCGTCCTCACCCAGGCGTGGTCCCCGATCGGTGGGATCACCTTCTACTGGGACAAGGACGGCACCGGACGCAGCACGCTCCAGGACCCGGCCGTCCGAGCGATCGCGCAGGCCCACGGAAAGACGCCCGCGCAGGTGCTGTTGCGCTGGCACATCCAGCAGGGTCGCAACGCGATCCCCAAGTCCACCAACCCGGCCCGGATCGCCGAGAACTTCGACGTGTTCGACTTCCGGTTGAGCTCCGACGAGCTCGCCGCCCTGGACGCACTCGACACCGGTGTCCGCGGCGGCCCGGACCCCAACGTCACCAGCCCCGAGCGGTTCAAGGTCGTCATCCCCGAGGGCTGAGGCCACAGGCGGAGCACCGCGCGAAGACCGCCCGGCGCGCCGGGGAGCACCGTTCCGGGGAGCGACAGGGCCCCTCACCAGCCCCCCTCGCAGGTCAGGAGGCGGTCACACTGGACGCCATGCGACCTGAGCACGCCACCGCGAGCGGGGGCACCGAGCTGGGGCGCTTCCTGCGCGCCCGCCGTGCTCGGCTCAATCCCGCCGAGGCCGGGCTCGTGGCGCAGCCCGGCCGGCGGCGCACGCCCGGGCTGCGCCGTGAGGAACTGGCCACCCTCGCGGGCATCAGCATCGACTACTACACGCGCCTGGAACAGGGCCGGGAGACACGGCCCAGCCCGGCCGTGGTCGACGCCCTGGCCCGGGCACTGCACCTGGAGCAGGAGGAACACGAGCACCTGCGCAGCCTCGCCCAGAGCGCCACGCGCCGCGCCACCGGGCCGCAGACGGCTCCCTCCCGCGCGGTACGGCCCGGCGTCCGGCTCCTGCTGGAGAACCTGCGGCCGGGCCCCGCCTACGTGGTCACCCGCGCCAACGACCTCCTGGCCTGCAATCCGAGCGGGCTGCGCCTGCTGGCCGGTATCGAGGACTGGCCCGCCGACCAGCGCAACCTCACCCGCTACGTCTTCCTCCACCCGGCCGCCCGAGACCTGTTCGACAAGGACTGGCACCACCAGCTCCGCGGTGGCGTGGCGCAGCTGCGTGCCCTGGCCGCCACCCACCCCGATTCCCCCGACCTCACCCGGCTGGTCGGCGAACTCCTCCTCAAGAGCCCCGAGTTCGCCCGCATGTGGGACCGCTATGAGGTCAGGGTCCGCGCGCACGGCCGCAAGACCTTCCACCACCCCGAGGTCGGAGTCCTCACCCTCGGCTTCCAGAACATGGAACTGGAGGGAACACCCGGCCACCGCCTGCTCGCCTACTACGCCGAACCAGGCACCCCGGACCACGACGCCCTCGTCCTGCTCGACATGGCCGCACAACAGGGTGCCGCCAGCCTCCGAGGAACCGGCCCGGATCAGGGCGGCCCGGCATCCCCGCCGCTCTGACCTGCACGGATACCCAGTGGGGGGCCGTGTCGCACCCCGGAACAGCACTCCCCGGAGCAGCGCGGCCTGGTACCCGCGATGCGCATTCCGCAGGCTGGAGTTCCTCTCTGGCAAGACCAGCACCAATGGAGACACCGTGTTCACCGTCAACGCTTACGGCGCCACATCCGTGACCGAACCGCTCGTCCCGATGACCATCGACCGCCGAGAGGTGGGTCCGCACGACGTCCTGATAGAGATCGCCTACTGCGGAATCTGCCACTCGGACATCCACTTCGCCCGCGGGGAGTTCGGCGACATCCCCACCCCTCTCGTCCCCGGCCACGAGATCGTCGGAACGGTCACAGAGGTCGGCTCGGAGGTCACCCGGCACGCCGTCGGTGACCGCGTGGGCGTCGGCTGCATGGCCGACTCCTGCCGCGAGTGCGCCAACTGCCGGAAGGGCGAGGAGCAGTACTGCCTGAAGGGCCACACCCTGGTGTTCGGCAGCGTCGGCCGGGACGGCCGGATCACCCAGGGCGGCTACTCCACCCACATCGTGGTGACCGAGGACTTCGTCCTGCGGATCCCCGACGGCCTCCCGCTCGACACCGCCGCACCCCTGCTGTGCGCGGGCATCACCACGTACTCGCCGCTGCGTCACTGGGGCGCGGGCCCCGGCAAGAGGGTCGCGGTCGTGGGTCTGGGCGGCCTGGGCCACCTCGCAGTCAAAATCGCCAAGGCGATGGGGGCCGAGGTCACCGTCCTGTCCCAGTCACTGAAGAAGCAGGGCGACGGCCTTCGCCTGGGCGCCGACCACTACTACGCCACCGGCGACCCCGCCACCTTCGACAACCTCGCCGGAAGCTTCGACATCGTCCTCAACACGATCAGCGCCAAGATCGACGTCGACGCCTACCTCTCCCTGCTCGCCCTGGACGGCGCCCTGATCAACCTGGGAGCCCCCAGCGAGCCGCTTCCGGTGAACGTGCCCTCCCTGTTCGCCAACCGGCGCTCCTATGCCGGATCGCTGTTCGGCGGCATCCGCGAAACCCAGGAGATGCTCGACTTCTGCGCGGGGTACGGCATCGGCGCCGAGATCGAACTCATCCCGGCCGAGAAGATCAACGAGGCGTTCGATCGTGTCCTCGCCTCCGACGTCCGGTACCGGTTCGTGGTGGACACCGCCTCGCTGGTCTGACACGCGGGAACGCCGAGTCGGCGCGGGTCCGGTCAGACCGCTTTCAGCGCAGGCCCGAGGGCGAGTCGCTCGACCCGGTCGTGCAGGTCCTCGACGTGGTGCTCGGACTCCGGCTTCATCAGCACGCTCCGCAGGATCCGGGCACCGTCGGCGTCTGCCGTGACCTTGGGGTGGCGCGCGGTGAATGCCTCGCGGCCGGCCTTGAGGGTGCTCAGGAAGATCGGGTCGGGGCCGTTCATGCCGTCGGTGAGGATGCGGGCGGAGGCGGCGTCGATGGCCGTCAGGGTGGCCGGTTCGACGGTGGGGAAGTAGCTGACGATGTCCAGCTCGGGCTGTTGGTAAAGCTCCAAGTACGCGGAATCTTCGATGAGTTGCGACCACCTCAGCGCCGCTCGCCGTCCGGCCGCCAGGACTTGGCCGAGGCCGTCGGGGGTGGGCGGGAGGAGCTGGAAGGTGAGCCACAGGGCGGCGGCGGAGGCGCCGGCGCGTGAGCATTCCAGGCTGATCTCGCCGAGGTGGAGTTCGGCGGAGGTGAAGTAGGTGTACGGGGAGTCGTGGAGGTAGAAGCGGCCGACCTCGGGGTCGCGGAAGAGGACGGCGCCGCAGCCGTAGGGCTGGAGTCCGTGCTTGTGCGGGTCGACCACGACGGAGTCGGCCCGGGCGATGGCACGCCAGGGCTCGGAAGGCAGTCCTTCGGGGCCGTCCGCGTCGGCGAGGAGGGTGAAGAACCCGCCGTACGCGGCGTCGACGTGGACACGGACGCCGTGGTGTTCGGCGATCGGCAGGACCTGGTGGACGGGATCGACGGCGCCCAGTCCCGTGGTGCCGGTGGTGAGGACTACGGTGCCGACCTCCCCGGTACGCAGGATGTCCTCCAGCGCGTCGAGATCCATGCGGCCCCGGTCGTCGGTGGGCACGGGGTGGCCCTTCATGCCGAGGACGTGGCACATGCGCCCGTGGGTGTAGTGGGCGTCCGCGCTGTAGGCGATCCCTCGGCCCGGGTGGAGTTCGCGGGCGACGAAGAGGGCTTCGAGGTTGGCGATCGTGCCGCTGGTGGTGAGGTGGCCGAGATGGGTGTCGTAGCCGAACATCGCGGCGAGCCGGGCGACGGCCTCGCGCTCCATCGTCGCGGTGGCGGGGCCGCCGTCCAGGGCGTGGTTGTTGGGGTTGACCAGCATCGTCGTGAGGTAGCCGACCACGGCGGCGGGGTGCGGGGGCTTGAGCATCTGGCCCGCGTAGTGCGGGTGGAAGAAGGGGTAGTTGTCCTTGAGCCTTCCCGTGAGCTCCTCGAAGGCGTCGGCGAAGCGGTCGTCGTCCACCTGGAGGGACGGGTGGGGCCGGTAGGGGCCGAAGGTGTCGGCCCAGTCCTGTATCGCGTGAGCGGCTCGACCGAGCCAGTGCTGCAGATCCACTGATCTCCCTCTCACTCTCGGGGTGACGGCCACTCTAGGATTTAATTGACTACTCAGCAATTGACTGCTCAGCAATTGAGATGGCAGCGAGTGCGCCGGCAGTAAACTCGCGGCGATGAACGACATGCCCGAGCCCCACGCCGAGGCCGCCGCTCACGCCGCCAACAGTGGGCTCGTCCGGGACTTCGGCCTGCTGATCAAGTCCGCGACCCGCCTGGAACAGCGGATCGACGCCGCCCTGCGGCGGGACTGCGGGATCAGCCACACCATGCTGGAAGTGCTCATCCGGCTCTGCCGCCGGCCCGGCGAGGAGGTCTCGCAGCGGCAGCTGGCCGACGACCTCACCCTGACCAGCAGCGGCACGACCCGGCTGATCGACCGGATGGAAGGGGCCGGCCTGGTCCGCCGCGTGCCCTCTCCCGAAGACAGGCGGGTGGCCCTGGTCGAACCGACCACCGAGGGTCGTACGACATTCCTCCGCGCCGCAGCCGTCCACGCCCACGTCGTGGAGGAGTTCTTCGTCAGACCGCTGGCCGCCGACGACTACAGTCGGTTGACCGGCGCCCTGAGCGAGATCGACAAGGCGCTGCGCGAAGCCGCTGACTGACAGGGCGCTGGGCCGGGATGCCGTCCGGCGTGCGGGCGAGGGGAGCCCGCCGTGTCAGGTGCCGGCTCGCATCTTCTCGTACAGCACGGGGTCGTGGGCGTTGACGATGGCCAGATCGGTGTCGCCGCGGCGATACAGCTCGACGAGGCGGGCATGGTTGTCGCGCACCTTCTTCAGGTCGTACGCGACCACGGTCTCCATGATGCGCAGGGCACGGGGCACGGGGGAGTGCCCGTCGAGCGTGCCGTGGTGGTAGAAGGAGTCGCCTGCGTGCAGGATCCAGCGCGTCCCGGCGTCGACCGCGACGCAGGCGTGGCCGCGGGTGTGTCCTGGCAGGGAGATCAGGACGATTCCCGGGGCGATGGTGTCGAGTTCCTTGGCGGCGGCGAATCCGCGCCATGCCTCGCCGTGCGGGGTGTGCTCGACGAGTGCGGGGCCGTGGGCCCATTGGGCCGGCCGGTATCGGATGCGCTCCCGCCAGGACGGGGAGATCACGGACCCGAGGACTTCGGCCGCGGTGGTGTGGATCTGGGCGCGGGGAAAGTCGGACAGTCCTCCGATGTGGTCCGCGTCGAAGTGGGTGACGACGATGTGGCGGACGTCGTCGCGCCGGAAGCCGAGCGCCTCCACCTGGCGGGCGGCCGTCTCCTGCGCCTGGAACACGGGCCTGACCAGACGGCGGGCCGGTCCCCAGCGGCGTTCGGGATCGGCGACGTCGTGCAGGCCGAAGCCGGAGTCCACCAGGACCAGGCCGTTCGGTGTCTCGATGAGCAGGACGTGGCTGACCAGCGGGGCGGTGGGCAGGCGCATGGTGCCGCAGTTGAGGTGGTGGACCTTCATGGCAGTACGGCTTTCGGGGTGTTGACGAGGGAGGGGTGCGGCTTGCTTCCGGCCTCCTTCATCAGGCCCCGCAGGCAGCGTGCGGCCAGGATCCAGTTCTTCGGGTTCTTCAGGTTCAGGCCCCCGACGAGCTGTTTCAGCAGGGTCAGGGTGTCGAAGTAGATGCGTTCGCAGACCAGGTTCTCGTCGGCGTCGAAGATGAAGTACGCGGTCATGCGGACGCGGAAGCGGCTTCCGGTGGGCGGGAGGCCGCCGTAGGGGCCGAGGTGGGTGCCCAGCAGCCAGAACTCGACGATGACGGCGTCCTCGCTGTGGCGCAGAGCGATGATCTCGTGGTCCTGGTCGGGGAAGGCGACTCGGCTGTCGTGGTAGTAGCCGCGCACCGCCTGGTCGCCGTCGTGGACCTTCATCAGGGGGATCAGCTCGTAGTGCGGGTGCGGGAACGTGGCCAGGACGTCGTCCCAGTCCTGGCGGACCTCGTCGTGGAAGTGGTCCAGGACGAGTTTCTGCCGTGCCGTGCGGATGTCGTCGTTGATCATCGGTGGGTCAGCGCCTTGTGCGTGAAGGTGGGGGAGGTGCCGGGGTTGGTCCAGGAGGCGGTCAGCTCGCTGGACGGGAAGAACTGGAGGAAGCGCGGGTCGGCCTGGGAGCGGTCGACGAGGGTCTTTTCCAGGATCAGCGAGTTGTACTGTTCGGCGGTCGTCTCGATGGTGTTGGCGTTGAGGACGACCTCCTGCTGCCAGGTACGGGCCCAGCGGGCGATGCCGGGCAGCCGGGAGTGCTCGGGGGTGAGGCACTCGGTGGCGATGGCGTTCTCGCTGGACGCCCAGATGCCGGTGGAGGTGTTGAGGACCAGGGTCTGGTTGCCGTGGACGTGTCCCGGAGTGGCGACGACGGCGATGCCCGGACCGAGGAGCAGGGCACCGTCGACGGCGAGGAACGCCTCGGGCGGCACCGACTCGTACGTCTCCGGCTGGTACCAGGGCTGCTGCAGCGGGTGGAGTCGGGACATGGCCAGCAGCTCGGGGCGCTGCACGATGACCTTGGCGTTGGGGAACACGGGCTTCACCGTGCCGCCGAGGTCGGCCTGGGGCTCGGTGGTGCCGATCCAGCGGCGCAGGTCCTGGGTGTGCAGGTGGTCGAACATGAGGTAGTCGACGTCCTCGGGGCGGATGCCGAGGCGGGCCAAGTGGCCGGTGACCGTGCCGTGCCGGGTGGTGGACAGGGAGCGCAGGGCACCGGGAGTGCGGCGGATGAGGGCGGCGAAGTACGGGGTGTTCTCCCCGAGTTCGTAGTCGCTCGGCTCGAACAGCAGCACCCGCCGACGCCCGTCGCTCTCCCGCCAGCGGATGACGAGCATGCGGTTGGTGAGGGACAGGAAGGGGGCGATGGCCCGACTGGCCCGGAACAGGCCGAACTTGGTGGGGTACGGCAATGTCACCAGATCGCAGGTGGTCACACTGTCCGGGGTGCCGGTCGCAGCGAACTCGGTGCGGAACGCCTTCGCCTGCGTGCGAGCCGAGTCCAGCTTGGCTCCGTAACCGCCCGGGACCTCGTCCAGGCAGTCGAAGAGGGTGATCCGGGTGCCGAGCGTGGGCATGTGGATGACGTCGTGGTCCTGCCAGGCGAGCTTCATTGCTCCTCCTCAGGAAGGGGTCGGTTCAGCCGAGCCGGTGAATGGGGTGGGTGCCGTCCCAGTCGGCAGCCATGTCGCGGACCGCGGCGAACAGTTCGCCTTTGGTGCCGCCGATGTCGGAGATCTCGATGACCGTGCCGGGGACCTTCTCGGTGTCGAGGTAGGCGAACCGGCCCCCGCCGAGTGAGCCCTCCTGGGCGACCGTGTAGCCGAGGGACAGGGCCCGGTCGTAGAGCTCCTGGTAGTCCTTCGCCCAGTACGCGATGTGCTGAGCGCCCTCGTGTCCGGCGGCGAGGAAGTCCCGGTAGAGGGAGGGCGCGTCGTTGCGCTGCTGGATCAGCTCGATCTGGATGCCGCCGGAGTTGGCGACCGCGGCGCTCATCTCCAGAGGCGAGTCGACGCCCCGGTAGCGGAAGAAGTCGAGCTCGCAGCGTTCCAGGTGGAACCAGGGGCCGACGCCATGGGCGATCCAGTGGGCCATGGACGCCTCGATGTCACGGACGACGTACCCGATCTGTGTGATCGGTCCGAAGATCCTGCTCACAGCTTCGGCCCCATCTCCAGGACGATTTTGCCGACGGCCTCGTCGGAACGCATGTGGTCGGCGGCCGCCTTGGCCTCCTCGAAGGCGAAGACGCGGTCGACGACCGCGCGGACCCGGCCGTCCGCGACCGCCGGAACGACCTCGGGCACCAGTGCGGCGCAGACGTCCGCGATCTCCTCGGGCGTGCGGACGCTGAACGTCGTGCCCAGCACCCTGAGCCGCCGGAACGCCAACTGGTCCAGGTCCACGGTGGACTCCGCTCCCGCCAGCCGGCCGATGTTGACGATCGTTCCGCCGACGCGCGTGGCCTGGAACGTCTCGGCGAACAGCTGCCCGCCCACGTGGTCAAGGACGATGTCGACACCGGCGTCCCCGGTGGCCGCCCGCACGGCCTCACCGAGGCTCTCGGCGCGGGTGTCGACGACCAGGTCCGCACCGACGGACTTGAGGATGTCCGCCTTGCTGTCCGACGTCGTCGTCGCGATGACCTGGGAGGCGCCCAGCGCCTTCGCCAGCTGTACCGCGAGCAGCCCGATGCCCGAGGTGGCGCCGACGACGAGCACGCTCTGACCGGCGGTGAAGCCCGCCTGGGTCACCAGGGCGTCGTACTCGGTGGCCAGGCCGACCGGCAGGGCAGCCGCCTCGGTCCACTCCAGCGTGCCCGGTACGGCCACGAGATGCCGGTGATCGACCAGGGCCCAGGGGGCGAACGCACCGAGCGTCACGCCGATCACCCGCTCCCCTACGACGACGTTCTCCACGCCTTCGCCCAGTGCCGTGACCTCGCCGGCGAGTTCGAAGCCGGCCGTGAACAGGTCGCTCGTCTTCGCGTTCGGGTTGTAGGTGCCCTGCAGCATGTACAGGTCCGCCCGGTTCAGCGCGGCGGCGCCGACACGGACGAGAACCTGACCCGGTCCGGGCGTCGGTACGTCTACCTCGCGTATCTCCCAGTCGGGCCCGGCGCCGCCGAGCAGTGCACGCATGGTGGTGGCCATCTGTGAGCCTCCGTCTCTTGGACCCCATGAACACGTGGACCCGCAAACACTCGGGCCCCTCAACACTTGCAGTGCAAGTCTTCGGTTTTTCGTGACGCTAGACTTGCAGCGCAAGTGATGTCAAGGCGTGGTCGACACCGGCGGTGGAGCTCCGTGGGAGATCGCGAGTGGTGGAGGGCGACGGATGATGGCGCGTGGCACGGGGCGGGGCAGGCGGCTCGGTCTGACGCGGGAGAAGGTGATCGCCGCAGCGGTGGTGATGATCGACCGGGACGGTCCCGACGCGTTCTCCCTGCGGAAACTGGCCACTGAGCTCGACATCGAGAACATGTCGCTCTACAACCACGTACCGAACAAGGAAGCCCTGCTCGACGGCGTCGCCGAAGCGATTCTGGCCCGGATCGACTTCCCCGACCTGGGCGACGGCACGTGGCAGGACCGCATCCGGGCCCACGCCGCCGCCTTCCGGGCCGCGGCCAAGCAGCATCCCAAGACGTTCCCGCTGGTCCTCACCAGACCCACGCAGTCACCCGCGGCGCTTGAGGCGATCCGGTCGACGCTGGCCTGCGTAGCCGATCTGAACCTCACCCCGGGGGAGTCGGTCCATGTCCTGCGCAGCTACACCGCCTTCATGATCGGCACGATCATGCGCGAACTCGGCTACGCCATTTACCTCGGGGCCATGGACGCCGACCAGGTCCAGCAGCGGACCGCCGAGATCGCGGCCGTGCGGGACCCCCTGCTCGTCTCCGCCGCTCCCTACCTGGCGGTCAGTGACCATGACGTCGAGTTCGACTACGGGCTGGAACTGCTGATCTCCGGACTGGCGGTCCGGGCCGGGGTTCCCTACGACGGTGGCGCGTCCGCGGGTCGTTCCTGAGGAAGCCCGTTTCCCGTTGCCCACGGGGTGTGGGGCACCGGCGGGAATACATGACGCCATTTGTCATGTATCTACATCATGCTTGAGATATGAAGTCGGATCGGTTGCTCTCCATCCTGCTGTTGCTGCAGACCCACGGACAGATGTCCGCCGGCGAGCTGGCGGCGCGCCTGGAAGTGTCGGTGCGCACGATCTTCCGGGATGTCGAAGCGTTGTCGGCCGCAGGGGTGCCCGTGTACGCGGAGCGTGGCAGCAAAGGGGGTATCGCCTTGCTGCCGGGTTACCGGACCGATGTCACCGGACTGACCGCCGATGAGGCTCGTGCCCTGTTCGTCCTGGTCACCGAGCAGGCCCACGCGGATCTGGGGCTGGGGCAGGCGATCGGTTCGGCTCTGCGGAAGGTGATGGCGGCGCTGCCGGCGCCATTTCGCGGGGACGCCGATCTGGCGAGCAGGCGGATCATGATCGACCCGGTGCGCTGGCGCAGCAGTCAGCGCTCTTCGGCGGTCGACCTCGGTGTACTGCAAGCGGCGGTGTTCAACGACCGGCGGCTGAGGCTGCGTTACCGGCACGGCCGTGACGCTCAGGTGCGCTCGTACACACTCGATCCGTACGGGCTCGTGAGCAAGGCCGGGGCCTGGTACCTCGTCGCGGACCACCGGGAGCGGCCGATGATGTTCCGCCTCGATCGGATGCTGTCGGCGTCGCTCGTGGAGGAGCCGGTGCGCCGCCGCGAGGGGGTGGAGCTGGCGGAGGTGTGGGACACGTTGCGGCAGCGCATCGACGCGATCCCGGCCTCGGTGCGTGTGGTCGTGAAGGTGCGGCGGTCGGTGCTGGCCCGGTTCCTGCGCTATCACGAAGCCGACCTGGCCAGTCCCACGTCGGCCTTGGCGCAGGCCGAGGCCGAGGCCGAGGCGGGTACCGCGGGGGAGCCGGTGGAGCTGATCTTGCGCTTTCCGGCGCTGAGGTCGGCCGAGCAACTGCTGGCGTTCGGCCCTGCCATCGAGGTGGTGGAGCCGGCAGAGCTGCGCGATGCCCTGGCCCGCAACGCCCGCCAGACCCTCGCCCTGTACGCCGACACCACGGACGACTGACGACGAGCGAAGGATTCCCCCATGACTGGCAGCATCGGAACCGCTCAGAAGATCGCTGACGAGCGCGGCATCTGTCCGACGTGGACAACCCCAGCTTCCGAAGCAGGTGCAACGCGTCGAGTGGCTCATGCCGTACGCTCTCGGGCGCGCAACCCGTGGAAGCCTTTCTCCAGGCACGGTCCCGGAGAGGCTACTTGACGGAAGACATGGAAGAACTCCACGAGTGGTGAGTGATTGCATTCCCGAGAGCGTCGGATGGGGAGTATGGCCCGCTGATCCGTGGGAATGGGAAGACGTGAGAGTAGCACCGCATGCAATGCCTGCGGGGCCTGGAAAAACGGTGCGGGTGGGTGTGGCACTTCTCGCGCTTGCATTCTTGCGCATGGTGGGGGCAACGCTTTTTCGAAAAGAGACTTGCCTGTAGTCCCGCTGAGTTTGCAAATCAAGTCCGGCGGTTGAAAACAGCTGCCTGATTTGTCTTTGCTGGTGTGCTTGGGCGGCGCGGCGGACCCGGCCGATTGGGGGCTGGGTCCGCCGCCGGTTGAAGGGCGGCGGATCCGGCTTCCGGGTTGGTCAGTGCTGGGGGTTGCCGCCGGCCTGGATCATCGGGGAGAGGTCGAAGACGCTGGTGATGCGGTTGATCTTGCCGTCCTTGACGGTGATGTAGTCGATGCCGCGGAAGTCCTTCGCGAAGGGCACGTCGGTGGTGTAGACGGTGGCGGCGTGGGTGTCGTTGCCCAGGACGTCGATGACGGTGGCGCTGATGATGGTGCTCGCGAACGGCTCCAGGAACCGGCGGTAGCGGTCCGGCCCCTCGAAGCGGCCGTTGGGGGCCTCGCAGACGATGTCGTCGGCGAGGAAGGCCAGTGCCTTCTCGACGTCGCTGGCGAGCCAGGAGCGGACGAACTCGTCAGCGATCTTCTGGGCGGTTCCGATGGTGGCAGTCATGGGGGGGGTAATCCTTTCGGGATGTCCAGGGATGTTCAGTCGCTTATGTGCGACAAACAGGTTCGTGTCTCATCCTGGGGCGGGATACATGACAGATGACGTCATGTATCCCGAAAAAACTTTTGGAGCTTGCTCAGGGCCCTGAGCCGGGCGGCCACGACGTCTGCCAGCGAGGTGGCGGGCCGTCCGATGAGCTGTTCGAGGTCGGTGCTGGGCGTGTACCAGTCGCCGTGCGCGATGGCCAGGCTGGTGTCGGCCGGCAGGTCGGCATGCCTGCGGCACGCCCTGAGCGGCAAGGGCCTGGGCGTGCCGGCCGGCGGCGACTTCTCCTTCCGAAAGGTCCTTTCACATACATGACGGAAAGTGTCATGTATGTCCGCATACGTTGACTGGGCAGCGAAACGCAGCAGCACCCGCGCTCCGTCCTCCGACCGCTCTCCTGCAGGGGCGGCGCAGCGGCGGAGCATCCCCCTGGAGACATACATGCGCAGGATTCAGTACGACACCTACGGCGGCCCCGAGACGATGCGACTGGAGGAGTTCCAGTTCCCCGTCCCGACCAACGGGGAGGTAGCCGTCACGGTGAGGGCCACCTCGGTGAACCCGATCGACTGGAAGCTGCGTCAAGGCGAGCTGAAGATGATGACCGGCCGCTCCTTCCCTCGCGCGATGGGCTCGGACTTCTCCGGCATCGTCAGCGCCGTGGGCCCGGACGTCACCCGATTCAAGCCCGGCGACGAAGTCTTTGGCATCGCGCGCCTGAAGGAGAGCGGAGCGTTCGCCGAGGCCGTCGTCACGCTGGAGTCCTACCTGGCCGTCAAGCCCGCCACGCTGTCCTTCGAGCAGGCCGCGGCGCTGCCGACCGGCGCGGTGATGGCCTGGCACGGGCTGGTCGAACGGGCCCGGTTGCGCTCCGGGCAGCGCGTCTTCGTCGCCGGCGCCACGGGCGGTGTCGGCGAGGCTGTCGTGCAGGTGGCCCGGATGCTCGGGGCACGCGTCGCCGGCAGCACTGGCACGGCGTCCGTGCAGCGTGCCCACGACCTCGCTGTCGAGCCGGTCTTCGACTACGCGCGCACCGACCTGGGGCAACACGACGCCCTGCGCGGCGCGTTCGACGTGGTCTTCGACACCTCCGGAGCTTTCCCGGTGAAGACCGCGATGCGCATGCTGAAGAGGGACGGCGTCTTCCTCGACATCAACGCGACCCCCGCCAAGTTCCTCCACGCCGCCCTGATCCGGCGCCACAAGATCTTCTTCTGCAAGCCGACCACACAGATCCTCACCGAGGCGGCCAGGGCGGCCGTCGGCGGTCACCTGCGGATGTCGATCGGTGAGACCGTTCCGTTCGGATCCGCCATCGACCTGATCACCGGCCTGGAGAAGGGCCGAAAGATCCCGGGCAAGGGTCTCATCGTCGTAGACCCACGCCCCTGAGATGACGAAGCGGCCGCCGCCGCGACCTGTCGGTCGTGGACAGCGCGGGGGGTGGAGGCGCTGTGCGCGTTGGCACAGTGTGCGCGGCCGCGACCAGGTCCGTCTTGGTGGGGAAGTGAGGTCGACGCCAACCGCATGTCCCCGCCCAGCGTCATCGCCGACGCCATCGGCGAAGCCGTCACCGCCCGCGGCCCCAAAGCCCGCTACGCCACCGGCTTCGCAGCCCGCCCCCTCATTACCTGTGCCGCATCCTGCCCGACCGTGCCTTCGACGCTGTCATCTCCCGCGCCGTCGGCACATCCCGGCGGAACCGTCCGGGCATGGACGGCACAGCCAACATCGCCGAGACGGCTCCTGGAGGGCGGCCTCGGTTTCGATGGCGGTCGTACTATGGCCTGACCACATCGAACCGTCTCGAGGAGTCACCGTGGCCCGCCCCCGTACCGCCGCTCGGACAGTGGAGCACCCCGACCTGTCGGAGGTCTCGCTGCAGCAGGTCATGGAGGCGCTGGTGGATCCGGTCCGGCGCATGGTGGTGTCCCAGCTGGTCCGGGCCGGTGAGGACATGAGTTGCGGCACCTTCGACGCTCCGGTGTCGCTCTCGACGCTCACCCACCACTTCAACGTGCTGCGCGAGGCCGGCGTGATCCGGCAGTACTACAAGGGGACGTCGAAGATGAACACCCTGCGCACGGACGAGATGGAAGAGCGGTTCCCCGGCTTGCTCTCGGCCGTGATGGCCGCCTCCGCCACGGAGGCCGAGGCGGGCGCGGCCTGAGGATGCCGGCTCGCCGCGCTCGCGGGCGAGGTGCGTCGACGGACGCTTATTTCGATGGTGCTCAAAATTTGACGACTGTCGAACCTTGGGGCAAGGTGGGTGTCGACACCGAGCGGACTCGGTGCATTTCCCCCATTCCCGCCCCTAGGACGGATACGTCATGGCAAGACTCGTACAGTTCGACCGGCTCGGCGGCCCCGAGGTCCTGACTCTCCGCGAGGTGGAGGTGGGTGCCCCCGGCGCGGGAGAGGTGCGGATCCGCGTCGACGCGATCGGCCTGAACCGGGCCGAGATCATGTACCGCGAGGGCGACTACTTCTACGAGCCCGTCTTCCCCTCCACGCTCGGCTACGAGGCCGCAGGCGTCGTCGAAGCGGTCGGCGAGGGTGTGGACGGCTTCGCCGAGGGCGACCCGGTCGCAGTCGTGCCGGCGTTCCTGCAGACCGACTACGGCACCTACGGCGACCACGTCATCCTGCCCGCCTCGGCTGTTGTGCCCCGCCCCGCGGAGATCGACCCCGTCCAGGCGGCGGCCGTGTGGATGGCCTACGTCACCGCTTACGGCCCCCTCGCCGACAGCGGCCAGGTGCGCCCCGGCGACCACGTCCTGATCACGGCGGCGTCCAGCAGCGTCGGCCTCGCCGCCATCCAGATCGCTCGCCACGTCGGCGCGATCCCCATCGCCACCACGCGCGGCGCCGACAAGAAGCAGCGCCTACTGGACGCCGGCGCGGCCCACGTCATCGTCACCGACGAGGAGGACCTGCCCGCCCGTATCAAGGAGATCACCGGCGGTGAAGGTGTCCGCCTGGCCTTCGACCCGATCGCCGGCCCGGGCGTCGGGACCCTCGCCCAAGGCATCGCCCCCGGCGGTTTCCTGGTGGTCTACGGTGCCCTCGACCCGCGCCCCACCCCGCTGCCCAACGCCCAGTCCTTCCCCGCGCTGACCAGCAGCACGTACACCCTCTTCGAGATCACTACGAACCCCGAGCGCCTGGCCCGCGCGGTCGCGTTCGTCAACGCCGGTCTCGCCTCGGGCTCCTTCACCCCGGTCGTGGACCGCACCTTCGACCTCGCGGACATCGCCGAGGCCCACCGCTACATGGCGGCCAACGGTCAGGTCGGCAAGATCGTCGTCACCGTCACGCACGACGACACGACGTCGTGAACCGGCCCGACGCGATCGCCGGATCATCCGCGGGGAAGAGGGGCATGCGCCTGACCAAGTTCGGCCACGCCGCCGTCCGCGTGGAGAAGGCCGGCCAGACGCTGGTCATCGACCCCGGCACGCTCAGCGAGCCGGAGGCCCTGGACGGCGCGGACGTCGTGCTGGTGACCCACGAGCACTTCGACCACTTCGACGAGGAACGGCTTCGCGCCGCCGCCCGGGCCAACCCGGCGCTGCGCATCTGGACCAACCCCGATGTGGCCAGGCAACTGGAGGGCCTTGGCGCGGGCCGGGTGCACGCCGTCACGCACGGCGACACCTTCACCGCGGCCGGCCTGCTGATCGGCTGATCCGAAGCCCCTTGCGTTCTCAGACCACCAAGGAGTCCCACCATGAGCCGAGCCGTCCGTTTCCACGAGACCGGCGGACCCGATGTCCTGCACCTGGAGGAGATACCCGACCCGGAGCCGGTGCCGGGCGAAGTCCTCATCCGTACCCGGGCGTTGGGGCTGAACCGGGCGGAGTCGATGTTCCGCCTGGGGGAGTACGGCATCGACCCGGTCTTCCCCTCCGGTCTCGGCTACGAGGCGGCCGGGGTGATCGAGGCCGTCGGGACCGGTGTCACCGACTTCCGCGTGGGCGATGCCGTCAGCGTCGTGCCGTCCTTCACCATGACGGACTACCCCGTGCACGGCGAAGCGGTCCTCGTCCCCTCCCACGCCGTCGTCGCCCACCCCGAGCACCTGTCCTTCGAGGAGGCGGCCTCGGTGTGGATGAAGTTCGTCACCGCCTACGGCGGTCTGGTCGACCTCGCGGGAGTGCGCCCCGGAGACACCGTCCTGATCCCCGCCGCCTCCAGCAGCGTAGGACTTGCTGCGATCCAGGTCGCCCACAAGGCCGGCGCCCGCGCCATCGCCCTGACCCGCACCAGCGGCAAGCGGCAGCAACTTTTGGACGCCGGGGCGGACGCGGTCATCGCCACCGCCGAGGAGGACGTCGTCGCCCAAGTGCGCGAGCTGACCGCAGGCGCGGGCGCCCGCGTGATCTTCGACCCGGTCGGCGGCCCGGCCCTGGCGGATCTGGTCGCGGCCGCCGCCCATGAGGCCGTCATCGTCGTCTACGGCCTCCTGGACCGCACCCCCGCGTCGCTCGACGTGGGCGCGGTGCTCTTCAAGCACCTCACCCTCCGCGGCTTCGAACTCTTCGAGATCACCACCGACGACCAACGGCGTGCCGCCGCCGTCGAGTTCGTCCGAGACGGCCTCACCAAGGGAGAACTGACCCCCGTCATCGACAGGACCTTCCCCCTGGAGGACATCGCCGACGCCCACCGCTACCTCGAGGCCGGCGGACAGGTCGGCAAGATCGTCGTCACCGTCACTCCCGAGGAGAGCGCGTCGTGAAGTACGGCTTCATCATGTTCCCCACCCAGGACGCCATTCCTCCCGGGGACTTCGGCGTCCTGCTGGAGGACCGCGGCTTCGAGTCGCTGTTCATGCCGGACCACACCCACATCCCGGCCCTCACACCCGAGCGGTACGACGTGCTGAACCTCGCGCCGGAGTTCAAGAACGGCATGGACGCCTTCGTAGCTCTCGGCGCGATCGCACAGGCCACCACAACACTCCAGATCGGCACGGCGGTTCTCCTCGTCACCGAGCGGGATCCGATCGTGACCGCCAAGGAGGTCGCCTCCGTCGATGTTTTGTCCGGCGGCCGGATGAACTTCGGCGTCGGCCCGGGCTGGATCAACCAGGAGATGCGCAACCACGGCACCAACCCGGACGACCGCTGGCACGTCATGCGCGAGCGCGTCGAGGCCATGCGGCAGATCTGGACGCACGACATCGCCTCCTACCACGGCGACTTCGTCGACTTCGACCACATCACGTCCTGGCCGAAGCCCGTCCAGAAGCCGCACCCGCCCATCCTGGTCGCGGGCAACGGCCCCAACGTCGCCCGGCGCGTGGTGGCCTACGGCGACGAATGGATCCCCATGCTCCGCCCCGGAGTCCTCGACCACATCGCCGAGTTCAAGAAGACCGCCCGCAAGCCCGACAGCGACGAACCGCTCCCCGTCACCCTCTTCGGCGGCGAACTCGCCGACGTCGACACCTACGCCGCCGCGGGGGTCGACCGCGTTCTGTTCTGGGTCCGTCCTGAGGACACCGCGCAGATGATCCGAACCGTTGACCGGATCGCCCTCCATCTCGGAGGCCGCCTCCAGTGACCCACCTCGCTCCGCCGGCCGTTGCCGGCCATTGCGGGGGCACCGTTCGATCCGCTGAATTTCGCGTGGACAGGATTCCCCACTGGGAGGCGTGTCTTCGATCAGCGGAGACGGCTGGGACGTCGTCCGTTACTCCGGCAGCAGGACCACCGCCCGCCTCACCCGCGACAGTCGCAGAGGAGAAGTCGTCATTGATTGAGCGACTGAATTCCCGGTTCCAAGCAGTGGAACAGCTGTTTCGCGGCCATCGGCCGTCGCGGTGCGCTGTCAGGGCACCTGGAGTCTGACGACCGGCCCCGACCGGCCCACGAGCGCGTAAGCGCTCGCTGAGCAGGCGGTTGGCGAGTTCCCGGTCCGCAGGGGTACCGCGCTCAGGCCCTGGAGGCACCGGTGGAGTTCCTCCTCCACCTGGGCAACGGGAGTGGCGGTCACCTGCTTCAGTTCATCGTCGAAGGTCGCCATGGGACCTGATGGCGGTGGTGTCAGGAAGTCGGCGGTGTATCCGGCGCGCAGATCATCGCCACGTTGGGCAATGCGACTGCCCAGATCACGCTCTCGATGCTGGTCTACGAACGGACCGGGTCACCCCTGCTGTCGTCCCTGACCTTCGCGCTCGGCTTCGCCCCCTATCTGCTCGGCGCCACGCTCTTGTCCGCGGTCGCCGATCAGTACCCCACCCGTGACGTGCTCGTGGCCTGCCAGGGTGTCAGCTGCGTGGTCGTCAGCCTCATGGCCATTCCGGGAGCTCCCGTCCCTGTTCTCCTTCTCCTGCTGTTGATCCTGCTCTGACGTCCACACAGGCGCTGCTGCTGGCGTCGGCAGGGTTCGGGGCTGCGTCGCTCCTTCTCCAGTTCGGTACCCGGCGGCTGCCTGCTCGCCGGGCGCACGAACGACCGTCGGTGGCGCGCTCCTCGCTCAGTGGCGTCCGACAGGTTTTCGCTGTTGCCCGCCTGCGGCCCCTGCTGCTGCTCACGTGGCTCCCGCCGACGCTCGTCGTGGCACCGGAGGCGCTTGCTGCCCCGTACGCCGACCAGTTGGGCGGTGGCCCCACGGCGACCGGCCCGCTGCTGGGCGCCGCGCCGGCCGGCTCGGTGTTCGGCGAGATCCTGGCGGGGACACTGCTACGACCCAGCACCCTCGTCAGGCTGGTACTCCGGCTCGGCGGCCTGATGTTCGTCCCGCTGCTCTTCTTCGCCCTCGCGCCGGGGCTTGTCCCGGCGACACTCCTGCTGGTGGCATGCGGATTCGGATTCACCTACGCGATGGGGCTGGACCAGCGCGTACTCGACGCCACACCCGAGGAGCTGCGGGGCAGGGCGCTCACCATCACCATGGCAGGGCTCATGTTCGGCCAGAGCCTCGGCTTTGCCGTAGCCGGCGCCGCAGCCGAGTTCCTCTCCGCTCACCTCGTGGTCACGGCAGCCGGAGCCCTGGGACTGGCTGCCATCGTAGCGTGCGGCATGCGCCTCGCGCCGCGTGGCCGTTCCGGTCGGTCCAACGCGGGGGACAAGGACGTACCCGACGCCGCGCGGTCGCCTTCGTGAGCCGAACAGGGACTTGGGCAATCGTCTGCTGGGCGGGGCGAAGCAGTGCCCACTCCCGTTTCTGACCGAGTCATCGGTCCCACCCAACCGACCGGCAGGGAACTGGACTTCGCCGGCTACCGCCCGGGCACCTGGTCCACTCATCAGGCCCCCTTGGAATCGATCATCCAGGGAACCGGGAGGCGCTCTACCGGCGGACCGCCGAGATCAGTCCGCCGGGCCGCTCCTCGCGCTGCGGCGGGGTGCTGATCGGGCGGCCGTAGGCGGCGGCGCGCTCGCGCAGGGTGTGGCTGTCGGCCTCCCAGCCGTGCCCGGCCAGCCAGCCCACCGGGTCGTCGGGCATCTCCGAGACCCACATGGAGGCCGCCGATCCCGGCACGGCGTCCGCACCAAAGCGCTCGATCACGCCGCGCGAGCCCAACGTCAGCCCCATCCGACTGCCTGCCGCCGACTGCGCGCTGATCCGGGCCAGCAGCAGTTCCACCGCGTCCTCGGGCAGATAGATCAGCAGTCCTTCGGCGATCCACACGGTCGGCACGGCCGGGTCGTGCCCTGCGGCGGCCAGCGCGCCTGGCCAGTCCTCCCGCAGATCCACCGCGACGGTGATCCGCTCGCAGCGTGCGACGGCCCGCTCCTGGCGCAGCACCGAAGCCTTGAAGTCCAGTGGCGCGGCGGTGTCGACCTCGAACAGCCGGGTGCCCTCGGGCCAGTCCATCCGAAAGGCTCGGCTGTCCATGCCGGCACCGAGCAGCACGACCTGCCGGACCCCGGACGCGGAGGCCTGCTGCAACAGGTCGTCGAGGAACTTCGTCCTGATGACGATGGAGAACGACACGGCCAGCCGACGGCGGCGCGCGGCCTCGTCATCGGACAGCGGCGGCGAGGAGGGCCACAGGCCGCCGGCGGTGGCGAAGGCCTGTGCCAGTGGGTCGCGGAACAACGCGTTCACCCGCTCGGTCTCCAGCGCCCGCACCCTGGCCACGCCCACGGCCGTGGCCCACACTCCCGACGGCTGCACCCGCTCCTGCTCATCAGTCACCGCGCCAGCCTAAAGGCTGTCCCACAACTGATCTTTGGCAAACTGCCGTTGGTCAGGACTGGGGGAGACGTACGGAGGAGTCCGCCTGCTACGGTGCGCCGATGTCAGCGATCAAGAAGTTCCAAGTCACCTTTGACTGCGCAGAACCTGAGCGTCTCGCTCGCTTCTGGTGCGAGGTGTTGGGGTACGTCGTACCGCCTCCGCCGGAGGGGTTTGCCACGTGGGACGATTTCAAGCGTGCGCAGCCGCCTGAGCAGCGGGATTCATGGTTCGCCTGCATAGATCCCTCAGGTGTTGGCCCGCGACTGTACTTCCAGCGCGTTCCCGAGGGGAAGGCCGTCAAGAACCGGGTGCATCTTGATGTGCGGGTCGGCACCGGTCTCGTGGGCGAGGAGCGTCTCGCCGCGCTTGAGGCCGAATGCGCGCGGCTGGTCCCTCTCGGTGCGGTCCACGTGCAAACGCTGTATGACGGCAATGATGCGTGCATCCCGATGCTGGACATCGAGGGCAACGAGTTCTGCATCGACTGAGCATTCTCCGAACCGGAGAGGTGGGGAGGCGCCAGGTCTTCATCCGCGCGAAGACGTGCTCGACGCGGGCGCGGACCTGCTTGTGAGGCGGCCTTGGCGCCGGACTCTTCCCAGCCGCGGGAGTCGTGCCGGTAGGGCAATGAGCGGGGCGAACAGTTCAGGTTTCTGGATGTCAGTGGAGGTGAGGGCCGCCCGGCTTGAGTTCCCCGTCGCGCATCGACTCTCGTTGTCGCCAAGCACCGGGCGGTACGCCGTGATGGCGGCGAAAGGCGGCTGAGAATGCGTAGGGCGAGCTGTAGCCGACACTCCGGGCGATGCCCGCCATGCCGAGTTCGCCCCTGCGCAGATGGTCGCGTGCGAGGGCCATGCGCCAGTCTGTCAGGTACCGCATGGGGGGCTGGCCGAGCGCCTCGTGGAAGGTGCGTGCGAAGGCGGCCCGGGACAGGCCGCTGAGCGCGGCGAGTTCGGGGACGGACCAGGGGTGGCCTGCGTCCTCGTGCATGGCCTGGAGGGCGGCGCTCAGACGGGGGTCGACGGAGGCGCGGTACCAGCGGGGCGCGTTCGGGATGCGGCGGAAGTCGCTGCGGATGGTGAGTACCAGGAGGACGTCGAGGAGTCGGTCGAGCACGGTGGACTGGCCCGGTTCGGGGTTGGCGAGCTCGTGGGAGAGCAGGGCGATCACGTCCCTCAGCGGATCGCCGACGGCTGCTTGCAGGGTCAGGACCTGCGGCAGGGCTTCGAGCAGCCCGTTGCCGATGGCGCCGGAGAACCGGTATGCGCCGCAGAGGAACACGGTCGCCCCCGGGATGTCAGAATCCCTGGCTGTGGCGTGCCGGGCTCGGAACTCCTCCGGTTCGAGGCGATCGGTGCCGGGTTCGTGGCCGATGTAGTGGTCGGTGCCGCCGCGTACGAGGGTCACCTCCCCGGGCACGAGTTCCACCATGCGCCCCGGGTCGTCGGCATCGCCGGCCGAGATGATCCACTACGGCTTGTCCAAGACCGCGCTCCTCGCCGTCGGCCGCGACTTCGCGAAGCAGGCGGCGGGCACGGGAGTGACGGTCAACTCGGTCATCGCCGGCCCCACCCACACCGGCGGCGTCGAGGACTTCGTCTACGAACTCGTCGACCGCGATCTGCCCTGGGACAAGGCACAGCGCGAATTCACGCGGAAGTACCGGCCGCAGTCCCTCCTGCAACGGCTGATCGAGCCCAAGGAGATCCTGCCCTGACGACGCGGGGCCGGTGGTCGGCGCAGGGGCTGGGAAAAGACTGCCCAACCTTGTGATGACCTTGGCCGTCACGGAAGCTGGTCGGCGTCAGCGGGCCGGCCTTCGCCGGCCATGAATCTCCAGACCAGCCCGTGTCCCAGGACGACCAGCAGGATCAGCAGAACTGCCTCGGTCTGGATGGGCTTCAGGCCGACGATGTCGGCCAGCTCCGGCTTGGCGCCCACAAACGCGATCAAGGCGTAGCACAGGCCCGCCATCGCCTGCGCCAGGATGATGAACACGGACGAGCCGTCCGGGGTGCGCCCGGTCAGACGCAGTATCGACACACAGCCGATCACAGCGAGCGCCACGAAGCTGGACCGCCAGATCTCCGGGGTCTCGGTGCCGCCGACCTGCGCGAACAGCCCCATGAGCGCGGGGAGCAGGAACGAGATGTAGATACCGCCGACGATCCGGCGCAGCGCCGGATCGCGCAGCCAGTCCCGGTGACCCTGGACCACGTTCCACCAGAGGCCGACCAGCGCGAAACAGGTGGTCGAAAAGAGTGCGTAGAACGTGCTGACATCCACCGGGCCTCCCACGTCAGGATTCGCACGGCGCGTCGCGGGGATCGCCTCGAAGGGGTCACGGCCCCCGCGACGTGGCCCCGTGATGTGGACCTGTGCGGAGTGAAGCGAGCGTCTCATGGCGACGCCGCTGCCGTGGTGTACCGACACTCGTCAGGCACCTCAATGGCGGGAGGCATCCGGGCGGGTCATCGACAGCCGGTCGGCCAGGTCGGCGGTGGTCATGGCCTGGCGGGCGATGAGCCGGCACAGCCGCACCCGGTGCGGGTCGGCGAGGAATGGGCAGGCCGGGAAGGCGACGGCGAAGGCCGGTAGGAAGAAGACGACGGGCTTGCGTAGGGCCCGGTCAGGGGAAGGCGCCGGCGGGCTTCCGTCCCGTGGACGGAGCGGGCAACCACTGAGGGGGTGCCGGTCCCGCAGTGGCGGAGCCTCGGTCAGTCGGGTGTGATGCGCAGGGCGGGCATCGTCGCGGGGTGGGCGAGGCCGGGCAGCAGATGCTGCCACATGAGGGTGATCAGGTCCTGGAGGTCGTCGCGGCCGGTGGTGGCCTCGGAGAGGATTTGGGTGCCGGTGTAGGCGCCGACGATGAAGCGTGCGGAGCGGGCGGGGTCGACGCCGGGAAGCAGTTCACCGCGTGTGCCGGCCTCGCTCAGCAGGGCCGCGACGGCGTTGATGGGGCCCTGGTAGGGCTCGGTGGTCATGTAGCGGCCGGGTTCCGTGGCGAGCCGGACGGCGCCACGCAGCACGGGGTCGGTCTGCAAAGCGGTGGCGTAGGAGCGGGTGAGCGTGATCAGGGCTTGCAGACGGATCGGGTCGTCCGGCGCGACGAGCGCGGCGTGCTGGTGGCTCAGGACGGCGTCGGCGATGGCCGCCTTGCTGCGGTAGTGGTGGTGGAGGGCTGCGCGGGTCACGCCGGCGGCGCTCTCGATCTGTTCCAGGGAGGTCTCGGAGTAGCCGTGCTGGGCGAACAGCTCTCCGGCCGCCGCGAGGATCCGCTGCTGTGTGGCGAGGGCTCTTTCCTGTGCCATATCTGCCTTCCTACAGGATTCCCCCGGCGCACGCGTGACCACGGTCCGGGCGGGACGCACTCCCGCAGGGCGCTCACTGCCGGACGTGCCGCTGTGACCGCGGAGACGAGCAGGATCACGGCCAGGAGGGGGATGAGCACCAGGTCCGGGAACACGCCCAGGAGCAGTCCGCCAAGCACCGCGTCGGCGATGGAGCCTGCGGCCATGACCAAGGTGATGCGGAGGTTCGCATCGAGAACGGCGTGGCTGCCGTCGCGACTGTAGCGGGCGGGACGAACGCGACCAGCATGGTCGGCAGGTTGACCACCAGGGAGAGACTCCCGGCGGTCTTGATGTCCTCCCCGAACAGCAGCACGAGCGCGACCAAGACCACGACCAGGCTCATCGCCTTGTTCAGGGAGGACGGCCGAGAGCGCCGCCCAGTCCGATCATCCCGCCCCAGAACGCCGATGGTCGCTTGGTCGAGCTGCCGATGCTGTTGAAACTGAACGGACAGCACCCGTCGACTGGCTCTCCGTCCCGGGCAGGGGGTGGCTTTCCTGGGCCTCGGTACCTGTAGTAGCCGTTGGTCGACGGGACGGTATTCGGCCTGGTGACTGCCGGGGTTCCCGGCGGAGAGGCACAGCGGACCGGCCGGGTCCTCGGTCCCTGGGTATCGGTGGACCCTTCGCCTCGCCTGCGGCGCTCGCCCATGGTGCGATGAAACGGAGGGCCGGAAAACCGGAAAAGGAGAGAGCGATGACCCCACCGGCAGGGGAGCGCAAGAGGGGCACGGTCCCTGTGTCGGTCGGCACGCTGGGTGAGGCTGACTTGGATCGGGCCGACGAGATCTTCAGGGTCGCCTTCGGGACGTTCCTCGGGGCTCCCGAGCCGAAGACGTTCTTCGGGACCGCCGACTATGTCCGTACTCGCTGGGCGGCCGATCCACAGGCGGCCTTCGCAGCGACGGTCGAGGGCGAAGTCGTCGCATCGAACTTCGCCGCCAACTGGGGCAGCGTCGGGTACTTCGGCCCGCTGACCGTACGTCCGGACCTTTGGGACCAGGGCGTCGGCAGGCGTCTCATGGAGCCGGTCATGGACTGCTTCGACACCTGGGAGAACCGCCACCTGGGTCTGTTCACCTTCGCGCAAAGTCCGAAGCACCTTGAGCTCTACCGCCGGTACGGGTTCTGGCCCCGATTCCTCACAGCCATCATGAAGAAGCAGGTCGCAGACAGTGCCGCAGTCCCCGGCCGAGTGCTCTACGGCGAGCTTCCTGACGCCGAGCGGCTCGACGCCCTGAGCCTGTGCCGCACACTGACCGGGACCGTGTTCGAGGGCCTGAGCATGGAACGCGAGATCGTGGCCACGCACGCGCAGGGACTCGGTGACACCATCCTGCTTCAGGGAGCCGGCTCCGAGCTCGATGGCCTGGCCGTCTGCCACTGCGGAGCCGGATCGGAGGCCGGAGAGGACGTGTGCTACGTCAAATTCGGTGCCGTGCGCCCTGGCCCGGAGGCGGCCGACCGGTTCGAACGCCTGCTCACCGGGTGCGAGCGGCTCGCCGCCGAGCGCGGCCTGGGGCAACTGGACGCCGGAATGAACCTGGCCCGCCAGGATGCCTACCGGCGAATGGTCGACCGCGGTTTCCGCACCTGGTTGCAGGGCGTGACCATGCACAGGCCCAATGAACCCGGCTACAGCCACCCCGACGCCTATGTGATCGACGACTGGCGCTGAGCCCCCGCCACACTCGGCCCGCGAGGAAGGCATGGTCCGCCTGGAACGAGAGCGGCTGTGTCCAGCCGGAGCCGGCGCGAAGACGCGTTCGCCGGGTCAGAAGCCAGAGGCCGGAGGAGGCAGTGATGACGGATCATCCGAACATTGCCGTCCTTCAGTGGGTCATGGCCGCCTTGACGGCGGGCGACATGGAGGCGCCGGCGGAGGTGTTCCACCCCGATGTGGTGTGGCATAACCCGGGCCAGAGCCCGCTGGCCGGCGAGTACCGCGGTCGTGAGGCAGCGTTCGCTGCGTTCCAGAAGGAGTTCCAGGGTGGTACGTATCACCCGCAACTCCATGATGCCGACCGAATCGACCACCTGTCCTGGGTGTGGGCAGAGACCCTCGCGGGGGCAACGCCACTACCAGCGGCGCCTGGACCGTCCTGCCGCTGGCCGGTCGAGGGTGGCACGGTGCACGTCACCGCGCGCACTCGGGACGACCTCGTGGTGGATTGCCCCGGCTGCGGCACGGCCGCGCATCGTGTCCATAGCCGCTACGAGCGGCACCTCGCCGACACCGGTCTCGCAGGGCGTCCAGTGGTCATTGATCTGTCAGTGCGCCGCCTGGTGTGCGACTGGCCAACCTGCCCCCGTCGTACCCTGACCGCGCACCCCGGCGCCGAGGTCATCTACCGTGACCGAGACAGCAGTTACAGCCGCGCCGCGACCAAGGCCTGCCCGGACACGGTGCAAGTGGCCGATCGATGGCACCTGCTCCAGAGCCTGTCCCGGCGGTCGAGCAGGTCTGCCACCAGCACCGAGGCTGCCTGAAGAAGCACGCCGAGCGGGGGCGCGACTGTCCCGTTCAGATGCCGGTGCTCGATGCCCTGCCGCCGACGCTGATGGTCCAGCGCGTCCTGAACCGGCACGTGGAGATCAACCGCATGGTTGTCACTGGCTACCCCGTGAGCGAGATCGCCCGCCGCCTGGGCCTGGACCGCAAGACCGTCCGCCACTACCGCGACACCGCCCTCGATGCCCTGCCACCTCTGTGCACAGGCCTACCGAGGAGGCTATTCCACCCTCACCCGCTACCTCCGCACCGTGCGAGCCGGCACCGCACCGCCAGTCCCCGCCGAGATACCCAGCCCGCGCCGGCCACCGGATGGATCACGCAGGCCGCCGAATACCTGTCGTCACACGGCGCCGAAGGGCTGGATGAGGTGCGACTCGCGTGTCCAGACATCACCGCAGCCTGCGACTGCGCTCGCGCGTTCACCGACGTGCTCCGCCACCGCCGATCAAGGGCTTCGCGGGGTTCCTGCGCCAGGACCTCCATGCGGTACTGGCCGGGGTGCCCCTGGACTGCAGCTCCGGCGTCGTCGAAAGGCACGTCAACCGACTCAAGACGCTGAAGCGGCAGATGTTCAACCGGGCCGAACTCCCATTGCTGCGCAAGCGCGCTCTTCGATCCTGACTCCCGGACTCTTGTCAGTGGCGTCGTCTACTGTCTCGCGCCATGGGCTACGACATCCACATCACCCGGCGTGAAGACTGGTGGGACGAGGACGGACCGGAGATTGCCACGCATGAATGGAAGGCAGTCGTTGAGAGTGACGCCGACCTGTCCATGATTCCTGCACCGTCTGAAGGGAGCGGGCCCTCTCAGTGGTCTGCAGTGATGACCACACATCCTGACGAAGAGCGGCTCGGAACCGCCTTGCACTGGGCGTCGGGAGAGATCAGCGCCAAGAACCCGAGCGACATTCTGGTCGCGAAGATGCGCCAGGTCGCGAAAGCTCTCAACGCGAGGGTCCAGGGCGACGACGGCGAGTACTACGACGAGTGACATCCGGACGACGGTTCACGAAAATATTGCCTGAACCTTGAAGTCCCCATGGCATGCCAGAGGTGCAGGCGTACGCAGTGACCGGACAACTCAGCGCGAGGACGAGCGACGGTCGTAAACTGCGCTGATGTCTGCCGCCGGAGCGCCCCCCCAGCGCGCCACCGTCGAAGCGCTCTTGACGGATCTCTGTTCCTCGCCCGTCAAGATCGACTCGTGGGTGCGCCTGGAACCCTGGGCCACTGCGCGTGTGACATTCGGCGGAGCGATCACTCCCCGAAGCGCCGTCGTCAAATGGGTGCGGAGCCATCCGGGCGACACCCGCACCGAACCCTGGCGAATCCGTACCGAAGTGGCCGCACTCCGCTTCCTCTGCGACGACCTCGGTCTGGACCTCGCCCCTCGGGTCCTCGCGGCCGACCTTCGCGAGGGACTCATGGTCCTGGAAGACCTTGCACCCCGCACCGCCCTGGATCACCTGCTCCGCCGTGACGGCGCCGCACCCCACACCGACCGGTTGGCCGTCTTCGCTCGCGCCTGCGGCCGACTCAACGCCGCGACCGCCGGCCACGCCGCCATCCACCGCGCGCGACGGATCTCCCTCGGACCGATCGACCCGCCGACCGACCACGTGAGTCGGCTCGTCCGGCACCGGGGCGCGGCACATGGACACGCCGCAGCTCTCGGCGCACCCATCACCGGACAAGCCGAGGCTGAACTCAGTTGCGCTCTGGCCGAGTTGAGCGACCCCGGCCCGTTCCTGGCCCTCAGTAACGGTGACGCGGAGACCAACAACATCCTCCTCCACGAGTCCGGCCCCGCAGACGCCCGCCTCATCGACTTCGAGTCCGCCGGCTACACCCACGCCCTTGTCGACGCTGTCTGCCTGCATGTCCCCGGCCCGGCGTGGATGACCGTGGGCGACCCCATCGCCACCGGTCTTGCCGACCACTACCGCCACGCCTTGGCCGACGGCGTGCCCGAGGCCGAGGATGACCGGCGGTACGGCTTCGGCCTGGCGGCAGCCTGCATCTCCTGGGCGATCGTCCGTCTGCAACGGTTCGCCTTGCTGGACACCCGTGCGCCCGGGGACGACAGCAGATCCCAGCTCGTCGAGACGCTGGAGGCCGCAGCTCGCACCGCCACGGCCCATCGTGCCTTGCCCCACCTCACCAGCTGGGCCCTTTGCACAGCCGACCTGCTGCGCCGACGCTGGCCCGACACGGACCTGGACTTCACCGATGCAGCCGCTTTTCCGCCCTACACACCGCGTCGCTGACTGATGAGAGCGCGTAGACCGGGCCGAGGCCACGGGGCGGCCCCATGACCGACGCTTGTTGAGCAAGCAATCGAGTGGGGAAGTCGAGCTGCCCTGATCGTGAACTCGGGGCGGCAGGGAATTTCCCGCAGTCGGGAGCGGACGGTGAGGCGCGGCGCCCGGGCGGCCGGGGTGGCCGGGGCGGGTCAGATACCGCCCGTGTTGAGCAGCCGGTTGGGGGTGTCGGAACGGACGCCGCGCACGACACCACGGGTGGCCGTGTGGTCGAGCCAGACGTGGACCTCGTTGGCCGTGGCGTGGGGGTGTGCCGACAGGTACAGCGCGATCACTCCGGTCGCGTGCGGCGCGGCCCAGGACGTGGCGCCGCCGGTCTCCGTGAACGTACCGCCGCCGGCGAGGGCGGCCGTGACCTTCTGGCCGGGGGCGTACAGGTCCACGCACCGTCCGTACCCGGATCCGTAGGAGCCGCTGTCGTTCCACGCGCGGTCGTTCGAGGTGGAGGCGGCCACGACGATCGTGCCGGGGACACCGGCCGGGGAGTGCTTGCAGGCGTCGTCGTGGTAGTTGCCGGCTGACACCACGGTCGGGATCCCCGCGTCGACCATCTTCTTCACGGCGGACTCCAGCGCCGCCGACCGGTGGTCGAGGTTGAGCGACATGTTCACCACCGCGGGCTTCTGCGCGTGCGCGGTGACCCACTTGACCGACTTCACCAGGGCCGCCTCGGCCGCCGCCGCGGAACCGCCGCCCCCGCTCTCGCAGAGGATGCCCTGGACCCGTACGAGCTCCGCCTTGGGCGCCACCCCGTACTTCGCCCCGCCGATGATGCCCGCGACGAACGTGCCGTGGCCGGTCCCCTCCTCGCTGAAGCAGTCACCGGAGTCCTTCGGGCCCACGAAGTCGGCGCCGAGGCGGGCTCGTCCGCCGAACTCCTTGTGGGCGACGTCCATCCCGGTGTCGATCACATAGACGTGAACGCCCTTGCCGGTGGCGGTGGTGGTGAGCTTCCCGTTCAGCGGCCGCGACCGCTGGTCCAGAATGTCCAGGTTCCACGGCACGTGCCGGGTGAGGGGTGACGCCGCGGCCTGCGCGACCCCGGACAGTGTCCCCACGGCGTCGGCAGACGTCGGCTCCGAGCCGGGCGACGCGGACGACGCCCCGTCCCCGGAGGGAGCCACGGACTTTTCCGTCCCGTGAGCGGGGAGCGTCCCGCCGCTGCTCCCGGCCGCCGTGCCGGCTTCCCCGCCGCAGGCCGAGGCCGCGAGCACCGTCGCCAGAGCCACCACCACGAGACCGGTCTTCTTCGCGCTCCGCGTCACAACGTCCCCCATATATCCCTGCTTCGTGCACAGTCAGCGCACAAGACGACCACAGGGGGCGGGCGGTTCCGGCGGGTGTGCGGAGCGAAATCGTTCAAGTGGTTGCCCGGACTGTTCTCACAGCAGCAGACCGCTCGCGGACGCCGCCGCCAGTAGGCCGAGATCAGCAGCCCCCGGTCCGTGTTCAACTCTGCCCTGCGCGCTCGACGGCACCCGCGTGGTCATCCACTCGGAGACCATCCATGCCGATCTGTGAGCCGCCAGGTCAGTCACCCGCCTGCCTTTTTGTTGAACCATCCGAGCGAATGGACGAAGGTCGCGCCGCCAGAGAGGATGCCGAGAGGAACGATCGTGAACCAGATGGCATCGGCTTTCATGGCCGCGAGCAGGGCGATGGCGCCGAGGGCCAGCGCCAGGAGCACGAGCATGCCCAGAAGGACACGAATCTTGGAAACCAACGGGGGATTCTCCAATGTTCAGCTGGCTCTATTGACTGGACAGCGTTCGCTACGCGTTGGACTGCCGGCGACGGTTGCCCAGTAGGGGGCAGCAAGCTCCCCGGTGTGACACCACGGCTCCATCAGGAAGCTCCTGGGGCGAGTTTCTCAACGCTGCCTTTCGGGGGCTCCAGTAGAACTACGTAATCGAATTACGTAGGTTCACCGGCCGGGGCGGGGCAAAGCAGCGGCCGGCCGTACGCGCAGCTCGGCAACGCCTCGTCGGATCTGCCGGCCAAGTACGTCGTGTTCATGCTTGCCGCGCCGGGCCAGCCGATGCTGACGCTGGTCGACGAGGAGGAACTGGAGAAGCGGGCGCATCTGCGTGCCCCGCGGCCTTCCGCCGGCTGAATCGACGATCCACTCCCGGCCGCCGCCCTCGGTCGGGGGAAGCAGCGTGGCGGCTTGAGCTCCGGGCCCTGTGCCGAGAGATCGCAAGCGCGGCGAGCGCAGGGCCGGGAGCGGCCCTTGCGCGAGTGAGGAAGGTGCTCCGGCCGGGCGAGGACGCCGCCGCGTTTGCTGCGGCCCACGGCGGCCCACGGCGGCCCACGGCGGCCGACGGCGGCCACGCGCAGCTCGTACGCGTCGCCGTCACCGAGACCCAAGTCGGGCAGTACGGGCTGCCCCGCGGCCGCGCCCAAGGCCGCCGATCAGCTCGTTTCAAGACCTACATCAATGAGCCGATCATCCCGGCGCTCTGTCACAACGCAGGCGTTCAACACGGCCGACGTCCGAGGCGACATCAGCAGCCTTCGGGCACGGTCGACCATCGCCGGCCAGCCCCTCCCGCCGAATCCGCGGTAGCGGTGCACTCACGTCGAGGCGCAGGCCCGGGAGATTCCCGTCTCGGCGGCGACGTGAGTCGTGGGGCGAGTTCGGCAGCGTTTGACGAAGGCGGCGGCGCCCTTCAACGGGGACAACGGTGTGGTGCGGTGAGTCGCGTGGGTCACCGCGCTTGTGGGGAGGCGGGACCCGTGGTGGCCTCCTTCGGCCGTGATACGTGGGCGACGAGGAAGAGCAGTACGCCGCAGGTGGCGACGAGGATCCAGCCCGGGCGGGACGCGTGTGCGAGCCCCGTCGGGCCGGCGGCCGTGACCAGGCCGCCGGCGATGGCGATGCCGAGGGCGGAGCCGAGTTGCCGTGCGGTGGAGGTGATCGCCCCGGCCACGCCGGCTCGGGCGGGCGGCAGTCCATTGACCGCGGTGTTGGTGATGGGGGCGTTGGCGAAGCCGAACCCGATGCCGACGAGCGAGTATGCGGTCAGAAGCAGGAGCACGTGCGTGTACGGGGTGAGCCGGACCAGGCAGAGCCCGCCGACCGTGATGAAACCGCCGGCCAGGAGCAGTGGCAGCCGGGGTCCCGTGCGGCCGACCATACGGCCGGACCAAGGGGCGCAGACGGTCGCTCCGACGGCCAGGGGCAAGGTCGCCACGCCGGCGGCCAGCGGCGTCCATCCCCGGGTGTGCTGCAGGTAGAGGGTGTTCAGCAGCAGTGTCGTGTTCAGGGCGACGAAGACCGCCACCGCGCCCACGACGGCACCGCTGAAGACCGGGCGCCCGAAGAGCCGCAGATCCATCAGCGGCTCACGTCGGCGGGACTCGACCCAGACGAATCCGGCGGTCGCCACGGCAGCCCCTGCGTATCCCGCCAGCGCCGCAGGCGACGTCCAGCCGATGCGCGGCCCTTCGATCAGGACACCGACCACGACGGCGAGGACCATGGTCAGCAGGACCTGGCCGGGCAGGTCGAGCCGCCGGGTCCGCTGTGCCCGGGACTCCGGCACGAACACCGCACTGAGCAGCAGAGCAGCCGCGATGACGGGTGCGTTGATCCAGAACAGCGCCCGCCAGCCGAGGCCCGCGAGCAGCGCGCCGCCGGTGACGGGACCGGCGGCCATGCTCAGCCCGAACACTGACGCCCAGATGCCGATCGCCTGCGCCCGTTCCTTCGGGTCGGGCATCGCGTTGACCACGATCGCGAGCGCCACAGGGCTGAGCATCGAGGCGCCGATGCCCTGCAGGGCGCGGGCCGCGACGAGTACGTCCGCCGACGGGGCGAGCGCGCAGACAAGTGAGGCCGCACCGAACACGGCCAGCCCGCACTGGAACACCCGGCGGCGTCCGAAGCGATCCGCCAGTGCGCCGGAGGAGATCAGGAGACTGGCCAGGACGAGGGTGTAGGCGTCCACGATCCATTCGAGACCGCGCGTGTCGACATCCAGGTCGCGCCCGATGGTCGGCAGACCCACATTGACGATGGTGGTGTCCAGGCCCACCAGGAACATGCTCAGGCAGCAGACGGCCAGTACCGTCCAGCGCCTGCGCGCGCTCAGCATGGGCTGAACAGGCTGAACAGGCTGAACAGGGTGAGTCGTCGCGGTCAAGGTCCACCTCTCACGTCCGGGAACACTGCCCGGCAAGGATCGGACCGGACGACGATCACAGCCCATCAAATTTGCGAACACTGCAAAACTGGACCCATGAACACAGCATCCAAGGACGCGGAGCTGGAGCAGATTCTCGACGGCATCGGGCCCCGGCTGCGCAGGCTGCGCCGCGAACGGGGACTCACGCTCGAGGCACTCGCGGCCACGACCGGGCTCTCCATCAGCACCCTGTCCCGGGTGGAATCGGGCAAGCGGCGCCCGACCCTGGACCTGCTCATCCCGCTGGCACGGGCGCACCACGTCGCACTCGACCAACTGGTGGCGGCGCCGGCCAGCGGTGACCCTCGGGTGCACCTCCGGCCCCTGCACAAGGAGCGCGGCAGTGTCCTCGTGCCCCTGACGCAGTACCCGGGCCGAGTCCAGGTCTTCAAGCAGGTACTGGCACCCCGCCAGCCGCAACCGGTCACCCACGAGGGCTACGAATGGCTCTACGTCCTCGCCGGTCGGCTACGCCTCATCCTCGGGGCGCAGGACTTCACGCTGCGGCCCGGCGAAGTGGCCGAGTTCGACACCACCGAGCCCCACTGGTTCGGCCCCGCGGACACGAGCACCGTGGAGATCCTGCACCTGTTCGGTCCACGAGGAGACCAAGCCGTCGTCCGCGCCAGACCGTCCACAACCGATCCCGCCCCGCCGACCGCCCCAAACCCACCGTCAACGACGCCATGACCCGCAACAGCGGTCCCGGGGCGGCTCTTGGTCATCGAGGACGTCGACGCACCCACCCGAATGAAGACGTCGATTGCCCGGAGGACGGGATTGTGTCGATGAGGAGTCGACTCCGACCAAGGCGCGGGGTAGGGCAGCCCGTGGCGCTCAATCCTCAATCCTCAACCCCTTCGTGTCACGGCGTCTCACGGCTCAAGGTGTCGCTCCCGCCCGACTCCCCGCGAGACAGCCGACGCAGCAGATCCCTGCTGGCCGTTGCGACCGATGGGGGAATCTCGAGGTCGGTGAGCATGTCTGCGGCGGCCTGCATTTCGACGGTGCGGCGTGTGGCGTGGCGATGGCTGCCCTCGACCAGCCGGTCCAGGGTCGCGGCGTCCGCGCGCGTCAGTTCGCCGGCGATGATCTCCCGTAGCCATTCCTCGCAGCCGGCGGCCCGAGCCGCGGTGAGGGCTTCGACTACGGCCGCCGCCCATCCCTTGTAGAACACGCTGCGCAGCAGCTTGCGTTCAGCCGCCAGCCCCGCCGGCCCCTCGAGCACGTCCACCATTGCGCCGACGGAGCGGAGTGCGGCGGCGTAGCGCCTGGCCCCGGGTCCGGAGGCGAGCATGGGGGTCCGCAGCCCCCGGCCGGGTACGGTCGCCATCAAAGACACGTCGACGAAGTCGATTCCGGCCGCCCCGGCGATCTCGCCGAGGTGTCGCTTCAGCGCGGGAGAGGCGGTGTTGAGGTCGGCCCAGAGACAGCCGGGAGGCGTCCCGGTAAGGCCTGCCCGGAGGGCATGCTCGGCGTCCGAGGCGCTGTTGACACTGAGGACGACGTCGTTGCCCGTCACCGCCTCCGCCTCGCTGCCTGCGTGCACCACGCCCGGGGCAACCGCAACCCGGGGGTCGTAGCCGCGCACATGCACGCCCGCGGCGGCGAGGTCTTCCGCGATGGCGCTGCCCGCCTCTCCCAGGCCGAGTACGGCGACGCGCAGTGCCCGGGCGGTGGTGGGACTCATCGGCACTCCCCAGAATTGGCGACAATATCGTTACCAGTTTGCCCCCTATGTAGGGCGATCGTGGGCGATGGCTCGACGCAAGGCCTCCGGTGCCGCCCGGGTCCCGGTCCCGCGGCGCCCGGGACCCGCCGCCGAGCACCCCGACGCCGTGCTCGCCCCGGACCCGGCCCGTTCCCAACTCGCCTGGCAGGTCGGCTGTTTCGTCCTCATCGGTATCGCCTCGACCGTGGGGCAGGCCTTCTTGTACTGGTTGTTGCGCGGCTGGTGGCAGCCCGCCGTGGCCAACTTCGCCTCACTCCTCGTGCTCACCCTGTTGAACACCGAGGCCAACCGCCGCCTCACCTTCCGCGAGCATGACGGCGCGGCCTTCGTCGGCGAGGGAGCGCAGCAGCTTGCGGACCCAGAGGACGCCCTCGGGGTCGAGGCCGTTGACCGGTTCGTCGAGCATCACGATCGCCGGGTCGCCGAGGAGGGCCGAGGCGATGCCGAGCCGCTGGCCCATGCCGAGCGAGAAGGCGCCCACCCGCTTGCCGGCCACGCTGGTCAGCCCGGCCAGCTCGATGACCTCGTCCACCCGGCGGCGCGGAATGCCGTGGGTGTGGGCGAGCGCCGTCAGGTGGTTGCGCGCACTGCGCCCGGGGTGGACGGACTTGGCCTCGAGCAGGCTGCCGATCTCCTGGAGCGGCGCGGCGTGTTTGGCGTACGACTTGCCGTTGACGGTGACCGCGCCCTTGGTGGGGGAGTCCAGCCCGATGATCATGCGCGTGGTGGTGGACTTGCCCGCCCCGTTGGGGCCGAGGAAGCCGGTCACCTCGCCGGGTTTGGCGGTGAAGCCGAGGTTGTCGACGACGGTCTTGTCCCCGTATCGCTTGGTCAGTTCCTGCGCTTGGATCATGTCGGTTCGGGCCTTTCGCGCCTGGGGAGAACGGGCCGCGGACGCAACCGCGGGTGCCTGTCTTCGACGCTAGGAGCGATGCGGGCCGAACCCGTGGGACCCGGGGGGACACTTCGACCGGTCAGTGGTACTGGGGTACCACTGACCGGTCACGCCCTGACTCTCAAGGAGCCTGACACGTTGACCGAGGCGTCAAGACGATCGTGTTCCCAGGGTGGACGGGCCTTCGATCGCCCGCTGACCGAAAGCCCTTTGCTCACACGGGATTTCTGGGAAGTTCCTGAGAACCGGATCGGCTCCTCGTGCGTGCGCGCGGTGTGATCTGTGTGTTCTCCGTTCGGTTCTCAGAAACCTCCCAGAACCTCTCGGAAATGTCGTACCCGCGACCGCCACTGTGTGCGGGTCCCCACAGGCACGCGGCGCCGGAAGCTGCGCCGATCGGCGCCGCGTGCCTCCGCACCAACGAAGCGGAGTTGTCCTGCATGGTTGCCACCACACCCCGTCTGCAGACCAGGCCCGGCTCCGGCCCGCGTCCTGGCACCGCGGCCGGCTCACGGTCCGGCACGAACCCCCGGTCCCCGCGCCGCACCGTGCCGGTGCAGTTGATCGGTCCCTGGCAGAACGCTCTGGAAGGGGCGGCGGCCACGCTGTGCGCGGTGGTCGCGATGGCGGCCGTGTCCGCGCTCGCGTTGGTGCTGCTCGACGCGGGATCCTTCGGATCGGTCTGGTCGTTGACGTTGGCTCTGACCGCCATGGCCGTCGGAGGATCGGTGAGCGCGGGTTCGGATGTGTCAGGGGACTCCGGGGGGATGGGCGGGCTGGCCTCCCTGTTCGGAGGCGGTGGGGGCGGCATGAGCCCGTCGATCAGCGGGGCGGCCGATGTCGTACCGCTCGGAGTCACGCTCGTGGGCGCCGTCGTGCTGTGGCTCGCGTTCTCCTGGCGGCTGCGGCAGGGGCAGCAACGGCGCTTCACCGCAGGCGAACTGGCTGTCCGGGCGGCCGGAGCGGCGAGTGCGGCACTGTTCACCCTCATGGTCGTGGCCGGGCTCGCGAAGGGATCGGCCACCATGCCCGCGTCCGCGATGGGAGGAATGGGTGGGACGGGCGGCGGCCGGTCCACCGAAGGCTTCGGAGGTGGCAGCGGTGGTCTGGGCGAGCTGATGGGTGGTGGCAGCGGTGGTCTGGGTGGGCTCATGGGCGGCGGTTCGGGGGCCCAGTCGGCGATGACCTACCACGTGAGCGCGGGGTCGGCCGGCTTGGGCGCGGTGCTGTGGGTGGCCGTGGCGCTCGGTGCGGGATTCCTGATCAGCCGGCGGGTGCGGCTGCCGTTGGGCGGGGTGCTGGACGGTCTGCGCACCGGCTGGGGGCGGAGTCTCTCGGCCGTCGTGCGTACGGCCGTCGTTCTGGCGGCCGTACCGCTGGTGATTCTGGCGGCTGTCGGGGCGGTGGTCGGCGGTCCGGCCGGCTCGGTCGCCGGGGCCGCGCTCCTGTTGGCTCCGAACGCGCTGGCGGTGTTCCTGACCCTGGGCCTCGGTGCCTCGTGGACGGCCGCGGTGCATCCGGTGCAGAGCGACAGCGGCAGCAACCCCCTCGCCGCTCTGATGGGCGGCATGGGCGGCATGGGCGGCATGGGCGGAAGCACGGGTGCCATGGGCGGCGGTCAGCAGACCGACCGTACCGAACATCTGGGATCCCTGTCGGCGGGCGGGTGGCCGCTGTGGCTCGGTGCCCTCGCGGTGACCGGGCTCGTCCTGCTCGGCTGCGCCTACCGGGCGGCCCGTGTCACGGACCCCGCCCAGATGGTTCCGCTGCACCCCTACCGGGGCCCGCTGGCCGGACACCTCGGCATGGCACAGCGGTTCGGTGTCGTCACGGCCGTCGTCCTGGGCACGTCGGCCTGGCTGCTGGGCGCATCAGGGCACTTCGGCGTCAGCATGTTCGGCAGCGAGATGGGCGGCATGGAGGCCGAGCTGAGCGGCAGCGTGCTGCGGACGATCGTCTTCGGGCTGCTCGTCGGCGCTCTGGCCGGGTTCGGCGGGAGTCTGCTGTCCTCGGCACGTGGTGCTCTTCGGGCTCGGTGACAACGGACTTTATGCGGCGAAGACGGCACCATTTCGTATCCTGCCCGGCAGGGTCCCGGCCGCCGCGTGCCGCGTGTTTTCTGCCGGGGCCCTGTATCCGGCGAGGCCGGGAATCTGGTTGCGGTCCCATGGAGGCCTCCTTTGACGTCCTTTGAGCGTTCTTCCCTGCCTGCCGCCGGCGCGGGAATCGATCTCGGTGTGGCGGCGGCGGGGGAGGCGAATCTGCTGGTGGTGGACGACGAGTCGACCGTGCGGGAGCTGCTGTGCGCGGCTCTGCGGCACGCCGGCTTCACCGTCGCGGCGGCCGGGACGGGCCAGGAAGCGCTGGACCGGGCCAGGGAGGTCTCGCCCGATCTGGTCCTGCTCGACGTCATGCTGCCCGACCTGGACGGCTTCGAGGTGATCCGACGGCTGCGCGAGCGGCACCGGCCCGCCTCGACGCCCCGCGGCGGGCACGTCCCGGTCGTGTTCCTCACCGCCCGGGACGCCACCCACGACAAGATCGAGGGGCTGGTGCTGGGCGGCGACGACTACGTGACCAAGCCGTTCGACCTCCAGGAGCTGATCGCCCGTATCCGCGCCGTGCTGCGCCGCACCGGCGGCGACCCCACCGCCACGCTGCGCGCGGCCGACCTGGAACTCGACCCCGACGGAGTGCAGGCCACACGCGCGGGTGAACCCCTGCGCCTGTCACCCACCGAGTTCCGGCTGCTGCACTACCTGATGACCAACGCCGGGCGCACGGTCTCCAAGACCCAGATCCTCAACCGGGTCTGGGACTACGACTTCAACGGGGACACCGGCATCGTCGACACCTACATCAGCTATCTGCGGCGCAAGATCGACAACGGCGGCCCCAAGCTGATCCACACCGTGCACGGCGTCGGATACGTCCTGCGCGGGCCGAAGTCATGACCGGGGGCCTGTGGGCACGTGCCTCACTGCGCAGTCGCGTCCTGTTGCTGGCCGTCGCCCTGTTGACGGTCGGCCTCACCGGGTTCAGCCTGGTCGCCGGGAACGCCCTGCGGGGCTATATGGAGGACCGCGTCGACGCCCAACTCCGCGCCGCCGCCCAGGTGTTCGCACTGGTGCCACCGAAAGCGGCGGAGAACGGCGCGGCTCAGAAGCCGCCCTCCGGTATCGGTGACTTCAGCACGGACGTCCTCGGCAACCCCGTCATCACCTACGTCACGGAGGCGGGCGTGGTCGAGACCAGCGTCGACTCCCTCGCCGGCACCAGTCGAACAGGGGAGACGCATGGACCGGTTCTGCCCCGGATGGACCGAGCCGCGGTCATCGCCCGTGGTGGCCGGCCGTTCACCGTGGACAGCACGACAGGAGACACGCGCTGGCGGGTGATCGCCGTGCCGAGAGTCACCGGCGCCCGTCTGCCCGGGGCCACGGCGACGACCACCTCCACCTCCTCCGGCAGTGTGCTGGTGGCGACGACGATGTCCAAGGTGGACGGCACGGTGAACCGGATGTGGCGGATCTACCGGAGCACGGGACTCGGCCTGCTCGCGGTGCTGGCCGTGGCGGGCTGGTTCGCGGTCCGCTCCGGACTGCGTCCGCTGTCCCGCGTCGAGCAGACCGCCGCCGAGATCGCGGGCGGCGACCTCACCCGCCGCGTGCCCGAACTGGCGGGACCCAACACGGAGTTGGGTCGACTGTCGGCCGCGCTCAACGGCATGCTCGGGCAGTTGGAGGCCGCGTTCGCCGCCCGTGCCGAGTCCGAGGCGCGGATGAGCCGGTTCGTCGCCGATGCCAGCCATGAGCTGCGCACCCCGCTCGCCGGCATCAAGGGCCTGACCGATCTGCACCGCATGGGCGCCCTCGCCGGCCGTGAGGACGTCGACGCCACGATGGACCGCATCGCCCGGGAGTCCGAACGTCTCACCCGGCTCGTCGAGGACATGCTCCAGCTGGCCCGCCTCGACGAGCACGCCCTCAGAGCCACGGGCAGACCGACCGGCATGCGAACGCCGGGCGCCTTTCCGGATCTCGACCTCGCCCCCACCGACCTGCGCACCCTCGCCGCCGACGCCCTGCACGACGTACGCGCCCTGGACCCGGCCCGCGCCGTCACGCTCACCGGCCCGGGCGGCGAAGGGCCGCCGGCACCCGCACCGGCCCTCGCCGACGAGGCACGGCTGCGGCAGGTCGTCACCAACCTGGTCGGCAACGCCGTCACCCACACCCCGCCCGGCACACCCCTCAGGATCGGCGTCGGCACGGTCGGCGACCACGCCGTCCTGGAGGTCGCCGACCAGGGCCCGGGACTCACTCCGGAGCAGAGCGCCCGTATCTTCGAGCGCTTCTACCGCGCCGACACCTCCCGCAACCGCGCCACCGGCGGCGCCGGCCTCGGCCTGTCCATCGTCCACTCCCTGGTCACCGCCCACGCCGGCCACGTCCAGGTCGACTCGACCCCCGGCCGCGGCGCGACCTTCCGCGTCCGCCTTCCTCGCCTCACCGAGCAGTCGAGGCCGACCGTCCCGTCGGAGCCGGAGGCGCTCACGGGGTGAACGGCGGACTGGCGAGCGAGCCGGTACCGAGAGCATCAGGCCCCGTACTTCAGCCCTGCGGTCGGTCCCAGCCAGGGAAGCAGGCTTCCGGAGTCATGACAGCTGCTCTCCCGGAGCGGGCGAGGTGGGTACGTCGAGGACGACGTCCACGAGCCAGCCGTGCCCGGTGTCGCGGGGGCCGATGACGACGGTGCCGCCGTACATGGCGGCCCGCTGGCGGATGCCGACGAGACCGTGCCCGGGGTCGCCGCCGCGTGGCTCAGCCACCGGTCGCACCGTCTGGCCCGGTGGCGCACCGGTGTCGGCGACCCGTATGTGTACCGTGCCGGTATCGGCGGTCACGGTGACCTCGACCGAGGAGCCGCTCCCCGCGTGCTTGAGGGTGTTGGTCAGTGCCTCCTGGACGACCCGGTACACGGTGAGTTGGACGCCGCTGCCCAGGGAGTCGAGGTCGCCCATCGTCCGGTACCTCACCGCGAGGCCCGCTGCCCGCACGCGTGACAGCAGGGGGTCCAGATCGTGGATTCCCGGCTGAGGGCTGAGGAGCTGGGCCGCTTCCTGCCCCTCGCGCAGGACGCCGAGGACGCGGCGGAGTTCGCTCATGGCCTGGCGGCCGGTGTCACCGAGGATGCGCAGCGCCTCGGCCGAATGCTCGCCCCGGTTGGTGGCGAGGGTCGCGGCGCCGTCGGCGACGGTGACCATGACGGAGAGGTTGTGGCCGACGATGTCGTGCATCTCGCGTGCGACGCGGGAGCGCTCGGCGGCGGCGGTGAGCCGTAGGCGCTGCTCCTGCTCTATCTCCAGGCGCCGGGCCCGGTCCTCCAGCGCCTCCAGGTACATCCGGCGGATCCGCAGGGTCAGCCCCACGGCGACGGCCGCGGTAGTCGTCCCCAACAGGAAGAAGCTGCCGAGCAGCGGATGTTCGATGGGCGCCAGGACCCAGGCGGCCAGTACCACTGTGGCGACGGCCAGTGCGCCGGCCCAGCCCAGTACGCGCAGCGAACCGCGCCTGGCCAGGGTGTACAAGGCGATGAGCACGCTGAGGCCGGCCGGCAGCCAGACCCCCACAGACCACTCGACGAGGGACACGGCCGCGATCACGAAGTACGTGACGGCCGGAGCTCTGCGCCGCCACCACAGAGGAATGGCGAGCGCGGCAGTGAGAGCGACCATGGCACCGGACGACACCTGGCCCTGGGAATCCGCGTCCCCGAAGAGAGAACCGCTGGTGCCTCCCAGCAGGCTGGGCATGCTGACGCACACGACGAGCAGTACGACCGCGGTGTCGAGCAGCCAGGGGTGGCGGCGGTCCAGCCACTGCCGGTGGCTGTGTCCGCGCAACATGCTGCCCAGGACCGGGTGCGCCCATGCGGCGTCGAGGCCGGGCAACGGCGGGAGTGTCGTCCCCGGGGCGACGGCGGCGGGTGCCGCGCGTTCCGTCCTCATGGATATCAATGGTCCTCGTGTCCGGTTCAGGCGTCGGTCTTGACGAGCCGGTAGGCCGCACCGGCGAGCGTCAGGGCCACCCAGCCCGCGAAGACGGCGAGTCCTGCCCCGGGCGAGAGGGCGTCGGAGGACTGGTGCAGGGCGTAGACGGCGGAGCCGGCGTTGCTGGGGAAGTAGGGGCTGAGGGTGTCGTACCAGGAGTCCGGGAGCAGTGAGGCCAGGCCGGGCAGGATCAGCAGGATGCCGACCAGCGCCGCGATGGCCCCGGCGGAGGAGCGCAGCAGTGCCCCCAGCGCCACGCCGAACACGGCGACCAGAGCGAGGTGGACACCGGCGCCGGCCAGGCTGCGCAGGACGCCGTCGTCGCCGAGCGAGAGCGCGATCCGCTCGCCGTCCAGACCCGGGGTGCCCAGTTGGAACGCGGCCAGCGCGCCGACCGTGGTGAGGACCAGGGCGATCGGCCCGATCACGGCGGCCTTGGAGAACAGGGCGGGCAGCCGGCGCGGCACCGCTGCGAGTGTGGAGCGGATCATGCCGGTGCTGTACTCGCCCGCCGAAAGGAGCACCCCTAGGACGCCGATGGCCGGCGACGCGAAGGTCACACCCGTCAGCGCCAGACTGACGGCGTCGCTGTCGCCGCCGCCACTGTCGCTGCCCGGCCCGGGCGGCCCGCTCGTCGCGACGGCGTCGGGACTGTAGGTGTAGGCGGCGACCGCACCGAAGACGACCAGCAGGACGACGGCGACGCCCAGAGTGATCCAGCTGGAGCGCAGCGACCAGAACTTCAGCCACTCCGAGCGCAGGACTCCAAAACCGGTCACCTTGTACTTCGTCGGGGCAGCCGTCGCCCGGGGGCCGGGCACCAGGGAGAGGTCGGAGCGCCGACCGGGGTGCCGGTGGCGGCGGATCGTGGTGGTGGGCATCAGGCGGCCTTTCGCTCGGTGTCGGCCGGAGCACTCCGGTACTCGACGACATCAGGTGGTCGTGACGTCCGGCCCGGCCCGCGGCGAACGCGGCAGGCTGTGCACCCACGTCTTGGGAGAACGGGCCGGGGACACAACCGCGGGTGCCTGTCTTCGACGTTAGAAGCGGCGGGGCCCCAAACCGTGGGACCCCGGGGGGCACTTCGGCGGACGGGTGGTACCGCGGTACCACCCGCCGTCACGCACCTGAGGGAAGAGGGCCGCGGACCCAGCCGCCCGTGCCACCGCGGTGCGCGTGGTACCGGGGTACCACCGGCCCGCCGGCAATGCCGTCCCGGGTACCAGAGTCCGCCGTCCGGACGCCCCTAGCGTGAAAAAGGAGGAAGCCAGGAGGGGGCAACCCCATGAGGTGAGCAGGGGAGACGATGAGTGAGTCACGTCATGCGGAAGGCAGCAGCGGCAGCGGCAAGGCCGACGGGGGCAACGCCTCCGCGCCGCCCGGCCCGCTCGCCTCCTTCGCCCGCTTCGTCCTGTTCGGCGGCGGAGCCGGTCTCGCCGCGAGCGCCGTCGTACCGACCGTGGCAGAGGCGATGCCGTGGACGGTGGCGAACGCGCTGATCACCGTGATCTCGACCGTCCTGTGCACGGAACTGCACTCACTCGTCACCTTCCGCACAGGGCGGCGTGCCGGTTGGCGCCGCCACCTCCAGTCCGGGGGCTCGGCCATGGCCTCCTACGTGCTGACCACCGTCGCGGTGCTCGCACTTCATGCCCTGCAGCCGACGGCGGGCAGGCTCCTGGAACAGATCGTGTACCTCGGCGCGGCAGGGCTCGCCGGCATCGGACGCTTCCTGGTGCTGCGCCTTTTCGTCTTCGCCGGCGATCGCGACCGGAAGGAGTGGAAGGCCGGGAGTCGAGTCCCGCGGGGGAGGAGGTACGGCTCCGCCCCGGATCGCGCACGCCTTGTCGGCGACTACGGCGGCGCCGCCGTATCCACGCCCTGCCTTCACTGACCACGGACATCAGGACAGCCATGACCCTCATACACGACCGACTCCTGGACCCGGCCCGCCGTGCCTCACCTCCACGGGAGCCCGCGCGGCGATCGCCCTCGCTCCCGCGTCGGCCGGGCCTGGCGCTGGTGTCGTGCGGCCTCGCTCTGGTGCTGGTCGTCCACGCCTGGTTCGACGTACTGACCTCCCTGCCGCGACCCGAGCCTCACACTGGTAGTGCACACACTGTGAGCCTCCGCCAGCTTGAAGGCGCAGGTCAAACGGCTGGTGTGACGGTCTTGCAGGGTGCTCACGTCGGCTGTGGACGGCTGTCTGTGGAGTAGATCGTCTGTCAGCGGTTGACTGCGAGGTAGGTCAGGACGAGCAGAGCATCGGAGCACCGGATGACAGGGAAACCGTCGTGGACGGAGTGGCGGGAGGCCGCGCGGAACTGGACTCGCCCCGGTGAGAGCATTGCTGCGCGGCCCCACCCATCCACCTGGCGGAACGCCTTCCAGTGGCCTCGCCCGAGGCGGTTGCTCCTCGCCGGACTCGGCCATCGCCTACGGACCCGGCTGATGTTTCGGTGTTGGACTACGTGATTCCACGGATGTCGCTTCATAAGGCGCTACACGAGAGTTGTACACGTGATGGGGCCTTGCGCTGCACGTGCCCGCAGCCCCTTCCCGTTCGAAAGGCGCTGGTACGTGAAGCAGTTGATCGGCACTCTTTGGAAAAGGGCCCTGCGCCTGGGGCCTGAGATCGGTGCTCACCATGTCTTGTGGCCTGCCTCGTTTCCGTACACACCCTGTGCCCGTGGCTCCGCGCACGCGCTGGCGGCGCAGCTGATCACCATCACGACCTGCTGGCCATTGATCTACTTCTCCCGGTTCTCAGGCCTGGAGTGGACAGTGGTGTACATGCTGACGATGCCGACCCTGATGACCGGTGAGGTACTGAGAGGCAGACTGCACCATCAACATGGGGTGGTGCGGCAGCTGCTGACCGCCGCAACTGTGATCGTGTCGGCGTTCACCTTCCCGCTCTACCTGTGGCTGTTCCTGCTCAAAATGGAATTCCAGGAGTCGGGGATCCCCGTACTCGTCTGCTGGTTGGTGGCGCTGGCCGCCGGATCATCGGCCGCGTGGGTCACGTGGGTCGCCTCACATGGCAGAGCAAGACCCGTGTGGCTGTACACGGTGTGGCTCACCACGATCTCCGTCACCGTGGTGGCGACCCTGAGTGCTTGGCTGAAGGCCATCACGGCAGGCCGGTGACGGGGTGATCCGCAACGAGCTTTGGGCCGGCCGTTGTTTTGCGAGCTTCACCATTCCAGGCGGGTTCCGCCACGTGATTTTCCAACCATCCTCGGGAGCCTGGATGCGAGCCGTCAAACTCTCCGTCGTCACCGCTGCCGCGGCGGCGGCCCTGACCGCCTTCACGGGCTGCGCCGAGAAGAGCGATGCCAAGGGCAGCGATCACGTCATCGACGTGATCTCCACGGACAGCAGGTGCGAGATCTCCAAGAAGGAGATCGCCGCCGGACACGTCGAACTCGCCATCGAGAACAAGGGCTCATTGGTCACCGCGGTCTACATCCTCTTCCCGGACGACCGGGTCCTCGCCGAGCGCGAGAACGTTGGCCCCGGCACCAAGCAGCGGGTCACCGCCGAGGTGAAGGCCGGTGACTACCAGATAGGCTGCAGGTCGGGCATGAACTCCGACAGCGCCCGGCAGGATCTCAAGGTCACCGGCGGCACCGCCGGCAAGCGTGACCCCCGCCTGGACTGGGCCGTCGCCACCTACCGCGCCTACGCCCAGGAGCAGGCATACGAGACGCTGCGGCTGGCCGAGACCTTCGCCACGGCAGTCAAGGACGGCGACATCGAGGAAGCCAGAAAGACGTACGCGCTCTCCCGCATCGGCTGGGAGCACACCGCGCCAGTCGCCGATTCCTTTGGCGACATCGGCTTCAAGGTCGACGTCCGTGAGGACGGCCTCAGGAAGAGCCAGGACCCGGCCACCGACTGGACCGGCTGGCACCGCCTGGAGAAGGCCCTCTGGCAGGACAGGAGAATCACCGGCCGTGACAAGCAGCTTGCCGACCAGCTGATCGCCGACGTCAGTGACTGGCAGAGCCGCATCGGCAAGGCGGAGATCACCGCGACCTCCATGGCCGACGGCGCCAAGGAACTGCTCGACGAGGTCGCCACCGGCATGGTCACGGGCGAGGAGGAGCCCTACTCGCACACCGACCTGGTCGACTTCACGGCCAACATCGAGGGCGCGCAGAAGTCGTCTGAGCTGCTACTCAAGGCGGTTGGGCAGGAAAACGACACGGCACTGGCGACCGAACTGGACAATCGGTTCGCCACGCTGAACGCGATGTTCGACAAGTACCGCGTGAACAGGACGTCATACGGCTTCACGTCCTACGACAAGCTTGGCGAGGCCGACCGCAAGCAGCTGTCGGACGCGGTCAACGCGCTGGCGGAGCCGCTGTCGAAGCTCGCCGCCACCGTCGCGAAGTAGCCGATCCAAACGACGGCGGGGCCGCCTGGCACTGTCACATTGCGTTGCAGTCCAAACCCCTCACCCGAACGGCAACCTACAAGTACTGGCAATGGCTCGAACCGTCGCACGTCAGTTTGAATCAGGAGTACGGTGCCCGTGTCCATACCCTCGCCCTCAGGGTCCCAGCAGCCCCAGGACCTGTACCAGTCTCCACAGCTGCAGGGCCCGTATCCGCACCTCCAGGGACCGCAAGGACCGCAGTGGCCGCACCCCTACGCCCCTTACCCGGTCTGGGGCCAGGGCGACAGCCCCTTCGCCCGCCCTGCTCCGGTCAACGGCATTGCCATCGCCGCCCTTGTGCTGGGCTTGTTGTGCTTCCTGCCGGCGGTGGGGCTGGTCCTCGGGATCATCGCGCTGGTGCAGATCAGGAAGCGGGGTGAGCGCGGCAAGGGGATGGCGATCGCGGGCGCGGTCGTGTCCTCCCTCGGACTAGCGCTGTGGGCGGTGTCGCTGTCCACGAACATCGCCTCCGCCGCCTGGGAGGGCTTCGAGGAGGGCGCCCGGGGTGGCAACAGCTACTCCCTCGCCAAGGGCGACTGCTTCGACCTCCCGGGCACGGGCTTTGACCGGAACGTCTACGACGTCGACAAGGTGTCCTGCAACTTCGAGCACGATGCCGAGGTGTTCGGCACCATCCCGCTGTCCGACGGCGACTACCCGGGCGACGACGACGTCACCGACAAGGCCGAGGACAAGTGCTGGAAGCTCCAGGACGCGTACGCGATGGACCACTGGAGGCTGACCGACAAAGTCGGCGTCAACTACCTGAGACCCACCGCGGAGAGCTGGGCCTGGAGAGGCAACAAGATCACCTGCGTCTTCACCCACACCGACGCGTACGGCACTCTGGACGGCCCGCTTCGTACCGACGAGTCCAGGCTCGACGCGGACCAACTGGCCTTCCTGAAGGCGATGAACGCCGTCGACGAGGTCCTCCACGAGGAGCCGGAGGAAGACGCCGACGAGGACCTGGACGCCCACAGAAACTGGGCGGCGGACGTCCGGGACGTGCTCGGCAAGCAGACGGGCGTCCTGCGCGGCCGCACCTGGCCGGGCCACGCGGACAAGTCCGTCGACGCCCTGGTGAGGGACATGCAGGACGCCCGCGCGGACTGGGCGAAGGCCGCCACCGCAGGTGACGCCCACACGTACTACCTGCACTACGACAACGGCTACAAGTACGTCGACGGCAACACCACCCGCAGTGCCCGCTGGGACCTGGGTCTCGCCTTCACCCCGCCCTCGACTGCCGCCAAGTCGAACCACCGACCGTGAGGGCTGGGATGATCTTCGTACCCGACGCACCCGAAGGTCACTGCCAGAGCCATCCCGGGGTGTGCGGCGTTTCGGGCAGGTCGGAGACGGGAGCGCTCATGACCATCGCCGCGGCGCCGCACACCAGGGTGAGCTCCACCCACCATGGGCGCTGTGGGAACCCGCCGTGGTCCGGCCTTCGGTTCCGGCCGCTCCGGGGCTCCATGGTTTCTCCGTGCTCTCGGATGCGGACCGAGTGGGGTCCGGACGACGAACGACCGCCGGGCCGAGGCGACGGTGCCTCGGCCCGGCGGAGCCTTACATGTGGACGACAGGGGCCGCGTCGGGGTCGTGCGTGGGGACACCACGTCGGTAGAGGACGACGCTGACGATCAGGCCGGCGGCGAAGAAGGCGGCCGACCACCAGTAGGCGGTGGAGTAGCCCTCCAGGCCGGCCTGGGCGAGGACGGCGGGGTCCCTGGGGTTCTTGCCGTCGAGGTAGTTGGTGACGGCGCTGGAGAAGAGGGTGTTGAGGAGGGCGGTGCCGAGGGAGCCGCCGACCTGCTGCATGGTGTTGACGGCCGCCGAGGCGACGCCGGAGTCCTCGGCGCCGACGCCGTCGGTGGCCAGGGCCATGGCCGGGGCCATGACCAGGCCGAGTCCGATGCCTGCCACGACGAGCGGGGGAAGGATGTCGGTGGTGTAGCTGCTGTTCAGGTCGAGGCCGGTCAGCCACACCATGCCGGCGGCAGCGGCACCCATGCCCAGCGGCACGATCGCCTTGGGGCCGATGCGGGGGATCAGCACGGTCGAGGCGAGAGTCGCGGCGAGCATGAGCCCGGCGGTCATGGGCAGGAAGGCCAGGCCGGTCTTGACGGGGGTGTAGCCGAGGCTCTGCTGCAGGTAGTAGGTGAGGAAGAGGAAGACACCGAACATGCCGGCGCCGGTGATCAGGATGGAGACGAAGGAGGCGCCGCGGTTGCGGTCGAGCAGGACGCGCAGGGGCAGCAGGGGGTGGGTGGAGCGGGTCTGCCACCAGGTGAACGCGGTGAGCAGGATCCCTCCGGCGACCAGGAAGCCCCAGGTCTCGGGCGAGCTCCAGTCGTGGCTCTCGGCGTTGGAGAAGCCGTAGACCAGGCAGAACAGGCCGGAGGAGACGAGGAACGTGCCGGGGATGTCGATGGTGGCGCTCTTGTCCCGGGTCGAGCGCTGGAGCAGGATCAGGCCGCCGACGAAGGCGATAGCGGCGAAGGCGAGGTTGACGTAGAGGGTCCAGCGCCAGTCGAGGTACTCGGTGAGCAGACCGCCGAGCAGCAGACCGATGGCACCACCGGCGCCGGCGATGGCGCCGTAGACGCCGAACGCCTTGCCGCGTTCCTTGGCGTCGGTGAAGGTCGTGGTCAGCAGGGACAGGGCGGCCGGGGCGAGCAGCGCGCCGAACAGGCCTTGTGCCGCGCGGGCGGCGATGAGCATCTCGAAGCCGGACGCGGCACCGCCGAGGGCGGAGGCGCCGGCGAAGCCGACCAGGCCGACCAGGAAGGTCATCTTGCGGCCGAAGAGGTCGGCTATCCGCCCGCCCAAGAGCAGCAGGCTGCCGAAGGCGAGCGCGTAGGCGGTGACGACCCACTGCCGGTCCCCGTCGGAGAAGCCCAGGTCCTTCTGGGCGGAGGGCAGGGCGATGTTCACGATGGTCGAGTCGAGCACCACCATCAGCTGGGCCACACCGATGACGGCGAGGATCCACCAGCGATGACGGGGGCCGGGGTCGCCGGTAGGAAGGGTGGACACGCCGGCGGTGCCGGGTGTGTCCGTAGAGGTTCGGGACATGACGGATAGCTCCAAGGGGAGTGCGACAACGGGATTGGCCAGGCCTTCTCGGAGACGGTCGCCCTCGACCGCGAGGCATGGCGGAGGAGGATCAGGCAGCGGTAGGTGCTCGGTGGCTGACCGCTGTCCCCTGCCGAAGAGCGATGCCGAGAGGAAGGACGACGGCGGTCGGTTCTGGTTCGGCCGCCTCGGGCTCCTGACGGCGAGCCGCCTGGGCCGAGGCCGGGGAGAAGGTCTGCCAGTACCGGGCCTGGCGATTGAGCGTGCCGATCAGCGGCATGAGATCGGTCGCGGTGGGAGTGGGAATGCCGAGGCGGTCCGCGGTCCCGTCCCCGAAGCTCCGCCGGAGCACGTTGTGGATGAGGACACGCAACTGGTCCTCGGACAGCACGGCATCCGGCGCGGCGGCCATCGCACGAGCCTGCGCGTCGATCATGGCCCGGGTGAGTGCGCGTGAGTTCTCGTCCGGGGCCGCCGTCGCCCAGTCCAGCAGGTCCCGCAGTCGGTCGGCGCTCGCGCGGTCGGCCACATCGCCGTAGAGGCTCTCGTCGAGTCCCAGCAGATGGGCGACGTACGACCAGTACTGGTGAAGGGAGCGCTCCTCCTCGGCGGTGACGTCGATGCCGATGACCGACAGGGTCCGGAAGGCGACGTGGGTGATGCCCAGCCACGTGCGGGCCATGTCGAGCTGCCCGATGGGCAGTCCCTCGGCGCCGGCGTCCCAGTCCTTGAGGGCCTTGGCCCGCATACGGGCATGGCGCAGCCGCAGATCGACGGTGGCCACGTATCCAGGGGCACCGCGCAGCAGTCCTCCCGGCCTGATGGTCTGCCGTGTCCACACCCCTGCCTTCGCGAGCCGGTGCGCGGCCATGGCGGCCGGCTGTCCCTGCCGAGCCAGCGGTCCCGCTACGGCCGGGGAGGCGTAGGCGTACGCGAGCGCGCTGGTGATCGAGCACAGGCCGAACCACATGGGGGGTACGGACTGGCTCACGACATCGCCCCGGTGGAGCATCAGGGGATCGACCCAGGTAGGGGCGCTCTCCACCTGCTTCAGCAGCGCGGCGACGGCCGCGGGAGGCGGTTCGTCGAGACTGGCCAGGCCACGCCGGAGGCCCACGTCGAGGACGCGCCGGGCGCCCGTGCCGTAGAGGTCCAGCTCGGCGACGACGGCGTCGGCGAGGGGATCCCCGGCGGTGAGCCTGGTCGCCATGTGGTCCGCCTTCGCTCCGTGCCGACGGCGTGCGGCTTCCGGGCCGAACACGCGGCCGGAGCTCGTGGGGGGCGTGTGGCTTGCGGTCATCTGGCTCTCGTTTCGGAAGGGGATGTCGCCGGGCCGAGCGGGAGTCGTTGCCGGCACGGCTGCTGGGGGGAAGAGGGTTTCGTGGCGATCCGGGCAGGTCAGCCCAACGAAGAGTGACTGGTCATGCGGCCCTCTTCGCGCCGGAGGAAGCTCGTCTGACGTATGTCAGATTAGCTTCTATCTGACAGGTGTCAAGTACGCTGTGGGGGAGCCCCAGGAGGTCCGGGGTGATCAGTGAAGGAGGCAGAAGTGGGAGCAGGAACCGAATCCGCCCGACGGCCGGGGCGCCCCGGCGTGGGCACTCCCGCGGTGCCGGAGGAAGGGAGCATCCTGCGGCGCGGGATGGAGGCCTTCGCGGAGTTGGGGTACGACCATGCCTCCGCGCGCGAGCTGGCCCGCCGCCTGGGCGTCAGTCACAACTTCATCAACGACCGCTACGGGTCCAAGGCGGCGTTCTGGCGTGCGGTGGTCGACTCCGCTCTGGGTGCGCAGCTGGCGGGTCTGCCGCAGGTGGATCGCTCGCTCGACGACGCCGAGAACCTGCGGCAGATCATCACCGCCTTCTACCGCATGGCGGCGGACAGGCCACTGATGGCACGGCTCTTCGTCGACGAACTCAACCGGGAGACGGAACGCTTGGACTACCTGTTCGAGCACTACATCGCGCCGACCCTGCAGACGATGAAGTCGATCATCGAGCGGCTCGTGGCGGCGGGCCGCATGGCGCCCGCACCGCTGCACGTGCTGTTCTTCGCCGTCATTCCTCCCGTCTCGGGGATGGTCGAACTCCCCCTGGCCAAGCGCCTGGGCAGACCCGAGCCCGCCTCGCCGGACCAGCTCACCGCCACGGCGGAGACGCTGGCCGCGCTCGTGGTCAACGGAATGCTGGCGACAGGCTCGACGGCTCGCTCCTGAGTCACACAGTCCCGAGATCTGGTTCGCCCGTACAGGCTTGGGTGGCGATCCTGTTCACCGGGTCCCTAGCGGGTCATCTCGCCCCCTCCTGGCATCGTCCTCAAGTGAGGTGATCTCAGCGGGTTTCAGCGAGGCTACGTTGTTGAACGCCGGCAGGTCGAGGGAGAGGTGGCAACACACGTCGAACGGCCCTCCGAGCCCCAGGCGTACGGCGAGGGAGGGGCCAGGCGGCTGCAAGGAGAAGACCGCGGCGGTCATCTTCGGGAAGAAGGCGATGCCGCCGCTGGACACCTACGAGGAACGGGTCGCGTTCGTCCACGAGGTCGTCACCGACTGGCTCGGCAGAATCACGTCGTGAGACGCGCGGCGAACCCGACCCGGCTCGCGGCGAACCCGGTGCCGGCTCGAGGAGCCGAGGACAACGTGAGCGAGTCGTTCGATGTCGGCGTAGTGGGCTACGGGCCGACCCGGGGCGCTCCGTGGCCTTGGAACAGGTATGTATCTGCGCGTCCCTGACGGCGGTATCGGCGGGCGCGCCTGGAAGGCCGAGGGCAGGACAGCCTGGTGCCGTCGAGCCGATGCTGCGATGCGCCCCATCGGCCCGGACGGGAGGGTGAGGTTCTGTCAGGTGCAGGTTTTGCCGACGGGGGGCAGCTGGCCCAGTGTCAGATAACGGTCCACGGCCGTGTCGACGCAGGTACTGCCGTGCAGGTAAGCCAGATGCCCGTCGCCGTCATAGGTGAGCAGGCGGCTGGAGGAGAGCTGGCGGGCGAGCGCCTTGGCCCAGGGGTACGGGGTGGCAGGATCGCGAGTGGTGCCGGCGATCAGGATGGGAGCGGCACCTGGCGCGGAGACGGGCTGTGCGGGCTGGGTCGGCGGGACGGGCCAGTGGGCGCACTGCATGAGCTGGGTCGCATACCAAGTGCCGAACTGGGGCGAGGCTCTCAGGAACTGCGGCAGCGCCGCCTGGACCTGCACGGAGGTGAACCGCGGGGCGAGGGGGGCGCTCAAGCAGCTGATGGCGTAGAACGCGTCGGCGGCATTACTGGAGGTGTCCTCCGCGGAGCCCAGGAGTCGCTGCAGCGCGGTGGTGTCATCGGCCAGCACTCCCTGGAGCGCGGCGCGCAGCAGCTCCCACTCGGGGATGGTCAGTGCCGTCGTGACCGCGGCGACGAGGTCGTCCCCTGTGATGGAGATGTCCTTGCCCTGCCGGAGGGGGGCGCGGTCCAGAGAGCGCCGAAGTGTGTCCAGTCCGCGGCTGATCTCCTGGACGGAGTGGCCCAGCGGGCAATCGGCGTGGGCCGCGCAGTCGGCGGCGAAGGACTCCCATGCCAGCTGGTAGCCGGCCGCGGTCTGCAGGAAGTCCTGGTACCCGTCCATAGCGGGGTCGACAGCACCGTCGAGCACCATCCGGCCCACCCGGGACGGGAAGAGATCGGCATAGGTCGCACCCAGGTAGGTGCCGTAGGAGAAGCCGACGTAGTGCAACCGGTCATCGCCCAGGAGCGCACGAAGAACGTCCATGTCCCGGGCGGCATCCAGGGTGCCGACATGGGGGAGCAGCCGCCCGGCGTGCTGTGCACACGCGTCGCTGAGCTGTTCGTATCCCGCGTCATCCGATGCGATCTCCGTCGAGTCGGTCGACATGCGGCGGCCGACCCCCGCGGCGGTCGTGACAGTGTCGTTCTCACACACCACCGGGGTGCTGTACTGCACACCGCGTGGATCCATTGCGACCAGGTCGTAGGAGGCGCGTACGGACGGGGAGTAGTAGTCGGCGTTGCCCAGCAAGTAGTTGATCGCGGACTCTCCGGGCCCACCGGGATTGACCAGCAGCGAGCCGATCCGTGTGCCGGTTCCGGTGGCCTTCTTCCGCGTGGCTGTCAGGAGAAGGTCGCCTCCGTCCGGATGGGCGTAGTCCAACGGCACCTTCACGGTGGTGCACTGGAACGAAGGGGCGTCAGGGCAGGTCTCCCACAGGAGCTTCTGCTGGTGGTAGCGCCGCAGTCCTGGCGGGACCGCCGCGTCGGTGGCCATGCCGTCCGCTCTGGCCAGCTGCGTCATGGCGGGGGCTGCTCCGGGCCAGGCGGCGTACGGGGCGGTCAGCAGCAGCCCGCAGACACCCAGCATTGCCGCCCTGCTGCGCAGCTTCCGCCTGGGTATTCGGTCGACGTCGGGTCTGCGGTCAGTGTCTCGTGCAGGGGTCATCGCCATGCCTTCCTCGTGCGTCCATGCGATCGGGGGCCTGCCGGGCGATCGGGGGCCTGCCGGATGAGGCCTTACGACGGGCCTCGAGGTCGCCCGGCGCCTGGGCGGCCACGGGGCGGTTCCCGACCGCCGTGCAGCGGTGGCGGCCTGTCGCGGTGGGGCTCGCCATCCACTGCGCTTTCGCCCTGTGATCAGATCACCACAAGCTGTGCTCAGTGGATCGTTCGAGTAGGCCGAATGCGTGCTCTGCGTCGACTGTGGGCGTGACGGGTCCAGCATCGCGGCATGACTCGGTTGACGAGTGACCTGGCCTTCCTGGAGACGGGAGGCGGTGGGTGGCATGCGCACAAGCCCGAGTGCGTGGTCAGCTCGGAGCGATGCCGGGCACCAGGCCATGGTGCGAATGGCCTCGTTGCGTGGGGAGCGTCGACGCCCCTTACGTCCAACTGAGCGGCAGGAAGCGGGTGGGCTGGGCCCGGCCGGTCTGACGCCTCCTCCGTACGGCTCACTCCGAGCTGCGGCATATGCCAGGCGTGCCGGATGCTTGCCGGGATCCATGCTGAACGCCCGCGAGCAACGGAGGAGGTGGCGCTTTGGCACCGCTGACTCGGATTCCACTGGAGGGCGGGGGCTCCGTCCTGGTCGAGGCGCGGGCCGAGGCGGAGGGGCCGGTGAAGGCCGGGCGCCTCGTGGACGTCGTCCGGGAGGTGCCCGGCACCCTGCAGGACGCCCTGGAGCCGATCACGGAGGCGGCGCAGGCGGCCCTCGACCAGCTGCGCAAGGCCCGGCCCGACGAGATCACGGTCGAGTTCGGCGTGGACCTCGCCGTCGAGGCCGGCGCGGTGATCACCAAGGGCAGGGCCACCGGCCATCTGCAGGTGACGGTGTCGTGGAGGGGCGACGGTGGCTAGCGCCGGGGGATGGGCGGACGACGGCATGCGGGCTCCGCCGAGGGATGTGGGGGCCACAAGGTCCGGTCGTTCGGCTATCCGGTCGGCCGTGGAGTTGCGCTCGCGATGGCTGGGGGACGTGGTTCCTGACATGTGCGACACCCTGGCGGGTGGCTGTGGGCTGGTGGGGGCCGTGGCCGCTGTCGACCGTCTACAGCCGGTCCTTGACGACGGTGTTGCGCAGTTCCCCGATGCCCTCCACCGTGGTGACGAGTTGTTGGCCGGGGCGCAGGAACACCTTCGGGTCGCGGCCGGCGCCGACCCCGCCCGGGGTTCCGGTGCAGATCAGGTCGCCGGGCAGCAGGGTGATGATGGTGCTGACGTAGGCGATGACGTCGGCGACGTCGAAGAGCAGGTCGGCGGTGTTGGACTTCTGCATGGTGTGGCCGTCGACGCTGCAGGCGATGGTCAGTCCCGAGGCGCCCGGGGGGAGCTCGTCGGGGGTGACGAGAGCGGGGCCGACGGGGGTGGTGGCCTCGAAGGTCTTGCCGGAGAGGAACTCGCGGGTGCGGTGCTGCCAGTCCCGTACGGTGACGTCGTTGACGACCGTGTATCCGGCGACGTGTTCGAGGGCCTGCTCGCGCGGTACGTGGCGGCCGCCGCGTCCTATGACGACGCCGAGTTCGGCCTCCCAGTCGAGGTCGTCGCTGACCGGTGGCATGTGGATGTCGTCGTGCGCGCCGATCAGGGAGCCGTCGTACTTGGCGAACAAGGTGGGGTGGGTGGGCGTGGGGCGGCCCATCTCCTTGATGTGGGTGGCGTAGTTGAGTCCCAGGCAGACGATCTTGTTGGGGTGGGGCACGACGGGAGCGAGGCACGCCTCGTCGAGGGGGATGCGCTCTCCGTCCCAGGCGGCCCGTTCCTGCCAGCCGTCGCCGCCGGACAGCAGGGCGCCCACGTCGGCGTACGGCAGCAGGACGAGTTCGTCGCCTTCCTGCCGGGCGGCGGTCGTGATCCGGTGCTCGTCGTCGAGACGGACGGTGGTGAGCCTCATCGGCGTACTCCCTGGATTTGGGTGTGGGCTGCGGGGGGCGGGTCGGAGGGGAGGAGGGTGTGCGTGCTGCCGGGAGCCGCGGGGGGCGTGGCGGGTGCCGGTGCGGTGGTGCCCCCGTCGGTGGTGAGGCGTCTCAGCTCGGCCGCGACGTGCCCGGCCCGGTCGGGGGTGAACACGGCGGCCACCAGCCGGTCGGGGCGCACGAGCACGAAGTGCCCTGCCAGACCGGTGAGGAGGGCGTCGAGCCGGCCGTCGGCGTCGGCGATCCCCACCCGGCCGTCGCGGTCACGCGGAGCCCGGTCCTCCAGGTAGACGTCCACGTGGGCGGAGTCCGGAAGGCCGGACCGTGCGGCGGCCGTCCAGGCGGAGTCGGGCACGCCGACCCCCAGCAGGCTCCAGCCCGGGCCGAGGACGTCGTCGAGCCGTGTGGCCAGGTGGTGCGGCCCGCTCAGGACGCGCGGCTGCGCCAGTGGCGTACCGACGAGTGACTGCCGGGGGCCGTTGAGGCGGACGACGGCTCCGGAGCGTACGCGGGTGGTGGGGCGGTAGCGCATCTCGGTGAGGTAGCGGCGTCCCGGCGGTGTGCGCATGGCGCCGCGCACCAGAAGGTCGCGCAGCAGAGCGCGGCCACGGCTGGTGGTCATGACGATCCGGCCGAGCCGGACGGAAAGGTCGATCACGGCCCGGGCGTGCGGGCGGCGTTCGGTGTCGTAGGTGTCGAGCAGGGCGTCGCCGGCCCGGCCCGCGAGCACCTCGTCGATCTTCCAGCAGAGGTTGGCGGCGTCCCGCAGGCCGGAGTTGAGGCCCTGTCCGGCGAACGGGGGCATCATGTGGGCGGCGTCGCCGAGCAGGAAGCAGCGCCCGTCGCGCAGCCGTTCGGCCAGCAGCGCGTGGAAGCTGTACGCGACCGCGCGCTCGACCTGTTCGGGCGTGATCTCCCGGTAGGGGCCGAGGAGTCGGCGCACCAGCTGGAACGGCGGTGGCGTGCCGGCTTCGCACTCGCCGGGCTCGAGGCGGAACTCGTAGCGGCAGCGGCCGCCGCGGCCCGGGACGATGACGACCGGCCGGTCGGGGTCGCCGTGATGCATGCCGTAGCGCTGGTCGTGGGCGTCCTCCAGTGTGTCGGCCACCAGCCACACCTCGTCGGGGAAGCTGGTGCCGCGCATGGGGATGGACAGCAGTTCGCGCACGGTGCTGCGGCCGCCGTCGCAGCCGAGGACGTAGGAGACGTCCAGTTCCTCGACCAGTCCGTCCTCCGCGTCGGTGCTCAGGGACACGCGCACCCGGTCGGGGCGCTGGGTGAGGGCCGTCAGCCGGGTGCCGAAGCGCACATCGACGTTCGGGTGTCGGCGCAGTTGCTCGCACAGGACACGTTCGAGGTCCGGCTGGGCGAAGGGGTTCTTGAAGGGATGCCCGAAACGCTGGTCGCCGGTGCCGCGGGCGTGCACGAGCGGGCGGCCGCCGATGCCGAAGTACTTGGTTCCGGTGCCCGGCACGATGATCGGGTACAACGCCTCGTCGAGTCCGGCCTGCTGCAGGGTGCGCAGGGACTCGTCGTCGAGACTGATGGCCTTGGCGTCGTCGCTGGTGGTGGTGTTGCGTTCGACCAGCAGCACCCGCACGCCGCGGGAGCCGAGCAGATGGGCGGCCGTGAGCCCGGTCGGGCCGGCGCCGACGACGAGCACGGGGGGCTGGGGCGTCGGCTGTTGTGCCGGTGGTGGGGGCATGGGCGTGCTCCGTAGTGGGGGATGGGTCACTGGACCGGCTGGTAGGCCGGGCCGCCGTCGGTCAGCAGCCGTTCGGCCTCGGCGAGCACGTCCGCGGGGTCCTGGTCGAGGTCGATGGTCTTGCGGAACGGCTGACGCACGTCACGCTCGATCCGCAGATAGACCTCGTTGCGATTGCCCTCGGGGTCGAAGAAGTAGATCCCGATCGCGTTGCCGTGGGTGACCTCCTGCTGGACCTCGATGCCCTCGGCGCGGAACCGGTGGTGGAACTCGATGATCGTCTCCAGCGAGTCCACCCGCCAGGACACCTGGTGGGTGAGCTTGGCGCCGGCCGGGGCGGTGCGGCCCTGCTGCAGGACGAACTCGTGGTGCTCCTCGTCGGGGCGCGAGGAGAAGAACACGATTCCCCGCTCCTCGTCCTCGTCGGTCACGGTCAGCCCCAGGACCCGGGCGTAGAAGTCGCGCATCTTCTCCAGGTCGTCCACCCAGAAGCCGGTGTGGCCGAGTCCGGTGATCGCCATGAGTGTCTCCTTTATCGGGATGGTCGACTCGATTATCAGGACAATAGGCTGGGTGTCGTTGAGGCGTCAATCGCGCACTTCGGCCGGTCCGGCCCCTTGACGCGGGAAGTCGTGAAGGTGCAGCGTCCTGTCCAGCGATACCGGCGTCCGGATATTCGAGACGTCAAATCCGTATCATCGGCCGGCGGAGTCCGCCCGAGCCGTACAGGAGGACCCTCATGACCCACCCTGTTCCGTTGAGCCGCGGCACGTTCGTCGCCGCCTGCCTCGCCATCTGCGTGGCCCAGATCGGCATCCCGCTCGCCTCCCCGATCCTCGGGGAGATCCAGCGGGATTTCGGGGCCTCGGTCGCCGCTCTGGCCTGGATCCCGGCGGCCTTCATCCTGCCCACGGCGATCCTGGAGCTGAACTTCGGCGTCCTCGGTGACCTCTTCGGACGCAAACGCCTCATGGTCGTCGGCGGACTGCTGATCACGGCCGGCTGCCTGGTCGTCGCCACCTCGGGCGCGCTGACCCAGCTCCTCATCGGCCAGGTGGTCGCCGGGCTCGGTGCCGCGGCGATCTTCCCCACCTCGCTGGCGGTGATCGTCGCGGGCACCCCGGAGCCCGCCGCCCGCGCGCGTGCCCTGTCGTACTGGGCGATCAGCCTGGCGTTCGGCGCGATGATCGCCCCGCTGATCAGCGGGTTCACCGCCGAACACACCGACTGGCACTGGGCCTACGTCCCGCTCGCGGTGCTCGGCCTGGTCACCGCGGCCGTCAGCGCCCGTGGGGTCGCCGACTCCCGTCAGCCCACCGGGCGCGGACTCGACTGGCCGGGGCAGATCACCATCGCCGTGTCCCTGCTGGCGCTGCTCTACGCCGTCATCGAAGGCGCCAACGACGGCTTCTCCGAACCCCCCATCGTGCTCGCCTTCGCTCTCGCCCTCGCCGCCTTCGTGACCTTCCTCGTCGTCGAGCACAGATCGCGGGTGCCGATGCTGCGGCTGGAACTGTTCCGCAACCCGTCCTTCGCCGCGGCTGCCGCCATCGGGCTGCTGGCCCTGTTCGGCTTCATCGGCACGGCGTACGCCCTGAGCCTCAAGCTGGAGAACGTCCACCACCTCTCACCGCTCCAGGCCGCGCTGCCCTTCGCGCTCATCCAGGCGTTCCCGATACTGCTCACACCGTTCCTGCCGAAGCTGCTGCAGCGCCTGCACCCGCGGACCCTGCTGATCTTCGGACTGCTGTCGCTGGCCGCCGGTGAGACCTGGATGGCGTTGCTGCCGGCCGACGCCACGAACCTCGCGTCGATGACCGGGCCGATCCTGTTCATGGGGGCGGGCTTCATCACGATGTTCTCCGCGCTGACGGCCGTCGCGGTCGGCGCCGTCGGCATCCGGCACGCCGGCATGGCCAGCGCGGTCACCAGCCTCGTCCGCGAGACCGGGCAGTCCCTCGGCCCGGCGGTCATCGGCGCCGTGGCCCTGGGCACGGCGAGCGGCGCCCTCTCCGACAAGCTCGCCTCCGCCGGGCTCCCCGACCGGGCGCTGGGCGTGGCCAACGCCGTGAACGACAACGACGGCGCGCTCGCCGTCGCGAACGCCGACCTCGGCGCGCTGTCCCGTACCGTCGCTCCGCTCGCCCGCACAGCCCTGGAAACGGGCCTCGACCTCAGCATGTACGTCAGCGCCGGCGCCAGCCTGGCAGGCGTGGTGATCGCCGCGATCGCCCTGCGACACGCCGGCGCACCGGCCACCTCCGAGGAGACCGACACGGCCGTCCCGGCGGACGCCCTGGCCGTCACCCCCCTCGCCAGGCCCTGACCGCCGCCCCGGCGCCGCCACCTCTGCAACCCGACGACCCGGACAACATGGAACAGGACGCCGTGACTTTCCTGGACAGCAGCACCGGGGACGGCCGGATCTTCTCCGGCGAGTGGATCAGCGGCTCGGGGGAGATGTACGACGCTGTGGAGCCCGCCACCGGCAAGACGCTGGCCCGCGTCGGCTCGGCGACCCCCGCCGACGTGGACAAGGCGGTCGAGCGGGCGACGCGGGCCCAGCGCGAGTGGGCGGCCCGGCCGTACCCGGACCGCGCGGCCGTGCTGCGAAATGCCGCGCGGCTCTTCGAGGAGCACCGGCGCGAGATCGAGACCGGGCTCGTGCGGGAGTCCGGCGCCGGCCGGCCCTGGGCGGCCCATCAGGTCAGCGGCGGTGGCCTGGAGGAGTGCCACGAGGCCGCGGCCCTGGCGGGAGCTCCCTACGGTGAGGGGCGGCGTTCCGGGCAGTAGCGGCTGTCGTTCGCCCGCCCGGTCCCCGTGGGAGTCGTCGGCGTCATCGCCCCGGCCAACGTGCCGCTCGTCTGCCCATGCGGGCCGTGGCCCCGGCGCTGGCCCTCGGCAACGCGGTCGTCCTCAAGCCGGACCCGCGCACCGCGGTCAGCAGCAGCGAGGACGGCGGCGCGGACTACTGGCAGTTGTGGGAGGAGAGCAGGCAGCTTCGAGGCAGACGGGCCGCAACCCTTGGAGGGAGGAGCGGAACGAGAAGGCCGCCCTGGCGGGGATGTCTTCGTCGCGCCTCGCCGCTTCCCCGGGAGGCCGGCAGAGGGAGGGATCCGCTCGTCCGCCCGTTCGGCGGCACGTCGTGCCTGCGGGCCGGGGGACTCCTAGCATGCTGAATGTGCGACCCATTCTCCCGAAGATCGAGGGCGGCCGGGTGCAGGGCCTCCTGCAGCTCATCGAGGACGGCATCCACCTCGTCGTCGCTGCGCTCCTGGTACTGCTCGCGGGGCTCCTGACCGTCGAGGTCGTCCACGACGTCATCAGGTCGATCCAGGGGCCGCACCGCGTGGAGACGGTCGTTCTCTCCGCCCTGGACAACGGCCTTGTGCTGTTCATCGTGGCCGAGCTGCTCCACACCGTCCGCCTCACCATCAGGAACCGGACCCTCGACGCGGAGCCGTTCCTCGTCGTCGGCCTGATTGCCGGCATCCGCAAGGTGCTCATCGTCACGGCCGAGGCGGAGAAGTCCTTCCGGTGGAACGTCGAGGGGATCGAACTGCTCATCCTGACGGGGCTGATCCTCGTGATGACGACAGCGGTGTACGTGTGGCGGCGCTCGACGCGGCCGGGCGACTACTCCCCGCTTCAGGAGGCGCGGCGCCCCCCGCCGCCGGAGCCCTCACCCACCTCGGTGCGCGGGTCCTGATCCGTCACAAGGTTCACTTCGGGGGCTGGTCACCGTGGTCGTCCTGGAGCGTGCGGCGACGTTCCTGTTCGCGCTTGGAGTAGGCGGCTGCCCGGATCGCCTCGTCGCTCTCCAGACCTGACCCCAGCGCGCCGCCCACGGTGGCGACCGAAGCGACGAACCAGGACAGCGTCAAGTACTCCTCGGCGTGCAGCGGGGTTCGTGTCACGGAAGCGAACAGTTGGTCGTTGAGGATGAACAGCGCCCACACCCAGTTGATGACCATCAAACCCACGTAGCAGACGAGCACCCCGATACCCACGGTCATTACTGTCGAGGCGTTGTAGAGCCGCGCCCTCTGCCGCGCCTCCGGGGAGCTCTCTGCTGATCGATGCCACAGCTCCGCGTCCACGATCAGCCAGCCGATCATGATCGCGACAGCCCCGACCATGGCGATCACGAGGCGTGGCGTGCTCAGGGCCGCGGCCAGGCTCCAGACGGTGGAGTTCACGGTGGCGACTGCTCCCGTGGCGAGTGCGGCCGCCAGGGCTTTCGACAAGCCCGGCACCAACCGCCACGGCCGGTTGGCGCGGACCATACCGACGAGCACCCGCAGGTAACCGCGCGGCCCGCCGACGACGTACCGAAGCTCGTCGGTCTCCTTCTCATCGATCGGGCCCGGATGAATAGGCGCGAGACGATTGACGAAGGGCCCCAGAAGCGGCCGGCCTCGCGGAGGTCCTTCAGCCCCAGTGGTGTGCGGACCCGCCAAGCCAAGCACGGCTTCTTCGACGGCCCGCCGGGCCCTCGTCTGTAGCCGCAGGCCCCCCAGCGAAGGAAGAGAGAGCAGCGCCAAGCCGTGTTCGTGATTCAGATTCACAGCGAGCTTGCGCCCGTGTGAGTGCAGCGGAAGGTCGGTGAGGGCCACGACGATGTCCCAGTTCTCCGCACTCCCACGGTCCATGATCCGGCGCATCAAGGTGGGCGGGTCCTCCGTCCCCGAGGTGAAGGGCTCACTGACCACCTCGACGTCGAACCGTCGCCCCTGGCCCGACTTGTCGGCGAGCCGGGCAGAAAGTGTCCGGGCCATGCGCTGCGCGATCTCCGTCGGCGCGTCCGGATCCGCCAGGAGAGCCACGACCGTAACGTCCCGCGACACCCGCATGACTGGACCCTCCTCGTCGGCTGCCCCGCGACCCCAAGTGCCCGCAGACGCCGCCGAGGTAACGTCGACGCCCCGTGACACGCCGGCCTGTCGGCGTCGGAGCGGCTGGTAGGCGGGAGGTCCGCGTCAACCGGGGCACTGTCCACCGGCCTTTCCCGAGCGGTCCCTGGCGTGTTCGCCACCGCGGCGTGGGGCCTCATCAGCAGCGATATCCGGGGCACCCCTTACGTGGCCGCTCGGTGACGCGGTGTTCACGCTGCTGTCGATCCGCGCGCCCGGCCGACTCCCCGGGCAGGCGGAGGCCTGGGCCTGGCAGGGCAATACAGGGAGGCTAATTGGGCCCGGTATGCGCATGCGTTCGCGGACTCCCGTCGGCCAGGCTGGCGGGGAAACCCAGGGAGCCGGGAGCCACCCGACGCCCGCAGCCGGAGGTTGCCGTCATGACCGTGATGTCCATCGCCAGGTTCGAAAGGTTCTTCCGCGCGGCCGGGGGGCTGGACGTCGACAAGAACGATCTCAAGCGCTACAGCGACTTCGTCGACGCCAAGCTCTACGATCTGCTGACCGTCGCCCAGGCCACTGCCAAGGCCAACGGGCGCGACGTCATCCGGACCTGTGACCTACCGATCACGAAAGGCCTGCAGGAGAGCATTCACCACTTCCGGAAGATCGACCAGGAGGTAGAGCTCAAGCCGATCCTGGAACAGCTCGCCACCCACCCCGCTCTGGACCGCACGCCCGACGAGGAGACCGAGGCGGCCTATCCGGACATCATCGGCGGACTCAGCCTGGCCCTTGCCCAGAGCTTCAAGATCCTCCACCCCGACCTGAAGAACCCCCAGACCCAGCACTGGGACGAGGCTCGAGCCGTCTTCGACCTCCTGCTGTGAGTGGCGACCGGACCAGGCGGAGCAGGCCATGGGCCCCAGCACCCCAGGCTGATCGGCCCATATCTCGGGTGTCGGAGGGCTCAGATTGTGGCGGCTCCACCTCGCGGGGATGATCGAAGGCATGGACAGGAACATGTCCAACGGGTCCGGGGAGCGGCTGCTGGAGGAACTGGTCAGAGCAGCCCAGCTGGCATCACCTGTGGAACTGCCCGTGGTCCTGAGCCGGTATGCCGGGGCCATGGGTCTGGGCAGGGCCACCATCTATCTGGTCGACATCCAGCAAAGACTGCTGGTGCCTCTTGTCGAAGGCGAGCCGGAACTGGACCTCGACACTTCGCTGGCCGGATGGGCCTACCGCACCGACTCTCTCCGAGTGGAAGAAGGCCCCTCCGGCGGGATGAACGTCTGGCTGCCCCTGGCCGACGGGGCGGAGCGGCTGGGCGTCGTGGAGCTGCACATGAGCACCCTGGACGGGCTCAAGCTACGGCGCTGTCGAACGACGGCGCTGCTCCTCGCACTGATCATCACATCCAAGCGCACCTACAGCGACACCATCGCGCAGCGCATGCGTACCAGGCCGATGCACCTGCCCACGGAGATGGTGAGGGCTTTCCTCCCTCCCCGGTCGATCGGCACCGGCCGGGTGGTCTCGACGGCGGTTCTGGAGCCTGCGTACGAACTGGGCGGCGATGCTTTCGACCATGCGTTCACCGAGGACGTTCTGCACGCCACGATCCTTGACGGCATGGGGCACAACCTGGCGTCCGGACTTGCCACCTCTGTCGCCATGGCAGGCTGCCGTAACGCCCGGCGCAGCGGGGCAGGCCTGAACGAACTCGCGGGCACCGTGGACGAGGCGCTGGCCAAGTGGCTTCCGGAGCAGTTCTGCACGGGTGTCTTCACCCAGTTGCACATGCCCACTGGTGTGCTGCGATGGTGCAACTGCGGCCACCCGCCTCCGTTGCTCATCCGTCGCCATCGCCTGCTCCACAGGGCCTTGGAGCGGGCACCTGAGCCCCCTTTGGGTCTGCCCGCAAGTCTCGCCGGGACCGCCCGTCAGCTGCACGACGTCAGCCTCGAACCCGGTGACCGCATACTGCTCTACTCAGACGGCGTCGTGGAGTCACGCGACGAGGCAGGCGAAGAGTTCGGCCTGGAGCGCTTCACCGACTACATCATCCGGTCGACCGCAGCGGGGCAGAGCGCCCCGGAAGTGCTGCGCCTGCTCATCCATGCCATCCTCGAGCATCGGCACGACAAACTCAGCGACGACGCCACGATTTTGATGTTCGAGTGGCAGCCCCCTGATCCGTGAACGCAAGGGCGCCGAACTGCACGGCCGTCTCGACCGGGAGACGATCCCGGAGCGGGTGCAGCACGGCCCGCAGTGCCGCGTACGACCGCTTGCGCCGGTCTTTGGGCCATTCGAAGGCATCCTCGACGTCTTTGAGGAGCCGAGCGCCTCACGGGCTCAGTCCGCAAGGTCGGCCTTGCCGAACAGGACCGCGTAACTGGAGGGGAGTTGGCTGATGATCTGATTCAGTTCTCCGCCGGTGACAGCGTCGGCAACGGTGGTCAGGACCGCGCTGGCGTCCCACTGCGCCGTCCGCGGCCGGGCATGGGTGCGCTCGGCGACCCGGCGGTAGAACTCTTCGATCCCGAAGCTCTGCGCCCGCTGCGGCGTGGCATGTTCCAGAACTTGTCCCAGCGGGCCGGGCATCTGGGATGCGAGGTCCTTGACCTCTCCCGGGCTGATCCGTTGGGCCAGCACTTCCAGCACGGCGTTGGTGACGTCCGCGGCTTCGTCCTGGTCGTTGTATTCGCCTCGCTCGCGTACACGGGCGAGGAATCCGTCGTATTTCATCGCTGCCTCCTTGTGCCCCGGTCACTCTGGTCATGGGGTTCGTCCGGTGCGCTGTCGAGCCGTCCGGCTCCGTCCGTCGGCGCGTAGCTGCCGTTGGCAAGGCTCCTGGCCCTGGACTCCCGCTCGGACTCACGCAGGGCACGGCGGAAGCGTCCGGGGCCCCAGGAACGGCCGCCCACGGCCTGTTCGAGTCGGTCGCGGCTCGTCGGGCCGGTTTCCTGGAGCGCGTGGGTGATCTGTTCGATCTCGTCGTCGAGGCGTTGTTCGGCCATGGCGGACGTACGGCTTGCCGTGCCCGCGGTGCCGGCCATCCCCGGCGAGTACAGGGTGCTGCCCGGTCCGGTGCCCGGGCGGTAGCGGCGGGCTCCGGCACGCTCCCGCTCCCGGCGGCGGGCGGTGCGGTCGGCGATCCGCAGTTCCCGCTCGTGCTCGGCCTGCCGGACGTGCTCGGGCCGGCGGCGGTCTCGTGCGTCCTGCGGCGCGGGCTCGTTGTGCCAGGCCGCCTCGGCTTCCTCGGCAGTGAGCGGGCGGGCGATGTTCTCCAGGGACTGTTGTTCGGCCCGGACACCGAAGAAGACCTCGGCCAGCCCGCCCAGCGCCATGGCTGCCGCTCCCACGAGGAAGCCGATGGCCACCAGGTCGGCATCGCCACTGTGAATCAAGTGGCCGAACAGCAGCGGGCCGGTGATTCCGCCCACGGCCGTGCCGATCGCGAAGAACAGCGAGATGGACAGGGCTCGGGTCTCCATGGGGAAGACCTCGCTCACCGTCAGGTAGGCCGAACTCGCTCCCGCGGATGCCACGAAGAAGGTCAGCGAGACCAGCAGGAAGAACCACCATGTCGTCAGGGAGCCGTTGATCAGCAGGACGGCGAGGACGGCTGCCACGACCGCCGAGCCGAAGTAGGTGCCCGCGATCATCGGCTTTCTGCCGACGGTGTCGAACAGTCGGCCGAGAAGGAGTGGTCCGAGGAAGTTGGCGATGGCGAAGAGGGCCAGGAAGTAGGGGATCGAGCCCGAGCCGATGTCGAAGAAGCCGTTCAGGATGGTGCCCAGGTCGAAGACGATCGCGTTGTACAGGAACGCCTGTCCGATGAAGAGCGCCAGACCGAGAACGGCGCGACGCGGGTACCGCCGCAGAGCCGCGCCGGCGATCTCCCTGAACGGGATGACGTCGCGCTGGCGTACGGTGACCGCCTCGCCCGGTTCCGGCAGCTCACGGCCGGTCTCTTGGTGCACCTCGGCCTCGATCCGGTCGACGATGCGTTCAGCCTCGTCTTCGTGCCCGTGGATGAACAGCCAGCGCGGACTCTCCGGCACGTGGCGGCGTACCAGCATGATGCCCAGGCCCAGGATGCCGCCCAGGCCGAAGGCCAGCCGCCAGCCGAGGTTCGCTGCCAGCAGACTCTCGTTGAGAAGCAGCACGGCGACCAGGCTGCCGAGCGCCGCACCGACCCAGTAGCTGCCGTTGATGGCCAGGTCCACCTGCCCGCGGTTACGGGCCGGAATCAACTCGTCGATGGCCGAGTTGATCGCGGCGTACTCTCCGCCGATGCCCATACCGGTGATGAAGCGGGCGAGGTAGAGGTACCAGGCGTCGTGGGCGAACGCGGTCGCGACGGTGGCGAGGATATAGATGCCGAGCGTGAGCATGAACAGCTTCTTGCGCCCGTAGCGGTCGGTGAGCCTCCCGAACAGGAGGGCGCCCGCACATGCGCCTGCGACGTAGATGGCGGCGGCAGTGCCTATGTCGGCGCTGGTCAGGTTGATGCCACTGCCCGGCTCGGTCATACGGGCGGCGACCGCCCCGACGATCGTCACCTCGAGTCCGTCCAGGATCCAGACGGTTCCCAGACCGATGACGATCCGCCAATGGAATCGGGACCACGGTAGCCGGTCAAGCCGGGCGGGGACCTTGGTCGTGACGACACCGAGCTCGGCTGTGGTGGTCATGCCGCGCCTCCTCGTTCAGGGCCACGGGCTGTCACCTGTAGAACAGGCCGGTATGGACTGGTCCGCATAGGGTGGTCTTCTGTGCTGCGCTGTCACCTGCTGGGACACCGTTTTCGCTTTCTCCATGAGGGCGACACGATGCACTGGCACTGCGCGCGCGGGTGCGGAGCGGAGGGCACCAAGCGATACCCGACCGCCCAGGACGCCGCGCGTTACGCACAGGCATTCGACCGCGAGGACCAGGCGGACATGGGCCGGCGAGCACCGCTGGGCCTGCTCCCCCTTCGGCTGCTGCGCGCCTGGCGTCTGCGGCGCCGCGAGGAAGCCGGTGGGGAGCCGCGTGCCGAGTCTCCGCCGCCATGAGGGCCTGACAGGGACGTGATCATGAGTCACCCCGGGGGTCGAGCCTCGCCGGCCCGGCCGCGGTGCCGGACGGGTGCCCGGAACCGCGGCGTTCGCGTGTCAGCCCTTGTTCTCGGTGCTTTCACTCGTCTCGCTGATCTCGATGTGCCGGGGCTTTGCGACCTCGGCCTTGGGGACGGTGATGTTGAGCACCCCATCCGACATCTGCGCATTGATCTTTTCGGTGTCGACCTCTCCGGGCAGCCGCAGCCGGTACTCGAAGGATCCGGTGCGGCGGGTGCTCCGGCGCAGGACGCCTTTGCGTTCCTTCTCCTTGATCTCTCCAGTGACCACCAGCTCCTGGCCGTTCGCTTCGACGTTGATGTCCTTGCCCTTGACGCCAGGGAGTTCGATCTCGACGTGGAAGGCGTCGTCGGACTCCGTGACATCCGCCAGGGGTGTCCACGCGACTGCGGGCGCCGCGCCTCCCACCGTGGATTCGATCAGTCCGCTCATCTCGCTGAGCAGTTGGTCGAACTCCGTCAACGGATTGCGTGCCCAGCCAAGGGGCCTGTCCTGCATCGCGCCACCGCGGTGGCGCCGGACGGGCGTGGTCATTCCCATCGCCTCCTTCTCCTTCTCGTGATCTCGTCGCCCGCTGGGTGTCATGCGAGCCAAGCGGACTCCTTCGGACGGGTGTGCGGGGTGCTGTCAGTGCCGCCGGGCGCGGCCGTCTGGCCCAGGTAGCGGTGCACGAAGTGGATGCTCATCGCGCCTTCGCCGACCGCGGAGGCCACGCGCTTCACCGAGCCGCTGCGGACGTCGCCGGCGGCGAAGACGCCAGGCATGCTGGTCTCCAACGTCAGGCAGTCGCGGCCCTGGCTCTGCCACAGTTCGGGAACGGAGCAGGCCTGCGCCTCCGCGCCGGTGAGCACGAAGCCGCGCGCGTCGAGGGCGAGCGCGCCGGACAGCCATTCCGTGTGGGGTTCGGCGCCGGTGAAGACGAACAGGGCCCGCACCGCGAGGCGGCGGTGCTCGCCCGTACGGTGGTCGACCACGGTGACCGCCTCCAGCGCCTTGTCGCCGAGTGCCTCGGTCATCTCGGTGTGCAGCAGCACGCGCACCCGCGGGTGGCGCTCGATCTGATCGATCAGGTAGCGGGACATGTGCGCCTCGAGACTCGGCCCACGGACGAGCAGATACACCTGCGGTGCGTACCCGGCCAGGAAGAGCACGGCCTGCCCCGCGGAGTTGCCGCCGCCGACGACCGCCACCGGGTCGGTACGACACTGCTGGGCCTCGTAGACGGTCGCCGAGTAGTGGACGCTCGCGCCCTCCAACGGCTCGATGCCGGGCACATGGAGGCGGCGGTAGTGGGCGCCGGTGGCCAGGACGACGGTACGGGCGGTGATCTCGCTGCCGTCAGCGAACCTGACGGCGTAGTGGCCGTCCCGCCGTTCGAGCCGGGCCGCCTCCGCCGGGACGCTGATCCGGGCGCCGAACTTGCCCGCCTGGAGCACAGCCCGCTCGGTGAGCTCGGCGCCGGATATGCCGGAGGGGAAGCCGAAGCAGTTGTCGATGCGGGACGACGTCCCGGCCTGGCCGCCGGTGGCCATCGCCTCGACCACGGTCGTGCCGAGGCCCTCCGAGGCGGCGTTCACCGCGGCGGCGAGACCGGCTGGACCGGAGCCGACGATGAGGAGATCGCCGCGGCCGTTGCCCGATGGCAGGGGCGGCAAGCCGATCAGCCGGGCCAGTTCGGCGTTGCTCGGATTGCGCAGCAGGGTCGTGTCCCGCCAGATCACCAGCGGCGTCTGCTCCGGACCGACCGCGAAGCGGCGCAGCAGCGCCTCGGCCTCCTCGTCCGTCTCCAGATCGATCCAGCGGTGCGGCAGCCGGTTGCGGGCGGCGAACTCGCGCAGCCGCCGGGTGTCGGGCGAATAGCGCGAGCCGATGATACGGAAGCCGGCGCCCTGCCCGACGAGCAGAGCACGGCGGCCCAGGCAGGCGCGCAGCACCACATCACCGAGGATGGAGTCCCGGGTCACCAGGTCACGCAGCTGATCCATGGACAGGGTGAGGATCTCGCCGGGGTCCCTGACCACGGCGGTGTAGAAGGCCACCTGTCCGTTCAGGAGGCCGAGTTCGCCGATGAAGCGGCCAGGGCCGTGCACACGCAGCAGGCGTTCGCCGGGGGTGCCGTAGCCCTCGACGATGGCGACCGAACCACTGAGGAGGACATAGAACGCCTCGCACCGCTCGCCCTCCCGGATCAGCACGTCACCAGTGTCGACCGCGCGCCTCTGGCCGTGCTGCGCCAGGCGGGCCATCTGGTCGTCCGACAGACGGGGATAGGCGCCGTAGATGTCGGGGGTCTCGAAGGGGACGCTCTCCTCCGCCTCGTCCGGCACCGGCGCTGTGCCCGGCAGCGTCTCGTCGCCGGGCATCACACGAGCGCCTCGTGGACGAAGCACCACCGCCAGTCCTCGCCGGGCTCCAGCGACGCCACGATCGGGTGGCCGTCGGCGGCGGCGTGACGGCGGGCGTGCCGGTTCGGCGAGGAATCGCAGCAGCCGACGTGGCCGCAGGTCAGGCAGAGCCGGAGGTGGACCCAGGGGGAGTCCGTGGCCAGGCATTCCTCGCATCCCGGGGCGCGCGGGGTGACGGGACGTACGAGGGCGAGGTGGGGGTCGGTTCGTACGGTCATGGCCGATCATCCTTTCCCGGCCGGTTCGCGGCCCGCGATCGTCTGCTCCACCCACCGCCGCAGGGCAGGGGCAGGTGCGGCACCCGCCTGCCGGGCGATGGTCCGTCCTTTGTCGAGGACAAGCAGCGTCGGTACCGCCTGGACCTCGAATCGCTGCGCCAGGCGCGGGTTCCTGTCGATGTCGACCTTGACCAGTTTGATCTTTCCCGCGAGATCTGCGGCGACCTTCTCCAGCGCGGGGCTCACCATGCGGCAGGGGCCGCACCAGGTGGCCCACAGGTCGACGACGACGGGCACGGTGGCCTGCTCGACGACCTCGGTGAAGTCGTCGTCACCCGCGTCCGCCATCCACGGCAGAGGCTGCTTGCAGTTGCCGCACGTGGGGCGGCCCTCGGCAGCCACGGGTACCCGGTTGGTGCGCCCGCAGTGCGGGCAGGTGACGTTGGTGGCCTGCACGGTACTCATGCCGCCCTCGCTCCCGTCACGTCCTCGGGCTGGTCGTAGGTGACCACCAGCTCTCCGTGCTGGGCGTCGACGCGGACGGTCGCGCCGTCCTGGACGTCCCCGCGCAGCAGGGCGCGCCCGACGAGTGTCTCGACCTCGTGGGAGATGTAACGCCGCAGCGGCCGGGCCCCGTACACCGGGTCGTAGCCCTGGTGAGCGATCACCTCCCGGGCGGCGTCGGTGAGTTCGACGGTGATGCGGCGTTCGGCGAGCCGCTGCCGCAGCTCGTCGAACTGCAGCTCCACGATCCGCTCGATCTGCCGCTCACCGAGCGGCTTGAACAGCACGATGTCGTCGACGCGGTTGAGGAACTCCGGGCGGAAGTGCCCGCGCAGCTCGCCCATGACCAGGGCGCGGGCGTCCGGCTTGATCTCACCCTCGGCGGTGGCGCCGTCGAGGAGGTGCTCGGAGCCGATGTTGGACGTCATGATGATCACGGTGTTGCGGAAGTCGACGGTGCGGCCCTGGGAGTCGGTGATGCGGCCGTCGTCGAGGACCTGCAACAGGGTGTTGAACACATCGGTGTGCGCCTTCTCGATCTCGTCGAACAACACGACCGAGTACGGCTTGCGGCGTACGGCCTCGGTGAGCTGGCCGCCCTCCTCGTAGCCGACGTATCCGGGCGGGGCCCCCATGAGCCGGCTGACGGTGTGCCGCTCCTGGTACTCGCTCATGTCGAGGCGGACCATGTTCTCCTCGGAGTCGAACAGGGCGCGGGCGAGGGTCTTGGCCAGCTCGGTCTTCCCGACGCCGGTGGGGCCGAGGAAGATGAACGAGCCGATGGGGCGGCGAGGGTCGCGGATGCCGGAGCGGGCGCGGATGATGGCGTCGGCGACGAGCTTGACGGCCTCGTCCTGGCCGATGACGCGCTCGCGCAGGATCTCGTCGAGGCGCAGCAGTTTCTCGCGTTCGCCCTCCTGGAGGCGGGCGACGGGGATGCCGGTCCAGGCGGCGACGATCTCGGCGATCTCCTCCTCGGTGACGACCTCCCGCAGCAGCCGGTTCTGCCCTTGTTTGGCGGCCAGTTGCTCCTCCTCCGCGGCGAGCCGACGCTCCAGGTCCTGGAGGCGGCCGTAGCGGAGTTCGGCGGCACGGTTGAGGTCGTAGGCGCGTTCGGCCTCCTCCGCCTCGTGGCGGACCTGCTCCAGTTCCTGGCGCAGTTCCTGCACGCGGCGGATCGCCTGCCGTTCGGCCTCCCACTGGGCGTGTTTGGCGTCGGCCTCGCCGCGCAGGTCGGCCAGCTCCCTGCGCAGTTCCTCCAGGCGGGCCTTGCTGGCGGGGTCGCTCTCCTTGGACAGGGCGGCCTCCTCGATCTCCAGGCGGGTCACCCGGCGCGTGATCTCGTCGAGTTCGGCCGGCATGGAGTCGATCTCCGTGCGCAGCCGGGCACAGGCCTCGTCGACGAGGTCGATGGCCTTGTCCGGCAGGAACCGGTCGGTGATGTAGCGGTGGGAGAGCGTCGCCGCCGCGACCAGCGCCGTGTCCTGGATCTTGACACCGTGGAAGACCTCCAGGCGTTCACGCAGTCCGCGCAGGATGGAGATGGTGTCCTCCAGGCTGGGTTCGTCGACCAGTACCTGCTGGAAGCGGCGTTCGAGGGCGGCGTCCTTCTCGATGTGCTTGCGGTACTCGTCCAGGGTGGTCGCGCCGATCATGTGCAGTTCGCCGCGTGCCAGCATGGGCTTGAGCATGTTGCCCGCGTCCATGGCACCTTCGGCGGCGCCCGCGCCGACGACCGTGTGCAACTCGTCGACGAAGAGCAGGATCCGCCCCTCGGCGGCCTTGACCTCGCTCAGCACGGCCTTGAGGCGCTCCTCGAACTCGCCGCGGTACTTGGCGCCTGCCACGAGCGAGCCCATGTCGAGGGCGAACACCGTCTTGTCGCGCAGTCCTTCGGGCACGTCACCGCGCACGATGCGCTGGGCGAGACCCTCTACGATGGCGGTCTTGCCGACGCCGGGGTCGCCGATCAGGACAGGGTTGTTCTTGCTCTTGCGGCTGAGGATCTGGGTGACGCGGCGAATCTCGGCATCCCGGCCGATGACGGGGTCGAGGCGCCCGGTCCTGGCCTCGGCGACGAGATCGCGGCCGTACTTCTCCAGGGCCTCGTAGGCCACCTCGGGGTTGGCGGAGGTCACGCGCTGGTTGCCGCGGACCCGGGTGAGCGCGCCGAGGAAGGAATCCCGGGTCACTGCCCGCTCTTTCAGGATGCGCCCGGCGGCGGTCGCCGAGCCCTCCTCGGCCAGGGCCAGCAGCAGGTGTTCCACGGACACGTACTCGTCCTTGAGGCGTTTGGCCTCCCGCTCCGCCGCGTCCAGCAGCCGGGCCAGGCGCTGGGTGACAAAGACCTGGCCCGGTGCCGCGCCCGGGCCGGTCACCTTGGGCCGGCGGGAGAGTTCCTCGCGTACGGCCGCGCGCAACTCCTCGGGCTCGGTGCCCGCCTGCTGCAGCAGCCGCGGGATCAGGCCCTCCTCCTGGTCGAGGAGGGCCAACAGCAGATGCTCGCCGTCGACCTCGGTGTGGCCCAGGCGGCCTGCGGCGCTCTGGGCCTCCTGCAGGGCTTCCTGGGACTTCTGTGTCAGGCGGTTCATGTCCATGGTGGTAGATCACTCCTCACGCCTGCACGCCGCAGCGCGGCTTCGAGCAGACTGATGCGGTCGAGCAGGTCGAGCACGAGACCGAGGGATGCGTAGTTCAGGCACAGCCCGGTGCGCAACCGCTGGACGCGGGCCAGGGCGGCCGGGGCAGTGGGGGCGAACCCCAGCCGTCCGGAGGCGTCACGGTCGGCGTCCACCAATCCGAGGGCGACGAACCGACGGATCAGGTCGGGATGCAGGCCCGAGCGGCGGGCCACGGTCTCCAGGGAGAGCCTGGGCACGGGCACGATCGCGTACTGCACGCCCACCTCGTGCGTGCGTGCGTGGGACGGGCGGGCCCCGGCCGGTCGGTCGCTCATCACGTCCTCCTGGGGTCGAACGAGGAGACAGCGGCAAGTTCCTCCAGCAGCTCGCGCTCCCGGTCACTCAGCCGGGGCGGCACCATGATCCGCAGCTCCGCGTACAGGTCACCGTTCGCGCCGCGCGGGCCCGGCATGCCCTCGCCACGCAGCCGCAGGCGCCGTCCGCTGGAGGACCCGGCGGGCACGGTCACCTTCGCCGTGGCCCCGCTGGGCGTGGGCACCGGCACGGTCGCGCCCAGCGCCGCCTCCCACGGGGTGACCGGAAGCCGCACGTGGACGTCCCGGCCGTCGAGGCGGAACTCGGGGTGCGGCTGGATCCGCACCCTCAGGTACAGGTCCCCGGCGGGCGCGTCGCCGCCGCTCCCGCGCCCGCCCTCCCCGGCCAGCCGGATGCGCTGCCCGTCGGTGGCGCCGGGCGGCACGTCGACCTGGTAGCGCCGCTGCCCGGCCGGCCCGGCGAGGGTGACCGTACGGCGGCCGCCCCGATAGGCCTCCTCGACGGTGAGCGGCAGTTCGGCCTCCTGGTCGGCGCCGGGCACACGCATCCGCCCGGCGCCGCCGAACAGCGAGCCGAACAGATCCTCGACGTCGACCCCCTCGCCCCCGAAGCCTGCCGTGGAGTACCGCACCCGGGGACCGGCGCCGGTGGCCCCCCAGAAGCCGCTGCCGGCTCCCGCGCCGGCGGCGACTCGCTCCTCCCAGTCCTCCGGGATCCTGCGGAAGTCCTCGCCGAAGCGGTCGTACCGGGCTCGCTGGTCCGGATCGGACAGGACGCTGAAGGCCTCATTGATCTCCTTGAACCGCTCCTCCGCCTGGGGGTCCTTGTTGACGTCGGGGTGGTACCTGCGGGCCAGGGTGCGGTAGGCCCGCTGGATCTCGTCCGGGTCGGCGGTGCGCGCAACGCCGAGCACCTCGTAGAAGTCGCGTGCCATGGACGGTCACTCCCGCTTGGCGACGGTCACGGCGGCAGGGCGCAGCTGCCGCTCGGCCTCCCCGTAACCGGGTCGCAGCACCTGGACCACGGTGTTCGGATCGGCGTCGGAATCCTGGACCACGCCGACCACCTCGTGCCGGGCCGGGTCGAACGACACGCCCTTCTCCGCGTGGCGCGGGTAGCCCAGCCGCTCCAGCACGTTCACCGCCTGGTCGCGCACGGCCCGGACACCTTCGACAATCGCACCGGGGTCGGCGGCCGCGTGGCTCAGGGCGAGTTCCAGGTTGTCGATGACGGGCAGGAAGGCCGCGGCCGTACGGGCGCGTTCGGCCGCGGCCTCTCGCTCCAGCTCCCTGGCGTGGCGTTTGCGCTGGTTGTCGAGGTCGGCCAGGGCGCGGCGCCAGCGGTCCTCGGCTTCTCGCAGCGCGACCGCGGATTCGTCCTCGGGTGCGGCGGTGGCGGTTGCCGCGTCGGGCCCCGGCTCGGCCTCCTCGGCCGGCGGTCCGGACTGCTCAAGGTCCCCGCGCGGCGGCTGTACGGCGCCTTCGGGCGGCGGGTCGGGCTCTCGGCCCTGGTGTGGCTTGGGCATGGCGGGCCACCTCAGCCCTTGTCGAACTCGGCGTCGATCACATCGTCGTCGTCCCCGGATCCGGATCCGTCCGATGAGCCGGTGCCCTCCGGACCGCCCGCTGCGGCTCCCGCCTGGTGGGCTGCGAGCCCCGCGAAGACCTGCTGGAGTTCGGACGTCAGCGGCCGGACCTTGTCCACCCCGGCCTCGTTCTTCACCGCCTCGCGGGCCTCGGCCACCAGCATCTCGGCGCGGGCCTTCTCGTGTGCGGGCGCGGCGTCGCCGAGCTCGCCAAGGCGCTTTTCGACCTGGTAGGCGATGGCGTCCAGTTCGTTGCGGGCGTCGACCGCCTCGCGCAGGGCCTGGTCCTCGCCGCGGTTGCGCTCGGCCTCCTGGACCATCCGCTCGACCTCGCCACGATCGAGGTTGGAGCTCTCGCTGATGGTGATGCCCTGCTCCTTGCCGGTGTCCTTGTCCCGCGCGGTGACGTTGAGGATGCCGTTGGCGTCGATGTCGAAGGTGACCTCGATCTGCGGCTCGCCGCGCGGCGCGGGGCGGATGTCGGTGAGCTGGAAGCGACCCAGGACCCGGTTGTCGGCGGCCAGCTCGCGCTCGCCCTGGAGGACGACGACGTCGACGGCGGGCTGGTTGTCCTCGGCGGTGGAGAAGGTCTCGCTGCGGCGCACCGGGATGGTGGTGTTCCGCTCGATGATCTTCGTCATCACGCCGCCGCGTGTCTCCACGCCCAGCGACAACGGGGTGACGTCGAGCAGCAGGACATCCTTGACCTCGCCCTTGAGGACCCCGGCCTGGATCGCGGCGCCCATCGCCACGACCTCGTCGGGGTTGACGCTCATGTTCGGTTCCTTGCCGCCGGTCAGCCTCCGCACCAGGGCCTGGACGGCGGGGATGCGGGTGGAGCCGCCTACGAGGATGACCTCGTCGATGTCGCTGTCACTGACCTTGGCGTCGTCCATGGCCTGCCGCACCGGGCCCAGGCAGCGCTCCACCAGGTCGCCGGTGATCTGCTCGAACGTGGACCGCATGATCGTCGTGGTCAGATGCTTGGGGCCGGAGGCGTCGGCCGTGATGAACGGCAGGCTGACCTGCGTCTGGGTCACCGAGCTGAGCTCGGTCTTGGCCTTCTCGGCGGCCTCGAACAGGCGTTGCAGGGCCTGTGGGTCCTGGCGCAGGTCGATGCCGTTCTCCTTCTGGAAGCCGTCGGCGAGCTGGTCGACCAGCCGGCGGTCGAAGTCGTCGCCGCCCAGATGGCTGTCGCCCGCCGTGGACCGTACCTCCACGACGCCGTCGCCGACGTCGAGGATGCTGACGTCGAAGGTGCCGCCGCCCAGATCGAAGACGAGCACCGTCTCGTGCTGCTTCTTGTCCATGCCGTAGGCGAGGGCGGCCGCGGTCGGCTCGTTGATGATCCGCAGCACTTCCAGGCCGGCGATCCGTCCGGCGTCCTTGGTGGCGGTGCGCTGGGCGTCGTTGAAGTAGGCGGGCACCGTGATGACCGCCTCCGTGACCCGTTCTCCCAGCTGCTTGGAGGCGTCGTCGGTGAGCTTGCGCAGCACCTGCGCGCTGATCTCCTCAGGCGCGTAGAGCTTGTCGCGCACCTTGAAGCGGGCGGCGCCGCCGTCTCCCTCGACCACGTCGTACGCGACGGCCTTGGCCTCATCGGAGATCTCGTCGAAGTGCCGGCCGATGAACCGCTTGGCCGAGTAGATGGTGCCCTTGGGGTTGAGAATCGACTGGCGGCGGGCCAGCTGGCCCACCAGGCGCTCGCCGGTGTCGGTGAAGGCCACCACGGACGGCGTCGTGCGGTTGCCCTCGCTGTTGGGCACAACCGCCGGCTCGCCGCCCTCCCAGACGGCGATCACCGAGTTCGTGGTGCCCAGGTCGATGCCTACTGCCTTGGCCATGAGGAACTCCTTCCGCGACGGGCGGCTCGCCTCGGAGTCGCGCCCGGTCTTCCGCACTCGCTCAGGTGACGGCGGGACCGCTCCGCGGGCGGCTGCCCTTCCAAACCCCGCTGCTTGTGCTGGTACCGGTCCCGCTGGGCAGCTCGGCCAGCATCTGCACCGCCTCGTCGGCGACCGCTTCGTCGGCGACGACGTCGTACCGGCTGGGCTGCATGGAGCTCACCGAGGCGAAGTCCCGGCGGCCACGCTGGGCCGCGTGCACCAGCAGGCCGAGCAGAGCGCCGACGAGTGCTCCGAAAACCAGCCCGTACAAGGCGAGGAGCAGTCCCGACACGACCGGGTTCAGCCAGTTCAGCAGCCCGAAGATCCACCCGATCAGCGCACCGGGCAGGGCACCGCTTGCCGCGCCCTGCAGCGCGGCCCCGCCATGTCCCATGCGGCCGGTCACCTGCTCGACCAGGCGCACGTCCTGCCCGATGATGGCCACCCTCTCGACGGGAAAACCGTGGTCGGAAAGGTGATCGACGGCGCGTTCCGCCTCCTGGTAGGTCGTGTACGAGGCGATGGTCCTGCGGGCCTGCTCGTTCATCAGCCAGTCCTTCCTGCCACGGCCACCGGTGCGCCCGGCGATCCCTGACAGGCCCAGCGTTGCAAGAGAGCGGCGCGCTCCGCCTGCACCCGCTAGGTCAGAAATCGACGCGGTCGGTCGGTCCACGAGAACAAGGCTCAAATTCGGACAAGTCGGATTGCCTTGCCTGGGCTGGGTACGCGGGGCTCGCACCGGCGTGGATCCCACGACTCGCTCGAGCGCCTCCGATGACCGGAGGGGAACGGAGTGACCATGGCCTCCCATCCGCCACGGAGGCTTTCCCCGCACGTCTCCGACCAGAAGGTGACCCGCCACCCGAACAACACCGCAGGCACCGAACGGCACCGCCCCCGTCCGCTCGCGGCGCTGGACCCACACGGGCTGCTGGTGCTGTCCCACACCCTGTTCACCTGCGCGGAGCAGAGTGAGATCGTGCGGTTGGCCATGCGGCACGTCAGTGCCCTTGGTCCCTACCACGCCGAGGCCGGATACCTCGCGACGGACGACGGCTTGTCCCGCGTCCCCGGCCATGACGTGGGAGTGCCAACGGTCGACGACACGGGGATGAAGGAGTTGGGCGAGGCTGACGGTTCCGTATCCGTTCCAGAGCGGTCCTGGACCTGGGCGTTCGGCCTGCGCGGGGCCGGCGGTCTGCTCGGCTACCTCGTGGTCTCCTCCCACTCCGAGCCCGATGAGCAGGGGCACTTCCTCCTTTCGACCCTCGTGGGGCTCACATCGGCGGCCCTGTCACTGACGGTCGCGCGCGCCCCGCAGCACGACAACGCCGGCGAACTGAGCCGCCTGCGCACCGAACGGGACACCGCACTGCGGGAGCTGGACACAATGCGCTCCGAGCTGCACCTGCAGAAGACCGTGCACGAGACCCTCGCCCGTGTCGCTGCCCGGGGCGGCGGCGAGGACGCCGTCACCCAAGCGCTGTACGAGCTCACCGGGCTGTCGGCGCTCATCGAGGACCGGTTCGGCAACCTGAGGTCCTGGGCGGGTCCCGACCGGCCCGACCCCTATCCGGTGCGGTCCCCGACCTCCCAGGAAGAGATGCTGAGCCACGTCGCGCGCGAAGCGGGCCCGGTCAGAGTCAAGGACCGGCTGATCGCCCTGGCCCGGCCGCGCGGCGACGTCCTCGGCGTCCTCGCCATCGAGGACCCCGAGGCGACGGCCAATGAGCACACCATGTTCGCCTTGGACCAGGCCCTGCGGTCGCTTGCCCAGGAGCTCGTGCATATGCGCGAACTCACCGAGGTCGAAGCGCGGCTGCGCCGCCAGTTGATCGACGACCTGCTGGAGGGCACCGACGAGACGAGCGCCTACGCCCGGGCCGAAGCCGTCGGCCACGACCTGCAACGTACCCACTACGTGGTCGTGGTGCACTGGCCGGGCAACGCCGCGAACAGCTCCTTCACCCGTGCCGTCGAGCAAGCGACGGCCACCATGGCGACCCGTCCGCTGATCACCCGTCGCGGCGACCGGATGGTCCTGCTGACCGAAGCGAGGCCCGACGACGATGCCGTGCACACTGCGCTGGCCCGTGAGCTGGGGACGCCCGACGGCGCGATCGGGGTGAGCACCCGCTGCGACTCACCGGACGGCATTCCCCGCTGTTACCAGGAGGCACTGCGGGCCCTGGAGGTGCGGCAGAACTCCCGCCAGCGCAGCGGGACGACGTTCTTCGACGACCTCGGGCTGTACCGGATCCTGGGGCCCGGAAACGATCTCCGGGAACTCGAGGACTTCGTGCGAGAGTGGCTCGGCCAGCTGATCGACTACGACGCAGGGCACGACACGGAGCTGGTGGAGACGCTCTCGCGCTACTTCGACTGCGGAGGCAACTACGACGACGCGGCCGCCGCACTGACCGTCCACCGCAGCACCCTGCGCTACCGGCTGCAGCGCATCCGTGAGATCAGCGACCGCGACCTGGCGGATGTGGACACCCGGCTCAATCTGCAGGTGGCAACACGCGTCTGGAAGATCATCCTGGGCGGGCGGCGCTGACCGCGGAGGGCGGTAGCGGGGCGGCACCTTCTCGCACTTCTCTCACGAACGCGACGAGGCGGGGCGGAAGGGGCGCATGCGCCTCACGGGCCGCTGAGAAGGGTTCGGGTCTCGTGGTCGATCTGCTGGGCCTCTCCGGTGGGTACGACCACGATCGGTATTTCCACCCCCGGCCCGCTGACGATTGCCGGACGGCTCGCGTCGTCGGGCGTGCGCAGGCCGCCGGTCAGGCCGAGGGCGGTGAGCCGGGTGCATACCTCTTCGCGGACCTCGGGCTGGTCTTCGCCGATCTCCCCGGTGAAGACCAGGGCGTCGAGCCGGTCGAGGGACGCGGCCATCGCGGCGATGCCGCGGCGACAGTGATGAGTGAAGACGTCCAGGGCGAGAGCGGCGCGCTCGTCGCCCGCTGCCCGGCTGCGGACGAGGTCGCGGGTGTCGTCGGAGGTGCCGGAGAGGCCGAGCAGACCGGAATGGTGGTTCAGTACGTCCTCGATGTCGTCGGCGGACAGACGATGCCGCGTCTGCAGCCAGGTCAGGGCGCCGGGGTCCACGCTTCCGCTGCGGTGGCTCATCACCAGCCCCTCCAGCGGTGTGAAGCCCATGGTGGTGTCGACGCTGGTCCCGTTGCGCACCGCACAGGCGGAGCAGCCGCCGCCCAGGTGGGCGATCACCAGGTGGAGCTGCTCGGGGCGCCGGCCGAGCAACTCGGCCGTCCGGCCGAGTGCCCAGGCGTAGGACAGTCCGTGGAAGCCGTAGCGGCGCATCCCGTACGCCTCGCGCCAGGTGGCGGGCACCGCGTACTCGCGGGCGGCGGCGGGCAGGCCGGCGTGGAAGACGGTGTCGAAGCAGGCTGCGTGCGGGACGTCGGGTAGCAAGTTCCGGGCGGTATCCAGGACAGTGAGGGCCGGCGGGACGTGCAACGGTGCCAGGTCGGCCACATTCCCGAGGGCGGTCCGGACCTCGTCGTCGACCAGGACGTGGCTGCGCATTCCGGGTCCGCCGTGGACGATGCGGTGACCCACGGCCGTGGGCGATGGCGTTTGGGCCAGCAGTTGCCGCAGAGGGTCGGACACGCCTTCGCCGGGTGCGGAGGCGCTGTGGTGTTCGGCCAGGACCTGCCCGTCGTCGCCGAACACGGTCAGCCTCAGGCTGGACGAGCCTGCGTCGGCCACCAGGACTGGGCCGAAGTTTCCTGCCGACACGGTGCTCCTTCCCCGCGGTCCCGACCGCTTCGCACGGCTGTGCCCGCAACGGCTCGGCGCGTGTGCCGAGGCAGCCGGGTACCCCCCTGACCTCGTAGGAAACGGAGGCCCACCGGATGAGCTCGGCACACCAGGAAGATGCGGCGTACCGGCGAGCGGCCCACTACATGGCCGCATCGGGGATCTTCCTGCGCGGCAACGCGCTGCTACGGGAGCCGCTGCGGTGTACGCGGCGCTCAACACGCTCGCCCGTGAGCGGGACGCCGATGGGCCGTTGGTGACCGGTCCCGGCCACGGCACCCCGGCCAACCACGCCAACCTCTGGCTGGAGGGCACCCACGAGGAGTACGACCCCGCGCATGTTCGGACCGGCGCAGGTCTGAGGACCTGACAGGCGCGACGTGCGTGACCTGCGCATCCTCGCAATCAGGCAATCATTGCGCCATTTCAGCGCGGGACCCGATCGGGCGACGCTCCCGGTGTGCGCAACGGACGAGGCTCCCGCGCCGTTGGGGGAGGTGTTCGGTCGTGCGCACGGCCGGCCCGTGGGTAACGTCGTCAATCACCGCGGCCATCCTCACCCTGGAGCGGCAACGCTGAAAAGCTCAATGGTTCCGGGGGTGATCTGGACTCCTTTACGCAGTACGGGTGAATGAGCCGATTGTTCAGTTCGGGGCGGGCGGCGAGTCTTTTACGGTCTCTGAAGGGATCCGGGGGCTGCAGGAAAGGCCCGGCGGGCGGGGGACCGGGTGAAAGGCACACCTGATGTCGGGGTTGGGGAAGTCGCCGGACGTGCTCAGTGTCCGGGCGGGCCGCTGCCATCGGACCGGGGCGTGGGCCTGGGGCGCGGTGGGCGTGGCCTGTCTCGTGGGAACAGCGCTGAGTTTCAGCGGACCGTGGGTGGCCGGGGGCGTGGTGGCGCGGATGGTGGCTTTCGGTCCGTCCACCGGGTGTTGGGGGTTGGCGGTCTCCCTGGTGGTCCGTGCGTGGGGAGCGAGTGGACGGGTGCGGACGCGTCTGCTGCTGTTGGGGGGTTCGGCGGTAGCCGGGGGTGTGTACCGGGGGGCGGTCAACGTACTGTCGGCTCACCCGCCGGGTTCGGGACGGGACGGGCCATCGCTGCTCGGTTCGGTGGTGGTCATCGGAGTGACGCTGGCGGTTGGCCTGGGGATGGCCGGTCTGGTGGTCGCGGCCGATGCCGGCAAGGGCCGACGCGTCTTGCTGCGGCGCGTGCTTGACGGGGTCGTCACAGCCGGTCCCGTGTTCATGACGGGATGGGTACTGCTGCGGGGGGCCAGTGACGGCTGGCGGCTGGGGACGGGGATGGTGGGTGTTCTCTGGACAGCGGAGGTCGTGTTCCTCAGTTTTCTGTTTGCCCTGCGCCGTCTCGTACGGAGCGACCAGAGAGCCACCTTGTGGGTTGGCATCGTCGGGCTGTCCCTCATGCTGATCGGCGACACCCTGCGGCTGTGGACGGTCGGCCCGCACAGCCCCGAGGCGATGTCCTGTCGGCTGGTCGACACCTGCAATACCGCGGGCCTGCTGGTGGTCGCTGTCTGCCCGTGGGTGCCCGGTGGGGCGAGGGTTCTGGGCACTGCTCAGCCGACGTTGCGATGGGGGATAGAGGGTGCGGCCGCGTTCATTCCCCTGACGGTCTGCACGGTCACGGTGCTGGGGTACGTGTTGGCTCCTCCTGCCCGTGACCCGGTGCCGCTGTTGGTCGGTGGGGTGGCGCTGCTGAGCCTCTGGGCGCGCCAGACGTTCCTGCCGAGCGAGAACACCAGAAACGACGACTGAGTTCTCGTGTGGCTGTCTTCCTGCTGTGGCCGCTCTCGCGTGTGTGGCCGGAGGAGCAGGGCGAGCTCAGGGCGCAATGAGGCGCGGACGCCCTGGGGATCGGGGCGCGCCGACCCGGGCCGCGCCCCGGCAGGGCCGCCGCATCGCGCGGCCGAACAGGTGTGCCGGCGGGATGGGCATCGGGGCTGGCGCGCAGGTTGCGCGATCGGCTGGAGACGTCATGGTCGAGGTCCACTTGCCCCGGGACATGGCGCTGGGGCGTGGCGCGGATTAGGTGCTTCTGCTTCCGGGGTGGAGCCGTACGAGGTCTTCCGGCCGACGGCCGACATGGAGAGTGGAGAGCGCCCGCATCGTCTGCAAGCCGGAGGAGACGACGGCCACGTGCGTGCCCATCGACCAGTTCGAGCATCTCCGGGGGTCATGGTCTGTCCTGACCGCCCCGAGATCAGTCGCCGTGCGGCGGTTTCTCCCCGCCGTATGGCGGGCCGGTGGGAGTCCGGCTTGCATGCCGTCGCCTGTGCGGTGACCGCCCAGGCGACGAGCGTCATTCACGTACGCCGGACCTTCACCGCGTGGTGATCGACAGCAGATTGGCGCTGCGGTCCCAGAACTGACGGGCCAGTTCGTGGTCGCGGGCCTGTTCGGTGGACGGTGCCGGCTTGCGCTTCTCGTAGTACTCGCCGGGCTGCCAGGTGCCGCCGGGGGTGCCTTCGGCGAGCCAGACCAGCTCCTTGGCGCTCTTGTCCGGGCTGATCGTGAACAGGTTCTTGATGACCGGGGTGTGGTAGATGTACCGCATGAAGTGGGTGGTGTCGCTGGCGAAGTTGGTGGCCACGACACCGGGGTGGAAGGCCACCGCGGCGATGCCCTGCGCGTGGTAGCGGCGGTGCAGTTCCCGGGTGAACAGGATGTTGGCCAGTTTGCCGCTGCCGTACGCCTTGTTCGGGGTGTAGTCCTTTTCGTTCTGCAGGTCGTCCATGTCGATGCGGCCCCATTGCTTCGCCGCGGCGCTTGCGGTCTGCACAACCTTGGCGTTGCCGGCGGTCAGTGCGGGCATGAGCAGGCTGGTAAGCAGGAACGGGGCCAGGTGGTTGACCTGGAAGGTCTTCTCGAAGCCGTCGACGGTCAGCGCGCGGTCGCCCATGATCCCGCCCGCGTTGTTGGCGAGCACGTCGATGCGCGGGTGGGCCGCCTGGAGCTTGTCGGCGAGTTCGCGCACCTGCGCGAGGTCGGCGAAGTCCGCCACGTAGTAGCGGGCGCCCAGCGCCTGCGCGACCGCCGCGGTCTTGGCCGGTGACCTGCCCACGAGGACGATTTCCTCGCCCTTGGCGGCCAGTTGCCGGGCTGCCGCGGCTCCGATGCCGTCGCTGGCGCCGGTGATGACGATGGTTTGCTGCGTCATGATCGATGTCCTGTTCGGTGGTTTCGTAGGGTGACGGACTTGTCCGTCGGTTCGGACGGTTAGGTGCGTAGGGCCGCTGGGCCCTCGGAGTGAGGGTTCGGGCGGTGGCCGTGGAGGCGGTCGGACGCCGGGGCCAGGTCGGATCCAGGCGGGCACGTAACCCTTGGCGTAGCGGGCGCCGAAGCCGCCGTGGGGCAGGATCTCGGCGATGGTGGCGAGGTCGGCCGTGCCGGTGTTCTCTTCGGTGCGATTCGGGCTGCGGCTGCCGGGGATGGGTACGCCGTGCTCGCCGCGGGTGAGCAGCCAGGCCAGGGCCGGCTGGGAGATCGTGGCACCCTTGGCCGCAGCCAAGTCTGCGTGCTTGTCGACGGCCTCGACGTTCTAACCGAGTTCGTCGAGGACCGGGAAGAGCTGGTCGACATCCCGCTCGAACAGGGAGTACTCGGTCTGCAGGACGGACACCGGCTGTACCGCGTGGGCCTTGCGGATGGTCTGGGGGCCGGCCTCGCTCAGGCCGAAGTACTTGACCTTGCCTGCCTTGATCAGCTCCTTGACGGTGCCCGGTCAGGTCGAAGCCGAACTTGGTGGCCAGGACCACCTCGTCGCGGAAGTCCCTGACCGCCCTGGGGCCCTCCTGCTCGTCGCCGAGACCTCCAGGCCCTGGCCGCCGAGTGTCCGGTGCTGCATGACGCACTCCTCAGGTCAAACCAAAATGTTTGTTTTTACCGTACGCCCCGTCGGCCGCCTTTGCCAAACAAAACTTTTTGGTTAGGTAGTCTTACGACATGGCTTCTTCGACCGCCGCGGACTCGACCCGCGACCGCATCGTCACCGCG